>JANXUT010000068.1 GCA_025356075.1 Pseudomonadota bacterium | reverse complement strand
CTCGCCGCGCGGCGATTGCACTAAGAACGGGCGACGTTGTGCGTCGCCCCGTCATCAAACTCCAGCATCAATGCGCCATACAACGCTCAACACCGCTCGCCGGCTCGGCCAAATCGCCGTTACCCGGACGGGCTCCTAGGCCCGGCCGACGTCAGTCTGCGATCCGCTCGTCGTGCATGACGGTCCGAATGGCGAAGCCATCGAGCTCGCGCATGAAGTCATCGAGCCCGACGAGCCCGACGCAGGGCTGCGCACCACGCGCGTTCAGCGGCGCGTAGCCCGCGACGCGGCACAAGCGCTTCGCAAGCACGCTCGCCGCGGTGACCGGGATGTATGGGCCGTGGTCCTGTTCCGCGACGATCGCCCAGTGGCGACGAAACTTCACGCCCGCGCGCGTCCCCTCGACAACGACGTGCATCGCGCCCGCATCCGAGCCGAGGCCGCCGAGCGTGCCGGCCGCGAACTTAAGCGTGCGGCTCCACGGAACGAGACTCTTGATGAGCCCGCGCGCGACGAGCACCGACAGGAACGAAAGCCCAAGGTGCAGCACGCTGAGCTCGAGGCCCGCGCGCGTCTCGATCGACTCGATGCCGGGATAGCGCTCACGCAGGAGCGCCGACTCCGGCAGGTCGACGTTCGAGAGCCAGCGCCGCCCGACCGGCGCCGGGTAGCGATGCAGCACGAGCCCACCCCAGCCACGACGCGTCGCGAGGTGCGCACGCGCGACCGCGGGGATAGCCTTGCCGCAGTAGGACATCACCGAGCGCACCGTCGAGAGCCCGCGCGGGCTCTTGTTGCCGGGTGAGAGGCCGATGTCGATGGATTCGAGCGAATCGAGTTGCTCGAGCAGCCGGTCGACGACGGCACCGGTGAGCGCCGGCACCGTCGACGCGCCGCTCACGATGAGGACGTCGCGCGCCTGCGCGCGCGCGTTGAGCGAGGTGATGCCCGCCACATAGTTGCGATCGTCCGCGAGGTCGAGCGAATGGGCGCCGTGCATCGCCGCGAGCTCAGGCAGCCGGTAGTCGCGCCCCTGGAACGGGCCGACCGCGTCGATGACGACCCTTGGGCGTTGCTCGCGCAGGAACGCGGCGATCGTATCCGGGGCATCGCGGTCGAGGGCCACCGCCTGCACGGCGGCGGGCCTAAGCTTTTTTGCCAGCGACTCAGCCGCCTGCAGCCGGCGGCCGGCGATGAAGACCGGGAGGTCCGGACTTCGGGCCAGCAGCGTCGAGAGTCGCGTGCCGAAGGCGCCATAGCCGCCCAGCACCAGAACGCCGCCACTCACCGGCCGCTCCGTGCGACGCGACTCAAGCGCGTCAGTTCACCGCCGGGCACCAGGCTGAGGCGTGACTTCAAAGGCTGAGTCGCGCCGCATGGAAACGCAGGTGCGCCTCCATGAACGTGCTGATGAAGTAGTAGCCGTGGTCGTAACCCGGCTGCATCCGAAGCTCGAGCGCCTGGCCGGCCCCGCGCGCGGCTGCGACGAGCAGGTCGGGCTTCAACTGCTCGTCGAGGAATCTATCGCCCGTGCCCTGGTCGATAAGGATCGAATCGCGCCGCGGGCCGGCTGCCATCAGCGCGCTCGCGTCGTACCCGGCCCAGCGGCTCTCGTCGCTGCCGAGGTAGCCCAAGAACGCCTTCCGCCCCCACGGACAGGACATCGGTGCGCCGATCGGTGCGAACGCCGACACGGACTTGTATTGCGCGGGATTCCTGAGCGCGGCGACGAGCGCGCCGTGCCCGCCCATAGAGTGCCCGAAGATTCCCTGCGCATCGCCGCGAGCCGGAAAGTGTCGCCCGATGACGGCCGGTAACTCCCCGGTCACGTAGCTGTACATTCGGTAGTGGCCGGACCACGGCGCCTCGGTCGCATCGACATAGAACCCGGCTCCCTGCCCGAAGTCCCAGCTCGCATCGTCCCCGGCGATGCGCGGTGAGCGCGGGCTCGTGTCGGGCGCAACCAAGAGGAGACCGAGCTCGGCAGCCACGCGCTGCGCGCCCGCCTTGATCATGAACGTCTCTTCGTTGCAGGTGAGCCCGGCGAGGTAGTAGAGCACCGGCACGGGACCCCGCGCCGCCTGCGGCGGCGTGTAGAGGGCGAAGCGCATCGGCGCGCCGACCTCGGTGGAGTCGTGGGCGTGGTAGCTCACGACCCCGCCGAAGCCGGCGTGGCTGCTGAGTGTCGTCGGCGCCTTCGCTTCGGGCGAGTTCACGCGCGGCGTCAGGCGGCTAGCACGCCCTTCGCCTTCGCGGTATGCGTCGCGATCGCATCCATGAGCACCGGCGACAGGCAGTCGTACGGCTCGAGCTTCAGTTCCTTCAGGCGCGCTCGCACCGCCGCCATCTGTTCGGGCCGCGCGGCGCCCGCCTCGATGATCGAGGAGACGAACGCGGCAAACTCGGGCGCCGCCCAGCCTTTGTCCTTTGATAGTTCCACGTGCACGAAGTCGAGGCCGTGGAACGGGTGGCCCTTGTTCTCGATGCGACCGTACATGTGCACGCCGCAGCCGGTGCAGGCATGGCGCTGGATCGCCGCGGCTGCGTCGGCGACTTTCAGCTTCTGGCCGTTGGCGGTGACGCTCAGGTTCTCCTTGCCGACCACGGCGACGACCGAGAATGCGGCGCCCTTCGGCTTCCAGCACTTCGTGCAGCCGCAGGCGTGGTTGTGCGCGACGTTGCCCTTGATCGTGACGGTGACCGGATCGGTCGCGCAATGACAGGTCAGCGTGCCGCCGGCGAAAGTAGCGGAGCCCGGCGCCACGCCCTTGTCGACCGACGGATGGATGGAAACACTCATGGAAACCCCCTTAGCTCTCGTTAATAGGTGACGACGCTGCGGATCGACTCGCCGGCGTGCATGAGGTCGAACGCCGTGTTGATCTTCTCGAGCGGCATCACGTGGGTGATCAAGGGATCGATCGCGATCTTGCCGTCCATGTACCAGTCGACGATCTTCGGGACGTCCGTGCGTCCGCGCGCGCCGCCGAACGCCGTGCCGCGCCAGACGCGCCCGGTGACGAGCTGGAATGGCCGCGTCTTGATCTCCTGGCCGGCGCCGGCGACGCCGATGATGACCGACTCGCCCCAGCCGCGGTGGCAGCACTCGAGCGCCTGGCGCATGAGGTCGACGTTGCCGACACACTCGAAGCTGTAGTCGGCGCCGCCGTCGGTGAGCGCGACCAGGTACTGGACGAGGTCGCCCTCCACTTCCTTCGGATTGACGAAGTGCGTCATGCCGAACTTCTCGGCGAGCGACTTCCGCTTCGGGTTCACGTCGACGCCGATGATCTTGTTGGCGCCGACGAGCCGCGCACCCTGGATGACGTTGAGTCCGATGCCACCGAGCCCGAACACGACGACGTTGGCGCCCGCCTCGACCTTGGCGGTGTTGATGACCGCGCCGATGCCGGTCGTGACCCCGCAACCGATGTAGCAGACCTTGTCGAACGGCGCGTCCTCGCGGATCTTCGCGACGGCGATCTCGGGGAGCACGGTGTAGTTCGAGAACGTCGAGCAGCCCATGTAGTGATGGATCTTCTGCCCGTCGATCGAGAACCGGCTCGAACCGTCCGGCATGACTCCCTTGCCCTGGGTGGCGCGGATCGCCGTGCACAGGTTCGTCTTGTGGGAGGTGCAGCTCTTGCACTGCCGGCATTCGGGTGTGTAGAGCGGGATCACGTGATCGCCCTTCCTGACCGAGGTGACGCCGGCGCCCACCTCGACCACGACGCCGGCCCCTTCGTGGCCGAAGATGACCGGGAACAGGCCCTCGGGATCGGCCCCGGAGCGCGTGAACTCATCCGTGTGGCAGACGCCCGTCGCCTTAAGCTCGATGAGCACCTCGCCGGCGCGCGGCCCCTCGAGGTCGACGGTCACGATCTCGAGCGGCTTGCCGGCGGCATAGGCGATGGCGGCACGGGTCTTCATGGCTTCGATCCTCGTCGATGGGAGCGCCTCGCGCTCAGCTGGCGTCGGGCTGCGCCTCGGGGCGCGCAGCTGCAAATTCGGGGATGGCCTCGAGCGCGTTACTGAGCGCCACCAGCGTCGGGTAGGGCGCGAGGTCGCACTCGAAGCGCCTGGCATTGTAGACCTGTGGCACCAGGCAGATGTCCGCGAGCGTCGGAGCCTCGCCGTAGAAGAACCGGCGCGAGCGCGAGTGGCGCCGCGCGAGTTCCTCGAGGCCCGCGAAGCCGACGCCAATCCAGTGGCGGTACCAGCCGGTCACCGTCGCATCGTCGGCGGCGAGCGACCCGCGCAGGTAGTTGAGCACGCGCAGGTTGTTGAGCGGATGGATGTCGCAGGCGATCGCCTGGGCGATGGAGCGCACGGTCGCGCGGCCGAGCGGGTCGGCCGGCAGGAACGGCGGCAAGGGATGCGTCTCGTCGAGGTACTCCATGATTGCGAGCGACTGCGCGATCACGTGGCCGTCGTCCTCGAGCGCGGGAATCAGTCCTTGGGGATTGACGACGGTGTAGTCGGCGGCCAGGTGCGCGCCTTTGCCGAGCGCCTTGCTGATGCTCGAGTAGCCAAGCCCCTTCAGGTTGAGCGCGATTCGCACGCGGTAGGCGGCGGAGCTGCGCCAGAACGTGTAGAGCCTCACCGCGGACTCCGCCCGGGGAAGCTGACGACCGGCTTCGGGCGCACGACGACGGTGTTCGCGAGCTTGTCGTGGAAGCCTTGCTTGCGCGGATCGACGGCGATCCACAGGAAGCCGAGGAAGAACGTCAGGATCGAGACGTAGTAGCCGAGGTAGCGGATCACGAGCTGCCCTCGCGTGGGCGCCTCGCCGGTCGTCGCATCGACGATCTTCGCGTGCAGCAGCATCTTGCCGGGCGTGGCGTTTTTCAGCATCCAGAACACGAGGATCAGGATCGCAGGGACGAGGTACTGGATCACGAAGTCGAGCGGGCTCGGCGCCATCTCGGACATGAGCGCGGTCACCGAGATGCTCGCGGGGTCGCGGAGCAGCTGCTCGGACAGATCCGGGCCCGCCTGCACGAGCTTCCAGCCGAGGACCATGATGATCGGGGTGAGCCACAGCGAGTCGACGACCTGGGCGGCCAGTCGCGGCCAGAAGCCGACGTACTCGAGCTCGCCGCCTGTCGCGGTGCCGGCGGCCGATGCCGGCGGGCGAGCGCTCACAGCACCCGTCCGGGGTTCAGGATGTTGCGCGGATCGAGCGTCGACTTGAGCTGCCTCATCAGTTGGAGCTCGACTGGCGTGCGCGATTTTCCGAGATAGCCTCGCTTCAGTACGCCGATACCGTGTTCCGCCGAGACGGAACCGAACCCGTCGAGCGCGCCGTAGACTATCGCATCGAGTGGCGCGACATTCGCGGCCGAAGCGACGGAGGCGACGATGTGCAGGTTGCCATCGCCCAGGTGCCCGAAGATGAACGGCGGCCATTTCCCGAGCAGTGGCGCGGAGCGCCGCTCGATGTCCTTGATATAGGCCTCCATCGCATTGATCGGCATCGATATGTCGTAGGCGGTCACGGGCTGCAGGTATGCAAGCAGTTCCCCGGCCGATTCGCGGATCCGCCACAGCCGCGCGCTGTCGGCAAGCGAGCGGGCTATCACGGCGTCGGTGACGCTGCCCGCGTCGATGAGCCGCGCGAGGAGCACCTCGAGGCGCTCCGCGTCGCTCTTTGGCTCCAGTGCCTCGAGCTCGATCAGTGCGTAGAACGGATGCTGCTCGGCGAAGGGACGCTGCCCGCCGATCGAATGCGTCACCGAGAACTCGTAGTACGCCGACCACATCACTTCGAAGGAGCCGAGCTGGCCGCCGAGCGCCGCGCGCGATTCCCTGAGGATCGCGACGAGCGCCGCGAAACTCGGCGCCGCGACGAGCGCCGTGAGGCGCTCCGCCGGCGCCGGGTGCAGCCTCAGCACCGCGCGCGTGACGACCCCGAGCGTGCCCTCGCTGCCGATGAACAACTGCTTGAGATCGTAGCCGGCGTTGTTCTTCATCATCGAATTCATCGCCGTCAGCACCGTGCCGTCGGCGAGCACGACCTCAAGGCCCAGCACGAGATCGCGCGTCATGCCGTAACGGATCACCCGATTGCCACCGGCATTGGTCGAGATGTTGCCGCCGATGCTGCAGGAGCCCCGCGCGCCGAGATCGAGCGCGAACTGCAGCCCGTGGCGGCCGACCTCCTCGTGGATCGCCGCGAGCGGCGTGCCGGCGCGCACGGTGAGCGTGAGAGCATCCCGGTCGACCGACTCGATGCCGGTCAGGCGCTCGAGCGAGAGTGAGATCTCCCCGGTCTTAGGCGTCGCGCCACCGGCGAGACCGGTGAGGCCGCCCTGCACGACGACCGGCTGAACCGCGGCGTGGCAGAGCCTGAGGACCGCCGCGACTTCCGCCGTCGTGCGCGGCCGTACCAGCGCGAGCGGCGGGCAGACGTTGAGGCGGGTCGAGTCGGCGCAGTAGCGATCGCCAATCCCGGGGCCCGTGACGATGCCGTCCGCACCGAGGGCCGCGCCCAGAGCCTCGAGAAGCGCGGCGGTCGTGTGCGACATGCGGATGGAACTCGGTCGGACGGGGCAGCGCGCCGCGGGCGACTATGGTTCCACCTCGCGGCGGGCGTTTCAACCGGACTATAGTGTCGCGCCCTCCGCCACCCTTCACCGCTGCCCGGAGCCATGAATCATGCTGAAGACCGCCTGCGTCGCGCTTGGCCTGTCGCTGCCACTCATCGCAGGAGCCGCGCCCGCGCCAAGGCCGCCGGTGGCTCCTGAGGCGGTCAGGCGGGAGGCTCGGGAGATCTTCGCGAAGATCGTCAGCATCGAGTCATCGATCGGCAAGGGCGAGGTGCCGAAGGTCGCCGAGTACCTCGCCGGGGAGTTCCGCTCGGGCGGCTTCCCCGCCGCCGACGTGCACGTGCTGCCGCTTGGCGACAGCGCCTCGCTGGTCGTGCGCTACCGGGGAACGGCCAAGGGCGGGCGGCCGATCGCGCTGCTCGCACACATGGACGTCGTTACGGCGAAGCGCGAGGACTGGAAGCGCGACCCTTTCACGCTGACGGAGGAGAACGGCTACTTCTTCGGGCGCGGAGCATCCGACATCAAGAGCGAGATTGCGGTGCTGACGGCCGAATTCCTAAGACTCAAGGCCGAGCACTTCAACCCGACCCGCGACCTCATCATCGTGTTCAGCGGTGACGAAGAGACCGAGCAGTACACCGCCATCGACCTCGTCGAGCACCACCGCGACCTCATCGACGCCGAATTTGCGCTGAACGGCGATGGCGGCGGTGGCGCGCTCGCCGAGGCCGACGGAAGACCCATCTCCTACGTCGTGCAGGGCGCCGAGAAGAGCTCGGTCACCTACCTGCTCACGGTGAGGAACCCCGGTGGCCACAGCTCGCGGCCGCGCAAGGACAACGCGATCTACGAGCTCGCCGATGCGCTCGAGGCGATCCGCGCCTACGCCTTTCCGGTCAAGTGGAACGACTGGACGCTGCAGGATTTTCGCGCTGCGGCGACTTCCCGGCCGGGCGAGTTCGGCGAGGCGCTCAAGCGCTTCGCGGCGAACCCGGGGGATCCCGCGGCGGCCGAGGTCATCTCCACCGACCCCGAGTTCGTGGGACTTGTGCGCACCACCTGCATCGCGACGATGCTTCAGGGCGGGCACGCCGAGAACGCGCTGCCCCAGTCGGCGACCGCGACCGTGAACTGCCGGATCTACCCGGGCACGACGGCACTCGAGGTCAAGGCGAAGCTCGAGGAGCTCAGCGGCAAGAAAGTCGGGATCACGCTGGCGCACGAGCCGCTCGTCTCCGACGCATCCCCGATGCGCCAGGACGTCATGCGGGCGGTCACCCATGCAGTCAA
Source organism: Pseudomonadota bacterium (assembly GCA_025356075.1). Taxonomy (GTDB): domain Bacteria; phylum Pseudomonadota; class Gammaproteobacteria; order Steroidobacterales; family Steroidobacteraceae; genus CAIKZZ01. The sequence continues at coordinate 325,651 of JANXUT010000068.1, read as the reverse complement.
CGTCACCCACCCGGGCGCCACCGTTGCGGGCACGATGGCGGCGTACGCGACCGACGGCTCGGTGTTCCGGCGCGGCGGCATCCCGACGTACGGAACGTCGGGCCTGTTCATGAAGGGCTCGGATGACTTCGCGCACGGGCTCAACGAACGGATCTCGGTCGATTCGTTCTACTCGGCGCTGACGCACTGGGACGTGATCATCCACGACCTCGCCGGCGCGCGCTGACGCGCGCCAGCTGATCAGCGCGCCGCGCCCGCCCGCACCTTCGCAAGATAGCGATCGCGCAGTTCCGTCTGCCGCGAGCGCAGCGTCGCCTGCGTCCCGTCGAGCCAGGCCGCCTCGGCGAGGCTCGTGACCTCGAGCGGATCGCCGCTCCAGACGACGAGGTTCGCCGGCTTGCCCACTTCGATGCTGCCGAACTCGGCCGAGGCGTGGAAGAGGCGCGCCGGCGCGCTCGTGATCGCGGTGAGCGCCGCACTCCACGGCAGGCCGTGCGCGACCGCAACGCCGGCGGCATTGCGAAGCTTGCGGATGTTGTGCGGGTCCGGATCGCGCAGGCTGAAGGCGATCGCGACGCCGCCGGCGTTGAGACGCGCCGCATTCTCTAGCGTCGCCCCGATGCTGTCGAAGGACGCGGGCAGGTCATCGAGGGGATCGAGCACGACGGCGACGGCGGCGCGCTTCAGCAGCGGCGCCACGCGCCACGCCTCCGCGCCGCCCTGGATGATTATCTTGAGCTTCTCGCGCGTCGCGAACTCGATCGCGGTGCGGATGTCCGAGGCGCGGTCCGCCGCGACCAGGAGCGGCCGCTGCTCGGTGACGACGCTCCTGAGGACGCGCCGCCCGGCGGGCGTCAAGAGGTGCACATCGGTCGAATTGGCGACGGCGGGGTTGCGCGCCTCCTCGAGCGCCTGCGCGAGCAGCATGTAGACGGCCGCGCGGCTGCTGCCAGAGAGCGCACCACCATCGCCGATCACGACGCTGAGCGCGACGGGCGCGAGCGGTGAGCGGCCATCGAGCCTCGCGATGCTCGCTTGCCCCGCGACCGAGGAACTCCCCGATGCGCCGTGGCGCCCGGCTTCCGAGCCCGGGATCACGAGCGCGAAGCCGATGCCATCGGCGCGGCTCACGCTGACCGGGATCGAGTCGGGATTGAAGGCGAGCGAGGGGTCGAACTCGGGGTGCATCTGGCCGAGCTTCAGCACCGCATCGATCGTCGAGTCTTCCTCGGTGATTTCCTCCACGCCAAGGAAGCCGACGCCGCCGAAGAGCGCGGGAGTCACGGGCCGGCCGTGCAGGTCGATCACCGTCGCGCCTTCCGGCGCCGTGAGGCCAGGCCCGACGGCCGTGACGCGCCCGCCAACGATGAGCACGCTCGAGTCCTTGAGCGAGCCGCGCGCGCTCTCGGTGTGGATGAGGCCGTTCTTGAGGAGAACCGCGGTCTCGGCGAGGGCAGCCGGTGCAGCCGCCGTCAGCACCAGCGCGAGTACGGCGGCGCTCGACACGAATCGGCCAAAGGGCATCGTCGAGCGGCTCATGGCGCACCCGCCGTGGCCGGCTGGCCGAGCATGAAGTCGGAGCGTGGCGTCGACGGTGGATGCGCTCGATCGAATTGCAGCGCGCCGTCGATGTAGACCTCATCGGCGAGCGCGTAGACGCTGAAGGGATCCCGGCTCCAGAGCACCACGTCCGCCATCTTGCCGGCCTCGATGGTACCCGTGCGCTCGAGGATGCCGAGGGCGCGGGCGGGATTGGCGGTGAGCCAGCGGATCGCGCGCTCCGGCGTGATGTCGAGCCCGGCCGCGCGCCCGCGCGCGATGGCCTTGCCCGCTTCCTGGTTCAATCGCTGGATTCCTTCCTCGGAATCCGAGTGCACGATCGCGCAGCTCTGGGGCGCCGCATCGACGAGCGCGATATTCTCCTCGATGCCGTCGTTGCTCTCCATCTTGAAGCCCCACCAGTCGGCCCACATCGCCGCGCACACGCCGTTCTCGGCGAGGAGGTTCGCGATCTTGTAGGCCTCGGTCGCGTGGTGGAACGAGGCGATGTGGAAGCCGAACTCGCGCGACATGTCGAGCATGATCGCCATCTCGTCGGCGCGGTAGCAGTGCATCTGGATCGGGATCTCGCCCTTCAGCGCCCGCGCGAGCGTGTCGAGCTTCAAGTCGCGCTTCGGCGGCTTCGCATCGGCCGCGCTCTTGCCGCCCGCCTTCATCTTCGCGTCGTATTCCTTGAAGTCGCGCAGGTATTCCTCGGCCTCGATCCACGCCGCGCGATAGCCCGCGACGTTGCCCATGCGCGTCGAGGGCGCCGTGTTCTTCTCGCCATAAACGCGCTTCGGGTTCTCGCCACAGGCCATCTTCAGGCTCTGCGGAGCCCCCGGGAACTTCATCCGCTGGTAGGTGACCGACGGCACGTTCTTCAAGACCACCGACCGGCCACCGATGAGGTTGGCGGAGCCCGGCAGGATCTCGAGCGTCGTGATGCCGCCCGCGAGCGCCGTCGAGAATCCGGGGTCCACCGGCCAGACGGAGTGCTCGGCCCAGACGTTGGCCGTGACCGGGGAGGTCGCCTCGTTGCCGTCGCTGTTGCCTGGGATCGCCGGGCTCGGGTAGACACCGAGGTGCGAATGCACGTCGATGAGCCCGGGCGTCAGCCAGCGGCCGTGGGCCTCGACGACACGCGCCCCGCCCGGTGCCGCAAGGCTGGCGCCGATCGCGGCAATCTTGCCGTCGGCGATCAGCACGTCGGTGGCCTCGAGGCGCGTGCCGGTGCCCGTCAGCACCGTCGCGCCGCGAATGAGCACCGGCGCGCTAGGGCTCGCGTGGTACGTCGACGGATACGGATCGTCCCACGGGGAGGACGCTTTGGTCGCCGCGCTCGCGCCGAGAAGCGCACCCAACGCCACGATCGTTCCGCGCCGCAGCACGGTGAGAGCCACGCGAGTGATCATGGATATCCCCCCAGCGGCCGCATCAGCGGCCTGACCGGCCGGCAGTCTAGCGCACGGCCCGGAGGATTAGCGCTCGCGGGCCAGCTCCGATCGCGCCCGAGCCTCAGTGCTCGGCGCCTGCGTACCTGAGTTCGCCGGCCGCGACCCGAAGCGCAATCCGGTTCTGCTCCGGCGGCAACGGGCAGGTCGCGAACGGCGTGAACGCGCACGGCGGGCTGTGGGCACGGTTGAAGTCGACGGTCACGTGGCCGGCCACGGGCAAGGGCACGTAGAGAAAGCGCCCGGCGCCATAGGTCTCGCGGCTCGACGTACCGTCGGCGAACATCACGAAGAGCGTGTCGGCATCGGGGTCCTCGAGCAGTGCATCGAGGCGCCACTCGCGACCGTCGTGCTCGAACACCAGCGCGCCGGGCGAGAGCATGTCGAGTTCCATGCCGAGTACGTTGACGATCGGCACGTGGCGGGGCGGGGCGTAGGGCTCAAAGCGAGCATCGACGACCCAGAGTGGATCGAAGGGGAAGTAGTCGAGGCCGCGAAACTCGCGCCGCGCGCGGCTCGCGATGTCCCGGACGCGAAGCCCGAGCTTCCCGCCGCGCTCGATGACATAGAACTCGAGCGAGCCGCAGCTGAGTAACTCCGGTTCGCCGGCTTTGTCGGCAGTGAGAACCTGCCTCGTCACGGGTTTCCCGTCGATCCGCACGCAGCTCTTCGGCGCCGCCTCAAAGCGTACGACGGTGCCGTCCACCACGAACCGGCCCGCGCGCCGTCCGAGCGCGGGGTTGTCGATCGCGATCGTGTTCGACCGACCCTGCCCGATGGTGTTCGGGCCCTCGCGGAACCAGTAGAGCCCGACGAGCGTGAGCCAGCCCGTGCCGCTCGTGAGTGCCGCAAGCCGGCCGGCACGCCACTGCTCGAACCCGGCCGCATCGAAGCTCGCGGTTGCGGCCGCGGCAACGCTGGCGACGCCGGCGACGGTCGCCGACAACACGAGCGAGGCGATGAAGCGCTTCGTCAAGTCCATGCCGCTATTTTCGGTGCGAGCGTCGCCACTTGCCAGCGCTTTCATCCAGGTGGCGCCTCGCCGTCCCCGGAACACCTACTCCTGCTAGTCGAGCCTACGAACCGTCAATGATTCGAGTCCGCCGTCCGCGCCGATCCGCGTCTCGATCTCGATCGGCTGGCAGCAGACCTGGCAATCCTCGATCAGGCTGGCCGAGCCCGCCGTCAGGTCGATCGGGGTCTCGTAGCACTCGGCGCAGTACGGGCACTCGATCACCACGAACTCGCCAAGCCCCGCCTTCGCCGCGGCGGCCGCCGGCTCAAACACCGGCTCGAGTCCGTAGAGCGCGTCGATGTCGGCGGGAAGCATGCCGGGGGTCAGGGGCTTCGGGTCCTTTCGCTTCATGTCACGCTCCCGGGCCGGACCGGCCGGCAGGCGGGCACGGGCCCCGCGACCGAAGGACCCATCTCAGTGCCCGCCCTGGACCAGCAAGCCGCGCGCGCGCAGCGCCTGGGCCAGTTCCGCCTCGATGCGCTCGGCCTCGGCCCGCGAGATCCGCTGCAGGTGGGCGACCGGCCCGGTCAGCACCTCGAGCCCGCGCTTGAGCACGCTGCCGGATGCGCGGATGCCGGCCTTGTGCTGGTCGAAGCGCTCGGCCGCGCGGTAGTTCGTCATGCCGACGTAGAGGCCATGCGGACCCCGGTCGCTGTCGGCGTAGTCGAGGAGCACCAGGTAGATGTTCGACCGCCCCTTCGCGGTCGCCCGGCAAAGTCCTGCGACCTCATACGCGAGTGGCAGCCATTCGATGGCACGCATCGGCAACCACTCGGGGATCGAGTCCGGTGCGTGCTGCCAAAGGAGCGCCAGCAAGCGCTCGATGTTGAGCGTCATCTCGCCGCGCAGGCACAGCTCGTGGATGCACTCGGCACCGGCGAGGCCATCGCGCGCCTCAAGCGCAGCCGCGAAGCTCTGCTTCAGTTGCGCATTCGATGCGTCGGCGTGAGGTCGCTGCGGCCGCGCGGCGGCTGCCAACGCCGGCGCTCGCGCTGCCCGTGCGCGACTGCTACGCGGCGGCATCCGAGGCGACCGGCGCAGCGCGACGGCCACGATGCGTCAAAGGGGCCTCAGGCTCACCGTTGCCGCCGTCAGCGTCGCGCCGATGAACGCGCCCGCGACGCGGACGACGCGTCCCGTCGCCTCGGCGTAGAACGCCGAGTGCGACAGCGACTGACCCGCGGCGTCGGTGAACGAGGCGGTCTGCGTGTCGACCGCGATGCCGGCAATGGTAAGGCTCGGGTCCGCGAGCACGCTCGGCACGTCCTGCAGCTCGACAAAGGCGGGCGTCGGCTGGATGCGCCGCTCGACGAGGCGCGCGCCGGCGGCGAGCTTGCCGCTCGCGAGCCCGCGGACCTCGACCCAGTCGCCGATCGCAAGCTGCGCGAGGCCGAATACCTTGAGTCCCGACGCGGCCTGGTCGTCCCAGCGGGTGCGCCGGTCGGTCGAGAGCGTGACGCCGGCGATCTCGAGCGTGGCGCCCGAGGCGTTGATCGCATGCACGGGACCCACGAGCCGAAATGGCACCGGCGGGACGAGGTCAATTCGCGTCGCGGTCAGCACGCCCGCCCCCGTGTACTGGCCCGTGACCTCAAGCTCCCGGTCGAGCGCGACGTCGGTCAGTGCGCCGTTGGTCACGGTCGTGAGGCCGGTCGTCGCGACTGGCTGGCCGGCGACATCGAAATCGCCGCTCGAGGCGAAGCGCGTGACGGCGCCGTGGACGAGTCCGTTGTCGCTGCTCGCACCGACCGCGGATTCCGTCGCGAGCGATACGGCCGATGCCCGCAGTCGGGTCGCGCTGCTCAAGCTTCCGCCACTCGCGATCGCGTAGCTGCCGTTGGTGAGCTGCGCCGGCAGCCCGCCAGCCACGCCGCTGAAATCAACCGTCGTTCCACCGAGCGAGAAGCTCTGCGCGAAGCCATCGAGGTTCGTCACGCGGCCCGCGACCCGCAGCGCCTGGCCGGCGATCGGCAGGTCGATGCGCGAGGCGATGAAGCCGGTCGAGGTACGGTAGCCGTCGATGACGAGCGTCGTCCCGACCGTGAAGCCCGCAACGTCCGGCACCGCGAAGCCGGGTCCGACGCTCGTGTCGGGGGTCACGTAGACGGTCTGTCCGAGCACGGTGAAGCTGCCGGAGCCCACGTCCGAGGCAGACAGCGGACCCACGAGCTTGTGGCTGACCGAGGCGGTGGTCGCCGTTCCCGTCGCGCCGCCCGCGGCGACAGTGCCTGCGATCGTGACGGTCTCACCGGGACGCAACTGCGATTCGCCGACAGTGGCACCGTCGAGCGTGATCGTCGCACTCGTCGTCGCGTGTTCGGTGGCACCGGCGAAGATGCTGCCGAAGGTCGCTATCGGCGCAATCGTCGTCTGGTTCGAGTCCGAGCTTCCGCCACCGCCGAAATCGCGACCGCCGATGCTGCATTGGCCGGCGCCTGTCAGCAGCAGCACCGCGAGCGGCAGCGCCAGCAGGCGACGGCGGTTCCAACTGCGCTCGATCATGACGATGTCCTCGTCCCGGGAGCGAGGGCCGCCGGGTTCAAGCCACCTTGAGCATGGACCCCGCGCGGCGCGAGCGGTTCCCGCGAGCGTTCCGCCGATTGCCTCACGCGGCCGCCCGGAGTGACGGCGCAGGTCCGGGCGCCCCTGCGCGCCAGCGCGCGATGAGCTCCGTTTGCAGCTTGCGCGCCGCGACCAGGTGCCGCTCCTTGACGTGACCGTAGCCGCGGATGTGCTCCGGGATGGAAGCGAGCTCGACGGCGAGTTCATAGCGGTCGGCCGTCAGGGTCGAGCAGAGTTCCGCGATCAGTTCCTCGTACTCCTCGATCAGTCGTCGCTCCAGGCGCCGTTCGGTACTCAGCCCGAACGGATCGAGGCGCGTACCGCGCAGAAACTTGAAGCGCGCCAGCACACCGAACACCGGCAGCATCCAGCCACCGAATTCGCGCTTGGCGGGCGCGGCACCCGGCCGAGGCGGCCGCGCGAGCCCGGGTGGCGCGAGGTGGAACTTGAGCTTGTAGCTGCCCTCGAACATCGCCTCGAGCTGCGCGCGAAACGCGGCGCCCGAGTGCAGGCGCGCGACCTCGTACTCGTCCTTGTAGGCGAGCAGCTTGAAGTAGTAGCGCGCGACCGCCAGGCCGAGCGCGGTCCGTCCCGGGCTGAGGCTCGCCTCGGCCGCGACGACCCGATCGACGAGCGTCCGGTAGCGCTCGGCGTAGGCCCGGTCCTGGTAGTCGGTCAGGAAGTCCTCGCGCGAGTGCGCGAGCGTGGCGACGGACTCCTCGACCCGCGCCGGGGCGGCGTCGGTGCCGAGCATCGTGGCGAGGCGGGCCGGCTCCGCCGCCGCGAGCCGCCCGAGGCTAAGCGCACGCTTGTTGAAGGCGACGGCGGCGCCATTCAAGTCGATCGCCTGCTCGATGGCGGCGAGGCCGAGCGGCAGCCAGCCCTGCTGCAGCGCGTAGCCAACCACGAACATGTTGGCGCCGAGCGTGTCGCCGAGGAGCTTGAGCGCGATCCCGGTCGCATCGACCCGCGAGCTCGAGTCACCGCCGACGATCGAGTCGATCTCGGCCAGCATCTCGGGCGCATGGAAGTCGACGTCGGGCCGCAACTGGAAGGCCGCGGTCGGCACAACGTGCGTATTGATGACGAGACGCGTGCGGCCGCGCTCGAGGGTCCTGAGCGCATCGACACCTGCCGTCACGATGAGATCGCAGCCGAGCACGACATCGGCCTCGCCGAGGCCGATGCGCGGCGAGGCGATGTCCTCGGGGCGCGCGGCGATCTTGACGTGCGAGAGAACCGCACCGCCCTTCTGCGCGAGCCCGGTCATGTCGAAGACACTCGCCGCCTTGCCCTCGAGGTGCGCCGCCATGCCGAGCACCGCGCCGATCGTGACGACGCCGGTTCCGCCGATGCCGGTCACGAGCAGGCTCGTCGCGGCGCCCGCGGCGGGCCGCGGTGGCTCGGGCAGCACGATCCCCTGGGTCGCATCGAGCTCACGCGCGGCGGGCTTGCGCAGCGCCGCGCCGTCAACCGTCACGAACGAAGGACAAAATCCGTTCACGCAGGAATAGTCCTTATTGCAGCTCGACTGGTCGATCGCGCGCTTGCGCCCGAACTCCGTCTCGAGCGGCTGGATCGACACGCAGTTCGCCTGCGTGGAGCAGTCGCCGCAGCCCTCGCAGACGAGCGGATTGATCAGCACGCGGCGGCTCGGGTCCGGCATCAGGCCGCGTTTGCGGCGGCGGCGCTTCTCGGCGGCGCAGACCTGGTCGTAGATGATCGCCGAGACGCCCTTGACCTCGCGCAGCTCGCGCTGCACGTGATCGAGCTCGGCGCGTGGACGCAGCGTCACGTCGGCGGCGAAACCCGGCGTCGCGCCGTACTTGGTCACGTCATCCGCGACGACGACGATGCGCTCGACCCGCTCGGCGCGCAGCTGGTGAGTGATCTCCGCGACCGACAGGTGTCCTTCGACCGCCTGCCCGCCGGTCATCGCGACCGCATCGTTGTAGAGGAGCTTGTAGGTAAGGTTGATCTCCGAGGCGACGGCGGCGCGCACGGCCATGAGCCCGGAATGGAAATACGTCCCGTCGCCCAGGTTCTGGAACGCGTGGACCTGTGCCGAGAACGGCGCGATACCGGCCCACGTCATGCCCTCGCCACCCATGTGCGTCGGCGGCAGCGTCGAGCGATCCATGTAGAGCGCCATCGTGTGGCAGCCGATGCCGGCGAGCGCGATGCTGCCGGTGGGTACCTTCGTCGAGGTGTTGTGCGGGCAGCCCGAACAGAAATAAGGCGTCCGGCCGCCGCCCGGCCCGCGGCGCGTGCCGGCGGTGGCGAGTCGCTCATCGAGTAAGCTGAGCCGCGCCGCGAGCGCGGCGTCGGCACGGCCTAGCGCGCGTAGCCTCGCGCCGATGATGCGCGCGATCTCGAGGGGCTCGAGCACCACATCGGCGGGCACGAGGCCGGTGCCCGCGCCGTCGGTCTTGCCGACGATGCGCGGTCGCTCGCCGTCGGGGAGGTTGAAGAGTGCGTGCGCCGCCTGCGGCTCGATGAACGCGGCCTTCTCCTCGACCACGAGCACCTCCTGCCGGCCGCGCGCGAAGCGCGTCAGCGCCACAGGCTCAAGCGGCCAGATGAGCGCGGGCTTGTAGACGCTCACGCCAAGCGCCGCGAGGCGCGGAGCATCGAGGCCGAGCGCCGCGAGCGCGGCGACGACGTCGAGCCAGGTCTTGCCGGGCGCGATGATGCCGAGGCCGCCGGCACCGACCGCCTCGCCGTGCGTGACCCGGTCGAGGCCGTTGGCGCGCACGTAGGCCTGCGCAAGCGGCAGCTTGAACCGCGTGAGCCGAACTTCATCGCCCATCGGGTCGAAGGCCAGGCGCGCGTTCACGCCACCCGCCGGGAGCTCCACGCCCACGGGCGGCCGGATCACGACGCGCGCGGGATCAACCTCCACCGTCGCCGTCGCCTCGACCGTCTCGTTCACGCACTTGAAGCCCACCCACACGCCCGCCGCGCGCGACAGCGCAAAGGCATGCAGGCCGAGGTCGAGGTACTCCTGCACGTTGGCCGGGTAGAGCACCGGCACCCCGTTCGCCGCCAGCGCCTGCTCGCTCTGGTGGGCGATCGTCGAGCTCTTGCCGTGGTGGTCGTCGCCGAAGGCGACCAGCACGCCGCCGTGCGGCGAGGTCCCCATCCGGTTCGCGTGCTTGATCGGGTCGCCCGAGCGGTCGACGCCCGGGCCCTTGCCGTACCAGATCGCGAACACGCCATCGACCTTCGCGCCCGGCAGGAGCGGCACCTGCTGCGTGCCCCAGATCGCGGTCGCGGCGAGATCCTCGTTCACGCCCGGCACGAACTTGATGTTGGCCGCGGCGAGCCGGGAGCCTGCCGCCTGCAGCTGCAGGTCGTAGCCGCCGAGCGGCGAGCCGCGGTAGCCGCTGACGTAGCCGGCGGTGTTCAAGCCCGCGGCCGCGTCGCGCTCGCGCTGCATCATCGGCAGCCTGACGAGCGCCTGCGTGCCACTCAGGAACACGCGCCCTGAGATCCGGCTGTACTTGGCCTCGAGTTCGGGAACGGCTTGCATCGGATCACCGGGGCTTGGGCATTAGCTGCGCCCGTACTCTGCCATCCAGGGGCCCGCGCGGGAAGTTCGGGTGCGGGCGGCGCTACAATGGCCCTTCCCGCTCCTTAACTCCTGCTGCGCAAACCCATGGCCATCTGGTTCAAGCCCTTCGACCTTTCGCAACTCGCGCTGATCCAGCCGAACACGCTCGGCGAGCAGCTCGACATCCGCTTCAGCGCGTTTGGCGATGACTGGCTCCAGGGCACGATGCCGGTCGACCGGCGCACGCACCAGCCGTTCGGGCTGCTGCACGGCGGCGCGTCGGTCGCGCTGGCCGAGTCGCTCGGGAGCACCGCGGGATCGCTCTGCCTCGACCAGACGAAGTCCCGCTGCGTCGGCCAGTCGATCACGGCCAACCACGTGCGCGGCGTGCGCGACGGGCTCGTCACGGGAACGGCGCGCCCGCTGCACTTAGGGGGCCGCAGCCAGGTGTGGCAGATCGACATCCGCGATGCCGGCGGCGCGCTCGTGTGCTTCTCGACGCTCACGCTCGCGGTCCTCAGCGCCGGTTGATGGCCGGACGGCGAGGCTATACTTCGCGTCCGTTCCCGAGGGATCCTGAGATGCGCCCGCTGCTCCGAGTCTCGCTGCTCGCCCTCGCCCTCGCCGCCGGCTGCGGCCAGAAGGGACCGCTGGTGCTCAAGCCCGCCAGGCCCAAGACCCCGGTCACCGCTCCCGCCACTCCCGCCACTCCCGCCGTCCAGGCCACTCCGACCTCACCGGCTGCGTCCGCTCAGCCGGCCGCGGACGAGAAGAAGGATCCGGCCGGCGACCAGCCAGCGGCACCGCGCAGCTGACATGGCCGACGCGCAGAGCCTCTACCTGATCGACGGATCGTCCTACCTCTACCGGGCGTTCCACGCCCTGCCACCCTTCAGCAACTCGCGCGGCGAACCCACCGGCGCGGTGCTCGGCGTCATCAACATGCTGCAGAAGTCGCTGAAGGAGGCAAAGCCCAGCCACCTCGCGGTCGTCTTCGATGCTCCCGGGCGCACCTTTCGCGATGACCTCTTCGAGGCCTACAAGGCGCACCGGCCGCCGATGCCCGATGACCTGCGCTCGCAGATCGCGCCACTCCTCGAGGCGGTCGAGGCGCTCGGGTTGCCACTCCTCAGGATCAGCGGCGTCGAGGCCGACGATGTCATCGGCACGCTCGCCAGGCGCGGCGCCCGCGCCGGCATGCAGGTCGTCATCTCGACCGGCGACAAGGACATGGCGCAGCTGGTCGACGGCCAGGTGACTCTCGTCAACACGATGACGGGCTCGACGCTCGATCGCGCGGGCGTCAAGGCCAAGTTCGACGTTTACCCCGAGCAGATCGTCGATTACCTCGCGCTCATCGGGGACACCTCGGACAACATCCCGGGCGTGCCGAAGGTGGGACCGAAGACGGCGGCGAAGTGGCTCGGCGCCTACCAGACGCTCGATGCGATCGTCGCGCACGCGCCGGAGATCGAAGGCAAGGTCGGCGAGAGCCTGCGCGAGAACCTGGTCCAGCTCGAGCTCTCAAGGAAGCTCGCCACGATCAACAGCGAGCTCGAGCTGCCGCTTGAGCCCGCGGCGCTCATCGCGCGGCCGGCGGACGTCGCGCGCCTCAAGGACCTCTACCAGCGCCTCGAGCTCCATTCGCTCTTGCGCGCCCTCGACGGAGCGGGAGCGGCGAGCGCAGCCCCGCGGCCCGCTGCGGGCGCGCCGGTGCCGGCGGCCAGCGAGACCTCGCCGCCCGCCGCCGATGCCGAGGTGGATCCGTTGCGCGCGGCGCTTGTTGCGGCGCCGCGCCACTACGACACCATCGTCACCGAGCCCGCGCTCGAGGAGTGGCTCGCGCGGCTCGCCGCCGCGGAGCTCTTCGCCTTCGACACCGAGACGACCGGGCTCGACTACATGGCCGCCGAGATCGTCGGCGTCTCCTTCGCGACCGCGCCCGGCTACGCCGCCTACGTGCCCCTCGCGCACGACTACGCCGGCGCCCCCGACCAGCTGCCGCGCGCATCCGTGCTCGAGAGGCTGAAGCCACTCCTCGAGGACCCGCACAAGGCGAAGCTCGGCCACCACGCCAAGTTCGACACGCACATCCTCGAGAACCACGGCATTGCATTCAGGGGCGTGCGCTTCGATTCGATGCTGGAGTCCTACGTCCTCAACAGCGTCGCGACCCGCCACGACATGGACTCGGTGGCGGCGCATTACCTCGGCATCCAGACGATCCACTTCGAGGATGTCGCGGGCAAGGGTGCCAAGCAGCTCACCTTCAACGAGGTGCCGGTCGACACGGCAGCGGAGTACTCGGCCGAGGATGCCGACGTGACGCTGAGGCTCCACACGGTGCTCCGCGCGAAGCTCGAGGCCGAGCCGCGCCTCCTTCGCCTCTACGATGAACTCGAGCAGCCGCTGCAGCCGGTGCTGCAGCGCATGGAGCGCCACGGGGTACTGGTCGACCGCGAGTTCCTGCGCGCGCTCAGCCAGGAGTTCGCGCGGCGCCTCGCCGAGCTCGAGAAGCTCGCGCACGAGGCCGCGGGCGGCCCGTTCAACCTGGAATCCCCCAAGCAGCTGCAGCAGATCCTGTTCGAGAAGCTCGCGATCCCCGTCGTGCGCCGCACGCCGACCGGGCAGCCCTCGACCGCGGAGGACGTGCTCGAGGAACTCGCCGCGAGCCACGCATTGCCGCGCATCATCCTCGACTTCCGCGGCCTCGCGAAGCTGAAGGGCACCTACACCGATTCGCTGCCCGAGGAGGTGAACGCCCGCACCGGCCGGATCCACACCTCGTACCACCAGGCCATCGCCGCCACCGGCCGGCTGTCCTCGACCGAGCCCAACCTCCAGAACATCCCGATCCGCACGCACGAGGGCCGCCGCATCCGGCAGGCGTTCATCGCCCCGCCCGGCCGGCGCCTGCTCGCGGCCGACTACTCGCAGATCGAGCTTCGGATCATGGCGCACCTGTCGGAGGACCCGGGGCTCCTGAAGGCCTTCGCCGAGCGGCGCGACGTGCACGAGGCGACGGCGGCGGAGATGTTTGGCCTCGAACCTGGCGCCGTGACGCCGGACCAGCGGCGCGCCGCCAAGGCCATCAACTTCGGCCTCATGTACGGCATGTCGGCGTTCGGGCTCGCCCAGCGCCTCAACATCGAGCGCTCGGCCGCCAACCAGTACATCGAGCGTTACTTCGAGCGCTACCCGGGCGTGCGCCGCTACATGGATGAGACGCGCAAGCTCGCGCACGCGCAAGGGTTCGTCGAGACCGTCGAGGGCCGGCGCCTCTACCTGCCCGAGATCCGCTCGCGCAACAAGCAGCAGCAGCAGTACGCCGAGCGCGCCGCCATCAACGCGCCGATGCAGGGCACGGCGGCCGACATCATCAAGCGCGCGATGCTGAGCGTGGATGCCTGGCTTGAGTCCGAGCGCGCGCCCGCGACGCTCGTGATGCAGGTGCACGACGAACTGGTGCTCGAAGTCGACGAGGCTGCGGTCGATGCGGTCAGCGAGCGGGTCCGCTCGCTGATGTGTGCGGCAGCGGACCTGAAGGTGCCGCTCGAGGTCGAGGTCGGGGTCGGCGCCAACTGGAACGAGGCGCACTAGCGGGCCGAGGTGGCCTGAGTCGCCACCGGGCGACGGAAAAATTTGACGCTTCTTGACCCACCGGGCCCGGAACTTCCGGGCACCGGTCGCGTCCAATTCAGCGAACGTCTCCCCTGACGTTCCCCGCGTCCCTCCCTGAGCGGGCCCCTTTCCCGGTCATCCCCATGCCGGGTTAGTCTCGCCCGGCGACGAGTCATCGTCGCCGGGCTTTTTTACTTTCAGGCATCGCTTCAGCAGCCGGCGCGCCTCGTCGACCCCGGTCCCCGCGGTCGATGAAAACAGTTGCGCGCTGGCGACGCCCTTGGTCTCCCGCCGCGCCCGCGCGAGCGTCGTGACCGAATCGCTGCGGTTCAACTTGTCCGCCTTGGTGAGCAACAGGTGCACCTCGCGACCGCGCGAGCGGGCGTAGTTCAGCATCTGCCAGTCCTGCTCGCCGAGCGGGCGCCTGGCATCCATGACGATGAAAAGCGCCACCAGCGACTCGCGGTGCTCGAAGTACGCCTCGAGCAGCTGCTTCCAGTGTTCCTGCAGCGGCCGCGGCACCTTGGCGAAGCCATAGCCCGGCAGGTCGACCAGCCGCCGGTCGGGCTCGAGCTCGAAGAAATTGATGAGCTGGGTCTGCCCCGGCGTCTTCGAGGTGCGCGCGAGCGAGTTGCGCTGGGTGAGCGCGTTGATGGCGCTCGACTTGCCGCTGTTGGAGCGCCCGGCCACTGCAACCTCCGCGCCCGTATCGGCTACGAATTGCGTCGGCTCGTGGGCACCCTTCATGTATCGAGCGTGGGGAAAAGCCGACATCGTGTAGAATCTGCAGTTCGCGCGGACGCTGAAGTCTATCAGGGCCGCGACGGCGTCCACGGAACTCGGAACACTGACATATGAAGAGTCGCACTGCCGCGCTCGCGCTCCTGACGACGCTTGCGGGATTCGGCCTCATCGCACGCGCTCACGCCGCAGAACCGCTCGCGGGTGACCCGGCCGCCGGCGCCGCCAAGGCCGCCGTCTGCTCCGCCTGCCACGGCGCGACCGGCAACAGTTCGAACCCGGAATGGCCAACCCTCGCCGGCCAGCACCACCAGTACATCGCCGAGCAGCTCGCCCTCCTGAAGGCGGGCGTTAGGATCGCCCCGGTGATGCAGCCGATGGCGGCGGGGCTGTCGCCTGAGGACATGGCCGACCTGGCGGCATTTTTCGAGAAGCAGACGCTCGTCGGGCTCGAGGCGGATGCCGACCTGTGGCAGGCGGGCGAGAAGCTGTACCGCGGTGGCGACACCAAGCGTTCGATCCCCGCCTGCATCGGCTGCCACGGGCCGAACGGCCGGGGCAACGGACCGGCGCGCTGGCCGCAGATCCGCGCGCAGCAGCCGACCTACCTCACCAACCAGCTGAAAGCCTACGCAGCCCAGTCCCGCTACCTCGCCGGGGCCGCGACGGCCCCTGCCTATGCCGAGGCCATGTACGACATCGGCAAGCGCCTGTCGGACGAGGACATCAAGGCGCTCGTCGCCTACCTGAAGGGCCTGCGCTAGCCAAAGTCCGCACCGCGTCACGAACTCGGGCGCGGCGACACGCTCCAATGGGGACCCCGGCGTCGTGGCCGGCTGAGGAGAATCGATGAAGACGATCTCGAAGCGGCTCCTCGCGGCGGTCCTGCTGGCGGCGCTTGCCGCCTCCGCCTGCAACCGTCATTCGGGCGAGACCGCCCTTAAGGCCCCGCGCCGGCCGGCCAACGCCGCGGTCGCGGTCAAGCCCGAGGCCACCCAGTCGGGCGGCGCCGAGCGCGCCACCGGCATGACCGAGGAAAGCGAAAGCCTCGCCGATGTCGCCTCCGGCCTGTCGCCGATCGCCTCCGCGGTCGCGGCGAACACGCCGGCGGTCGCCGCGCCCATCCCGGCCAAGTGGGTCGAGGGCACGAACTACAACGTGCTGGTGCCGACACAGCCGACCTCGGTCGATCCGAGCAAGGTCGAGGTCGTGGAGGTGTTCTGGTACGGCTGCGGCCACTGCAACCACCTCGATCCGATCATTGAGGGCTGGCGCAAGACCAGCAAGGCGCCGTACGTCGAGTTCAGCCGCGTGCACGTGATGTGGAACGACACGACGCGGGCACATGCCCGACTCTTCTATACGATCGAGGCGCTGCACAAGCTCGAGGCGCTGCACGCCGCCGTGTTCCATGAGATCCACGTGAACGGCAATCCGCTCGTCGGCACCGACCCGGCCGCCACCGAGGCGCTGCAGCGCAAGTTCCTGAAGGCGAATGGCGTCACCGACGCCGAGTTCGACGGCGCCTACCGCTCGTTCGGGGTCGAGGGGCGGCTCAGGAACGCCGAGGACCTGACCCGGCGCTACAAGGCGCAGAGCGTGCCGCTCCTCGTCGTGAACGGTAAGTACACGACCGACGTCGGCCTCGCGGGCAACAGCGAGACGGCGCTAGTGGAACTCGTCAACGACCTCGCCGCCTCCGAACGGCGGCACTGATCGCGGAGACGGGCGGCCGGACGGCCACCGACCGGCGGCACTGGCGGTCGCCGAGGGGACTTTCGAGGAGGAAGTGGCGCGCCCGACTGGATTCGAACCAGTGACCCTCGGCTTCGGAGGCCGATACTCTATCCAGCTGAGCTACGGGCGCCCTTGGGGGGCCGGGATTCTACCCGCGCGCCCGTCCCAGCGTCCAACCACGGCCCCGGCCGGGTCCGGAAGTCTCAACCGTTCGAGCCGCCGGCTGGGCGCTCGGCCTCGAGCGCGGCGAGGCGCCCCTCGAGCGCCGTCAGCTTCTCCCGGGTCCGCGCCAGTACGCCCGCCTGCACGTCGAACTCCTGCCGCGTGACGAGCTCGAGCTTCGCGAGCCCCGACTGCAGCACGCTCTTGAAATTCGCCTCGATATCGCCCTTCAGGGCGGCGAGCTGCGGGGGCATCGCCTCCGACAGCCGCTTCGCCAGGTCCTCGAGAAAGCGGGGATCGAATCCGGTGGCCATGGCATCGAGCCTCGTACTCGCGGGTAGTGGCGTACGTTCGGCTGCCGCGGCCCCCCCGTCAAGGCGGATGCCCCGCATTCAGGCAAGCCCCGCCGGCCGCGCGCCAAAATAGTGCAGCCGCCGTACCGAGAGCCGCCGCGGCGGTCCTAAGCGGCTGATTCATGACCCGCCGCCGCATGGCATGGAAGCTGCACTTTCGGCTTCGCGCGGGACCCTTTGCACCGCGGGCACCAGAGCGGCGGTCGGCGCCGGCCAGAGCACCCATGAAACTGATTGTCGCGGTGATCAAGCCCTTCAAGCTCGACGAGGTCCGCCAGGCCGTGGCCGACATCGGGGTGCAGGGCGTGACGGTGACCGAAGTGCAGGGCTTCGGGCGCCAGCGGGGCCACACCGAGCTCTACCGGGGCGCCGAGTACCGCGTCGATTTCGTGCCGAAGACCAAGATCGAGCTCGCCGTCGAGGACTCGATCTGCGACCAGGTGGTCGAGGCGATCACCAACATCGCGCGGACCGGAAAGATCGGGGACGGCAAGATCTTCGTGCTCGGGCTCGAGCAGGCGGTACGGATCCGTACCGGCGAAACCGGCCCCGAGGCCATCTGAACGATCGAGGACCGAGGTGCCGCGGGCGACTGCGGCCGTTTGCCAGAGACAGAGGTAACGACGTGAAATCGAGACTGCTCGCGCGCCCGGGATTTCCGGGCCGGCTCTTCCTCGCGGTGCTGCTGACCGCCGCCGCCCTGACCGGGGCTTCGCTCGCGCGGGGCGACACGCTCCCGGCGGCGACCCCCGCCGCACCGGAGGCGGCCGCGGCGAGCGCTCCGGCGGCGGCAACGACCCCCGCCGCCACACCGGCGGCGGCTCCCGCGGCCCAGGCAACGCCACCGACGCCGAACAAGGGCGACACCGCCTGGATGCTGACCTCGACGGCACTCGTGCTCCTCATGTCGGTACCCGCGCTCGCGCTCTTCTACGGCGGCCTCGTCCGGCAGAAGAACATGCTCTCGGTGCTGATCCAGGTGTTCGGCGTGTTCTCGCTGATCACGGTGCTGTGGGCCGTGTACGGGTACTCGCTCGCCTTCACGGAGGGCAACTCGATCATCGGCGGGTTCAGTCGCCTGTTCCTCAACGGCACCTTCAACGCCGCGACCGGTGAGTACTCGATGGCGGCGACCTTCAGCAAGAACACGCCGCTCTACGAGCTCGTGTTCGTCGCCTTCCAGTCGACCTTCGCGGCCATCACGGTCTGCCTCATCCTCGGCGCGATCGTCGAGCGGGTGAAGTTCTCGGCGGTGCTCATCTTCGCGGTCATCTGGTTCACGATCAGCTACCTCCCCATCGCGCACATGGTCTGGTTCTGGCCTGGCCCGGATGAGTTCACCGACCCCGCCACCGTCGATGCGGTCACCGCGCGCGGCGGACTGCTGTGGCAGTGGGGCGCGCTCGACTTCGCGGGCGGCACGGTGGTTCACATCAACGCCGGCGTCGCCGGGCTCGTGGGCGCCATCATGCTCGGCAAGCGTGTCGGCCTCGGGCGGGAGTCGATGGCGCCGCACAGCCTCACGATGACGATGATCGGCGCGTCGCTCCTCTGGTTCGGCTGGTTCGGCTTCAACGCAGGCTCCGCCTACGAAGCGAACGGCTCCGCCGCGCTCGCCTTCATGAACACCTACCTCGCGACCGCCTGCGCGGTGCTGTCGTGGCTGTTCGGGGAGTGGGTCATGAAGGGCAAGCCCTCGCTCCTCGGTGCCGCCTCCGGCGCCGTCGCCGGGCTCGTCGCGATCACGCCCGCCGCCGGCAACGTCGGCATCCCGGGCGCATTCGCGATCGGCATCACCGCCGGACTCGTGTGCCTGTGGGGCGTGACGGGTCTCAAGAAGCGCATCAAGGTGGACGACTCGCTCGACGTCTTCGGCGTCCACGCGGTCGGCGGCATCACCGGGGCGCTTTTGACCGGCATCTTCAATTCGCAGTCGCTCGGCGGCCCCGGCTTCGTCGAGAACTGGGCGACCGGCAAGGTCACCTCAAACCCGATCCTCACGCAGCTCCTCATCCAGGCGAAGGCCGTCGGGCTCACCGTCGTCTGGACGGCGGTTGCCGCGTTCATCGCCTTCAAGATCGCCGACCTCCTCGTAGGCCTGCGCGTTCCGGAGGAAGAGGAGCGCGAGGGACTCGACACGAGCTCGCACGGCGAGCGCGCCTACAGCTGAAGTCTTGCTCGGTACCCCCTCAGGGCGGGTCTCGACCCGCCCTTTTTTTTGGGGGGAAGCGGGCCCGCGGCGGTCAGAGCGCGCGGGCGTCGACCTCGGCGGCGAGCGCGCGGATCCCGGCCGAGATCGCAGGCGTCACGGGCACGGGATCAACGAGCGCGAGCGCGCCCGGCGGCAGCGTCGCGAGCGAGCGCGTCGCACGCTCGCGCAGGACCGCGAGCGGCTCGGGAGCTGAAAGCCTGCGCCCCGCGCGCATGACGGGCTTGAGGAGCGCCACGCCATCCACCGCCTCGCTCTCGAGCGCGACCGTGTCGGCGGCGATCCTGCCGCCCGCATCGAACGTCCGGTAGACCTGCTTGCGGCCAGGCCAGGTTTCCTTGCCCCAGGCGCGCTTGCGCCTCGGGCGGCCCGCGTATTCCTCGAGCTTGTAGGCGCAGTCGATCGAGGGCGCATCGGCCGAGGTCCCGAGGCGCGTGCCGATCGCGAACGAATCGATGGGCGCGCCGAGGGCGAGGAGCTTCTCGACCTGGTACTCATCGAGCGTGCCGCTCACGAGGATCCGCACGTCGCGGCAACCGCCGGCATTGAGGATCGCCCGCACCTCGCGCGACAGCCGCTCGAGATCGCCGCTGTCGATGCGCACCGCGCCCACGCTCGCGCCGCTCGCCTTGAGCTCGACCACCTCGCGCGCCGCCGCGAGCGTGTCGTAGGTATCGATCAGCAGCGTCGTCGGGTCCTTGTGGCAGCGCGCGAAGCCGGCGAACGCGGCCGCCTCGTCCTCGTGCGCCTGGATGAAGGAGTGCGCCATCGTGCCGTAGAGCGGCAGGCCATAGCGCCTGCCGGCCTCGACGGTCGCGGTGCCGGCGAACCCCGCCACGGCCGCCGCTCGCGCCGCGAGGCACGCCGCCTCCGCGCCGTGCGCGCGCCGCATGCCGAAGTCGATGAGCGGCCGGCCACCAGCCGCGAGCACGCAGCGCGCGGCCTTGCTCGCGATGAGGGTCTGGTAGTGGAGCAGGTTGATGAGCCGGCTCTCGACGAACTGCGCTTCCGGCAGCGGCGCCACGACCCGCAGCCACGGCTCGTCGGCGAACAGCACCGTCCCCTCCGGCGCCGCCCAGACCTCGCCCGTGAAGCGCAACGCCGCGAGGTAGTCGATGAAGTCGGGCGCGAAGCGCCCGAGGCCCGCGAGCCAGTCGAGCTCGGCCGCTTCGAACCTGAAGCTTTCGAGGTACTCGAGCGCCTGCTCGAGGCCGGCGATGAGCAGGAAGCCGCGCTCCGGCGGCAGGCGGCGCGCGTAGAGCTCGAACACCGCCGGCTCCGCGAAGCCGAGCTTGCGATAGGCCTCCAGCATCGTCAGCTGGTAGAGGTCGGTGATGAGCGCGGATTCGGTCACGACGGCGGCCCCTTGGCGTTGGCAGACGAAGCGTAGCACCGAATCCCGCCGTGGCGCGCGCGATGTGCGCCGCTTGCCTGCCGGACATTATTTGCGTATTTTCGAAGATATGAAATCAAAGTCCCTGCACGCGGCGGCGGCCGAGGCGGCGGGCTTCCTGTCGGCGCTCGCGCACCCGGCGCGCTTGAGGATCGTCTGCGTCCTCATCGACGGCGAGCGCCCGGCCGGCGAGCTCGCGGTCGCAGCCGGCATTCGCTCGCCGCTGCTGTCGCAGCAGGCGGCGATCCTCGAGGCGCGCGGCATCATCGCGCGAAGGCGCGATGGCCGATCGGTGCTCTACCGGCTCGCTTCCCCGCCCGCGCGCCGGCTCACCCGCCTGCTGCATTCGCTATTCTGCGCACCCGGCCGTCGCCGGCCGCCCCGCTAGCCGGGCACCCGCCCGAGGAGTCCCCGCCATGCACCCCTATCCCCATACCTACCGAGTGAGCGCGACCGGCTCCGGCGCCGGCTCCGTCATCCTCGCCGCGGAGGGGCTGGAATCCATTCCGAGCGCGCCGCCGCCCGAGTTCGACGGCCCGGGCGGCGCCTGGTCCCCGGAGACGCTGCTGACGGCGGCGGTCGCCGACTGCTTCGTGCTGTCGTTCCGCGCGGTGAGCCGCGCGAGCCGCTTCGAATGGCTGACGCTCGAGTGCGAGGTCGAGGGCGTGCTCGATCGCCAGGACGGCGCCGCCCAATTCACCCGCTTTCGCACCGTTGCCACCCTTGGCGTCGCGCCCGGGACCGATGCGGCCAAGGCCGAGCAGCTCCTCAAGAAGGCCGAGCAGATCTGCCTGATCACCAAGTCGCTGAAGGCGCCGTGCGAGCTCTCGGCGCGCGTAGTAGAACGCCCTGCAGCCGCTTGACGAGCCCGCGCCGAGACGCACGCACGGGCCTAAGTGAGGCGCCGGTTCACACCCGGCCGGCCGGCGTGCGAGGATGCCGTCCGTTGGCCCCGAGTGTGACGGAGTTCAAAGGCTTCCAGGGCCGGGCGAGCCACACTGTGGGTACGTGTGTGGGCGCCTGACCCGCAACGAGGACCCGACAATGGATGCGACCCGGATTCCTGACTCGCGACGCACTGCCCGGCGACTGGCAGTAGCCTGCGGCCTCGCCGCGTTCGCGGCGACCGCCTGGATGTCGGCTTCGGCCGATACGGAGGTCTACAAGTGGGTCGATCCGCAGGGTCGCATCCACTACAGCGATCGCCCGCCGCCGAGCGAAGGCAAGCTCCTGTCGATGGAGTCCACTCCCTCCGGGCACCCGCATGCCGCAGCTCCCGAGCAGCGCACCGCCTCCACCGCGAGCGGCGCCGCGCCCCGCGGCAATGCGCCGCCCCCGCCCGCGGCCACCAACCCACGGATGCGCGAGACCGTCGACAACGACGTCGCCAACGCGCACGCCGAGCAGTGCAAGGCGGCGCAGGATCGCTACACGACGTACGTGAATTCCCGGCACCTCTATCGCGAGGGTCCGAACAAGGAACGCATCTACCTGACGGATGCGGAGCTTGAGACCGAGCGGCTGAACGCCAAGCGTGAAGCCGACGAGGCCTGCGCCGGCAACTGAGCGCGCGGGCGAGTGATCGCGACGGCGGTGGCTTGCGACCGCCGGCGCCGCTCGCCTCCTCACCCCCCCCACGCTTCTCCGCTCGCGGCGCCCGCGCGAGGGCCGGCCGCCCCGCGCCTCCACCGGCTGCCGTCCGCTGGCATAATGGCTCGCCTGCGGCCCGTGCCTGCCGCCGCACGGTCGACCATCCCAGCGCGGGTCCGAAGCGCCACCTGACAGCGGAGCACTCTTGAAGACGGGATTCATCGGGCTCGGCGCGATGGGCATGCACATGGCCCGCAGCTTGAGTCGTGCCGGGCTCCTCACCGGCTGCTGGAACCGAAGCGCAGAGAAGGCCGCCGCTCTCGCCGCCGAAACGGGCGCCCGCGTCGCGGCAGACCCCGCCGCGCTCGCGCGCGAGTCCGAGCTCGTCGTCCTGTGCGTGTCCGCGGACGAGGATGTGCTTGGCGTCATCGACGCGATGCTGCCGGGCGTCAGCGCGGGCCTCGTCGTCGTCGACTGCTCGACGGTGTCGGCGGCGACGGCGCGCGCGGCCGCCGCGCGCTTGGGCACGGTCGGCGCCGAGTTCCTCGACTGCCCGGTCAGCGGCGGAGTCGAGGGCGCGCGCAATGCGACGCTCGCGATCATGTGCGGCGGCACGCAGGCCACCTTCGAGCGCGCCCTGCCCGTGCTCGCCAAGATGGGTGGCACGGTCACGCTGATAGGGCCGACCGGCTTCGGCCAGGCGACCAAGGCCACCAACCAGATCATGTGCGCCGGCATCATCCAGGCGGTGTCGGAGGCGATGGCGTTCGCGAAGGCCGAGGGACTGCCGCTCGAGAAGGTCATCGAGACGCTCGGCAAGGGCGCCGGCTCCTCGTGGTATTTCGTCAACCGCGCCCCGTTCATGGCGCGCGGCAGCTTTCCGGCGGGTTTCCGGGTTCGACTGCACGACAAGGACCTCAAGATCTGCCGCGACATGGCCGCCGTGCACGGCGTGCACCTGCCGGTCATCGAGATGACGCTCGTGCACTACGCGCGGCTGATGGCGGCCGGTCACGGCGATGAGGACATCTCGACGATATTCCGGCTGAAGGACGCGCTCTTCGCCCGCGGCGGCGCTCCCGACTGAGCCCGATGCCAGTCTCCCCCGTCGCATCGAAAGAGCCCGCGGCGTCGTTCTACCTGCCGGACCTGTGCGCCTCGCGCATGGTGCTCGGCATCGTGCTGACCTCGGAGCTCGTGGCGCTCCTGCTCGCGACCGCGCGCATCGGCGTGACCGGCCGGTTCTGGGAGGATCTCGCGCGCACGTCCTTCGTGCTCCTCTGGATCGGGCTCGTGAGCGCGGGCGCGCTCTGCCGGCTCCGCGGGCCCCTCGGCGCGCTCGGCGTCGCGCGCGGCTCGGCGGTCGCGCTCCTCGTGCTCGTGCTCGTGACGGGCCTCGTCTCGGAAGGTGCCTGGTGGGCCGCGAGCCGCGGCATCGACTTGAGCTTCGGCGCGCGTCCGCAGGGCAGCGGGGAGATAGCGTTCGTGCTCGGCAATCTCGCGATCAGCCTGATCGCCGGCGGCCTGCTGCTCCGCTACTTCTACGTGACCGACCAGTGGCGGCGGAACCTCGAGGGCGAGGCACGCGCGCGGATCGATGCGCTGCAGGCGCGGATCCGGCCGCACTTCCTCTACAACAGCATGAACACGATCGCCGCGCTGACCCGCTCGGACCCGAGCCGCGCGGAGCGGGCGGTCGAGGACCTCGCCGACCTCTTTCGCGCGAGCCTGTCCGAGAGTCGCGACGTCGTCAGCTTCGCGGAGGAGCAGGAGATCGCGCGGACCTACGAGCGGATCGAGCAGCTCAGGCTCGGTGCGCGGCTCAAGGTCGACTGGCAGATTGAGGCCGTGCCCGTCGATGCGCCGGTCCCGGGCATGTTCATCCAGCCGCTCCTCGAGAACGCGATCTACCACGGGATCGAGCGGCTGCCGACCGGCGGTACCGTCACGATCAGCGCCCGGCGCGACGGCGCCGTCACCGAGATCCGCATCGAGAATCCCCTGCCGGCGACCGTCATGACGAGCGGCAACCGCGCCGGTAACCGCATCGCGCTCGCGAACCTGCGCGAGCGCCTCGCGCTCATCTACTCAGGCACCGCCTCGCTCGAGACCGATGAACTGCCCGACCGGTTCATCGCATGCCTGCGCTTCCCCTCGAAGCCGCCGCAGGCGCGCTCATGAGCGAGACGAAGGCGTCGATCTCGGTGCTCATCGTCGACGACGAGGCGCCGGCGCGCGAGCGACTGGCCCGCCTGGTCGGGGAGATCGAGGGCGCCCGGGTGCTCGGCGAGGCCGCGACCGGGCGCGAGGCGCTCGAGCGCTGCCAGGCGCTGCATCCGGACGTGGTGCTCCTCGACGTGCGCATGCCGGACATGGACGGCCTCGAGACCGCCCGCCACCTGGCGCTCGTGCCGACGCCGCCGGCGATCGTGTTCACGACCGCCTACGATGAGTACGCGCTCGCCGCGTTCGAGGCCCAGGCGATCGGCTACCTCCTGAAGCCCATCCGGCGCGACAGGCTCGAGGCAGCGCTCGCGACTGCGCGGCGCCTCACGCGCCCGGCGCTGACGCCGCTCGGGCTCACTGCCAAGCGCAGCCACTTCGCGACGCGTGCCCGCGACCAGCTGAAGCTGATCCCGCTCGCCGACGTGCTGGCCTGCGTCGCGGACCAGAAGTACGTGACGCTGCACCACCTGCACGGCGCCGATCTGGTGGAGGAGTCGCTGCGCTCGATCGAGGAGGAATTCGGCGCCGAGTTCGTCCGGGCGCACCGAAGCGCCCTTGCCGCCGTCCGGCACATCGAGGCGGTGGAACGCGACGCCGAGGGCCACTACCACGTTCGGCTGCGCGGCAGCGATCTGAAGCTCGAGGTGAGCCGGCGTCTCGCGGGCGACCTGTTGCGCCGCTTGAAGCTCGGCGAGCCGTCCTGAGGGGCCGCCGAGGCGGCACGTTCGGAGCCATTCGGCCCGCGCGCCCGCCCATTCGGCACGGATCGGCGCCAGCGGGTCGCCCGGCAGGGTCCGGTGGCTGCGTGGCAGAATGCGGCCATGCACCAGCTTCGCATCGCTACCCGCCGCAGCGCCCTCGCCCTCTGGCAGTCCGAGCATGTCGCCGCGGCCTTGAGGAAGGCGCACCCCGACCTTGCCGTGACGCTCGTGCCGATCGTCACCCAGGGCGACCGGATCCTGGACCGGCCCCTCGCCGAGGTCGGCGGGAAGGGTCTCTTCATCAAGGAGCTCGAGGTCGCCATCGACGCGGGCGAGGCCGACATCGCCGTGCACTCGATGAAGGACGTGCCGTCGGAGCTGCCGGAGGGATTCGTGATCGGCGCGGTGCTGCCGCGCGCGGACCCGCGGGATGCCTTCGTGTCGCAGCGCCACGCCCGCTTCGATGCGCTGCCCCCGGGTGCGCGCATCGGCACCTCGAGCCCCCGCCGCCGCTCGATCCTGAAGGCCGCGCGCCCCGATCTCGAGATTCAGGAGCTTAGGGGCAACGTCGACACGCGCCTGAAGCGCGCCGAGCGGGGGGACTTCGACGCGATCATCCTCGCCTCGGCGGGGCTCCTGCGGCTCGGGCTCGGCGCCAGGATCACCGAGTACCTGGAACCGGAGCTCTCGCTCCCGGCCGTCGGCCAGGGGGTCATCGGCATCGAGTGCCGGGCGGAGCGGGCGCTCACAAAGCTCCTCGCGCCGCTCGAGCACGAGGCGACCCGCCACGCGCTGACCGCGGAGCGGGCCTTCGCCGCACGACTTGGCGGCAGCTGCCAGTCGCCAATCGCCGGGTTCGCGACGCTGACGGGAGGTGACCTTTCGCTGCGCGGCCTCGTCGGGGCGCCCGACGGCACCGAGCTCTACCGAGGCCGCATCGAGGGGCGGGCGGCCGAGGCCAGCGAGCTCGGCCGCAGGCTCGCCGAGGAGCTGCTCGAGGCCGGTGCCGCGGCGTTGCTTGCAACGCTGCAGGACGCCGACGGCTAGCGATGTCCTCGATCGAAGGACTCGGGATCCTGGTGACGCGGCCGGAGCCGCAGGCGGGCCCCCTCGCACGGCGCCTCGCCGACTACGGCGCGCGCGTCTACCGGCTGCCCGCGATCGAGTTGAAGCCGCGCGAGGATCGCGCCGCGCAACGCGCCTCGCTCGGGCCGCTCGACCGGTTTCACTGGGTCGTGTTCGTGAGCGCGAACGCGGTGCGCTTTGGCGTGTCGCTGCTCGAGGAGCGGCGCGACTTGAAGCTCGCGGCGGTAGGCCCCGCGACGGCGGCGGCGCTCAACCACGCGGGCTTTCGCGTCGCGCTCGTGCCGACCCGGGGTTTCGACAGCGAGGCGCTGCTCGCGAGCACGGAGCTCGGCCACGTCGAGGGCCAGCGGATCCTCATCGTGCGCGGCGGCGGCGGACGCGAGCTCCTGGCCGATGAGCTGCGCGCCCGGGGCGCGCAGGTCAGCTACATCGAGGTCTACGAGCGGCACCAGGCCCGGCCCGTACCCGGCGTGGTGGCCGCGGTCGAGGAGGAGTGGCGTCGTGGGCTCATCGACATCGTCACGGCGACGAGCCCTGAACTGCTGCGCGCGCTCTACGAGATCCTGAGCCCGGAGGGCCGCCAGCTGCTCGCGCAGACGGCGCTCCTGGCGGGCGGCGCGCGCATTGCGGCGGCCGCACGCCAGATCGGGCTCGTCGGGCCATTCGTCGTCGCTGCCGAACCCGATGACCAGGGCCTCGTGGATGCACTGCTCAAATGGCGGCGGCATACTAGCGACCCCTGACGCCGCCCGCGGCGATTGCCATGCCCGACGCCGACCACACCCTGCCGCCTGACGCCGGCGGCCCGCCCGACGACCAACGCCACGCGGACCGGCGCCGCGGCGAGCAGCGTCGCATCGTGCGAGCGCTGTGGCAGGGCGCGACCGCGCTCCTGCTCGCGGTCATCGCCGTCATCGCAACGGCGCTGCTGGCCTGGCGCGAGCTCGGCTTCGAGCAGGCGCTCGAGCGCGACCGCACGGCCGACCGGATGGCGGGCCGCGATCTCGAGGTCATTCGCGCGGCGATCGGCCAGCTTGAGAGCGAGGCGGCGGCGAGCCGCGCGGCGCTCGGACGCCTCGAGCCGCTGCCGGAACGCCTCGAGCAGCAGGGCGAGCACCTCGCCACGATCGAGGGCCGCATCGAGGCGCCGCAGCGCGCGGTCGCGCGGGTCGAGGCCGCCCACCTCGTCGAGCTCGCATCCCACCGGCTCAGCCTCGAGCGCGACGTCGCGGGCGCGGCACGGCTCTTCGCAGCCGCAGCCGAGCGACTCGCGACGCTGAACGATCCGTCGACGCTCGCAATCCGCGCCGAGCTCGAGCGTGATCTCGCGCGGCTGCGCGCGGTGCCCGTGCCCGACGTCGCCGCGCTTGGCACCCGCCTCGCCCTCATCGGCACGACAGTGCGCGACCTGCCGATGCTCGGCATGATCAAGAACCAGTACGTGCCGCCGGGCGATGAGCCGACCCAGGCGCCGGGGCTCGCTCGCGCCTGGCAGCAGCTCAGGGTCCTCGGTGACCTCGTGACCGTCCGCCGTGTCAGCGATGCCGCCGTGCAGCTCGTCTCGATGGAGGAAATCGGCGTGCGTCGCCACCACCTCGAGACGCTCCTGTTCGCGGCGCGGCTGGCCGCGCTCCGGGGCGATGATGCCGACTACGCCGCCAACATCGCCGACTCGCGCGATTGGCTCAGGCGCTACTTCGACATACACGATGCACGCGGCCAGGCGGCGGACGCCGAGCTCGGTGCGCTCGCCGCGAGCCGCGTGAGCCCCGACATCCCCGACGTGTCCGGATCGCTCAAGCTGCTGCGGCGCGTCGCCAAATGAGCCGGAGCCTCCTGCTCGTCCTGGCGCTCGTGCTCGGCACGGTGCTCGCCAATGCGCTCCTGCCCGAGAACGGCTATGTCGCGATCAGCTTTCGCGGCTACCTGGTCGAGATGTCGGTGCCGACGCTCGTGCTCTGCGTGCTGCTGACGCTGCTCGCGCTCCACGGCATCCAGCGGCTGGTGCGGCTGCCGGCGCGGCTGCGCGCGGGGCGGATAGCCAAGCGCCAGAGCCGCGCCCGCGAGGACCTCAACCGCGGGCTGCTCGAGATGGCCGGCGGCCGCTGGGGGGATGCGGAAGTGACGCTGGCGCGCGCGGCGCGCGACGGCGCGCTGCCCGCGGTCCACTACCTCGCCGCGGCCCGTGCCGCCGACCTGCAGGGGCGGCGCGATCGGCGCGACGCGTGGCTCTCGCTCGCGCGCGAGGCGGCAGGTCACGACCCGGCGCCGGTGCTGATCACGGTCGCCGAGATGAATCTCAAGGACGGCAACACCGACGCGGCGCTCGAGGCGCTCACCTCGCTCGGCCGGCTGGGCGAGCTCAACCCGCACGCGCTCCTGCTGCTCGCGCGCGTCTACCGGCTGCGCGGTGAGTTCGATCTGCTCAAGCAGCTGGAGCCGAGGCTCCGCGCGGCGCGCGGCATTCCGGCATCGGCGGTCGATGAGATCATGGACACGCTGTACGGCGACATGCTGAAGGCCGCGACCGAGAAGGGCGGGCTGACCGCGCTCAATGCCGTGTGGGGCGACGCCACGCGCGCCGCGCGGCGTCGCCCCGGCGTCGTCGTCGCCTACGCCCGCGGGCTGGTGCGCTTCGAGCAGCCCGAGCAGGCCGCGGTCGCGCTGCGCGAGCTCCTCGATGCGAACTGGCACGAGGCGGCGGTGCTCCTCTTCGGCGAACTCGGCGGCGGCGAGCCGCTTGAGCGGCTGCGCATCGCCGAGGGCTGGCTGCGCGCGCGCCGCGAGGATCCGGCGCTCCTCGTCGCCTGCGCGCGGCTCTGCCTGCGCGCGGAGCTCTACGGCAAGGCGCGCAGCTACCTCGAGACCAGCATGTCGATCCGGCCGCGCGCCGAGACCGCGCAGCTGCTCGCCGATCTCGTGACCGAGCTCGGCGAGCCCGAGCATGCGCTCCAGCTGCTGCGAAGCGGCATCGCGCTCGCCACCGGCAAGCGCTCGGACCTGCCGCGCGTGCGCCAGCGCCGCTTCGGCCTGCCGCGGCGCTGAGCGCGCTACTGCCTCGGCAGCTTCGCGAGCGCGTCGGGCGCGTATTCGAACGAGTCGAAGTAGAGCTGGCCGGGCGGCAAGCCGCGCGCGGGGAGCGAGGCGCGCAGCGCCGCGATCATTGCCGGTGGCCCGGCCGCGTATACCTCGGCGCTGCCGAGCTCCGCGAAGTCCTCGAGCACCGCCTCGTGCACGAGCCCGGTGCGGTACTTCGCCGCCTCGCCGCCCGCCGGCGCCGAGAGCACCGGCACATAACGAAACGACGGGAAGCGCGCGACGCGCTCGCGCACCCACGCGTCCTCGTACAGGTCGACCTCGTGGCGCGCGCCCCAATATAGAAAGAGTGGCCGCCGGCTGCCCGTCTCGAGCACGTGCCGCATGATGGACTTGGCGGGCGAGAAGCCCGTGCCGCCAGCGATCAGGATCGCAGGCCCGGGCTCCTCGTCCGGCGGTGGATCGCGGTAGACGAACTGGCCCATCGGACCTTCGATCCTGAGGAGCGCACCGGGCTTCAGCGAATCGAACACCTGCACGGTGAACTCCCCGCCCGTCACGCGCCGCACGTGCAGCTCGATGAGCCCCGCATCGTGTGGCGGGGATGCGATCGAGAAGCTGCGGCGCCGGCCGCCCGGCAGCATCACGTCGAGGTACTGGCCGGCGCGGAACCTGAAGTCCTCGACGACCGGCAGACGCAGGAACACCGCCATCACGTCGGGCGCCATCGGCTCGAGGCGCTCGACCCGGCACGGCAGGCTCTTGATCTCGACGTCGGTGACGCGCCTTATCTCGCGCGCCTCGACGATGAGGTCGCCGTCCGGCACCGCCTGGCAGAGGAGCACGTAACCTGCCGCGGCATCCTCCGCCGTGAGGCCAAGCGGCCGACCACGCGGGTAGTGGACGCGTCCCTCGACGAGTCGCGCGCGACACGAGCCGCAGTTGCCGCCCTTGCAACTGTGCGGCAGGTTGACGTGGGCAGCGAGCGCCGCCTCGAGCACGGTCTGCCCGGCTGATAGCTCCAGAACCCGGTTTTGCGGCCGAAGGGTGATGCGCATCCGGGCCCAGTGTGCCTGCATTCAGCCTAGAATGCCGCCCATGGCGATGACGGCACGATACCTGGTCGCGGGATGTGGATACGTCGGCGTGCGCCTCGCGCGCGGACTCCTGCCGCGCGGCCCGGTGGTCGGCCTCACGCGCTCCGAGGCGAGTGCCGAGCAGCTCGATGCGCAGGGCATCGACGCCGTCGTCTGGGATCTCGACGTCGCCGAGAGCGCCCTGCCGCGCGGCTTCGGCACGCCGTCGGTCGTGTTCTATCTCGTTCCGCCGCCCGCGACCGGCGTCCTCGACCCGCGGCTGAAGCGCTTCCTCGCGCTCCTGCCGGCGCCGCCCGCGCGCATCGTCTACGTGAGCACGACCGGCGTCTATGGCAACACGGGCTCGGTGCTGATCGACGAGACGACGCCGGTGAACCCCTCGACCGATCGCGCCCGCCGCCGCGTCGATGCCGAGACGAGCCTCACGCAGTGGTGCGAGCGCCAGGGCGTCGGCTGGACGATCGTGCGCACACCCGGCATCTACGGCCCGGGTCGGCTGCCGATCGAGCGCCTGAAGCGCGGCGAGCCGATGATCCGGCACGCCGAGGCGGGCTACTCGAGCCGTATCCACGTGGATGATCTCGTCGCCGCACTTCTCCTCGCGGGTAGTGCACCGCGCGCGGTCGAGCGTATCTACAATGTCTCCGACGGCAACCCCGCGACGATGACCGAATACTTCGAGCGGGTCGCGACGCTGACGGGGCTGCCGGCGCCGGCGCTCGTGTCGCGGGCCGAGGCGGAGAAGGCCGTCTCGCCGGGACTTTGGTCGTACCTGACCGAATCACGGCGCATCGACTCGAGCCGGATTCGGGATGAGCTCGGCTTCGCGCCGCGATTCAAGGATTTGCGCCTCGGCATTCTTTCGAGCCTGCCGGCGCCTTGAGGGGAAGACCGTGAGCAATCGATCAGTATCGGGGTGGCGGACTTGGCTCCGGTGCATGGCGCTTGGCGGCGGCACGCTCGCAATCGCGACCGCACAGGGCGCGGAGCCGGCGACGGCGACGGCGACGGCGCAGACGCTCGTTGATCGCGAGCTTGCTTTCGGGCAGGCGGCGATCGATCGCGGCACGCGCGCGGCATTCCTCGAGTACCTCGCCGACAGCGCGGTGATCCTGGCGCCCGGCCCGACGCCGGCGCGCGGCACCGTCGAGAGCGGCCCCGCGCCCGGCGCGCCGCTGCGCTGGCGCCCGGACCTCGCGACGATGTCGCGGCTGCACGACTTCGGCTGGACGAGCGGGCCGTTCAGCTCGTGGGCGCACTCGACCAACGATCGTCCCGAGCAGTCGGGGCATTATTTCACCGTCTGGTGGCTCGAGAACAACGGCAGCTGGCGGGTCGTGCTCGACGGCGGCGTGCCCTACCCGGTCGCGGAGACGGACCTGCCGCGGCACCTCGACGTGAAGCCGCGGCTGCGCAATCTCGACAGCCGCAGCGGTACCCAGCATGACTGCGCGGTCGACTTCACCGACCTGTGGCGCCAGAAGGGCCGCGCGAAGGCGCTCAAAGAATACCTCGCGAGCGATGCGCGCCTGCTCTACGCCGGCAGCCCGCCGCGCGACGGCCAGGCGATCAAGCCGGCGGCCGATCCGCTGGCGGGCACCGGGCTCGCCGCGGTGCGCGTCGCGAGGCGCCTCGGCTCCGAGCTCGGCGACATCGTGGTCACGTACGGTGAGTTCGACATCGAGTCGACGCTCGAGGTACCGGCGCGGCACTTCGCGTTCATCCAGGCCTGGGATGTCAGCAGCAAGTGCAAGCTGGCCTTCGAGGCGCTCAATCCCGCCCGCTGAGGCGGCGAACGCGTCAGCGGGCGAGGCGGGCCTTCAGGTCGTAGGTGTCGGCGCCGGTGATCTCGACGTCCGCGAACTCACCGACTTTCAGCGCGGCGGCGCCGCTCCTGATCCGCACGGTCCCGTCGATCTCAGGCGCATCCGCGTAGCTACGCGCGATGGCCGTGCGCGCCCGCCCGCTGCCCTCGATCGAGTCGATGAGCACGCGCGTGCGCGTGCCGACGCGCCCTGCGAGGCGCCGCGTGCTGATGCGCGCAGCCGCTTCCATGAAGCGCTTGTAGCGCTCGTCCTTGAGCTCCTCCGGCACCGCGCCCGGCAACCCGTTCGCGCTCGCGCCATCGACGGGCGAGTACTTGAAGCAGCCGACGCGATCGAGCTCGGCCTCCTCGAGCCAATCGAGCAGCATTTGGAATTCCGCTTCCGTCTCGCCCGGGAATCCGACGATGAAGGTGCTGCGGATGGCAAGCCCCGGCAACTCGCGCCGCCACGCGTGGATGCGCGCGAGCGTGTTCTCGGCGTGTGCGGGGCGCTTCATGAGCTTCAGTATCCGCGGGCTGCCGTGCTGGAACGGGATGTCGAGGTAGGGCAGCACCGCACCGCTCGCCATCAGCGGGATCACGTCATCGACGTGCGGATACGGGTAGACGTAGTGGAGCCGCACCCACGCGCCCCGCTCGCTCGCAATGGCACCTAGCTCGCGCGCAAGATCGAGGAAGCGCGTCTTTATCTCGCGCGAGCCCCACTGCTCGGCCCGGTAGCGCACGTCGACGCCGTAGGCGCTCGTGTCCTGGGAGATCACGAGAAGTTCGCGCACCCCTGCGTTCAGCAATCGGATCCCTTCGTTGAGGACGTGGGTGATCGGCCGGCTCACGAGGTCGCCGCGCATCGAGGGAATGATGCAGAAGCTGCAGCGGTGATTGCAGCCCTCGGAGATCTTCAGGTACGCGTAGTGGCGCGGCGTCAGGCGGATGCCCTGCGGCGGCACGAGATCCATGAACGGGTCGTGCGGCCGCGGCAGGTGCGCGTGCACGTGCCCGAGCACTTCCTCGTAGGCATGGGGGCCCGTGATGCCAAGGACGCGCGGGTGACGCGCGCGGATGGTCTCCGGCTTCGCACCGAGGCAGCCCGTGACGACGACCTTGCCGTTGCGCTCGAGCGCATCGCCGATCGTCTCGAGCGATTCGTGCACCGCATCGTCGATGAAGCCGCAGGTGTTGACGACGACGAGGTCGGCCTGCTCGTAAGTGGGTGCCACGTCGTAGCCCTCGGCGCGCAGCTGCGTCAGGATTCGTTCCGAATCGACGAGTGCCTTCGGGCAGCCGAGGCTGACGAAGCCGATGCGGGGAGCGGATTTCATGGGCGCGGCGGTTCCGAGGGGGGCGACATCGTACCCGCCCGGGCCCCAGCGGGCCACCGCCGCAGCCAGCGGGTGTCGCCGTAGGGCTTATGTCCGACCTGCCCGGCCCTCCGGACAGGGGTGCGGCGGCAGGCGACCGACGGGCGACTCGACGCGGCGCGGGCGGCGGTGCTAGATAGGCGTGCCGGCTGGCGCCGGCAGGAGAATCAAATGGCCCTGATCGTCACCCTCGTCGTCATCGCGCTCTTGCTCGCCATCCCGATCGGCATCTACAACCGCCTGGTCGCCGGCCGCAACGGCTACAAGAATGCGTTCGCGCAGATCGATGTGCAGCTCACCCGTCGCTACGACCTCATTCCAAATCTGGTCGAGACCGCCAAGGGCTACCTCGCGCACGAGCGCACGACTCTTGAAGCGGTGATCGCGGCGCGCAACTCCGCCTTCGCCGGGCTCAAGAGCGCCGCGGCCGATCCCGGCAACGCCGCCGCCATCCAGGGCCTCGCGAGCGCCGACGGAGCGCTTGGCGGTGCACTTGGCCGGCTGCTCGCGGTGGTCGAGTCCTACCCGGACCTGAAGGGAAGCCAGACGATGTCGCAGCTGATGGAGGAACTGACCTCGACCGAGAACCGCGTCAGCTACGCCCGACAGGCCTACAACGACGCCGTGCTCGCCTACAACAACAGCTGCGAGGTATTTCCGAACACGCTGCTCGCCGGCATGTTCGCGTTCACGCCGGGCACGATGCTGCAGATCGAATCGGCCGAGAAGCGCGCCGCCCCGCAGGTCAAGTTCGGCTGAGATGGATTTCTTCGCCGCCGAGGCGGCCGCGCACGCCCGCACGCGGCGCCTGCTGATCGCCTACGGCATCGCGGTCGCCGCCGTGGTCGTCGCGATCACCTGGGTGGTCGCGATCGCCTACAGCTTCGCGAGCAGCGATGTCTACTCCCCGCAGGGCTACTCCGACCGCGTCATGTCACACCCGGGCGTGCTCGTGCTCACGGCCCTCGTGGTGCTCGCGGTCACGACGTTCGCCTCGCTGCACCGCATTGCGCAGCTGCGCAGCGGCGGCAGCGCCGTCGCCGTCGCGATGGGTGGCGTCAAGGTCACGCACGAGACGCAGGATCCGAAGCGCCAGCGGCTCCTGAACGTCGTCGAGGAACTCGCGATCGCGGCCGGCATGCCGGTCCCGGAGGTCTACGTCCTCGAGCAGGAACCCGGCATCAACGCGTTCGCGGCGGGCTTCGCGCCCGCCGACGCCGCCATCAGCGTCACGCACGGCGCGCTCGAGCGACTCGGACGAAGCGAGCTGCAGGGCGTCATCGGCCATGAGTTCAGCCACATCCTGAACGGCGACATGCGCCTCAACACGCGCCTCATCGGCCCGTTGTTCGGCCTGCTCGTCATCGCGATCGTCGCCCGCTACGTGATCCGCGGCTTTCGCTTCGGTCGCCGCGCGGGCCCGCTGATCGCGGTGGCGGCGGTGATCATGGCGCTTGGCTACCTCGGCGTCCTGCTCGGGCGGCTGCTGCAGGCGGCGATCTGCCGGCAACGCGAATTCCTCGCCGATGCCTCGAGCGTGCAGTTCACGCGCGATCCCGGCTGCCTCAGAGACGCGCTCGTGCGCATCGGCCGCTCGACGACGGGGTCGACGCTCGCGACGCCGGAGGGCGAGGATCTCGCGCACCTGTTCATCGCGCCGGCGCACGAGCGGGTGTTCGCGACACATCCGCCGCTCGCCGCGCGGATCCGCGCGCTCGATCCGCGCTTCGATCTCGCCGTGCTCGAGGAGCCGGAGGACTTGGGCGCCGCGACGGTCGAGGCCTCGCCGCTCGCGCCTGCCCGCGGCGGCGGGGCGGCGGGCGCGGCCACTGCGCCTGGCCTCAGCGAGCGAGTCGGCAACCCGGGCCTCGACGCGGTGCGCTATGCGGCGGCGCTGCGCGCCGCGTTGCCGCCGGAGCTCGAGCAGGCGCTGGCGCGCAGCTCAACCGCGACGTGCCTGTGGCTCGCGGTCGCACTCTCAAGCGCCCCGGACGTCCGCGCCAAGCAGCTCGAGCTCATCGCCGCGGCGCTCGGCGTCGAGGTCGCCCGCGCGGTCACGGCGCTCGGCGGGTTCCTCGCCCGCACGCCGGTCGTCCAGTACCTGCCGCTCCTGCAGCGCGCGCTGCCGGTGCTGCGCTCGCTGCCCGATGAGCGCCGCCGCGCGCTCGTGAAGCTGACCAATGAGCTCGGCAAGGTCGAGGGGCACACCTACGCGCTCGACTTCCTGCTCGGCGCACTCGCGACGCGCTACCTCACGGACCAGGTCGAGCCGGTGGTGCGCCCCGGCGCCCTCGCTCTGGATGCGTGCGCCAGGGAGCTCGGCATCTTGTTCGCCGTCATCGCGCGGCGTGGCGCGACCGATGGCACGACGGCGCGGCGTGCCTACGAACGGGGACTCGCGGCACTGCTGCCGCGCGAGCGCCCGGAGTATCGCGAGCCGGATGATTCGAGCTGGCCAGCCGAGCTCACCGCGGCACTCGCGCGCCTCAGGGACCTCGCGCCCGCCGGCAAGGACCTCTTGCTCGATGCGCTCGGTCGGACGGTGCTGCACGATGGCATCCTGCAGCCGGAGGAAGCAGAGATGCTGCGCGCCGTCGCGGCGCTCGTGCGCTGCCCGTTGCCACCGTTGCTGCCGCTCGCGGAAGTCGCCTGAGGTCGCCGCTCAGAGCCTCTCATCCTCGAGTGGCGCATCGGCCCGCGCCTGCGCCATCGCGATTTCGCCATCGAGCGCCGCCGCCTCGCGCCCGTGGCCACCTGCGGCGAGCATGCGCCTCAAGGCGAGTGTCGCGCGCGCATCGTGCGGCGCGCGCCGCAGGCACTCCCTGAGCACCGTCACGGCCTCGTCGAGGGCGCCGGTCTTCTCGAGCGCCGCGGCGAGCGTTTCCCGCGCCGGGTAGTACCAGGCCGGGGGCTCCGAGTACTGCGCGTGGTCCTGGACCTCGACCGCGGCGCGCAAGCCCGCGAGCGCCGCCGCCGTCTCGCCCCGTGCGAGTGCGAGGCGCGCCGCGAGCAGGTCCTCCGCAATCTTGAGGTCGGCCGCATCGAGTGCCGCATCGATGTTGTCGTGGACGTGCTCGACGTCCGGCCGGTCCACCGGAAAGACGGGCGCGGGCGGAGCAAGCGCCGCCTCCTGGCGCTCGAGCTCGAGCTCAGCGGCCGCGGCCACCGCATCGGCCGTACCGAGCCGCGCGAGTCCGCGGCCGTAGTGCCACAGCGCGCGGACGACATGGGGGTTGCTGGCGTCCTTCTTCTTCGTTTCGGCGGCGGGCTCAGGGATTGCCAGCAACTCCCCGAAGCGCCGGAAGCGCGCGAGCACCCCGATGCGCCCGGACGGCTCGTCGTCGATCTTCTCGAGCACTTGCGCCGCGCCGATGGCGCCCGCGTAGTTGCCTTCCATCGCGTAGGCGTAGGCCAGGAAGCCGAGGCAGTGCGCGCAGGCGCGCTCGGTCGCGGGATCCAGGCTGACCCGGAAGTCGAGCGCGTGATGCATGGCGTGCTCGTTCGCATTAACCGCCGCCGGCCAGTCGCCGACGCGCAGGAAAGTGTGCGCCGGCATGTGCACGAGGTGCGATGCCGCGGGCTCGAAGCTCATCGCCGCGAGCGCTCGCGCCGCGGCGAGCGCCCGGCCAGGTGCGCTACTCGCCTCGACCGCGTGTATGTAGTAGTGCATGAGGCCGATGTGCGCCGGGTGCTCCCGGAGCCCCGCCTCGATCACGGCCACGAGCTCGAGCGTGCCCTCGACCGGCGCCTCCTCTGCCGTCCACAGGCGCCACGGATGCACGTCCATCAAGGCCTCGGCAAAGAGTGCGGCCGCATCCGGATCGTGGGGGTAGCGCTTGGCCAGCTCGCGCATGCGATCCCGGTAGCCGAGCGCAAGCGCGTCGAAGTCGGGAGCCGGCGCCTCGCTGTAGCGCGCGGCGAGTGCCTCGATGTAGTCGCGCTCGGCGGGGGTCGCGCGTCGCCTCGCGAGCAGGCGCGCCCGGGCGATCGCTTTCGCCGCCTTCAGCGTCGTCGCGGCGCCGGGGCCGCTATTGATGTCGGGGCCAAGGCTGAGCGCGATGCCCCACCAGGCCATCGCCAGCGTCGGATCGAGCTTGGCCGCCTCGCGGAATGCCCTTTCCGCCTCCTCTTCCTGGTAGGCGTAGAGGAGCGTGAGTCCCCGGTCGAAGGAGGCCTGTGCGGAACCGATCGAGGTCGAGACCGCGTGGTGCGCGTAGACGTAGGGCGTTGCCGGCGAACGGGCGGTGGCGGTGGATGCGGCCGTCGCGAGCGCCGCGGCCAGGAGCAGCCTTGCCAGGCGGCCGATGCGGGTCGGGAGTCGCCTGCTGAGCCTGTGCACCATGTGCGGGATCCTTGGGGTCGGGCCGTCATGATAGACCCACTCGCGGCACGCTATCATCGCTGCATGCGGCTCGACTTCGTGAAGATGCACGGCCTCGGCAACGACTTCATCGTCTTCGACGCGCCAGATAGCGACGCGGGGCCCTCGAGCGCGCAGCTCAAGGCGCTCGCCGACCGGCGCACCGGCATCGGCTTTGACCAGGCGCTGGTGCTCGGCCGGGCCCGGCGCGCGGACACCGCCGCGTACTACCGGATCTTCAACGCCGACGGTACCGAGGTCGAGCAGTGCGGCAACGGCGCGCGCTGCCTCGCGGCGCTCGTCGCACGCCGCCGCGGGCTTGAGTCGGGCGACATCACCCTCGACAGCCCCGCCGGGCTCGTGCACGCGCGGATCCTCCCGAGCGGGCTCGTCTCGGTCGCGATGGGCGTGCCGAACTTCGCACCCGAGTCGCTGCCGTTCACGGCGGCGGCCGCCGCCGCGACCTATCGCCTCGATGTCGGCGGCACGCCGCTCGAGATCGGTGCGGTGTCGATCGGCAACCCGCACGCGGTGATTCGCGTCGACTCGGTCGCGACCGCGCCGGTGGACAGGCTCGGTCCCGCAGTAGAGAATCATCCGCAGTTTCCGCGCCGGACCAACGTCGAGTTCCTGGAGATCGTGACGCGCTCGCACGTGCGCCTCAGGGTCCACGAACGCGGGGTCGGCGAGACGCAGGCGTGCGGTACCGGCGCCTGCGGCGCGGTGGCGGTCGGCCGGCAGCGCGGCTGGCTCGACGCCGAGGTCGAGGTCGACGTGCCGGGCGGGCGCCTCGCGGTCGAATGGCAGCGTGTCGATGCGCCGATCTGGCTGACCGGTCCCACTGCAACCGTCTTCGAAGGACACACCGATCTATGACCAACCCGCAGCCGAAGCTCGACCCGAAGGCGAGCGCCGCGAAGCCCGCCCGGACGGACGAGGCCTCCGTCGCCGCCTTCCTCGCCAGCCACGCCGACTTCTTCGATCAGCATCCGGCACTGCTCGCGCAGTTGCGGCTCCCGCACGTGCGCGGCGACGGCTCGACGGTCTCGCTGGTGGAACGCCAGGTCGACGTGCTGCGCGAGCGCACCCGCGAGATCGAGCTGCGGCTGAAGACGCTGGTCGAGAATGGCCACGCCAACGATGCGCTGGCCGAGAAGATCCAGCTGCTGGCGAAGCGCCTCATCCGGGCGCGCAGCGCCGCCAAGCGCCTCGCGACGATCGAGGCGAGCCTGCGCGAGGACTTCGGCGTGCGCGAGTTCGTCATCGTGCTGACGCGGGGCGACGCGGAGCTCAAGGCGCTGGAGCAGCGCTACCTCAGGATCGCGAGCGCCGAGGACCCGGGTCTTCGCAGCTTTGAGTCGCTCTACGCCTCCGGCCGCCCGCGCTGCGGGCGCGTGCGCGACCAGCAGCGCGAATACCTGTTCCCCTCCGCCGATACGACCATCGGCTCGGTCGCGCTCGTGCCGCTCGGCGCCAGCGGCGATCTCGGCCTCATGGCGATCGGCTCGCCCGACGTCGATCACTTCAACCCGACCATGAGCACGGACTACCTCGCGCGCATCGGCGAGTTGATCGCCGCCGCCCTCGATGCCACGGCGGATCGACCCGCCTGAGGCGGCCGCGGGCGCGGCCACCGACCCGCCCGACGAGGACGCCGAGCAGCAGGCGCTGATCGTTCGCTGGCTCGAGGTACTCGGCGTCGAGCGACGCCTGAGCCCCCATACCGCGAGCGCCTACCGGCGCGACCTGGCGGCGTTCACCGCCTGGTGCCGTCGCGCGGGCCTCAAGCGCTGGCAGGAACTCGATGAGAACCACATCCGCCAGTTCGCCGCCGCCTCGCACCGCGGCGGCCTCGACCCCCGCTCGATCCAGCGGCAGCTATCCGCGCTCCGGGGCTTCTTCGGCTACCTGATCCGCGAGGCGGTCCTCACCCGCAACCCCGCCGCCGAGGTGCGCGCGCCGAAGGCCTCAAAACGCCTGCCGCCGGCACTCGACGTCGACCGGATGACACGGCTGCTCGAAGGCGGCCGGGGCGAGGCGGCGGCACCGACGGGCGAGGCCGCCACGATGCTGGTGCGCGACCGCGCCATCATGGAGCTCTTCTATTCGAGCGGCCTCAGGCTGGCCGAGCTCGTGGGCCTTGATCTTCCCGACATCGACCTCAATGACCGGACGGTGCGGGTACTCGGCAAGGGATCGAAGACGCGGATCGTGCCGGTCGGGGCGCAGGCGCTCGTCGCCGTGCGCGAGTGGCTTAAGCTCCGGGCTGGCCTCGTCGAGCCCGACAACAGGGCCGTGTTCGTCGGCCGCAAGGGGCGCCGCCTCGGCGCCCGCGCGGTCGAGCTCAGGGTCGGTGCGTGGGCGCGCAGCAACGGACTCGACGTGAAGGCCTATCCCCACCTCTTCCGGCATTCGTTCGCGACGCACCTGCTCGAGTCGAGCCAGGACCTGCGCGGCGTGCAGGAACTCCTCGGGCACGCCAATATCTCGACGACCCAGATCTATACGCACCTCGACTTCCAGCACCTCGCGCGTGTTTATGACCAGGCCCATCCACGCGCCCGCCGCCGCACCCGCTGAAGGCACCCCGCGATGAAACAGGAATTCGACCCGCACGGCACGACGATCCTCTCGGTGAGGCGCGAGGGCGTCGTCGCGATGGGCGGTGACGGGCAGGTCACGCTCGGCGCGACCGTCATGAAGGGCAACGCCCGCAAGGTCAGGCGCCTGCACGGTGGCCAGGTGCTGGCGGGCTTCGCCGGCGGCACGGCCGATGCGTTCACGCTGTTCGAGCGCTTCGAGGGCAAGCTCGAGAAGTACGGCAACCTGTCGCGCGCGGCGGTCGAGCTTGCGAAGGACTGGCGCACCGACCGGAGCCTTAGGCGCCTGGAAGCGCTCCTCTGCGTCGCCGACACGTCGGCCTCGCTCATCATCTCCGGCAACGGCGATGTTATCGAGCCCGAGAACTCGCTGATGGCGGTCGGCTCCGGCGGCCCGTTCGCGCTCGCCGCGGCGCGCGCGCTCCTCGACAACACCACGCTCGGCGCCGCCGCGATCGTCGAGCGCGCGCTCGGCATCGCCGCCGATATCTGCATCTACACCAACCGCAACTTCACGCTCGAGCAGCTGCCGGAGCGCTAGGACCCGCATGTCGCAGATGACCCCGCGTGAGATCGTCCAGGAACTGGACAAGCACATCGTCGGCCAGGCCGCGGCGAAGCGCGCGGTTGCGATCGCGCTCAGGAATCGCTGGCGCCGCATGCAGGTCGACGGGCCGCTGCGCGCCGAGATCACGCCGAAGAACATCCTGATGATCGGGCCGACCGGCGTCGGCAAGACCGAGATCGCCAGACGCCTCGCCAGGCTCGCGCGCGCGCCCTTCATCAAGGTCGAAGCGACCAAGTTCACCGAGGTCGGCTATGTCGGCCGCGAGGTCGACTCGATCATCAAGGACCTCATCGACATCGCCGTCACCGTCACGCGCGGCGAGGAGATGCACAAGGTTCGCCACCGGGCCGCCGATGCCGCCGAGGAGCGTCTGCTCGATGTGCTGCTGCCGCGCCCGCGCTCGGCGGGCTTCGAACGCGCCGCGAGCGACGACACGCCGCGCGACCTCGAGTCGCGGCAGAAATTCAGGAAGATGCTGCGCGAGGGCGCGCTCGATGACCGCGAGGTCGAGATCGAGCTCAAGGCGTCGGTACCCGGCGTCGACATCATGGCGCCGCCCGGCATGGAGGAGATGTCGCAGCAGCTGCAGTCACTCTTCCAGAACATCGGCACCGGCCGGACGCGCACCAGGAAGCTCAAGGTCCGCGAGGCGCTGAAGCTCCTCGTCGACGAGGAGGCCGCCAAGATGATCAACGAGGAGGAGATCAAGATCCTCGCGGTCGAGAACGCCGAGCAGAACGGCATCGTGTTCATCGACGAGATCGACAAGATCGCGAGGCGCGGCGAGACCCACGGGGCGGACGTGTCCCGCGAGGGCGTGCAGCGCGACCTCCTACCGCTCGTCGAGGGCTCGACGGTCAACACCAAGTACGGCATGGTCAAGACCGACCACATGCTGTTCATCGCGAGCGGCGCCTTCCACATGTCGAAGCCCTCGGACCTGATCCCCGAGCTGCAGGGCAGGTTTCCGATCCGCGTCGAACTCGATTCGCTGAAAGTCGAGGACTTCGTCCGGATCCTGACCGAGCCCGATGCGAGCCTGTGCCGGCAATACCAGGCACTGCTCGCGACCGAGGGCGTCACGATCGAATTCACCAAGGACGGGGTCAGGCGCCTCGCCGAGGTCGCCTTCCAGGTGAACGAGCAGAGCGAGAACATAGGCGCGAGGCGCCTGCACACCGTCATGGAACGGCTGCTCGACGGCGTGTCATTCGAGGCGGCGGACCGGAGCGGCACGACGGTCGTCGTCGATGCCGCGTACGTCGAGGCGACGCTCGGCGCGCTCGCCCGCAACGAGGACCTGAGCCGCTACATCCTGTAGCGGGCGCGCCTCAGAAGTGGGCGCGCACCACGAAGCCGACGAACGCGCCTTCCGACACGGTGTTGCCGCGCGTGTATCCGAGCACGAGGTCGACGCCTGAGTTATGGCCCATGTCGGCGGTGCCGGTCGCGGTCAGGGTGTCCGAGCTCGCGCCGCTGAAGTACTCGGCCTGGCGCGTGTAGTCGAGGCTGACGATGAAGTCCTGGTGGCGCCAGCTCGCGCCGCCGCCGAACTCGGACGACAAGAGCGTGTTCTCGCGGCCGATCCGGCGCACGCCAATCGTCTCCAGCTGGTCGACCAGCGTCGCTTCGACCACCACGAACACGTCCTTGACGAGATGAGAGCGAACGTCGAGGCCGGTGAGGTTACTGAAGGTGCAGTCGGCCGCCTTGTACTGATAGCCCTGGAACCTCGCGCGTGCGCTCCAGATCTGGCCAGCGTAGTCGCCGTGCGCGCCGAAGCCCGTATTGTTGAGCTTGCAGGTCGACACCGCGGGCTCGGGCAGCGACGTCCCGTCCTCGAGCGTGAGCGGGGTATTGATCGTGAGCGGCTCGAAGCTCGAGCGCCGGTACATGCCGGTGAGGCCCATCGACCAGCGCTTCGAGCGCAGGTCGAGACCGAGCTTCCCTTCGGTCGCCGTCAGGATGTCGGAGTCCTGCCAGCGGCCGATCGCGCCGCTCAATGAGAAGTGCTTGAAGTCGTGGGCGCCGCCGATCTCGACGCCATTGGAGTGAAAGCCGTTCGACAGCGTTGGCGAGAACGCCGTCGAGTTGCCGGCGAAGCGCACGCTCGTCGTCGGCGTCACCGCATAGCCGACCGCGGCGTCGAGACCCCGATTGCTCTGCTGGTCGACCTCGACCGCGCCTTCGAGCGACCAGCGCGCGTTCCACGGCTCCTGCTCCTCCTCATCGTCGTCCGCGACCGGCGCCGTGGCCGCGAGCGCCGGCTGGCAGGCGAGCAGCACGAACGCTGCCAGGAGCGGATAGCGGGCGTTCAGGAGTCTCGTCATGGCGCTGCCTCAATCCGGGCACGGGTGGCCCGACCCGTTCCATTTTGCCGAGTCTGCGAGTAGCTTGTCGCGCGCTAGCCCACAAAATCCCAGCAAAAAATGTCCCAACTGACGCCATCTGGCGACAGCGCGCCGACCGAGATCCGGTTGCGCCGCGCTTCGCGCGTGCTCGAAGTCGCTTTCCCGGACGGCCCCTGCTACGCGCTCAGCTTTGAGTACCTCAGGGCCCACTCGCCCTCCGCCGAAGTGCAGGGCCACGGGCCCGGCCAGGACGTGCTGCAGATCGCCAAGGAGAACGTCGCGATCACGCGCGTCGATCCCGTGGGCCACTACGCCGTTCGCCTGGTGTTCGACGACGGCCACGACACCGGGCTCTTCACGTGGAAGTACCTGAGGGAGCTCGGTGCCGGCTTCGAGGAGCGCTGGGCGAGGTACCTGAAGCGCCTCGAGGGCATCGGCTACGAGCGCAAGGTGCGGGCCTAGGCACCGCGCGGCCGCGCGCCTCACGCCGAGGGGATGAACTCCTCGTCCCCCTGCTGCTCGCGCTCGAACAGCAGGAAGTCGTAGTAGCCGCAGCTCGCGCCACTCGGGTAGCGGCGGCACACGTTCGGCCGGGCCGCATACACCGTGCAGCGCCGCTCGTCGCGATCGAAGAACTGGCACACCGACTTGAACACGTGGTCCTTGTGGTGCCGAAGAACGTTCTCGTCGATGTCCTTCCTCTGGTGGTGATAGGTGAAGCGCTCTC
Source organism: Pseudomonadota bacterium (assembly GCA_025356075.1). Taxonomy (GTDB): domain Bacteria; phylum Pseudomonadota; class Gammaproteobacteria; order Steroidobacterales; family Steroidobacteraceae; genus CAIKZZ01. The sequence continues at coordinate 281,787 of JANXUT010000068.1, read as the reverse complement.
GCGCAACGGCGGGCGGGATCTCGAAGTGCCGGGCGAGCCTCGCGATGTCGAAGTCGCTCACCGGGATGCGATCGTAGGAGCAGCAGTAGCCAGGGCACTTCGAGCAGTCGTAACGGGGCTTCATCGTTCCTCGCGAATGAACTCGGCCGCGCGCGCGGCCACCATGATTGCCGCGGCACCGGGGCTGCCGCTCGGCATCCGCGGCATCACCGAGGCGTCGAGCACCCTGAGACCGCGGATACCGTGAACCTTGAGCTTCGGGTCGACGACCGCATCCGGGTCACCCACCGCGCCCATCCGGCACGTGCCACCGGCGTGGCCGAGCGGCCGCGCGGATCGGCGGATCGCGTCGGCGAATTCCGCCTCGCTCGTGCGCGATTCGCCAGGCTCAAGCTCCGCCGCGACCAGCGCCTCGAGCGGCGCGGTCGCGCAGAGCTTTCGCGCCAATCGCGTGCCGTCGCAGAGGATCCGCATCTCGTCGGGATCCGCCAGCAGCAGGTGCTCAATCTTGAGCGGATCGTCGAGGCCGCTGCCCGACAGTCGCAGCCGGCCGCGCGAGCGCGGCCGCCGGCCGTGGACGGTGAGCGTGAGCCCCTGCTCGGCGCTCAAGGATTCATCACCGCCCGAGTGCAATAGCGCCGCCGGTGTCAGCGTAATCCCGATATCAGCCTCGGCCGCACCGGCCGAGGCCGCCCAGCCGGTCGCGAGCACCGATGGCAACGCGAACGGTCCGCGACGGCTCGCGCGCCACCGCAGGTATCCGAGCAGCGCACCTGGCACCGCGCGATCGCGCCGTGCAATCCCCTCGACCCGGGTTCGCGCCGCGACGCTGACGGCGGCATGGTCGCTCAAGTTTCCGCCGACGCCGGGGAGCGCGTGCCTGAGCGAGATGCCCGCGCTCTCGAGGAGCCCGGGCGGCCCGATCCCGGACACCATCAGGAGCTTCGGCGAGCCGAACACGCCCGCGGCGAGCAGCACTTCGGCGCGGGCGCGTACCTGCAGCTCCTGCCCGTCGCGGCGCGCGAGCACGCCGATGCAGCGGCGGCCATCGAGCTGCAGCGCCAGCACGCGCGTGCGCGTCAGGAGCTGGATTTCCCGGTCCCTGAGCCGCGGCCGGAGCCAGAGGTCCGCCGGGGTCTCGCGTCGACCGTCGCGGAGCATGAGTCGCGCCGCTTCCGCCGAGCGCATTCGTGCCTCGCCCGGCGGGACGGCCGCGGCGTTGCGCGTGCAGGCGTCCAGAAACGCCGCCGTCAGTGGGTACGCATCGCCAGCCGTCGTCTGCGCGATGCCCGGGCTCGCCTCGCCATCGCCCGCCTCGAGGCGCTGGAACACGGGCTCGACGTCGGCGTAGCTCCATCCCGCCGCACCGAGCGCCACCCACTCGTCGTACTCCGCGGCGAAGCCGCGCCCGTAGACGAGCCCATCGAGCGTGCGCCCGGCGCACAGCCCGCGCGGCGCCCGCCAGTGCAGCGGCCTTCCCGCGACGGTGGGATCGGGTTCCGAGGCCACGTTCCGTGACGAGACGCGCCGCGCCGGCGCGACCAGCGCGCCGGCCGGCACGCGCGCATAGGGATGTTCGCGCCGCTCGCCCTCCTCGATGAGGACGACAGTACGTCCGGGCGCGGCGAGTGCGGCGGCGACGACCGAGCCTGCGACACCCGCGCCGACGACGACGAAATCGGCTTCCATGGCGCCATTGAGCCGCGTGCGTCGGGATCTGACAAGCGCTTATTTGCCGGCCCGCGGGCGCGGGCGCGGCGAGAACTCGAGCGTGCTGCGCGAGACAGTGGCCGGGCGGCGGGAGCGCCGCCCGGCCAGCGACGCTCAGGCACCGGGCTCGGGATCGGAGCCTTCGTTGACGCCCTCGAACAACGGCGTCGACAGGTAGCGCTCGCCGGTGTCGGGGAGCATCGCGAGGATGACGCTGCCCTGCGGCGCCTTCTCGGCGACCTTGAGTGCCGCCGCGAACGTGGCTCCGGAGGAGATACCGACGAAGAGCCCTTCCTTCGCGGCCAGCGAGCGGGCGGTTGCGATCGACTCCTCGTCCGTCACCGGCACGTTGTCGTCGAAGACACCGCGGTCGAGCACCGCCGGCACGAAGTCCGGAGTCCAGCCCTGGATCTTGTGCGGCTTGAACTCGGCACCGGCAACGAGGCGCGCACCGGCGGGCTCGGAGATGATGACCTTGAGGTCCGGGCGGGCCTTCTTGAGGATCTGGCCGGCGCCGGTGATCGTGCCGCCCGTGCCCCAACCGGACACGAAGTAGTCGAGCCGCTTGCCGGCGAAGTCGAGCAGGATCTCCGGCCCCGTCGTCTGGCGGTGGTAGGCGGGATTCGCCTCGTTCTCGAACTGCCGCGCGAGGAACCAGCCGTGCTTGTCGGCGAGCTCCTTGGCCTTGCGGACCATGCCGGAGCCGCGCTCCGCGGCGGGCGTCAGGATCACCTTCGCGCCGAAGCCACGCATGATCTTGCGGCGCTCGATCGAGAAGCTCTCCGCCATGACCGCGACGAACGGGTAGCCCTTCGCGGCGCACACGAGCGCGAGCGCGATGCCGGTGTTGCCGGAGGTGGCCTCCACGACCGTCTGGCCGGGCTTCAGGAGCCCGCGGCGCTCGGCGTCCTCGATGATGCCGATGGCGAGGCGGTCTTTGACCGATGCGCCCGGATTGAAGTACTCGACCTTCACGTACATCGTCACGTGCTTGGGGCCAAGCCGGTTGATGCGAACGACCGGGGTACGGCCGATGGTCGCGAGAATACTGTCGTAAATCATGGCCACTTCCTGCCGCGGGACGGGTGAGAGGGCGTAGATTATGCCGGCAGACGCCGAGAGTGTCCCGCTCGTGGATATACACCCATAACGATCGGTTCTTGGGCGCCCGGTAGCCGGCAGAACCCGATCGGCGGAAGATTCCCAAATGAGTGCCTTCCCCCCCGACTCACCGTCGGGCGCCCGCCGCGTGCCGTTGCCCTCGCCCTTCGGGCTCCAGGGGGGCGGCACGCTCGTCGGCGCCGAGGTTGCCCTCGAGACCTATGGCCGGCTGACGCCGGCCCGGGACAACGCGGTGCTCCTGTTCACCGGGCTCTCCGCCTCCGCGCACGCGGCCTCCCACCCGGCGGATCCGAGCCCGGGCTGGTGGGAGCAGATGATCGGGCCAGGCCGGGCCTTCGACACCGACCGCTACTGCATCCTGTCGGTCAATTCGCTCGGCAGCTGCTTTGGGTCCACCGGTCCGGGCTCAAACGACCCCTCGACCGGCCGGCCGTACGGCGAGGCCTTTCCGGAGCTCAGGGTCGAGGACATCGCGCGGGCGAGCCAAGCGGCTGCCGATGCACTCGGCATAGACCGGCTGCACGCCGTCGTCGGCACCTCGCTCGGCGGCATGACGGCGCTCGCGCATGCGGCGATCTTCCCGGGGCGGATGCGCTTCCTCGCCTCGATCTCAGGCGCGCTCGGCGCGAGCGCGGCGGCAGTTGCGACCCGCAGCCTGCAGCGCGAGATCGTCGGCGCTGCACTGCGGGGCGCGCCGGGAGCCCCGGGCGTAGGCCAGGCGATGCGCTGGGCCCGCAAGATCGGCGTGCTCTCCTACGTCGGCAGCTCGCTGCTCGAGCAGCGTTTCGGCCGGGACCAGACGGAGCCCTTCGCGGGCCGCCCGTCGGGCACCGCCTTTGAGGTCGAGAACTGGCTCGAGCACCTCGCGCAGAAGTTCGAGCGGCAGTTCGACCCGTGGGCGTACTGGTTCATCTCGCGGGCGATGGACCTGTTTGATTTTGGCGACCATGGCGTACTCGCCGACGGCAATCCCGCGAACCGCCGCAGGAGCGCCGCGAGCCTCGCGCGCGCGGCCGCTCGCCTCAAAGTCGAGAAGGCGCTCGTGATCGGCGTGCACGAGGACCTCTTGTTTCCGCTCGTGCAGCAGCGTGCAATCGCCGAGCTATTGAAGTCGGCCGGCGTCGAGACCGAGCTCGTCGAGCTCAACTCGCCCTACGGCCACGATGCGTTCCTGACGGAGACGGCGCTCTTTACACCGGTCCTGCGGGCTTTTCTGGCGCAAGGCCAAGGAACCGCCACGTCTCGTCCGTCGCGTCGAGCTCCCGACTCACTTTCCCGATGAACCGCTCGCGCGCGTAGGCGCGCCCGCCGGGCCAGGTGTGCCCGCCCCCGTCGATCTCGTAGAGGCGCAGGTCCGCGCCGTCCTGGCAGCCGTCCGCGCGGTGCAGCGTCAGCTGCGTGCCATCGTCAGCGACACGATCGAGCGGCGCATCGTCGCGCTCGGCGCCACACTTGGCCGCTGCCATGAAGTGATCGAACGTCGCCTTGGCGCCGATCACGCGACCGCGCGTCCAGCCGATCACGGACACCGTGCCGCCGGCCCACGGCACGATCGGATCCGCGGTGCCGTCGATGAGCGCGAGGCGGGTGATCCCGCCGGCGTCGCAGCCGGGCGCGATGTCGGCGCCTAAGCTCGCGGCGACAGCGACGAAACCCTTGAACACGTCGCGCGCCTCGCAGGCGAGCCTCAAGGTCATCATGCCGCCGTTCGACATGCCCGTCACGACGACGTGCGCAGCATCGACGGGGAAACGCTTCTCGAGCGAGGCGACCAGCGCGCGCAGGAAGCCGACGTCGTCGACGTCCTCCTTGACCGCACGCGAATTCATGTCCTTGCGCCCGTCGTTCCAGCCGTGGCCGACGCCGTCCGGATAGACGACGAGCGCGCCTGCTTCATCGGCGCGGCGGTTGAAACCGTGCTGGGTCAGTTCCTCCATGCCCGCTCCGCCGCCGCCACCGCCGTGCAGCACCAAGAGCACGGGCACGGCGGCGGCCAGATGCGCCGGCACGTAGATCCGGAAGGTCCGTTCGCGCCCGCCAACAGTGAGCGCCTCGCAGCGCGTTTCGGGCGCTTTCGCGCCGATATCCTCGCACGAGGGTGCCCCGAGCGCCGCCGGCGCGACCAGCGCGAGGCAAAGCGCCGCCACGCACCCGGACAACGGCAGGTGGCGCGATGCAGCAAGTAGGCCTGAGCGGTACAATCCGATGGTTCCCATGAGTAAACCTGAGCCGATGTCTGCCCCCTCCGAGAAGCGCCCCGCCGGCGAAACGGTTGACTTCGGCTTCGAGCGCGTGCTGCCTGAGGTCAAGGCCGGCCGCGTGCGCGCGGTGTTCGATTCCGTCGCCGACCGCTACGACATCATGAACGACCTGATGTCACTCGGCATCCACCGGCTATGGAAGCGGTTCACCTTGAGCCAGACGGGCCTCAAGGCCGGCCAGCGCGCGCTCGATGTCGCCGGCGGCACGGGCGATCTCGCCGCCGGGCTCGCGCGCCAGGTCGGCGCGACCGGCCGGGTGGCCCTCACGGACATCAATGCGGCGATGCTCGCGCACGGCCGCGACCGCATGCTCGATGCGGGCTTCGCGCGGACGATCGACTACGTCATCGCGAACGCCGAGCGGCTGCCGTTCGCAGACGCAAGCTTCGACTGCGTGACGATCGGCTTCGGGCTCAGGAACGTCACCGACAAGGCGGCGGCGCTACGGTCGATGTACCGGGTGCTGAAGCCGGGCGGCCAGCTGCTCGTGCTCGAGTTCTCGACGCCCGTCGCGCCGGGACTCGGGCCGATCTACGACCTCTATTCGTTCAAGGTTCTGCCGGCCCTCGGCCGCGTGATCGCGAGCGACGCCGACAGCTACCGCTACCTCGCCGAATCGATCCGCACGTTTCCCGACCAGGCGAAGCTCGAGGGCATGATGCAGGAGGCGGGCTTCGACGGCTGCCGCTACCACAACCTGACGGGCGGCATCGTCGCGCTCCACCGCGGCTGGCGCTACTGATGGTGAGCGCCTCCCTACTCGCGCCGTTCGAGTCACTCCTCAACCGCAACATCGCCGCCTCGACGCCGGCCCGCGCAATCCTGAAGTCGCTCGCGAGCCGCACTTTCGCCATCGAGATCGGCACGCCGCTTGGTGGCCGGCTGCTGCGGCTGCATCTCCTGGCGGGAGTCGAGGGACTTAAGCTCACGAGCGGCGATGCGCCGGCGGATGCCTCGGTCGGCGGCACGCCGCTCGCGCTCGCCTCGCTGCTGGGCGACAGGAACCTCGGCCGGGTGCGCGCGGCGGGGGTCACGATCGGCGGTGACGCCGAGGTCGCGCAGGCGTTTGAGAAGCTCTTCAGTCTCGCGCGCCCCGATCTCGAGGAAGAGCTCGCGCGCCTCGCCGGCGACATGCCCGCTTACTACCTCGCGGGCGCGGCGCGCGCGGTACTTGGCTTCGGACGACAGGCACGCGACTCGCTGTTTCGCAACGTCGGTGAATACCTGACCGAGGAGAGCCGCGACCTGGTGCCGCCCGCCGAGCACGAGGTGTTCCTGTCGGAGGTCGACCGCATCCGCGAGGACGTCGACCGCGCCGAGAGTCGCCTTAAGCTCCTCGAGGGCGGCAACCGTCCGCGAGCCGCGCCTTGATCAGCCTCTCGGTCGCCGTCCGGCTGATGGAGATCCAGCGCGTGCTGGTGCGTCACGGGCTCGATGAGTTCGTGAGCGCGACTCACCTCTATCGCCCGCTCCGGTTCCTCTGCTTCCTGCAGCCCTCGACCTGGTCCGAGCGGCGCCGCGGCGGATCGCGCGGCGAGCGCCTCAGGCTCGCCGCCGAGGAACTGGGGCCCATCTTCATCAAGTTCGGGCAGGCGATCTCGACGCGGCGCGACCTCCTGCCGACCGACATCGCCGATGAGCTCGCCAAGCTCCAGGACCGCGTCCCGCCGTTCCCGGACCGGGAGGCGCGCGAGGCGATCGAGTCCTCGCTCGGCCAGCCGGTTGGCGCGCTGTTCGGCAGCTTCGAGGCCGCGCCACTCGCCGCCGCCTCGATCGCGCAGGTGCACGGCGCGACGCTGAAAGACGGCCGCGAGGTCGTGGTCAAGGTGCTGAGACCCGGCATGCGCGCGGTCATTCGCCGCGACCTCGAGGTGCTGTACGCGCTCGCGGCGCTCGCGCTTCGCTACATCCCGGACGCCGGGCGCCTCAGGCCGCTCGAGATCGTCGCCGAGTACGACAACACGATCATGGATGAGCTCGACCTCATGCGCGAGGCGGGCAACGCCGCGCAGCTGAGGCGCAACTTCGCAGGCTCCCCCCTCCTCTACGTGCCCGAGGTGCATTTCGCACTGTCGACCAACGACGTGCTGGTCATGGAGCGGATCCGCGGCATCCAGATCAGCGACATGGCGCGCCTCCGGGAACTCAACGTCGACATCAAGAAGCTCGCCGAGAACGGCGTCGAGATCTTCTTCACGCAGATGCTCAGGCACAACTTCTTCCACGCCGACATGCACCCCGGCAACATCTTCGTACTCGCGGATGATCCCGCCAATCCGCGCTACGCCGCGGTCGACTTCGGCATCGTCGGCGCGCTCGACCCGAAGGACCTCGAATACCTCGCTGGCAACTTCCTCGCGTTCTTCGACCGCGACTACCGGCGGGTCGCGGAGCTGCACATCGAGAGCGGCTGGGTGCCGGCCGGCACGCGCGTGCAGGAGCTCGAGGGCGCGGTGCGCACCGTCTGCGAGCCGATCTTCGACAAGCCGCTCGCGGAGATTTCCTTCGCGGTGGTACTGCTGCGGCTGTTCGAGACGGCGCGGCGCTTTCGGATGGAAATCCAGCCGCAGCTGGTGCTCCTGCAGAAGACGCTGCTCAACATCGAGGGACTCGGCCGGCAGCTCTACCCCGAGCTCGACCTGTGGAAGACCGCGCAGCCGCTGCTGCGCGCCTGGAAGGCCGACCGCATGAGCCCGCGCACGCTCATTGCCGAGGCTCGCCGCCACCTGCCGGAGCTCATATCGACGCTGCGCGCCGCGCCGCCGCTGCTCAGGCGGATGATCCGCGAGGCCGAGGGGCGTGCATCGCTCTTTGACACCGAGCTGCCGCGGCTCGAGGCACTGCGCGCGGAGGTCAAGGACGGCGCGCGGCGGCGTGACCGGACGATCGTCGCGAGTGCGCTGCTGGTACTCGGGGGATTGTGGCTTGCGCTCGGCGCTGAACCCTGGTGGGCGGGCGGCATCGTGCTCGCGGCCACCACCAGCTACCTGCTCGCCCGCCGCTAGCGAGCCGGCACCACCGCTACCCAGGCGCGAAACTAAGCGCGTCGCGTAACGGTGGCCGCCGGCCCGCGCGCACAGTAGCGATGCCCTCCCTGCGGCGGGCGGCGTCTTTACAATAACGTCGCGAAGTTTTGGCGGCCGGCGGCGCGGCTGCTCGGCTGCCCTACTCGGCCGACGGTGCCCGAGTCGAATCTCTCAGTCGATTTGCGGCGTCGGCGGCTCTTAGTCCCGCAGCGCAATCCAGGTCGCGAGCCCCCGCGCGACGCAACTACCGTCGGATGCGTAGAGCGCCGTCGCCGCGCGCCACTTCCGGCCCGCACCACCGAGGCTCCAGGCGACGACCACGCACGGCTCGCCGACCGCAACCGCCCGATCGATCCTGAGCGCGAGGCTCCCTAGCAGCATCCGCCGGCCGCCGGTCGCGACTGCAAAGTAGCCGGGGCAGTCGAGCGCCGCGGCCATGAATTCCGGGCGCACCGAGTCCCGCGTTCCGGCGAGACTCGCCTCCGGTCGCCAGGGAGCCGCGTAAAGCGCCGCCCCGCCTTCCACGACCGGCCCCGCGAAGATCCTGAGCCCATCGCCCGGCGCCCGCGCCGGGCCGCAGACGAAGCAGTCCGGATAGGGGTTGGTCCCAAAGCCCGCGTAGCCGGCACTGGCCGCGACGGCTGCCTGCTCGGACGGGCACTCGGGTACCTCAAAGTCGACCGTCGCAGGCGTGCTGCTCGCGAGCAACGTCCCGCCGTCGCGAAGCTCGAGCCTGTCGCCATCGACCGCGACGACCTCGAGCGGCACCTCGAGCGGGGGCGGCACGTGCAGGCGCACTTCCACGGGCTCCGGCGCGTAGCGCGCGAGGAGTCCCACGACGTAGCCGCCATTGCCGGACGCCGGCGGCCCGCGGAACCGGCGGGCGATCGAGACGGTCGCGACTGTCAACCGACGCACTCCAGGCAGGTGGCGACCGGCGCCATCATAACCGGCCGACGGGTTGACGCGGACCCGGGGGCAGGCGCAGCCTGCCTCCCCCGCCGCCGGCAGGATGCGACCTTGAGTTCGCCGTTCGTCGACACCGTGGTGCTGCGCGACTTCGAGCATCGCGCCGCCTGGTCACTGAAGTTCCAGCCGGAACTCGAGGCGGAATACCACGATTCGATGGCCCCGGCGACGCGCCGCTGGGTGCGGATGAGCGTGCTCCTCGCCCTCTCGACCGTGCTTGGCTTTGCCGTCATCGACCACTGGGTGCTGGAGCGGCCCGCCTCGCCGGTCGCCGACAGCATCCGCTTCGGGCTGCAACTGCCGATCGTGCTGATGGCACTGTTCCTGACGAGCGAGGGTCGCTACAAGCGCTGGTACGTCGGCGCCGTCACGGTCGGCGCGCCGCTGTTTGGCATCGGCACCGTGATCCTCGCGGCGACCGCGCCGCCGGCGCAGGTATCGCTGATCACCGGGCGGATCCTGCTCGCCGCCTTCTACATCTACTTCATGCTCGGCCTCGGCTACCGCCGCGCGCTCGCGATCAACTGCGTGCTGTTCGCCGCGTATGCGGGCGCCGCGCTCGCCGGTTTCATCGAGCCGCGCACCGCGACCTACAACCTGTTCGTGATCCTCTGCGCCAACCTGATCGGCGGCGCCGGCGCATTTGCGCTCGAGCGCGCGAACCGCGCGACCTTCCTCGAGAAGCGTCGCCTCGCCGAGACGGCGCGGCGCGACGGCCTGACCGGGCTCCTGAATCGCGCCGCGTTCGATGAGCGGGTCGCCGTGCTGCACGCGCAGGCGCTGCGCGAGTCCGCCGCGCTCGCGATCGTGCTGATCGACATCGACCACTTCAAGGCCTACAACGATCACTACGGCCATCCGGCCGGGGACCAGTGCATTCGGGTGATCGCCTCGACCGTGCGCCACGCCGCGCGGCGCCGGCCACTCGACATCGTCGGCCGCTACGGCGGCGAGGAACTCGTCGCGGTCCTCTACGATGCGAGCCGCGAACATGCCGAGAGCGTCGCGCGCACACTCGTCGCCTCGGTCGGGCGGCTGAGGATGCCGCACGTGACGACCGCCGTCGGCGCGGTCACGATCAGCGTCGGCGCCGCGATCGCAGTGCCGGGCGAGTCCGTCCCGCTCGCCTCGCTCATGAAGCGCGCGGACGAGGCGCTCTATGCGGCGAAGGCTGCCGGCCGCAACAACTTCGTGATCGCCGGCGACCCGCCGACGCTCGGCTTCCCGGCGCTATAGGAAGTGGTCGAGCCCCGGGATCCAGCGCATCGCGCCTGCGATGAAGCGCTGCCAGTGGGTCGCGCCCGGCTCGCCCCTGAGGTGCACGATCTCCCCGTCGCGCTCGCCGCTCCAGATCATCCGGCCGGTCCGCTTGCCGGGCGGCTCGAGCGACAGCCGCCAGGCCCGATCCGGCGCGATGTCGGCCTCGACGAGCGCCGCGGTCGCCTCCGCGAGCGCCGGGCTCTTCACGAGCACCGCGAGCTCCGTGTTGATGAGCGCCGAGCGTGGGTCGATGTTGAAGCTGCCGACCCAGGTCAGCGTGCGGTCGATGACCATGACCTTCGAGTGGAGCGAGGCGCCGCCCGACATGCGGCGGAAGTAGCGGCGCTCGCCGGGTCGCCGGCGCGCCTCCGCCTGGAACTCGTAGAGCTCCACGCCCGCCGCGAGGAGCTCGCGGCGGCGCTTCGCGTAGCCGGCGTGCACGGGCACCACGTCGGTCGAGGCGAGCGAGTTGGTCAGTAGCGCCACCCGGATGCCGGCCCGCGCGCGCTCCGCGATGAGGTCGGCGCCGGCCCTGAGCGGCACGAGGTAGGCCGACTCGACCAGCACCTCGGAGCGCGCCGAACGCCAGAGCCCGTAGACACGCGACAGGAGCGGCGAGGGAGTCCGGCGGCTCTCGTCGATCTTGTCGGGGGGGTCCGCGACGAGTTCCGCCTCGCCCCAGTACTCGAACCTGGCGCCGAGCGCGCGCTCGCGCATCTCCGCGAGCACCGGCGCGTAGCTCTCGCGGACATCGTCGGTGCGCGCAGCTTCCGTCGCGATCTCGGCGGCGACGACCTCGGCCTCGGCCGCGGTCGGCATGCGCTTCAGGAATGCCTCGATCGGCACCGCCCACGGGCTGTTCCAGTAGTCATCGAAGCTCGCCACGGCCGCGAAGGCGACCGGACCCGCCGCGAGGAGCTCCAGGTCGCTGAAATTCACGCCGCGGTGCAAGTCGAAGTAGTTGTCGCCGATGTTGCGGCCGCCGATCACGGCGAGCTGGCCGTCGACCGCGAAGATCTTGTTGTGCATGCGCCGCTGCACGCGGCCGAAGCTCGTGACAAATTCGAGCGGGCGCATCCAGCGGACGCGATTGCGGTACGGGTTGAAGACACGGATCTCGAGGTTTGCCTGGCCGGCGAGGGTCGCGAGGCGATCCTCGCTGCGCACGAGATTGCTGTCATCGACCAGCAGGCGCACGCGAACGCCGCGACGTGCCGCGGCGATCAGCCGATCGGCGAGCACGACGCCGGATTCGTCGGCCTCGTAGATGTAGTACTGGACATCGAGCGAGCGCTCGGCGAGGTCGGCGAGGGCGGCGCGGGACAGGAACGCGAGCGCGCCGTACTGCAGGAGCGCGAACGCGGACTCACCCGGGTGCGCGGCAAGCTCCGGAGCGAGCGCGTTGCCGATCGCGGTGCCCGCGTTCGCAGGTACGCCGTAGCTGACCGGGCGTGGTGCGTCGAGGCGGTACGTGGCGCAGCCGCTCAGCGCGAGGAGGCCGAGCGCGGCGAGGATGCCCGCGACGCGGCGTGACGGCGGGACGGCGACGCCCGCCAAGGGCTAGCGCCGACCGCGCGCGGGACTGGCACGCCGGGCGGGAAACGGCTCGAAGCTGCGAAAGTGGTCGTTCCCCATCGGCAAAGTGTCGCGCGCCGCGTCAGCGATGTCACGCTACGGCCACGTCGTCGCGGTGCTCGCGAAGGACGGCGAACTCTGCTGCACGACGCAGAAGCGCTGGCCGGTCGGCGCCTGCATGACCACCCAGGTGTGCACCTCTTTGATGCGTGTCGCGCCGAGCGCCTGGAGCCTGCGGACCTCGGCCTCGATGTTGTCGGTCTCGATGTCGAGGTGCACACGGCTCGGATGATCGACGGTCTGCACCTCGATGTTGAGCGCCTTGCTCGGGTCCGCGAGGCGCGCGTACGTCTGCCCTTCGGTGCCCGGCAGCGGCTCGATCGCCATGCCGAGCGCCCCGCCCCAGAAGCCGGCGGCGCCGGCGAGGTCGTCCGTCTGGCAGTCGATGATGAATCCGGCAAGCTTGCTCTTGTGCATGACTTCCTCAGGGACGCTGCCCGGCAGTGACTCGAAGCCCGTTCAGGAACGCGACCGGATCCTCGCCGCGCTCGAGGACCTCGACGAGCGCGGAACCGACGATGACGCCATCGACGTGGCCGTCGAGCTTCTGGACCTGCTCGCGGCTGCGGATGCCGAACCCGGCGCACACCGGGATGCTGGCGGCCTCGCGCACGCGCGCGAGGTAGTCGAGCACCTGGTCGGGAACCGCGACGCTCTTGCCGGTCGTGCCGGTCATCGTGACGGCGTAGATGAAGCCCTGCGCGCCCGCACCCAAGAGCACGAGCCGCTCCGCCGGCGTCACCGGCGTCACCATCTGCACGAGCGCGATCCCGGCCGCGCCGAGCGCGGCTTTCAGCTCTGCGCACTCCTCGAACGGCAGGTCCGGCACGATGAAGCCGCTGACGCCGGCGGCGCGGGCACTCGCCGGCAGCTTGTCGAGGCCGAAGGCGAGTAGCGGGTTCAGGTAGCTCATCAGCAGGAGCGGCGCCGACGGTCGCGGCGACAGCGCGGCGAGTTCCGCGAGGATCCAGCGCAGCGACACGCCCTGGACCAGCGCCGCGTGGCTGGCGCGCTGGATCGTCATGCCATCCGCCATGGGATCGGTGAACGGCACGCCGATCTCGACGACGTCCGCCGCCGAGGCGACGCGCTTCAAGTCGGCCGCGAAGTTCTCCTTGCGCGGGAAGCCGGCGGTCAGGTACGCGACGAGCGCGGGGCCGCCCCGTCGCCTGGCGGCGCCGATCGCCGCGCTGATCGATGCGTGGCCGCTGACCGCGGCATTGGTACCCATCACGGCTTCTCCCGGAGCAGCGTCTTCTGCAGCGTCGGCATGTCCTTGTCGCCGCGACCGGAGCTGCAGATCAGCAGGCGCGAACCCGCGTTCGACGCGGCGAAGCGCCTGGCGCCCGCGAAGGCGTGTGCGGTCTCGAGCGCGAGCAGGATCCCCTCGGCCTCGGCGCACTCGGCGAGCGCGGCGAGCGCCTCATCGTCGGTCGCGTACTCGTAGGCCACCCGCCCCGCCTGCTGCAAGAGCGCGTGCTCGGGTCCGACGCCCGGGTAGTCGAGTCCCGCGGAGACCGAGTGCGTCTCCTGGATCTGCCCGTCGGCGTCCTGCAGCAGCATCGAGTAGCTGCCCTGCAGGACGCCTGGGCTGCCGAGCGAGAGCGTCGCCGAGTTCTCGCCGAGCGCGAGCCCCCGGCCGCCGGCCTCGATCCCGAGGAGTTTCACGCCCGCGTCCGCGATGAACGGGTGGAACATGCCGATCGAGTTCGAACCGCCGCCAACGCAGGCGAAGACGGCCGCGGGCAGGCCGCCGACCTGCCGGATCATCTGCGCCCGCGCCTCGCGGCCGATGACCGACTGCAGCTCCCGCACCAGGTACGGGTACGGATGCGGACCCACGACCGAGCCGAGCAGATAGTAGGTGTCGGTCGGATCCGCGACCCAGTCGCGCATCGCCTCGTCGATCGCGGCCCGGAGCGTCTGGTCGCCGCCCGTGACCGGCACGACCGTCGTGCCGAGCAGCTTCATGCGACCGACGTTCGGTGCCTGGCGCTCGCAGTCGATCGCGCCCATGTAGACCGTGCATGGCAGCCCGAGCCTCGCGCAGGCGGCGGCGCAGGCGACGCCGTGCTGGCCGGCGCCGGTCTCGGCGACGATGCGCTTGGCGCCCAAGCGCTTGGCGAGCAGCGCCTGGCCGATCGCGTTGTTGATCTTGTGGGCACCGGTGTGCGCGAGGTCCTCGCGCTTCAGGTACACCTCGGCGCCCCAGCGCCGCGAGAGCGCCGCGGCGTAGGTCAGTGGCGTGGGCCTGCCGACCCACGTGCCGAGCTGGTCATCGAGCTCGGCGACGAACGCAGGATCCCGCAGCCAGCGCTTGACGCCCGCCTCGAGGCGGTCGAGCGCGGGAACCACCGTCTCCGGCACGTAGCGACCACCGAAGGCACCGTAGCGACCGCGCGCATCGGGGAACTCACCGGCCAACTCGCGACCGAGGAGCGCGGCCCGCTCGGTCACCGCCATTGCTGTTGTCATCGACTCCACTCCCGAATTTCGACTGGCTGGGCCGCCGCCGCACGCGCGGCCGCGACGAACGCATGAATCATCCCCACATCCTTGATCCCCGGGCCCGACTCAACGCCGCTCGACACATCGACGCCGAACGGCCGCACGGTTGCGATCGCATTGCCGACGTTCCCAGGGGTAAGGCCTCCGGCGAGCACGAGTTGGGTGGCGAGCGCGCATTCGCGCGCCGCGGCCCAGTCGGCGAGCTCGCCCTTGCCGCTCGCGACGCTTTCGTAGAGGCAGCGTGCGGGCAGTGGCGCCCGCAGCGCCTGCCCGGAGCGAAGCACCGGCAGCAGCGCGAGCCCCGCCGGCAGCCTGAGTCGCGCGAGGTCCGCCACGTCGGTCTGCAGCACGTCCGGGCGAAAGCCCGCGACGATGTCATCGACGAGCGACTGCGAGGGCGAGCGCGTCACGGCGACGCGCGTGATGCCGCGCGCGAGGCCGGCAACGAGTGCCGCGGCGCGCTCGGGTTCGAGGTTCCGGGGCGAGCCTGCGTGGAACACGAAGCCGGCCGCATCGACCCCGGCGTCGCGCGCCGCGGCGAGCGCGGCCTCGGAGCCGATGCCGCAGATCTTGATCCAGAGGCTCATCGCGCCACCGCCGCGTGCCGCCCCGCGGCGATCATCGCCTGCGCGAGCCGCGCCGGATCCGCGTCCGCCATGAGCGCCGTGCCGACGAGCGCGAGCGAGAACCCGTGGCTCGCGAGACGCGCGGCGTCCGTCGCCGTCGCGAGGCCGCTTTCCGCAACGCGCGGATGGCCGGCGGGGAGGAGCGCGACGAGCTCCTCGAGCCTGCCGGGCACCACGGCGAGGGACTTCAGATCGCGGCTGTTGATGCCGATGAGGCAATGCGCGCGCGGCCCGCGCCACAGCGCCGCCAGCTCGGTCGCGGTGGCGATGTCGGCGGCATCGAACGCCTCGAGGAGCACGAAGAGCCCAAGCTCGAAGGCCGCGACCAGCATCTCGGCGAGCCTCGTCCGCTCGAGCATGCGCACGATCAGGAGCGCGCCGCCGGCGCCGGCGGCGCGCGCCTCGAGGAGCTGGTAGGGATCGACGAGGAAGTCCTTGCGCATCGCCGGGACGCCTGCGGAGCGCAGCGCCGCGCTCGCGCGGGCGAGGTGGGCGAGCGAGCCTGCGAACCGCGCGGGCTCGGTCAGCACCGAGACGATCGCCGCGCCGGCGCGCGCGTAGGCGAGCACGCGCTCCTCGAGGTCGTCGTCCGAGGCGCGGAGCACGCCTTGCGCCGGTGAGCGGAGCTTCAGCTCGGCGATGAGGTCGAACCCGGCGGGATCGAGCGCGAGGGAGGGTGAGCTCGCCGTCGCCGCCGCGCGCGCGGCGAGCGCGCCGGCGGATTCGCGGGCGCGGGCTTCCGCGACGCGCAGCGCCGAGCTGCGCGCCATCGCCGCAAGAAAGTCGGGCGCGGGCCTTGCGCTCATCGGCGGCTCCGCGAGAATTCGGCGAGCGAGGCGACGACCTCGCGGGCGGCGCCCGCATCGATGGCAAGCGCGGCGCGACGTGCGCCATCGCGGGGACTGTCCGCGGCACCGGTAACCTCGAGCGCGAGCGCCGCGCCCATGATGAGGGCATCGCGGTGCGGGCCCCGGTCCGAGCCATCGAACACCGCCGCGAGGCAGGCGGCGTTGTGCGCGGCATCGCCTCCCTTCAGTTGCTCGGGCAGGCAGGCGGGCAGGCCGTAGTCGGCGGCGCTGCGCACGCTCTCGGTCACCACACCTGGCCTGACGTCATAGAGGAGGAACGGCCCCGCCGGCGTCGGCTCGTCCCAGCCGGGCTCGCCGTGCAGCACGAAGGCGCGCTCGATCGCGGTGCCGGCGAGCGCATCGGCGATGAGCCGCGCGGCTTCGCGGCTGAACGCGCCGATCACGTGGTACGGCGGCTCGGCCGGGTTGGTGAGGGGCCCGAGCAGGTTGAAGACCGTGCGGATGCCAAGCGCGGCGCGCACCGGGGCGACGGCCTTCATCGCCGGGTGGTAGTGCGGCGCGAACAGGAACGTGAAGCCGGTCGCCGCGAGGCACTCGCCGGCGGCGACCTCATCGAGCGGTATCGCAAGCCCGAGCGCCTCGAGCAGGTCCGCGCTCCCGGAGCGGCTCGAAACCGACCGGTTGCCGTGCTTGGTGACGCGCGCCCCTGCGGCGACGGCGAGAATCGCGGCGCCCGTCGACAGGTTGAAGGTGTGCGAGGCGTCGCCGCCGGTGCCGACCACATCGACCGTGGGGCCCACGTCCGGCAGGCGCGGCCGCCGCGCGAGGCTGCGCATGCCGCGCGCAAAACCGCGAAGCTCATCGGCCGTTACGCCCTTGGCTCGCAGCGCCGCGAGCAGCGCCCCCGCGAACGCAGGCGCGAGCGCGCTGTCGGTGAGCGCGAGCAGGAGCTCGCAGGCCTCGGGCTCCGCCAGCGACTGACCGCCGAGCAATCGCTCGAGCGTCGGCCGCAGTGGTTGCGGCGCGGCGGTCACGAGCGCTGCTCCGCCGGCACCTTTCGCGCGTGCGCGAGGAAATTGCCGAGCAGCGCGGGGCCCTCTGGCGTCAGCACGCTCTCCGGATGGAACTGAACCCCCTCGACGGCGAGCGTGCGATGGCGAAGGCCCATGATCTCGCCCTCCGGCGTGCGCGCGGTCACGATGAGTTCATCCGGCAGCGTGCCGGCATCGGCGACGAGCGAGTGGTAGCGACCAACCTCGAGCGGCCGCGAGAGCCCCGCGAACACACCCGCGCCGTCGTGCTCGATCAGCGAGGTCTTGCCGTGCATGAGGCGCCAGTTTCGCACGACCTTGCCGCCGAACACGGCGGCGATCGACTGGTGCCCGAGGCAGACGCCGAGCACCGGGATGCGCCCGGCGAACGCCTCGATCATCGCGAGCGATACGCCAGCGTCGGCGGGGGTTCCCGGCCCCGGCGAGATGCAAAGGTGCGTCGCGCGCGCGGCGCGCGCGGCCTCGACGGTGATCTCGTCGTTCCGGTGCACCATCACTTCGGCACCGAGCACGAGGAAGGCCTGCACGAGGTTGTAGGTGAAGGAGTCGTAGTTGTCGATGAGGAGCAAACGCGGGGCACTCATGTCAGAGCCCCTCCTTGGCGACCGCAAGGGCCCGACGCAGCACCGCGCTCTTCGCGAGCACCTCGTCGTGCTCGTTCTCCGGCACGCTGTCGGCGACGATGCCGGCGCCCGCCTGGTAGCGATAGCGCCCGTCGTGGAACGACAGCGTGCGGATGGTTATCGCGTGGTCCATGTCACCGCCATGCCCGAAATAGCCGTACGTGCCGCCGTAGAACCCGCGGCGCACGGGCTCGAGCTCCTCGATGATCTGCATCGCCCGCACCTTCGGCGCGCCTACGAGCGTGCCGGCGGGGAATGACGCGGCGAACAGGTCGAACGCATCGCGGCCGGGCGCGAGCGTTCCGCTGACACCGCTCACCATGTGCATCACGTGGCTGTAGCGCTCGACGATCCGGTAGGGATCGACATGCACGCTCCCGGCCGCCGCGACGCGACCCAAATCGTTGCGCGCCAGGTCGACCAGCATCACGTGCTCGGCGTTTTCCTTGTGGTCGGCGAGGAGCTCCTGCTCGAGCGCGCGGTCCTGAGCCGGGTCGGCGCCACGGGCGCGGGTGCCCGCGATGGGGCGCAGCTGCGCGGCGCGGCCGTTGAGCCTCACGAGCGCCTCCGGGGACGAGCCGACCAGCGTCTGGTCGCCGAGCTCGCAATAGATCATGTACGGCGAGGGGTTTATGAGGCGAAGCGCGCGGTAGGCCTCGAAGGCATCGAGTTCGCACTCGCCCTCGAAGCGCGACGAGAGCACCAACTGGTAGACATCGCCCGCGGCGATGTATTCCTGCGCGCGCCTGACGCCCGCGATGTAGTCATCGCGCGTCAGGCTCGGCGTCGCGGGACCCAGGCGCGTCGGCGCACGGCCGCTCGCAAGTCCACCGCGCAGCGCCCGGACGATTTCACGGCGGAGGTCCGCGCGCTCGTCGTCCGGCCCCGCGTGCAGCAGCGCGATGCCGCGCGTCACGTGGTCGAAGACCAGGAACGAGCGCGGCGCGAGGTAGCACGCGTCCGGCACGTGGCTGTCGACGGGAAGCCGCGCAGGCAGCCGCTCGAAGTAGCGCACGAGGTCGTAGGAGGAGGCGCCCACGAGGCCGCCGGTGAGCGGCATGCCGGGGATCTCGGGCAGCGGCCGCGGCGCTCGCGCGAGCTCAGCCCTCAGCGCCGCGAGGAGCGCCGCCTGGTCGGCCGGCCGCGGGCGGGTCGTGCGCGCCTCGCCTGGGGCCCGCACGTGCAAGCCCGCCTGGTCGAGGCGCACCTCGAGCTGGTCACCGAAGCCGATCCACGAGTAGCGCGCGAGGCGCTCGCCGCCCTCAACGCTCTCGAGCAGGAAGCGTGGATGGAACGGGCGCAGCTTCAGGTACGCCGACACGGGCGTATCGAGGTCTGCGGGAATATCAAACGGCGGCTGCATAGGCTCCTCGTCGGGGGGCACCGGGGAGCGGACGACAAAAAACCCATCCCCGGTGCTCGGAGATGGGTTCGTGGTCGGGTCCAGAATCGATCAGCTAGGCCAGCACCCCACGCGCCCTCTCCAGTGAGGGGCGCCACCACCAGCCGGCGCGGAGCGCGGCGGTCGGTGCGGTCGTATTGATACGGGGCGGCGTCATGGCTGCAGTATGGCGTGAGCCCGGAAAACCGGTCAAGCCGGCCGTGCGCCGCCGCCGGGGCGGCGGCCGGACGTGCTAGGGTCGCCGCTTCGCGGACGTGGCAGTGACGCAGTATGGCGATGCCAGGGCGGTTCTTCGGACCCCGTTACTGGGCGACCTGGATCGGACTCGGCTTCGTTCGCGTGGTCGAGCTCTTGCCGTTCGCGGCGCTCCTCGCCGTCGGTCGCGGCCTCGGCCACCTCGCCCGCCGGCTGCCACTCTCCTACGCGCGGATCGCGCGCCGGAACATCGAGCTATGCCTTCCGGAGCTCGATCCGGAGGCGCGCGCGCAGCTCCTCAACCGCCACTTCGCCAGCCTCGGCATGGGCGTGCTCGAATCGGCGATGACCTGGTGGAGCCGCGATGAAAGGATCAACGCGCTCGCCGAGATCAACGGCCTCGAGCACGTGGCAGCGGCGCTCGCCAAGGGCCAGGGTGCGATCATCCTGACCGCCCACTTCACGACGCTGCAGATCGGCGCGCGGATCCTCAACAACCGCATCCCGATCAACGTGCTCTACCGGCCGCTCAAGAACGAGCTGCTCGCCTACGTCTCCGGCGGCAGCTTCGGCCGGCAGGCGCGCAAGGCGATCAAGCAGGACGACGTGCGGGCGATGATCAGCGCGCTCCGGCGCAACGAGATCGTCTGGTACGCGTCCGACCAGAGCTACCGCAAGAAGGGCGCGATGATGGTGCCGTTCTTCGGCCACGCCGCGGCGACGAACGTGTTCACCTCGCGGCTCGCGGCGCTGACCGGTTCCGCGGTTCTCTACTTCGCCTCCGAGCGGCTGCCGGGCACCAAGGGCTGGCGCGCGACGATCTATCCGCCGTTCACCGACTGGCCGGGACCGGATCCGCTCACCGACACGCTCCGCTACAACGCCTGCATCGAGGCGCAGGTACGGCGGATGCCGGAGCAGTACTGGTGGATCCACCGGCGCTTCAAGGGCCTCGATCCCGACTACCCGGACTACTACGGGCCGCGCCGCTCGGGATAGTCGGCGCGGCCGGCACCTTCGCGCCTGGGCCGAGTCTCTATAATCGGTAGCGCCTCCCCTCGCCCGCCACCCGCTCGGAGCCCGAAGTTGACCCCGAAGGAGCACGTCCGATCCCGGCCACCGCCGGAACCGGCCGCGGGCGCCGCCCGCCCGCCGATCGGCAACATCTTCCGCTACGGACGGCACGCGGTTGAGCTCGCCTACTCGACCAGCCCGGGGCTTTGCATCGCGCTCGCGCTCCTGACGGTGCTAGCCGGCATCCTGCCGGCGGGGGTCGCGTGGGTCGGCGCGCGCATCGTCGATTCGGTCGTCCACGCGGCGCGCGCCTACGCGGCCTCGGGCAACGCCGCGCTCGAGCCGGTTCTCTATTACGTCGGCTTCGAGGCGCTCCTCGTGGCGCTGCTCGCCGCAGCGCAGCGGGGACTTGCCACCTGCCAGTCACTCTTGCGTGCGCAGCTCGGCCAGCGCGTCAATGTGATGATCCTCGAGAAGGCGCTGACGCTCGGTCTCGAGCAGTTCGAGGACTCGGAGTTCTACGACAAGCTCGCGCGCGCCCGCCGCGAGGCATCGAGCCGGCCGCTGTCGCTCGTCATGCGCACCTTCGGGCTCGTGCAGAACGCGGTGTCGCTCGCAAGCTTCGGCGTGATCCTGGTGCAGTTCTCGCCGGTCGCCGTCGTCATCCTCGCGCTCGCGGGGCTGCCGGCATTCTTCGCCGAGGCGAAGTTCTCGGGGGACGCCTTTCGCCTCTTCCGCTGGCGCTCCCCCGAAACACGCATGCAGTCCTACCTCGAGTCGGTGCTTGCGCGCGAGGATCATGCCAAGGAAGTGCAGCTCTTCGGCATAGGGCCGTTGCTGCTCGGCCGCTACCGCGACATCTACGAGAAGCTCTATCGCGAGGACCGCGCGCTGACGATCAAGCGCGACGTGTGGGGCTTCTCGCTCGGCCTGGTCGCGACGTTGAGCCTCTACGGCGCGTACGGCTGGATCGCGGTATCGGCCGCGCGCAGCCTCATCACGCTCGGCCAGATGACGATGTACCTCGCGCTCTTCCGGCAGGGCCAGAGCGCGCTCTCCTCGGCGCTCTCGGCGGTCGGCGGGCTCTATGAGGACAACCTCTACCTCTCGAACCTGTACGAGTACCTCGAGCAGCCGGCGCCCGAGCCGCGCGGCGAAGTCAAGCGCGGGCCCGCGCCGGAGGACGGCATCCGCTTCGAGTCGGTCTCGTTCACGTATCCGGGCGCGGAGTCGCCGGCGCTCGAGAACATCGACCTCAGCTTGCGTCCGGGCGAGAGCCTGGCGCTCGTCGGTGAAAACGGCTCCGGCAAGACGACGCTGATCAAGCTCTTGACGCGGCTCTATCACCCGACGAGCGGTCGCGTGCTGTTCGAGGGCCGTGACCTCGAGGAGTGGGACGAGGCGACGCTGCGCGAGCGGATCGGCGTCATCTTCCAGGACTTCGCGCGCTACCAGCTTCCCGTCGGCGAGAACGTCGGCGCGGGCGATGTGGCGCATTTCGGTGAACGCGAGCGCTGGGTCGAGGCGGCCGAAATGGGCCTCGCGGATCCGTTCATCCGTGAGCTGCCGGCCGGCTACGACACGCAGCTCGGCAAGTGGTTCAAGGGCGGGCGCGAGCTCTCCGGCGGCCAGTGGCAGAAGATTGCGCTGTCGCGCGCATTCATGCGCACGCGCGCGGACGTGCTCGTGCTCGATGAACCGACCGCGGCGATGGACGCGGCGGCGGAGAGCGAGATCTTCGAGCACTTTCGCACGCTGACCCGCGGCCGGATGACGATCCTGATCTCGCACCGCTTCTCGACCGTGCGCATGGCCGACCACATCGCCGTGCTCGAGGGCGGACGGATCGTCGAACGCGGCTCGCACGAGGAGCTCATGAAGCTCGATGGCCGCTACGCACGCCTCTTTTCCCTGCAGGCGCGCGGCTATCGCTGAGCCGGCGCCCGGCCGGCCGCGGGGTCTTGCCCTGTAGGCCGGTACTGGCCAACATAGTGGCGCCGGCCGGGACGCCTCGGGCATCGCACCGGCCCGTAACCCTCAACCGTCAAGATCCGCAGCGCCCCGGGCGCCACCATGAAACTCCACCAGCTTCGCTACCTGACCGCGGTCGTCCAGAACGGCCTCAACATCACGACAGCCGCCCGCAAGCTGCACACGTCCCAGCCCGGCGTCAGCAAGCAGCTGAAGCTCCTCGAGGACGAGCTCGGCTTCCCGCTCTTCGAGCGTGACGGCAGGAACCTCACCAGCGTCACCGCGGCCGGCCAGCAGGTCGTCGACCGGGCGCTCAGGATCCTCGAGGAAGCGCAGAACATCCGCCGGCTGTCGGCCGACCTCAAGGACGACCGCACGGGCTCCCTCTCGATCGGCACGACGCACACGCAGGCGCGCTACGTGCTGCCGCCCATCGTGCAGGCGTTCCGCGGCAAGTACCCGGAAGTCGACCTGCACCTGCACCAGGGCACGTCCGAGCAGATCGCCGAGCTCGCCAAGCTCGATCGCATCGATTTCGCGATCGCGACCGGCGCTGATCCCCTCTTCCCGGGCCTCGTGCTGCTGCCCTGCTACCGCTGGCAGCGGCGCGTCATCGTGCCGCGCGGCCATCCGCTCGCGGCCGAGCGCGATGTGAGCCTGAAGGCGCTGGCGCGCTATCCGCTCGTCACCTACACCTTCAGCTTCGGCGGGCGCTCGTCGCTCCCGGCGCTCTTTGAAAGCGCGGGCCTGAAGCTCAACGTCGCCTTGACCGCGAGCGGTGCGGACGTCATCAAGACCTACGTGCGCCTCGGCCTCGGCGTCGGCATCGTCGCCAGCATGGCGATCGACCCGGCGGAGGACGACGACCTCGTGGTACTCGATGCGGCGCACCTCTTCGCGCCACACGTGACCTGGATCGGGTTCAGGCGCGGCCGGCTCCTGCGCGGCTACATGTACGAGTTCCTGAAGTCCTTCGCGCCACACCTGAATCGCCGCCTGGTCGACCAGGCGATCCGGGCGGGGTCGGGCGAGGAGCTCGCGCAGCTCTTTGCGGACGTCGAACTCCCCGTCCGCTGACGCGAACCCGGGCAGGCCCCACATGCACACGAGCGCGCGGCGATTCCTGACGGTGTGCACCGCCGCCGCGCTTATCGGGCTCGCGGCCTGCGGCCGGCCGCCGCACCCGGCCGCTCGCAACGCGCGCCTGACGCCCGGCGAGTACCACGCGACGCTGCTTTTGCCGGGCGGCGAGCTGCCATTCGGCTTCACGGTTGTCACCGAGGACGGCCGCGCGGGCGCCTACGTGCGCAACGGCGCCGAATCGATCCACGTCACCGAGATCGACGATGAGCCCGGCCACTTCGTGCTGCGCTTCCCGGGCTACGCGAACCGCATCGAGGCGAGCCGCGATGCCACGGGCTACAGCGGCGTCGCCGTGATGGTCCGTCGCGGCGGTCGCGAGGTGCGCCTGCCGTTTCGCGCCGTGGCGGGCCAGAACTACCGATTCTTCCAGACGCCCACGCCCAGCCCTGCGAACGTCGCCGGGCGCTGGGCCGTCACGTTCACGGACAAGAACGGAGTCGGATCGCCGGCGATTGCGGAGCTTGCGCAGGACGGCGCGCGGGTCGTTGGCACGGTGCTCGATCCGACCGGCGATCACCGGTTCCTCGAGGGCGAGGTGGCGGGCAAGGAGCTGCGCCTGTCGCGCTTCGACGGCGGTTCGGCGTTTCTTTACCACGCGACGCTGGAGGCCGACGGCACTCTCGATGGCACGTTCTGGTCGGGCAGCTGGTCGGAGGATCGCCTGACCGCGCACCGCGACGAGGGCGCGAGCCTCACCGACCCCGCGGTCGCGGCCGCGGCGCAAGCGACCGAGGCGCCCTTTGCGTTCAGCTTCCCGGACCTCGATGGCCACCCGGTCGCATTCACCGACGAGCGATTCAGGGACAAGGTCGTCATCGTATCGATCGGCGGGAGCTGGTGCCCCAACTGCCACGACGAGGCGGCGTTCCTGGCGCCGCTCTACGAGCGCCTGCATGCGTCGGGTCTTGAGATCGTCTACCTCGAGTTTGAGTACTTCGGCGACTTCGCCGCGGCCGTCGCCGCCAACCGTCGCTTCGTCGAGGAGTTCAAGATCGACTGGCCGGTGCTGATTGCCGGCATCTCCGACAAGGACGCGGCCTCGCGCATGCTCCCGCGCCTCGGCCACGTGTACGCGTTCCCGACGACGGTGGTCCTCGACCGGAAGGGCACGCTCCGGGATGTACACTCCGGCTTCGAAGGACCGGCTACGGGCAAGCACTACGACGAGTTCCGGGAGAAGTTCACGGCGCTCATCGACCGGCTGCTTGCCGAACAGAACTGAGGCGAGGAACGCGACGATGTTGAAGATCAGCGAGATAACCGCACCCCCCAGCCTCGAGCTCTTCAGCGAGCTCGTGGAACTCCTGCAGGACTCCGTCGCGGGCGGCGCCTCGATCGGCTGGACGGAGCCGCCGACCACCAAGGAGGCGCGCAACTACTGGACCCAGGTACTCGAGGCGGTGGGCCGCGGCGAGCGGATGCTGTGCGTGGCGACCGACAACCACGTCTGTGCCGGGGCGATCCAGCTCGCGTTCGCCCCGCGGCAAAACGCCCGGCATCGCGCCGAGGTGCAGAAGCTGATAGTCCACTCCCAGTACCAGCGGCGCGGCATCGGCAAGGCGCTCCTCGCCGCGCTCGAGGCGGCCGCCGCGAGCCGCGGGATCGCCCTGCTGATTCTCGACGTGCGTAGCGGTGATCCGGCCGAGCAGCTGTGCCGGCGAGCCGGCTACCAGCTCGTGGGTACGGTGCCTGGCTTCGTCCGCTCGACGAAGGGCACCTTCGACCCGACCTCGATCTACTACCGCCAACTCGGCCCGGCGGCCGTCGAAGCCTAGGAGCATCCCGTGCCTTCGTTCGACGTGGTCTCTGAACTCGACTATCACGAGCTCACGAATGCGGTCGACCAGGCGATCCGCGAGCTCGAGAGCCGCTTCGACTTCAAGGGCACGGACGCGAAGTTCACGCTCAACAAGAACGAGCTCGACCTCGAGGCGCCGGCGGATTTCCAGCTCAAGCAGATGCTCGACATCGTGAAGCTGAAGCTCACCAAGCGCGGCATCGACCTCGTCTGCCTCGAAATCAAGGACCCGGAGGTCAACCTCGCGCGGGCGCGCCAGAAGGTGATCCTGCGCGAGGGCATCGACGCCGACGGCGCCCGCAAGATCCAGCGGGCCATCAAGGACTCCAAGCTCAAGGTGCAGGCCGCGATCCAGGGCACCAAGGTCCGCGTGACCGGCAAGAGCCGCGACGAGCTGCAGCTTGCGATGGCGCTGCTGCGCCAGCAAAAGCTCGAGGTCGAGGTCGCGCTTCAGTTCAACAACTTCCGCGATTGATGCGCGGGGTCGTCCTCGACTTCGGCAGCGTCAGCTATTCGGGCGACCTCGACCCGGCGGTGCTGCGCGCGGTCATGCCGGATCTCGTGATCCACGAGGCGACCGACGATGTGGACCTTCGCGCGCGACTCGCCGGCCGCGCGGTCGTGATTGCCAACAAGGTCGAGTTCACGGCGGCGCTGCTGGCGGCGACTCCTGAGCTCGAGCTGATTGCGCTCACGGCGACCGGCACCAACAACGTCGACCTCGAGGCGGCGCGGGCGCGCGGCATTGCCGTGTGCAACATCCGCGAGTACTGCACCGCCTCGGTCGTGCAGCACGTCTTCGCGACGTTGCTCGCCCTCACCCATCGCGTCCGCGAATACGATCGGGCGCTCAAGGCGGGCGCGTGGGAGAACGCCGAGCAGTTCACGATGCTCAACTTCCCCATCCGTGAGCTCGCCGGACGCTCGATCGGCATCGTCGGATTCGGCACGCTCGGGCAAGCGGTCGCGCGCGTTGCCGCCGCCTTCGGCATGCAGGTGCTGGTCGCGAACCGCCCGGGCGCGCCGCGCGACCCCGCGCGCCTCGAGCTCGCGGACCTGCTGCCGATCGTGGACGTGCTGACGCTGCACTGCCCGATCACGCCGGCGACCCGCAACCTCATCGGCACCGCCGAGCTCGCGCGGATGAAGCGGGATGCCGTCCTCATCAACACCGCGCGGGGGGCGCTCGTCGATGCCGGCGCGCTCGCCGCGGCGCTTCGCGCCGGCACCATCGGCGGCGCCGCGATCGACGTGCTGACGGAGGAGCCTCCCGTGCACGGCAACCCGCTCCTCGCGGCGGACCTTGCGAACCTCATCGTCACGCCGCACACCGCCTGGGCCGCGCGCGAGTCGCGCCAGCGCGCCCTCGCCGAGGTCGCCGCGAACATCGCCGACTTCGCCAAGGGTGGCCGACGCGGGCGGGTCGTCTGACGGATTATGTCGGATAGAAATAGACTGTCATGTAGTTATTGACACTGTGTCAATGACTCGTTAGAGTACAGCCATGTCGTATATCGCCGAACGCCGGATCGAGGAAAAGGAGCGCCGCCGCGCGGAGATCGTCGAGGCGGCCGAGCGCCTTTACGCCGACAAGGGCTGGGATGCGGTGACGATGGACCAGGTCGCCAAGAGCGCGCGCCTCTCGCGTGCACTCGTCTACGTGTATTTCCGCGACAAGGAAGAACTCCTGTTCGCAATCAGCCAGCGGGCGATGCAGGTGCTGCGCGAGCGCTTCACGGAGGCTGCGCGCCGGCACGTCCGCGGCATCGATCAGATCCACGCGATCGGTCGCGCGTACATGGCGTACGCCCACGAATTTCCGCACTATTTCGATGCCTGCGCGCGCTTCCAGGCGCACTCGGTCGCGACGGAGCCTGGCTCGAACGAAGGCGCGTGCCGGGACGCCGGGGATCAGGCCATCGCCGTCGTCGTCGAGGCGATCGCCAAGGGCATCGCCGATGGCAGTGTCAGGGCCGACATCGGCCCGCCGATGCTGGTCGCGGTGTCGATGTGGGCGTTCACGCACGGGATCATCCAACTCGCGATGGCCAAGGGAGCGGACCTCGCGCACCTAGGCATCGCGCCCGCGGACTTCGGTGAATTCGCCTTCGGCCTCGTCCACGATATGGCTGTCCCGCGCCGGCCCGCCTGACCTTTTTTTGACCAGAAACTGACACATGTCTAGCGTATCAACAGTTGACTACACCCGGCGGCTGGCAGCACTCGCCTCGCTCGCAGCCATGCTCGCGCTCCTCTTCGCGATTCCGGCCGCCCGCGCGGCAGCATCCGGCGAGGCCGACACCGCACACGGCGCGATCGGCGCCGTCACCGACGCGCTCGTCGCCGACGCGCTTCGCGCCAACCTTGAAATCGACTCGGCCCGCGCCTCGGCCGGCGAGCGGCTCGCGGCGCTCGATGCCGCCCGCGCGCGCTACCTGCCCGCGCTCGACTTCGATGCCCGCTACTCCGCCGCCCACGGCGGGCGCGTCATCGACATCCCGATCGGCGACCTGATGAACCCGGTCTACGCGACACTGAACCAGCTGACCGGGACCTCGCGCTTCCCGCCGGTCGCGAACCAGCAGATCAATTTCCTGAGGAGCCGCGAGCAGGACACGAAGCTCTCCCTGACGCAGCCGCTCTACGATGCGCGCCTGGGTCCATCGCGCGCGGCCGCCGCGGCCGACTACGATGCCGCCAACGCGAACAAGAGCGCCCTCGATGGCCGGATCGAGCGCGACATGCGCCTCGCCTATTACCACTGGCTCGAGGCACGCGCCCGGATCGGCGTCCTCGGCGCGACGCTCGAGCTCGCGCGCGAGAACGAGCGCGTCAACGAGAGCCTCTTCAAGAACGGCAAGATCACGCGCGACCTCGTGTTCCGGGCCGAGGCCGACGTACTCGAGGTCGAGCAGTCGATGCTCGCGGCCGGGAACGCCGAGCGCTTTGCCGCGAGCTACGTGAA
Organism: Pseudomonadota bacterium; assembly: GCA_025356075.1. Lineage (GTDB taxonomy): Bacteria > Pseudomonadota > Gammaproteobacteria > Steroidobacterales > Steroidobacteraceae > CAIKZZ01. The sequence continues at coordinate 253,698 of JANXUT010000068.1, read as the reverse complement.
CCTGCTCAGGAACGCGGCGTTCGACACGCCACTGCCGCTCGCCGAGGTCGGCGATGCGGACGTGCGCGAGCTCAAGACCGCGCTCGCGATCCGGATCGGCGCGGGCGGATTCGGTCTGGAGGCGCTCGCCGCATCCGCCGTCGACCGCCGACCCGAGCTCAAGGCGCTCGCCTCCGCGACCGCCGCGGCGAAGGCCGGCGAGTATCTCGCGCGTGCCGCGTACCGTCCGCAGCTCGCACTCAGCGTCGATGCGGGCACCCAGGGCGAGGGCTACGGCCTCACGAGCGAGGACCGCTACGTGCTCGCCTCCGTCGTCCTCAAGTTCAACCTCTTCTCGGGCGGCGCCGATCGCGCCGGGGTCGCCGGCGCGCACGAGCGGCGCCGCGCGGCCGAAGACGGCAAGGCACTCGCCGAGCAGCAAATCCGGCTCGAGGTGCAGCAGTCGCTCCAGAATTTCGAGGTCGCCGAGGCCTCGCTCGGCACGGCCGCGAAGCGCGTCGATGCGGCGGCGGGTGCCTTTAGGATCGCGGCACGCAAGCGCGATCTCGGCCAGATCAACCAGGCCGAGTACGTCGATGCGCGGCGCCTCCTCACGGACGCCGAACTCAACTTGAACGTCACGCGCTTCGGCGCGCTCGGTAGCCTCGCCGACCTCGAGTACGCGGTCGGTTCGGGCCACCACCCCCTCGTCCCGGACACGCTGCCATGAAGTCCCGCCAACTCGCCCTCGTCGCGCTCGCCATCCTCGTGCTCGGCGCCGCTACGCTCGCCGCCTGCGGCCACCGCGCGAACGCACCGCAGGAATCGGCGAATACGCTGCGCCCGGTGCGGGTCGCAACGGTAACCACCGCGCCGCTCAACGATGCGGTCCGCGCCGTCGGCCTCCTGGGCCCCAAGGACGAGGCACGGCTTGCCTTCAAGCTGGGCGGCGTCATCGAGGCGATCCATGTCGAGGAAGGCGCCGCGGTGAAGGCCGGCCAGGTGCTTGCCTACTTGAGGCAGACCGAAGTCGCATCCGGCGTCGAGCAGGCGCGGCAGACGGCGAGCAAGGCCGAGCGCGACCTCAATCGCGGCAAGGCGCTCTACGCCGACGGCGTCGCAACCGAGGAGCAGGTCCAGGACCTGACCACGGCCTACCAGCTGGCGAGTGCGTCGCTGCGCGCCACCGAGTTCAACTCCTCCTACGCGCGCATCGTCGCGCCCGCCGACGGCGTGGTGCTCAGGAAGCTCGCCCAGCCGAATGAACTCGTGCAGGCGGGCCAGCCCGTGCTCGTCGTCGGCGGTGGCAGCCGCGGCTGGGTCGTCCGCCTCGGCCTTGCCGACCGCGATCGCGTCCGCTTCCAGTTGGGTGACAGCGCGCGGCTCGATTTTGATGCCTTCCCCGGGCAGAGCTTCGAGGGCCGCATCAGCAATCTCGCCTCGAGCGCCGATCCGGCGACCGGCACGTTCACGGTCGAGGTGCAGGTGGAGCCGGGCGCCGCGCGGTTCGTGCAGGGCCTCGTCGCACGGGTGAGCTTGCGTCCGCGCGCGGGCGCCGTCGGTCGCGTCGTGCCGGTCAGCGCACTCATCGAGGCGAACGGCAACGAGGCGAGCGTATTCGTGTTCGATCCCGCCCGCAGCATCGTGCACCGCGTCACGATCCGCCTCGGGCGACTGCACGACCGGGACGTCGAGGTGCTGGACGGCCTCGCGGCGGGCGCCGAGGTCGTCATCGACGGTGCCGCCTACCTCGCGAACGGCGAGGCCGTGCGCCTCGTCGCCACCGAACCGGCGACGCCGGCGCACGCGGGCTAGGCCGGCCATGAGCATCTGGGCATTCGCGGTCCGGCGCTGGCAGTTCACGCTGGTGGTCTTTGGCCTCCTTATCGCGCTCGGCTTCGCGAGCTTCTCGAACATCGCGCGCTCGGAGGACCCGACCTTCCCGTTCCCGGCGACGACCATCACGCTGGTCTGGCCGGGCGCGGATCCTGCCGACATGGAGCGACTCGTCGTAAAGCCCATCGAGGATGCGGTCAATACGCTCGACAACATCAAGAAGATCGTCTCGAGCGCGCACGATGGCATCGCGGTCGTGCACGTCGAGTTCTACTACGGCTCGGATCCTGAGAAGAAGCAGGACGAGGTCATCCGCGAGTTCAACCGCATCCGCACGACGCTGCCTGCCGACATCGCCCAGATCGACATCCGCAAGAACAACCCCGGCCTCGTCAACATCGTGCAGATGGCGCTCGTCAGCGACACGGCGAGCTACCGGACGCTGAAGGAGCAGGCCGAGCACCTGAAGGACCTGTTCGAGACCGTGCCCGGCGTGCGCACCGCGGAGACCTGGGCATTCCCGACGCCTGAGGTGCGAGTCGCGGTCGACCTCGAGCGCCTCGCGCAGGCGGCCGTGACGCTCGGGCAGGTCACGCAGGCGATCCAGGGGCAGAACGTCAACGTCCCGGGCGGCGCTGTGGAGGTGGGACTCAGGCGCTACAACCTCCGGACCTCCGGGAGCTACAAGTCGCTCGAGGAGATCGCCGATACCGTCGTCGGCTCGGCCGGCGGGCGGCTCGTCAAGCTGAGCGATGTCGCGAGCGTGGCGTGGGACACCGAGGAGGCGGCCTACACGGGGCGCTTCAGCGGCAAGCGCGCCGTGTTCGTGACCGCCAACCAGAAAGACAACACCAACATCTTCAAGGTCCGCGACGGCATGTACGCGAAGCTCGCGGAGTTCGAGCGCGCGCTGCCGCCCGACATCCACCTCGAGCGTGGTTTCGACCAGTCGCAAAACGTCGCCAACCGGCTCGACCGGCTGGGCGGTGACTTCGCGCTCGCGGTCGGCCTCGTGCTCCTGACGCTGCTGCCGCTTGGCCTTCGCGCCGCGGGCGTGGTGATGATATCGGTGCCACTGTCGCTCGCGATCGGGCTCGCGCTCCTCTACGCAACCGGCTTCGGGCTCAACCAGCTCTCGATCGCCGGCTTCGTGCTGGCGCTCGGACTGCTGGTCGATGACTCGATCGTCGTCGTCGAGAACATCTCGCGCTATGTGCGCAGCGGCTACACGCGGGTCGAGGCGGCGATCAAGGCGACCGACCAGATCTACCTCGCCGTGCTCGGCTGCACGGCGACGCTGGTGCTGGCGTTCGTGCCGCTGCTGTTCCTGCCGGAGGGCGCCGGCGAGTTCATCCGCTCGCTGCCGGCGGCGATCCTCTACACCGTGCTCGCATCGCTGTTCGTGGCGCTGACGGTGATTCCGTTCCTCGCGAGCCGCATGCTGCGCGAAACGTCGGGCGCGGCCGCGGCACCGGTTGCGCGCGGCCGCGTCCGCGCGGCGCTGCACGGCTACATCGAGCGGTTCGATGACTTCGCCGACGTCGTGCTCGCGCGCGTGATGGAGACGATCCACCGCGTCTATGGGCCGGCGCTCAAGTGGGCGCTCGCATCGCCGCGCCGCTCGCTCCTCGGCGCACTGGCGCTCTTCGCCGCCGCCGTTGCGACCGTGCCGCTGATCGGTTTCAGCCTCTTTCCGTCCGCCGACGTGCCGCAGTTCATGGTGCGGGTGGATGCACCCGACGGTGCGAGCGTCGTCGAGACCGATCGCGCGCTCAAGTTCGTCGAGGGAGAACTCGCCCGCCACACCGAGATCAAGCGCTGGTACACGCACCTCGGCCACGGCACGCCGCAGGTCTACTACAACGTGTTCGCGCAAGGGCGTGCCGCGAACGTCGGCGAGGTGTTCGTCGAGCTCAAGGATTTCGACGCGCGATCGACGCCTAAGCTGTTCGATGTGCTGCGCGGTCGCTTCGGCGACTACCCGGCGGCGCGCATTGCGCTCAAGCAGTTCGAGCAGGGCCCGCCGATCGACGCGCCGGTCGCGATCCGGATCGTGGGACCCGAGATCGATGGACTGCGAACCCTTGCCGCCCAGGTCGAACAGGTGCTCAAGGACACCCCCGGGACGCGCGACATCGAGAACCCGGTCAGGCTGCTGCGCACCGACCTCAATCTCGGCATCGATACGCAGAAGGCCGGCATGCTGGGCGTCAGCGCCCTCGAGGCGAACCGCACGGTGCGGCTCGCGGTCGCGGGGCTCTCCGCCGGCCAGTTCCGCGCGGCCAATGGCGATGAGTACGACATCACCCTCAGGCTACCCATGAAGGAGCGGCCGTCGATCGAGGCACTCGATGCGATCGAGGTGAGCTCCGCGAGCGGCCGGCAGGTACCGCTCCGGCAGATCGCGACGCCGCGCTTCGAGGCGGCGCCGAACGCGATCAATCGCTACAACCGCGAGCGCCAGGTGACGGTCTCGGCACAGACCGCGAGCGGCTTCAACACGGCACGCGTGACGGCCGCGGTCGTGCGCGCGGTCAAGCACATTGAGTTCCCGCCCGGCTACCGCTTCGTCGTCGCGGGCGAGGCGGAGGCACAGCAGGAGAGCTTCGGCGGCCTATTGCCTGCCGTCATGGTCGCGGTGTTCGGGATCCTCGCCGTGCTTGTGCTCGAGTTCGGCAGCTTCCGCTCGACGCTGATCGTCGCGGGCGTCATTCCGCTTGGCGTCACGGGCGGGCTCCTCGCGCTCCTCTTGACCGGCTACACGCTCTCGTTCACCTCGATCATCGGCATGATCGCGCTCGTCGGCATCGAGATCAAAAACTCGATCCTGCTGGTCGATTTCACCAACCAGCTGCGCCAGGACGGGATGAGCCTCGACGAGGCGATCGAGAAGGCGGGCGAAATCCGCTTCCTGCCGATCCTCTTGACCTCCGCCACCGCGATCGGCGGCCTCCTGCCGCTCGCGCTGCAGGGCTCCGGGCTCTACTCGCCGCTCGCGGTCGTCATCATCGGGGGGCTCATCTCCTCGACGCTGCTCGCGCGCCTCGTGACGCCGGTCATGTACAAGCTGCTGCCACCGACCATCGAGGCGCGCCAGGCCGCGGCGGCGGGCTCCGGGCTGCTCGCGCACGCCTGAGGGCCCGGCGGCGCAGCCCCGCGCCGCGCCGCGGGGCTGCCGCTTGCCAGCGGAGGGCATCCCTCGGCAGACTGCGCGCCCGCCCCTTCCGACCGGGTCCTCTGCGCCGTGACCGACAAGACTCTGCCGCCACCGCGCTCCCTCGGCGTCCTCCGGGCGATCGCGGTGTTCAAGTTCGTGAAGGCGGCTTTCGTCATCGCGACCGGCTTCGGCCTCCTCAACTTCTACCATCCGGTCGTCACGAAGCTCCTGTCCCGCTTTGCGCACGACCTGCCCTACCTCTACGAGCAGCGCCTCGTGCAGGATGCGATCACATTCTTGAGCGGCATGACGCTCAGGCGCCGGCAGATCATCGCCGCCGCGACGTTCATGTACGCCGGCCTCTTCCTGGTCGAGGGCGTCGGGCTCTGGCTGGGGCTCCTCTGGGCCGAGGTCCTCACGATCGTCGCGACGAGCTCGCTGATCCCGGTCGAGATCTTCGAACTCGCCAGGCACACGACGATCAGCCGCGCGGTCGTGCTGATCGCGAACGTGGCCATTGCCGCGTACCTCGTATGGCGCCTCAGGCGTGAACTCGCCGCGCACCGGGCCCGGGTGGCGCCGGCACCGCCGACCGACTAGTCTCTGCAAACCGCCCATTCGTTCCGGAGGTCCGCCATGCGACTCAACACGGTTCTTGCCATCGTCGCGGTCGCGCTGTTCGCGGCCTGCAAGACACTGAACCTGCCCGCGGCCTCTGCGGTCGCAACTCTCGAGTCGCGTTCGGGCAGCAGCGTGAAGGGGACGGTCGAGTTCACGCAGTTCCCCACCGGCGTCACCGCGCACGTCGAGCTCACCGGCCTGGTGCCTGGCAGCGAGCACGGCTTCCACGTGCACGAGAAGGGCGACTGCGCCGCCGGCGATGCGATGAGCGCGGGCGGGCACTTCAATCCGACCGCGCTCGCACACGGTCGCGTGACCGAGAAGATCCACCACGGCGGCGACCTGCCGAGCCTCGTGGCCGATGCGACGGGCAAGGTCAGCGCGAATCTCAAGCTGAGCGGCGTCACGCTCGGCACGGGACCCACCTCATTCATCGGCCGCAGCGTCGTCGTGCATGCGAATGCCGATGACTTCACGACGCAGCCCTCGGGTAACTCCGGCGCGCGCATCGCCTGCGGCGTCATCAACGCGAAGTAGCGCCTGACGCGGACGGCGGTTCGCGATCAGCGCGCCCGCGGCGACTGCGACGATCGCGACGCGGCTCCAGAGTGTCGGCGCAGAGCGCCAAAGCGACGCACGCAGGTGCAACTCCGCGATCGCGCGGCGTCTCTGGCGGGCAGTTGGGGCCGAGCGCGGGCTATTTGCCACCGATCTCGGCGGTGAACCCGGTACCGCGGCGCCTGGGTGTGGGCGGGTGCATGCGCTCGCGGATGGCGGAAGGCATGGCCGCGATCGCATCGTCATGGGTTGCGAGCTGCTGCTCGATGCGCGCTTCGAGCTGATCGAGCCGCTCGGCAAGCTCCTTGTTCGAGCGCAGGGCCTCTCGGAGCTGCACGAAGGCACGGACGACGTCGATGCTCATTTCGACGGCGCAGGGGGTGTTGAGGACGGTGGCGGCCATGATGGCGCCGTGCTCGGTGAACGCGGATGGCCGAAATCTCAGGTCGCGGCGCTTCTGGGAACCGATCACCGTTTGTGATCGGCTCAGGGCCGCAGCCTCGGGGAAGCGTTCGGCGTTGCGCTTGACCGTCGGGTTGCGGGCGCGGGTCTCGACCCCATAGATCGGGGCAAGCTCGCTGTCGAGCAACACCCGGCGCCCACGCAGAATGAGGATGGCAGAGGTGATGCCCTCGGTCGGCACGAGAGCCTGGCGCCGGCTGGCCACGCTCAGCTCGGTCGGATCCAGGCGGCGTCGTCACCTTCGGTCTCCTCGCCCGCGAACGCGTGCTCCGGATACGCGCGTATTGATTCAAGAATCGGCATCCTGATCGGGCGACGGGTCTCGCCAAACGGGTCGAGCTCGAGGTAGGTGATGACCCCGTCGCGGGCCCAAAGGACGAGCTCGACCTCGGCGTCATTGGCCATCAACCCAATCGCCCCGGCGATGATTGCGCCCCCGCCGCGCGCGCTGTCGAAGTCGAGCGAATCGTGCTCGAAGCCGCCGCCGCCTTCCTCGCGCACGACCAGGCCCTCGAGTGATGCGAGGACGGTCGGCGATGGCGGAGAGTTCGCGCCGACCTCCAACACGCGGCGGAGAATCCGCACCTCGTAGGTCCCGATGGGTCGCGGTTTCCAGAGTCGCTGAGACATGGCGGTCCCGGTGATGGCCGACGCGGACACGCATTGTTCGCCTCGTGGGCTGCCGGCGTCACTCGGCGTTCTTGCCCCAAACGCCCAGTTTTGCTGCGCGCCGGCGGTAACACGCCCCGGAAGGCGCGCCTGGAGCGCTGCATTCGTCACCGGGCGCGCGCACCAGCGCCTGGCTTCGCGCGGCTGTTCGCGACCAGCACACCGGCACCGATCGCGACGAGTCCCCAGGCGGTCGGCACATCGATCCTGTCACGGAGCAGGAACCAGCCGAACACGGCCACCAGCACCGGTGACAGCGGCATGACGCTCGCGGCCGCCGCTGCGCCGAGCCGTCCTACCGCGAATGCGAAGGCCGCGAGCGCAACGATCGCCGTCAGCACGCCCTGGTAGAGCCCCTGCAACCAGAGATCTCCCGCCGGCAGCGCCGCCAGACGCGCGGCGCCGCCGCAGGCGAGGTAGATCGGCAGGTAGATGAGCGCATTCACGACCGCGACGAGGCTGGCGTTCACGAACGGGTTCAAGCCGAGCGCGCGGCTCGCGGTCGTGTACATCGCCCAGAGGAACGACGCGCAAACGATGAGCCCGAAGCCGACGAGGTGGGAATGGCCGTGCGCGATGTCGTGCGCAAGCACCACCCCGACGCCCGCGAGAGTGACCGCAAGCCCGGCGAAACGCGTCGGTGCGGGCCGCTCGCCCAGGAACAGCATCGCGAGCATCACGACCAGGGGACTTACGAGCCCGGGCCCGAGCACGGCGGCCTGGCCCGAGTTCGCGACCGCAAGTCCGTGCCCGAAGAGGAGCTGGTAGGGGGCCCCGGCCCCGACGATGAGCGCCACGAGGAGGCCCCATCGGCGCCACGGAACCTGGCGCCAACGGAGCACGAGGTACGGCGCAAGGAGCAGCCCGGGCACGCCGTAGCGCAGCGCCACCACGTCCTCGGGGGTCAGCCGCGCGCTGATCGCGAGGCGGGTCATCGGAATCCAGCCTGCCCAGACGCACACCGCAACGAAGGCGGCCGCGAAGCCGGCCAGCCGGCGACGGTCGGGCATGCGGATCATCGGGACCGGCGACCGGCGCGAACACGTGGGGTCGCCATCGTAGCCGGCCGCGTCGAGGGCCGCAGGGCACTAAAGAATCCGCCGTCGCGGCCGCCAACAGGGCGACCCCTCCGCATCGTGCCGACGCCGACTCGATGACCGATCCAGAAAACCACGAATCCGGGACGCCTTTACCACCGCATCCGCTCAAGCGCTTCGCCCTCGACTGGATCGGGGCGATCACGCTCTTGACGGGGCTGCTGAGCGCGCTCGCGGTCGCCCTGTGGGACCGCTACGGGGCGCGCTCGGCGACTGCGCTCGTGGTCCTCGTCGCCGTCACCGCCCATCTCTATGCGCTTGCGCTGTGGCGGCGGTTCCACGGAGCGCTGCGGCAGCGTGAGGAGCTCCTCGAGCAGCTGAACGCCGCGCACGCGCGCGATGCCCGCCAGGCGCTCGAGCTCAGCAAGCTCTCATCCGTCGCCGAGCGCACCAGCAACGCGGTCATCATCACCGACCGCGACGGCCGCATCGAATGGGTCAACCGCGGCTTCACGGTCCTGACCGAATGGGAGCCAGCGGAGGTCATCGGCCGCTCGCCGGGCGCCGTGCTGCAAGGACCCGGCACCGATACGATCACAGTCGCGCGGATCCGTGCACAGGTCGGGGCGCGCGCGGCCGTCGACGAGGAGATCCTCAACTACTCGAAGAGCGGGCGAATCTACTGGGTGCGCCTCGACATCCAGCCGGTCATCGATGCGAGCGGCGCTGTCACGCACTACGTCGCCGTGCAGACGGACGTGTCGGCGCAGAAATCGATCGAGCTTCAGCTCGAGCGGGCGCGCGACCTCGCGCTCTCGGCGGCGGATGCACGCGGCCAGTTCATCGCCAACACGAGCCACGAGATCAGGACGCCGATGAACGGCGTGCTCGGCATGACGGAGCTCCTCCTCAGGACCTCGCTCGATGAGCGCCAGTGGCGCCTCGCCGACACGATCCTGCGCTCGGGGCGGCACCTCCTCGACCTCCTCAACGACGTCCTCGACTACTCGAAGATGGATGCCGGGCGCTTCGAGCTCGTGACGGCGCCGACGGACCTTGAGCGCGTGCTGAAGGACGCGCAGGGCGTCGTTGCCGAGACCGCGCTCGCCAAGGGCCTCAGCCTCGACGTGCACGTGCGCCCGGAAAACGCGCCGCGGCTCATGGCGGACGGCGCGCGCCTCAGGCAGGTGCTCGTTAACCTCCTCGGCAACGCCGTCAAGTTCACGGCCGCGGGCCGTGTCGCGCTCAGCGTGACGGTGCAGCCGGGGACGCGCGGCGAGCTACGCGCCACCTTCAGCGTCGCCGACACCGGCATCGGCATAGCGCCCAAGCTGCAGCGGCAGATCTTCGAGCCGTTCGTGCAGGCGGACGCGGGCACCGCAACCCGCTACGGCGGCTCCGGCCTCGGACTTGCGATCTCGCAGCGCCTCGTTCGCCTCATGGGCGGCGAGCTTCTCGTCAAGAGCGACGTCGGTCAGGGCGCGACGTTTTCGTTTGCCCTGAGGCTACCGCTGGCCGTCGACACCGACACGGCGCAGAGCGGCGTCGCCTCGCTCGGCGCGCTCGGGCTCAACGTGCTGGTCGCCGAGGACTACCCGGTGAACCAGGAGGTCATCCGCGAGTTCCTGTCCGAGCTCGGCTGCCGGATGGTGCTCGCCCGCAACGGCCGCGAGGCGATCGAGCTCTACGTCGAGTCGGACGGCGACTTCGACCTCGTGCTGATGGATTGCCGGATGCCGCGGATGGACGGGTTCGACGCGACGCGCGCGATCCGCGACTGGGAGCGCAACGGCACGCGCCGCCAGGTGCCGGTCATCGCGCTGACCGCCGGCGCCCTTGCGACGGAGCGCGAGCGCTGCGCGCTCGTCGGCATGAACGGGTTCCTCGCCAAGCCCGTGACGCTCGGCGAGCTCTACGATGCGCTCGCCCCGCACGCGCGCGGGCACGCAGCGCCGAGCGAGGCGGCGATCGCCTGAGGAGGCTCGCCGCTACGCCGTGGGTGGCGGCGGCAGCGCAAGTCCGATCTCGGCCGCGGCCCAGCGAAGCACCCGCTGCAGCCTCGGCACGGTGAGCCCGAGCGCCGCCTGAAACGGCAGCCAGCGAAACTCGTGATGCTCGGCGCGGCCGATTTGCGGATTGATCGGCAGCGTCACGGCCTGGCTCATCGTCCGCGCGACGTAGAAGCGCACGACCTTGCCGCCCGCGTAGGGCTCGGTGTCGATCGACTGCTCGCCCCACGCGAAGTCGAGGTCATCGAGGCCGGTCTCCTCGCGCGCCTCCCGCAGCGCGCCGTCGAGCGGGGTTTCCCCGGGCTCGAGGCGGCCTTTCGGCAGGTCCCAATTGCGGTAGGCCCGCAGCAGCAGCACTCTGGGGCCGTCGGGCGTGTCGCGGATGACGACTACGCCCGCGGCACGCTTGGGTCCCCGGCTTGGCATCGGCCGAGTATACGGCCGGCATCCAGGGTCAGGCAGCGGCCTCGTAGGCGAGTACCCCGGCCACGGCCTGGATCACCGATCCGATCCGCACGGCGCTCTGGATCGCCTCGCGCGTGACGCCGTGCTTCTTCAGCACCGCGTCGTGCGAGTTCATGCACATGCCGCAGCCATTGACCGCCGAGACCGCGAGCGAGATGAGCTCGAAGTCGGCCTTGTCGATGCCGGGGTTGCCGATCACGTTCATCCGGAGCCTGGCCGGCATCGTTCGGTAGTCGGCGTCCTCGACGAGGTGGGTAAAGCGGTAGTAGATGTTGTTCATGCCCATGATCGCCGCCGCCGACTTGGCGCCGGTCAGCGCCGCCGGGTCGAGCACGGCGCCGGCGAGCGCCTCGATCCGGTGCGCGAAGGCAACGTTGCGCGAGGCGATCGCGGTCGCGAGGGCGACCATCCAGATCTGCCGGTCGTTGAGGCCAGGGGCCCCGGTTGGTGCCAGCACCGAGCCCAAGTTCAGCTTCAGGTCCTTCGCGTACTCCGGGATCGCATCGCGTAGCTGATCGAGCGTCGTCATCGTCTCTCCTCAAGTCACGTTTGCGGCTGAGCGGTCACCGGGCCGAGTGCGCCTGCACTGCGAGGGGACGGGACGCAGCCCGACCCGGTTCCGCATCGACGGGTGCCGAAGCCCGCGCTTCAGGCAACTTTCAGCGTGTCCTCGCCCTTCTGCCAGTTGCACGGGCAGAGCTCGTCGGTCTGCAGTGCATCGAGAACGCGCAGCACCTCGTCGGGGCTGCGACCGACGTTGAGGTCGGTCACGTAAGCGAAGCGAATCACGCCGTCGGGATCGACGATGTAGGTCGCCCGCTGCGCGACGCCGGCCGCGGGGTCGAGGATGCCGAGCGCGCTCGTTAGCTCGCGCTTGATGTCGGCCAGCATCGGGAAGGGCAGGTTCCTGAGCTCCTCCTTCTCCTTCCGCCAGGCGAGGTGCACGAACTCGGAGTCCGTCGAGGCACCGAACAGCAGCGCATCGCGCGCCGCGAACTCCTTGTTGAGGTTGCCGAAAGCGGCGATCTCGGTCGGGCAGACGAACGTGAAGTCCATCGGCCAGAAGAAGACGATCGCCCACTTGCCGCGAATCGACTTCGAGTCGAACGGCTTGAAGGCCTTGTCGAGGTCGTTGGCGACGACGCCGGTCAGCGCGAAATCAGGGAATTTCTGTCCTACACCAAGCATGTATCTCTCCTCATGGAACCGAATGCGCCCGCACTGGCGGAGCGGATGTGCGTGAGTTTCCGCTTGGGGTTACAATAGATCCAGTCGATTATCTCTATCGTTCTGATAGGATCTGTGTATGACGAAGTGGACGCTGCGATGAACCTCCGTGACCTCAAGTACCTGGTCGCGCTCGCCGACACCGGCCACTTCGGCCGCGCCGCGCAGAAATCGCACGTAAGCCAGCCGACTTTGTCGGCGCAGATCAAGAAGCTGGAGGAGCAGCTCGGCGTTTCGCTCCTCGAGCGGCGGCCACGCAACGTCGCGCTCACCGAGGTCGGCACGCGCGTTGTCGCCCGTGCACGGCGCATCCTGCAGGAGGCCGACGACATCGCCGAGCTCGCGCGCGAGTCGCGCGACCCGCTCGCGGGCGCGCTGAAGGTGGCGTTTATCCCGACGCTCGGGCCGTACCTGCTGCCGCTCGTGACGCCGAGGATCCGCAAGCAGCTGCCGAAGTTGCAGCTGCTCCTCTACGAGTACCAGACGGGTCCGCTGCTCGAGCGGCTGCGCGCGGGCGAGATCGATCTCGGCGTGCTTGCGCTCGGCGTCGATGTGAGCGGTCTGGAAGTACTACCGCTCCACGAGGAGGCATTCACGCTCGCGGTGCCCGCCGGCCACCGGCTCGCCAAGAAGAGTGCGGTGCGGGCCGAGGATCTCGCGGGCGAGACGCTGCTGCTGCTCGAGGACGGGCACTGCCTCAGGGAGCAGGCGCTCGATGTCTGCAGCCGCATCGACGTGCACGAGGCGGAGGATTTTCGTGCGACGAGCCTCGAGACGCTGAGGCAGATGGTGGTCGCCGGGCTCGGCGTCACCCTGTTGCCCGAGCTCGCGACGCAAGGCCCGTTCGCGCAGGCGAAGAGTGTCGCGATCCGTCCGTTCGCGAAGCCGGCGCCGCGTCGGACGATCGGCGCCGTCTGGCGGAAAAGCAGCACGCGCGCGCCCGCCATCGCGGCGGTGTGCGAGGCGCTGAAGAAGGCCCTCGACGGGCTCTCCTGAGGAGGGCGGTCAGCGCGGTGGCGCGTCCGGCGGCGTGCCGTTGGCGCGCGGCACCTCGTGCCGTCCCTCGATGACGTAGTAGAGCAGGTAGGCGATTCCCGCCGCGACCGGGATCAGCCCGTAGAGGAACGGGAAGCCGTCCGAGTGGTTCTGGTAGAACGCCGCGGTGAGCGCGAGCCCGACGAACAAGAAGACGAGTCCGCGCAGCAGGTGACGCGGGCGCCGCGCGGGCGTGCTCTCCTGCTCGGGCGGATCCGGCGGGAGCTCAAGCCCCTTCTCGATCGCCGCGAGGCGCTCGCGGTGACGAAGCTCGGTGCGCTGCATGCGCTGGCGATGCGTCCCGATGATCGAGACGACGGCGACGGCGACGCCGAAGATGATGGCGACGATGGGGACGAATACCGCGATGACGTCTGGACTCATGTCGATCTGCTCCTCGAGACTGGCAAGCGGCTCGCGCCCGCGTTAAGGCTATTGGCCCGCGATGATCCACAGCAGCCAGCGTAGCGGCGGTTCGGCGCTATTCACGCATACCCCCAGCGCGAAGCCCAGCACTGCCGTGGCGATGCCATCGATGCAGGAGCTTCCCGACGCTACGGTGGACATTAAGCGGCTCACCGGCGTTGATACGCACGCACTTCTCGACCGGTTTCACCACTGCGGCTGCCACCCCGGCTGAAACCGCCCGGCGAGTGCGCGCGTATCATCGAGTGCGCGTGGGGTCGCCGGGGCAGGAATGGACGAGGCCATCATCGAAGCGTTGGCGGCCGGTCGTTCCGAGGCGGCTTTCGAGGCCGTCGTCGCCGGCTACCGGCGCCGCGTATTTGGCCTCGCCTTCTCGATCCTCCGCGACCGCGGGGTTGCCGAGGATGTCGCCCAGGACGTGTTCGTGAAGCTGTGGAAGGCGCTCGGCAGCTACGATGGGCGCGCGAAGCTCTCGACCTGGATCTACGCGATCACGCGCAACGCCGCCATCTCCTCGCAGCGCAAGCAGCGCCGCTCCGCTTCCCTCTCGGAGCCCGCGGTGCAGGCCGAGGCGGAGGCGGCGAGCGCGACGGAGGATGCGATTGGCGCCGATGACTCGCTGCTCTGGCGCGCGGTCGCCGCGCTCCCCGACATGCAGCGCCAGGCCGTCACGCTCTACTACCAGGATGAGCGACCGGTCGAGGAGGTCGCGGCGATGCTCGGAGTGCCCGTGAATACCGTCAAGACCCACCTGCACCGCGCCCGCGCGCGGCTCGCGAGCCAGCTCGGCGCCGGCGGGGAGAACGCAGCATGACCCACGACCATCCGTCCGAATCCGACCTCGAACTCAGGCTGAGGCGCCTCTATGGCGGCCTCGACACCACGGCGGTGTTCACGCCGGCGCTGCGAGCGCGGATCGAGGGCTTGCGCACCGTCGAGGATGAGCTCGCGCGGCGCGAACGACGCCTGCGCGCCGATCGCGACCGGCTGGAGACCGAGGCGCGGCTGCGTCGCGCATTCCGGACTCGGGTCGTGCTCACGCTCGGCGGCGGCGCCCTCGCCGCTCTCGCCGCCTGGTTCTTCGGCGCACCGATCGGCGCGGCGCTGGCCGCGGTCGGCCGGGGCCCGGGCAGCGGGTGGAATCCGCTCGTGCTCGCGAGCGTCGCGCTCCTCGTCGGCTGGCTGTGCCTCGTGGTACGCGGCGCGAGTCGCGGCGACCTCGGGCGGCTCGCGCTCGGCTGAGGCGCTTCAGCGCGCGGCGCGGATCTCGGCCGGCAGCCCCGCCGCCGCCGCGGCGTCCGCGAAAACGAAAGACGACTCGCGCGCGACCCGCCCGGCGGGAATGGACGCATCGCCTGCCCACAGCTTGCCGAGTGCCGCCACCTTGTCCTCGCCCGTCACGAGCCAGAGCCGGTGGCGTGCCGCATCGAGCACCCGGAACCCGAGCGTCATCCTAAGCACGCCCTGGTAGAGGCCGCTGACGCCGACCTCAAGATCGTCCGCCTTGAGCAGCCGGTCGCCAGGCACGAGCGAGGCGGTGTGGCCGTCGGCGCCGAGGCCGAGCTGCACGACGTCAAGCACGGGCGGCGAACCGCCCCGCTCGGTGAGCAGCCGCGCGTACTCGGCCGCGCCCGCGAGCAGATCGCGCCGCTCGACCGGCATCGCGTGGAACTGCAGGGCGCCGAGCGCATCGGGGGCGATGAGAAGATCAGCGATCTGGCGCGAATTTCGCCGCTCGTCGGTCGCCGCCACCACGCGCTCGTCGACCTGGAACACCTGCAGGTCGTGCCAGTGCACCCGCAGGCGCCGCAAGTCGCGCAGCATGCGCCACGGCGTGCGCCCGCCGCTCAGCGCGAGGAGGCACTGTCCGCGCTGCGCACTCGCCCGCGCGATTTCCGCGCGCAGCCAGTCGGCCGCACGTTCGGCGGCGGCTTCGGCGGTCGGCAGCACCTGGATGCGCATCGGGTTCGATTCCGGCAGAGGGCGCCATTTTGACCGTTCACCGCGAGACTGCAATGCTGCGCACCCGACCCCCACGTGCTCGCCTGCCATGCCAACCGCTCCCGCACCGCCCGCGCTGACCCCCGAGATCGTCGCGGCCCTCGCGAGTCTCGAGGGATATCCCGCGCTCGATGCCGACACTGCCGCGCGCATCGCGGTCGGCGCGACCAACGCCGTGCGCGCGGTGGCGCTTTCGGCGACGGCGAGTTCCTTCGACGCGGAACCCGCTGACTTCCTCGCGGAGCTCGAGCGCCTGGCGGAGCCGCGCTGATGCTCGATCCGCGCCACGCGACGCTCCTGGATGCGGCCGGCGCCATCGCAAGCGGCGCGGTCTCGAGCGTCGAGCTCACGCGCGAGTGCCTCGCGCGCGCGCATCGCCTCAACGCCGAGCTCAACTGCTTCGTGCGCATCGAGGATGAGCTTGCCCTCGGGGAAGCGGCAGCGGCGGATGCCGCGCGCGCGGCCGGTGCACCGCTCGGCGCGCTGCACGGCGTGCCGCTCGCACTCAAGGACATGTTCTACACGCCCGAACGCGAGACGAGCGGCGGCTCCAGGATCCGCGCGGGCTTTCGCGCGGGTCGCGAGGCGAGCGTGCTTCGACGATTGCGCGCAGCGGGCGCCGTGAACCTGGGCGCGCTCGGCATGACCGAGTTCGCCTTCGGTCCGACCGGCCACAACGCCTTCTACGGCGCCTGCCGCAATCCCTGGAACCCCGCGCATATCGCCGGCGGTTCCTCGAGCGGCGCGGGCAGCGCGCTCGCCGCCCGCATCATGTTCGGCGCGCTCGGCTCCGACACCGGGGGCTCGATCCGCGGGCCCGCGAGCGTCAACGGCGTCCTCGGCTTGAAGCCCACTTACGGCCGCGTCAGCCGTGCGGGTGCGATGCCGCTGTCCTGGTCGATCGATCACGTCGGGCCCATGGCGCGCACCGCCGGCGACCTCGCGCGCCTCCTTGCCGTCATCGCCGGCCACGATCCCATCGATGCGAGCTCGAGCCGGCACGCGGTCCCCGACTACGCCCTCGCGCTCGAGGCGCCCGCGAGTGCGCTTCGCATCGGCGTGCCGCGCAACTTCTTCTTTGATGGCGTCGATGCCGGCGTCAAGGACGTGCTCGATACCGCGCTTGCGCGCTTGGAGGGCCTCGGCGCGCGCCTCGTCGAGGTTCGGGTGCCGGCGCCGGAGCACCTGACGGAACTCGGCCGCACGATCATGTACTCGGAGGCCGCGGCACTGCACGGCCACTGGCTGCGCACGCGGCCCGGCGACTACTCGCCGCAGATCCGCGCGCGCGCGGCCACCGGGCTCGCGATCCCGGCGGCGAGCTACGTCGAGGCGCTGCAACTGCGCTCGCCGATGCTGCGCACCTTCGTGACGGAGGTGTTCGGTGCCTGCGACGTGCTCGCGACGCCGACTTTGAGCGTACCGGTGCCGACGCTCGCGAGCACCGACGTCGGCGGAGCGCCTGCGATGTGGCCGACGATCGCCGCGCTCGTGCGCTGCGTCGCGCCATTTAACTTCCTTGGGCTCCCGGCGCTCAGCGTGCCGGCCGGCTTCACCGACGGTGGCCTCCCGGCGGGACTGCAGCTGATCGCGCGGCCGTTCGCCGAGGCGACGCTGATCTCGGCCGCCCACGCCTACCAGGCGGCGACCGACTGGCACGAACGACTGCCACCCCTGAGCTGAGCTCCTCGCCGGGCACCGGGCGCAGCTGCCCGGACAAGGCGGCGGGATTGCCTTAGGATCCTAAGGGACGATCCCGCCGTCGCAGGGCCGGTGGCCACCTCGGGCCGACCCCGCACGCTGCGGACCCGAACCCGGATGCAACGTTGAAAACGGCTCGCATCTTGATCGCCGACGACCACGGGCTCCTGCGCCGCGGCCTCAGGGCCGCGCTCGCCGACAGCCCGCACCTCGTCGTCGAGGCGGAGGCCGAGGACGGGCGCACCGCGGTCGAGCTCGCGCTCAAGCTTAAGCCCGACATCGCGATCCTCGACGTGTCGATGCCGCAGCTGAACGGACTCGACGCCGCCCGCGCGATCGTCGCTGGCAGCCCCGACACCCGGGTACTCGTGCTCACGGCGCACGAGTCCGAGCGCCTCGTGCGGGACGTGCTGCGGGCGGGCGCCCGCGGCTACCTGCTGAAGTCGGACGCCGCAAGCGAGCTCATCCCGGCGATCGAGGCGCTGCTCGCGGAGCGCTCCTACTTCACCTCCACCGTCGCCCAGGTCGTGCTCGAGGGGTTCCTCAAGAACGGCCCCGACGAGGACGCCGAGGCGGGCGGGACGCTCTCGCCGCGCGAGCGAGAGATCGTCCAGCTGCTCGCCGAGGGGAAGCGCAGCAAGGAGATCGCCCGGGTGCTCTCGATCGCCGTCAACACGGCCGACACCCACCGGGGCAACATAATGCGGAAGATGGGTTTCGCGTCCATCTCCGATGTCGTCAGATATGCCATTAAAAACAAGATGATAGACCCGTAGGCGGGCCATCGGCCGGGTAACGGGTTTCCGGCAGCCGCGTACCGGCTTTCCGGGATTCCGGCAGGCCCTGGAGCTTGGGTACTGTGCACACCGCTCCCCGGCGCGGGGCGGGCCCGGCCCGACGCGTGGCGGGCGCCGGGATCTCTCCCGCCGCGAGGCAAGGACGCATCGATGTCGACTTCCGCTCATTTCCTTGGCCGCACGGCGGCCGCTGCACCGACGGCATCCGTGCCGGCAGGCGTGCCGTGTCGATGAACCCCTTCGCCGCCCGCCCGGAACCGATCCGGATCCTCGTCGTCGAGGACCACGACATCGTCCGCAAGGGCCTTGTGGCGGTCATCGCGAGCGCCCCGGACCTCAAGTGCTGCGGGGAAGTCGCGACGGTCGCCGATGCGATCCGCGCGGTCGAGGTCCTGAGGCCCGACGTGCTGCTCCTCGACCTGCAGCTCGGCGGCCACAGCGGCCGGCAGGTTCTGCAGGCGCTCGCGGGCCACCCGGCGCGCCCGCGCGTGCTGGTGCTGTCGATGGCGGACGAGCACGTCTACGCGCGCGCGCTGCTGCGTGAGGGCGCGGACGGCTACCTCATGAAGAGCGCGCCGACTGCGCTCATCCCGGATGCGATCCGGCGCGTCGCCGGCGGCCAGAGCTACCTGAGCGACCAGCTGCTGCAGCATTCGCTCGAGCAGGCGAGCCGCGGTCGAGTCCATGCCGGCGTCATCGAGGCGCTGACCGAGCGCGAGCGCGAGATCCTCGACCGCCTCGCGCGGGGACTGACGCTGCGCGAAGCCGCGCGCGAGCTTGCGATCTCGGAGAAGACCGTCGACTCGCACCTGCGCAACATCCGCGAGAAGCTCGGCCTCGACTCCTCGCGGCACGTGCGCGAGTTCGCGCTCGCGCACCGCAGCGCCGCCGCGGGCTGAGTCCGCCGGCGGCGACCCGCTCGTTCAGTCCGGGATCGACAGCACGCCGTTGCGGAAGGTGATCGCATCGCGGCCGGGATCGGATCTGAGCATCCCGACGTGCTCCTCGCCGAGTGGCGCGACGACGCCCGCCACCATCCCACGCGGGCGCGAGCGGAGCACCTGGCTCGGCGGGAGCAAGCGGCCGGAGCGCAGGCGCTCGAGCAGCAGAGCGAGCCCGCGCACCATCCACACCTGCAACGGCACGTAGCCGTTGGCGAACCCAGGGAGCGCGAGCACCGCATCGAAGTGGTTGCCGTGCTCGACCTCGTAGTACTTGAGCTCGTCACGCCCGCCTCGATCGCGCTGGTTGATCGCGTAGTACGCGCGCGAGCTGTGGTTGACCGGGATGAGGCCATCGGCGCGGCCGTGGAAGATCATCACCGGGCGATTGCCGAGCCGCGCCGTCATGACGACCTCGTCCTGGCCCGCGCGCACGGCGGCAAGGAGCGCGCTGCGGCCGGCCGGCAGCGCCGCCAGGGCCGCCGGCGCATGCGCGAGAATCCGGTCCGGCGCGAAGGCGAGTGCCTCGGCGGCGCTGCCTGAGTTGGCCGCGCGCCGCTCGCCGTCGGCGCCGCGACTGACGAGCGCGATGCCCATCGTCGGCGGGATGCCGTTGCCGTCCGCCCACAGGCTCGCGGCCTCGGCGTCGTTGAGCGCGCGCACGCGCCCGTCGGCATCGGTCGCGGCGAAGCCGACCCCGCACGGCGGCTGCCACGGCGGCAGCCGCGCGTAGGCCGACGCGTACACGGTCGTGATCGCCGACCACAGGTGCGTCGCGATGTTGAAGTGCCCGAGCGCGAGCGCCGCCGGCACGATCCCGGCGGCGACGAGCGCCTCGCGCGCAGCCGTCGCCGCACGCTCGATCGGACCCGCGGGCAGGACGCCTTCCGCCTGCAGCGTCCTGCACCACGCCTCGAGCTCCGGGCGGCGGCGCTCGGTCTCCGCGTAGAAGGGCGCGCCCGCGTCGCGCTCCGCGAGCACCGCGCACGGCTGGTAGAGGAAGTGAAGGCTGGTGTAGTCGTAGAGCCCGATGCCGGAATCGCTGAGTCGCCGACCGCCGTACTCGATCGAAAGCCCGCCGGTGCGCCCAGAGACGACGGCGTTCGGCTCGAGCACGACTGCGCCGCTGATCCATCCGGCGCGATCGCGCTCGAGTGCGCGCAGCACCGCCGCGCCGCCGTTGGAGGTGCCGGCCGCGAGCACGACGGTGTTCTCGGGCGTCAGCAGCTCGGTCCTGACGCCCGCGAGTTCGCGGTTGAGGAAAGCGAACGCCACCTTGATCGCCTGGAGCAGGTAGGTGCCCCAGTCCGCCTCCGGGTTCTGCCCGGAATTGGCGTGCTTGAAGAGGAGCGAATGGGGCGAGGCCTTGCCGAACTCGGCGAGCTCCGCAACGAGCGGCGGCACGAAGGTCATGAGCGGGTCCGCCGCATCCGCCGACAGCGTCCCGTCGATGCGGTAGCCGCGGCCGCGATCGATGTCCCACACGCCGACGCCCGTGCCCTTGTCGGTGTGCACGACGGCGCAGCGGTGCCGCAAGCCCCATTCACCGGCGGTCGGCAGCGCGCCGTAGATCCCGCGGGAGCCCGAGGACGCGACCGCGACGAGGCACGGGTTCTTGAGGTCGAAGTCGCCCGGCAGCTGCAGCAGCACGGTCGTCGAGCCCGCGCCACCGGGGGTGCGGATCGCGAGCAGGTATTCGACGCCCGCGACGCGCGCGTCCCCGACCGGGCCGAACAGGCGCCCGAAGCCACCGGCATCGCTCGTATCGACGAGACCCCGGTAGGCGGAGTGGATCGCGCGGCGCCTGAGCTCCGGTGGCGTGGGCCTAACCGGGTTCGCGAACGGCGGCGGCGGCCCGCGCAGCCCCTCGAGCCCGAGGCCGCCGGTCAGGAGGTCATCGCTTCGCCCGTCCAGCTCGTAGCGGAGGGGACTCCCGAGGAGTTCGGCGCTCACCTGTTCCATCCTTCGACGCCACTCCAGACGTTCGCCGCCACGGCCCGTCCGACCGATAGTATCGGAGGCACGGCCGCCGAAGGGGCGGGGTCGCACGGACTCCGTCGAGGCGAGGCGCCAATTGCCTAGGGAACGCTGTCGGTCAGCGGCCGGTTCTGGCAAGTTAAGCCCACACCGCACCGGCGGGGAGTCGATTTGGACCGAGCGACCTGTGCCAACTGCGCGGCGCCCCTCGCGGGCCCGTACTGCTCGCAATGCGGGCAGCACGTGCACGAGAGCTCGCGCAGCGTCGGCACGCTCTTCCACGACGCGTGGCACGTCGTCACGCACGTCGACGGCCGGTTCTGGCAGACGATCTACGCGCTCGCCTTCAGGCCCGGGCGGCTCACGCAGGAGTACTTCGCCGAGCGGCGCGCGCGTTACCTGCCGCCGGTGCGGCTCTACCTGGTGCTGAGCGTGATCCTGTTCGCGTTCGCCTCGACCGGCCAGCACTCGCGTGGCGTCCTGTTCGACCTCGACTCGGCGACGACCGCACCCACTCCCGGCCGGGCTGCAGAGATCGCCAAGATCAAGGAGGAGGCGAAGGCCGACATCGCCGAGGCGAGGGCCCGGGGCCTGCCGATCATCGCGAGCGACGAGGACACGGACGAGGAAGGCGACAAGGACAAGAAGGGCGGCTTCGGCTTTCGGATGGACGCGGCCAAGTGCGCCTCGACGCACACGGACTGGAAGTGGCTCGAGCAGCCGCTCCGCGACGTCTGCCTGCGCAACGCCGCCGACCATGGCGCGGGATTCATCCGCGCGCTCAACTCGAGCATCCCGAAGATGATGTTCGTGTTCCTGCCGCTGATGGCGCTGGTGATGCTGCTGCTCTACTGGTGGCCGCGCCACTACTACGTCGAGCACCTGGTCTTCTTCCTGCACACGCACGCGGCGATCTTCATGCTGCTGCTGATCGAGCTCGTCTTCTCGAGGCTCAGCGCCTGGCGCCCCTTCCTCACGCGCGCGGGCCCGTACCTCAAGTTGGCCGGCGTCCTCTATTGCATCTGGTACGTCTACCGCGCAATGCGCGTCTACTACGGGCAGGGACGCTGGCTCACGCTCACCAAGATCAGCGTGATCGGCTTCAGCTACATGATCTTCCTCAGCATCACGTTCTTTGCGACGGCGATCCTCGTGGCGCTGATCGCCTGAGGCGAGCACCTTGCGCGCAATCCTGCACGTCGACATGGATGCGTTCTACGCCTCGGTCGAGCAGCACGACCGGCCGGAGCTGCGCGGCCAACCGGTGATCGTCGGCGGTGGTTCCGGGCGCGGCGTCGTCGCGGCCGCGAGCTACGAGGTGCGCCGCTACGGCGTGCACTCGGCGATGCCGACGCGCGCGGCGCTCGAGCGCTGTCCGCACGCGATCGTCGTCAAACCGCGCATGGCACGCTACAAGGAGGCCTCGACCGCGGTCTTCGAGGTGTTCCGGGAATTCACCTCGCTGATCGAGGGGCTGTCGCTCGACGAGGCGTTCCTCGATGTAACCGGCAGCCGTTCGCTCTTCGGCGAGCCCGCCGCGATCGCAGCCCGCATCAAGGCGCGGATCCGCGAGCGCACGGGGCTCACCGCCTCGGTCGGCGTCTCGCACAACAAGCTGCTCGCGAAGATCGCCTCGGACCTGAAGAAGCCGGATGGCCTTTGCATCATCGCGCCCGAGGAGGTGTCCGAGGTGCTCGATCCGCTGCCGATCCGCCGGCTCTCCGGCATTGGCGCCAAGACCGCGGCGCGGCTCGAGGAGTGCGGGCTGCACACCTTCGGGCAGCTGAAGGTCGCGCCCGATGCGGTGCTCTGGCCGCTCTTCGGCCGCTATACGCAGCGCGTGCGCGAGCGCGCCGCGGGCATCGACGAACGCGCCGTCATCGGCGACCGGCAGGAGAAGCAGATCAGCGCCGAGGAGACCTTCGAGACGGACTTGAGGCGCCGCGAGGACCTGACCGCCGAACTCGCCAAGCTCGCCGACCGGGTCGGCGGCCGGCTGCGCGCGAAGGAGCTCATGGCCGCGAACGTGACGGTCAAGATCAGGCGCCGCGACTTCACTACCTACACGAGGAGCAAGAGCTTCTCGCCGCCGACCGCCGAGACCCAGACGGTGCTCGCGATCGCCCGCCAGCTCCTCGAGGGCTGGCTCGCCGAGCAGCCGCGCGCGGCCGTGCGGCTCCTCGGCGTCGGTCTCGGCGCCCTCTCGCCCGCAGCGCAGCTCGACCTCTTCGCACAGGCCCCGGGTCCCGCCGCCGTGCCGAACCGCCCGCCGCCCCGCACGACCGCCAAGATCGACTCCACGCTCGACAGGATCCGCGAGAAGTTCGGCTCGGGCGCCGTGCAGCGCGCGAGCACCCTCGAGCGCCCGGAGAAGGAAGACGGGTTCACTGGCGTACAGCGGCGGCGCTGATCGCCTCCGGCGCTCCTGGTCGCGTTCAAGACATTGATATAACGCGGTAAATAGGCAGCGACCGCCCGCGACCGGGAGCGCTATCCGACCGGCCGGCGGGTCCGCTGAGCTATGATCCGGGCACGATGTATACGAGCTTCTTTGGGCTCACCGAGAAGCCCTTCTCGATCACGCCGGACCCGCGCTACCTGTTCCTGAGCGAGCGGCACGCCGAGGCGCTGGCGCACCTCCTGTACGGCATCGACGATGCCGGCGGCTTCGTGCAGCTGACGGGCGAGGTCGGCACCG
Organism: Pseudomonadota bacterium; assembly: GCA_025356075.1. Taxonomy (GTDB): domain Bacteria; phylum Pseudomonadota; class Gammaproteobacteria; order Steroidobacterales; family Steroidobacteraceae; genus CAIKZZ01. The sequence continues at coordinate 230,102 of JANXUT010000068.1, read as the reverse complement.
GCAAGACGACGATGGTCAGGAGCCTCCTCGGGCAGCTGCCCGCGCACGCCGATGTCGCGCTCATCCTGAACCCGCGCGTGACCCCCGAGGAGTTCCTGGGAGCGATCGCCGATGAGCTGCACCTCGCGGTGCCCGCCGCCGCCCGCGGCAGCATCAAGGCGGTCGTGGATCTCCTCAACCAGTTCCTGCTCGACGCCCACGCGCGCGGCCGGCGCGTGGTGGTCATCGTCGATGAGGCCCAGCAGCTGTCCGCCGACGTGCTCGAGCAGGTGCGCCTCCTCACGAACCTCGAGACCGAGACGAAGAAACTCCTGCAGGTGATCCTCGTCGGCCAGCCGGAGCTTCGCGACGTGCTGGCCCGCAATGACCTGCGCCAGCTCGCGCAGCGCATCACCGGCCGCTATCACCTCGACCCGCTGTCGAAGTCGGAGTCGGCCGCGTACGTGCGCCATCGCCTGCGCGTTGCCGGCGCAACAACCGAAGTCTTCTCGGCGGGCGCCGTCAACGAGCTCCACCGGCTCTCACACGGCGTGCCGCGGCTCATCAACGTCGTGGCCGACCGGGCGCTCCTTGGCGCCTACGCGGGCGAGCAGCACCGCGTCACCGCGGCGCTCGTCAGGCGCGCGGCCGGTGAAGTGCACGGCCGGGCGATCGCGCCGGCGTGGCTCCCCTGGGCACTCGGTGCGCTCGGGCTCGCGGGCCTCGCCGCCCTCGCGATCGGACTTATCGCGATGCGCACGACGAGGGCGCCCGTGGCGCACGCGGCGGTCGCCACGCTCGCACCGGCCGCCGCCGCGCCACCGGCGCAGACGGTTAGCGTGCCGCCGCCGGCGCCGCCGAAGCCGCCCTCGATCAGCGAATTCATCGCCCAGCATGCGACCGATACCGGCACCGATGCCGCGTTCGCGCAGCTCTTTTCGATCTGGAAGACGCCGTTCGATGCGCATGGCGCCAGGCCCTGCGAGCAGGCGGCGGCCGCCGGGCTCGAGTGCCTTGCCGAGACGGGCACGTTCGCGCAGCTGAAGCTCTACAACCGGCCGGCGATCCTCTCGCTCGTGACGGCGGACGGGACCGAGCACCAGGTCGTCGTCGCCGCGCTCGATGAAGAGAGCGCCGAGATCCGCGCCGGCAACGCCACCCTCAACGCCGGTCTCCTCGACCTGCAGCGCTGGTGGTATGGACCGTTCCTCGTGCTGTGGCGGCCACCGGTGCCGATGGCGCGGCTGCTAAAGCCGGGCATGCACGGCGCGGAGGTCCACTGGCTGAAGCAGGGCCTCGCGGCCGTGCGCGGCGAAGCCGCGCCCGGGGGCTCGGATCTGTACGACAAGGAATTGCAGCAGCGGGTCGAGGATTTCCAGCGCGCGCACCGCCTCAGCGTCGACGGCATTGCCGGCGAGCAGACGCAGGTGCTGCTCGATGCACTCGTAGGCGCGCCCGGCGCGCCAACCCTGCAGGGGAGCACAGGCTAGGTGTCGTTCATCCTCGATGCACTCAGAAAGTCCGAGCACGAGCGCGAGCGTCGCGCACTGCCGGCGCTCATCGAGCGGCCGGTCTCGGGCCGCGCGCCCTCGAAGCTGCCGCTGGTGCTCAGCGGCCTCGCGGTGCTGTTGCTCGTCAACTTCATCGTGCTCGGGTTCGTGCTCTTCAGGCCCGGTGCCGCGCCGCCGGTCCCACCCGCCGCCGCGCCCGCGGCCGGGACGCGCCTCGCCGCGAGCCCGCCGCGCGCCGCCGTGCGAGCGCCCGTGCGCACCCGCCCGCTCAATGCAGAGGCCACCGAGAACGACACCGAGGCCGGCGAGCCGGTGCCGCCGCCGATCGCGCGAGCGCCGCAGGATCCCTCGCTCGGCGCGCCCCGGCCGCTAGTCGCGCGCAGCCGCGCGAGCGCCGAACCGCCCGCCGAGAACGTCCGTTCGATCAACGATCTGCCGGAGCCGATTGCCGGCGGACTGCCGCACGTCAACGTGGACCTGCACGTCTATGCCGATGCGCCGGCGCAGCGCTTCGTGGTCATCAACGGCCAGCGGCTGCACGAGGGCGATGCGCTGCGCGAGGGGCCGAGGCTCGAGCGGATCACCACGGACGGTGTCATCCTGTCGTATCGCGGCACACGCTTTCAGGTGCCGCGCCAGCAATAACGAAACGCGGCCACGGCCCGACGACGCGGGCCCCGTGGCGGCAGGGGTGGACACGATGGCGGTCCGTGCAATCGCGCGGCTCGATGGCGCCGAACTCGGCCGCGCACTGCGCGCCGGCATTCGCCGGCTGCAGAACCAGCGCGAGCATCTCGACCGTATCAACGTATTCCCGGTGCCGGATGGCGACACCGGTACGAACCTCGCGCTCACGATGGGCGCCGTGCTCGCCTCCCTCAAGCGCTCGACGCCCGCGCACGCCGGCCGGCTGCTGACCGAGGTCGCCGACGCCGCGCTCGACGGTGCCCGTGGCAACTCGGGGGCCATCCTCGCGCAATTCTTCCTCGGGCTCGGCGACCAGGCCGGGCAGCTCGGCGAGCTGAACACGGCGGAGTTCGCCCAGGCCGTCGCCGGCGGCGCGCGCTACGCGCGCGAGGCGCTCGCGACGCCGCGCGAGGGCACGATCCTGACGGTGCTGACGGCGGTCGGCGATGAGCTCGGCGCGGCGACGCGCGCGGGCCTCGATGACTTCGCGCTGCTCTTGCGCCGCGGCCTCGAGCGCGGCCGGCGCGCGCTCGAGGCGACGCGCGGCCAGCTCGACGTGCTCGCGCGCGCGGATGTCGTCGATGCCGGCGCCGCCGGGTTCGTCGCGCTCCTCGAGGGCATGTCCGCCTACCTCGACACGGGCGAGCTCGATGAGCGCGAGTCCTCCGCGGCACCGGCCGGGGCGGAGCGCGAGGCGGCGGGAGGCGAGGCGAGCCTCGAGCACCGCTGGTGCACGGAGTGCATGCTGAGCGGCACGGGGATCGACCACCGGCAGCTCAGGGAGCAGCTTGCCGCGATCGGCTCGAGCCTCGTCGTCGCCGGCACGCGCTCCAAGGTTCGCGTGCACGTGCACGCGAACGAGCCCGCCGAGGTGTTCAGGATCGCCGCGGGCTTCGGCACCGTCAGCGCCGAGAAGGCCGACGACATGCAGCGCCAGCAGGAAGCGACGCTGCACGCCGCGCGGCGCCAGGTCGCGATCGTCACCGACACCGCGGCCGACATCCCCGAGTCCGAGCTCGAGCGGCTCGACATCCACCTGGTTCCCGCGCGGGTGCACTTCGGGGCGGAGAGCTTCCTCGACAAGGTCGGCATCACGCCGCAGGAGTTCTACACGCGGCTAGCAACGAGCGACGTGCACCCGAAGACCTCCCAGCCGCCGGCCGGCGACTTCAGGCGCATGTTCGAATTCCTCACCTCGCACTACAGCCACGTCGTGTCGGTGAACGCGACCGGGCGCGCGAGCGGTACGCGCCAGGCCGCCGAGAGCGCCGCCAGCAGGATCGAGCAACGCGATCGCGTCACGGTGATCGATTCGGCCAACGCCGCGGCGGGCGAGGGCCTCGTCGCGATGCACGCCGCCGAATGCGCGGCGGCGGGACTTGGGGCCGAGGCGGTCATCGCGAGCGTGCGTGCCTGCATCAAGCGCACCTATACGTTCGCCTCGCTCAAGACGCTCGATGCCGGCGTCCGCGGCGGCCGGGTGCCCGCCTGGGCGCGCACGATCGCGAATCTGCTCGGCGTCTCGCCTTACTTGAGGAGCACGCCCGACGGGCGGATCGCGATCGGCGGCTTCCTGCTCGGCCGCGCCGACCTCACGTTGAAGCTGGCGCGGCTCGTGATGCGCCGCATGCAGCCGCAGCTCCGCTATCGCCTGATCGTCAGCCACGCGAACGCGCCGGCCGAGGGCGAGCGGCTGCTCGAGCACCTGCGCGGCAACTGCCCCAACATCCTCGACAGCTGGCTCGTCCCGCTCGGTCCGGCGGTCGGCGTGCACGGTGGCGCCGGCATGCTGGTCGTCGGGTTCCAGGAGCACGTGCCGCCACCTGCGGCCGCCGCTGCCCTTTGAGTTGCGCCGAAGCGCCTGACATCATCCAAGGGCGCGGCCACCGCCTGGCCGCCCTCCTCACTACCTGCGCGGAGACCTAAGACAGTCATGAAGACGCTCACACGCCTCATCGCCACCTGCCTCCTCTGCCTGCCGCTCGGCGCGCTCGCGACCGAGATCGGTCCGGTCGAGAAGGAGATCGCCGGGCTCGAACAGACGTTCAACCAGGTCTACGCGGCGAACGACCTCGCCAAGTACTTCGCCTACTACGCCGACGATCTGGTCGCGATGTTTCCGGACGGACGGACGGACCTGAAGTCCTACCGGAAGGAGTGGAGCGAGTTCATCAACGCGGGCAACCGGCTGACCGCGAACACGATCTCGGGGCTGATCGTGCGCGTGAGTCCGCTCGGCGATGAGGCGACGGCGAGCTACCTCGTGGAGGTGCGCACCAAGCTCAAGACCGGCAAGCTCACGATCGAGCACTTCCAGGAGACCGACCTGTGGCTGAAGCGCGAGGGCACCTGGAAGGTCGCCTACGTGCACTACTCGGCCGCGCCCGCGCCGAAGAAGCCCTGATCGCTGGCCGGAGCCGGGACCTGTGGACTCGCGCGGCTTCGCGCCGCTCGAGCGGCGCGATGCGCGGGTGCTGGTCCTGGGCTCGCTGCCGGGAGCGGAGTCGCTGCGCCAGCGCCGCTACTACGCCCAGCCCCGGAACGCGTTCTGGCCGATCATGGGCGCGCTCTTCGGCGCGGGACCGGAGCGCCCGTACGAGGCCCGGGTGCGAAGGCTCCTCGCGCGGCGCGTCGCGGTCTGGGACGTCTGCGAGCGCGCCTACCGGGCCGGCAGCCTCGACACCGCGATCATTCGCGACAGCATCGTCGTGAACGACTTCGCCACGTTCTTCGCCCGCCACCCGCGCCTCGCGCTCGTCTGCTTCAACGGCGCGACGGCCGAGTCGCTCTACCGGCGGCTGGTCCTCCCGACGCTGGGGCCGCGCGCGGCGGCGCTCCCCGCACGGCGCCTGCCCTCGACGAGTCCGGCGCACGCGGCTCTGCCGTTCGCGAAGAAGCTCGAGGCCTGGAATTCCCTCGCCGCCGCCGCGGGTTCCGCGCCGGCAGGACGCCCGTGACGGCGTCGCGAGTCGCCACCCACACCCTATAATGAGGAGTCGACGATGATCAAGGGCAGCTGCCTCTGCGGGACGGTCCGCTACGAGATCGAGGGCCCGTTCCAGTACGCGAGCCACTGCCACTGCAGCCAGTGCCGCAAGGGCCACGGCGCCGCGTTCGCAACCTACGGCGTCGTGGCGAGCCAGGCTGTCACGTACACCGCGGGGAGCGAGGCCATCACGAGCTACCACGCCTCCCCGACCGCCACCCGCACGTTCTGCCGGCACTGCGGCTCGAACCTCGAGTGGCGCGGGACGGCGACGCCGGAACGCGTCGGCATCGCGCTTGGCACGCTCGAGGAGGATCCGCTGGTGCGGCCCCGCTGCCACATCTTCGTCGGCTCCCGGGCGCCGTGGTACGCCATCGCCGACGACCTGCCGCAATTCACCGCTGACGCGGCCGGCCACAGCGAGTAGCATCGCGCGCCCGGGATCCGAAGGAGCCGTGCGCCGTGCCGACCGTACCGTCACAGATGACGCTGATCCGCGTCCGGCAGCCGGGCGGTCCGGAGATGCTGGAACCGGCGACGGCGCCCGTGCCCGAGCCGCGCCCGAACGAGGTGCTGATCCGGGTGCTCGCCGCCGGCGTCAACCGGCCTGACATCCAGCAGCGCGCGGGCGCCTACCCGCCGCCGCCGGATGCGAGCCCGATCCTTGGCCTCGAGGTTGCCGGCGAAGTCGTCGCGGTCGGCGCCGAGGTCACGCCGCTGCGTACCGGCGACAAGGTCACGGCGCTCACCAACGGCGGCGGCTACGCCGAGTATTGCCTCGCGCCCGCGACGCAGTGCCTGCCCTGGCCCACGGGCTACGATGCGATCCGCGCCGCCTGCCTGCCCGAGACCTACTTCACCGTCTGGGCGAACCTCTTCCAGCACGGCCGCCTCGCCCGCGGCGAGTCGGTGCTGGTCCACGGCGGCACGAGCGGCATCGGCGTGACGGCGATCCAGCTGGCGCGGGAGTTCGGCGCGCGCGTCTATGCGACCGCCGGCAGCGACGAGAAGTGCGCCGCCTGCCTCGCGCTCGGCGCGGACGGGGCGATCAACTACCGCGCGACGGACTTTGCCGACCGGCTCATGGACCTCACGGGCGGCGCCGGCGTCAACATCGTCCTCGACATCGTCGGCGCGCCGTACTTCGAGCGGAACCTGCGCTGCCTCGCGATAGACGGGCGGCTCGTGCAGGTCTCGACGATGGAAGGCGCCAAGGTCGAGCGCTTCGATTTGTCGCAGGTCATGCGCCGCCGGCTCGTCATCACCGGTTCGACGATGCGACCGCGCACGACCGCGGAAAAAGGCGCGATCGCGCAGGCGTTGCGCGAGCGGGTCTGGCCGGTTCTGAACGGCGGGCGCTGCGGCCCGCAGGTCTACGCGACGTTTGGCCTGAAGGATGCGGCCGCGGCGCATCGACTGCTCGAGTCGAGCGCGCACATCGGCAAGATCGCCCTCAAGGTCGCGGACTGACCTCAGGCGCCGCCGCGAAGGAGCGCAGCATCGCGACGGCGGCGAAGAGCACGACGACGACGACGAGCCAGCGCAGCACCTCGAGCGGCAGCGACTTCACGACGAACGCCGCGAGCAGCACGCCTGCGATCCCGCCAGCGGTGAGCGCCACGGCCGCGCCGTAGGAGAACTTCGCGCTCGAGATGAACTTGAACGCCGCGACCGGCTGCAGCAGCGCGCAGGCGCCCATCATGATCGGGAACGCCGCGACCGGGTTCATGCCAAGGAGCGACACCAGGATCATCGTCGGCGCGTACATCCCGATGCCGATCGTCATGAGCGCGCCGAGCACGAAGCTCGAGACGATGGCGACGCCGAACCTCCAGCCCTCGAGGCTGAGCGCCTCGCCACCACCCGGCAGGAGCTCAAGGTTGGTCAGTGCGAACACGCTGCCGGCCACCAGCAGCGCAACTCCCATGCCGAGCTGCACGCCGCGGCGCGGCAGGCGCGCGACGATACCGGCGCCGAGCCAGGCGCCGAGCGCCGCGACGAGGACCATGCCGGCGAGGAGGAGCGGGTCGACCGCGACGGAGGTGATGAAGATGAGCGCCTGCATGATGACGCCCGCCATCGTGCCGACGATGAGGGTGCCGGGGATCAACTCGTCCGGGACCATCTTGAAGAGCTTGAAGAGCGCCGTCGTCGGCGCGAACGAGCCGATGCCGAGCGTGTCGCCGAACTCGGTCAGGAAGCCCACGCCGATCTCACCGGCGCGGGGCGGCCTGACGAACGGGGCAATCCCGCGGCTGCGTACCCAGGCGATCGCGGCGGCTATCCCTGCGATGACGATCGCGGCGAGCAGCCCAAAGCGTGTCAGGTCCATGCCATCCCCCGGGTCCCCGCCATCGACTCTAGTCGTGCGCGCTGTTCTTGATCGCCTCGAGCGCGGCGCGGTCGAGCCGGTAGATCGTCCAGTCGTTGACGGGCTTGGCGCCGAGCGCCTCGTAGAAGCCGATCGCGCGGCGGTTCCAGTTGAGCACCGACCATTCCATCCGGCCGCAGCCCCGCGCGGCGGCGACCTCGGCGACGCGGGCGAGGAGTCCACGGCCGACGCCCTGGCCGCGAAATGCCGGGCGCACGTACAGGTCCTCGAGGAAGAGTCCCTCGCGGCCCATGAACGTCGAGAAGTTGCGGTAATAGAGTGCGAAGCCTGCCGTCTCGCCGCCGACGCGCGCGATCACTGCCTCGGCCGCCGGGCGCGGATTGAAGAGTGCCTCCGCCAACCCCGGCCCCGTCACCACGAGCTCGTGCGCGAGGCGCTCGAAGTCGGCGAGCTCGCCGATCATCGTCAAGAGCTCCGTTACGTCGGCGGGCTCGGCAGCTACGATCGATAGGCTCACGGCGGGCTCCGGTGGGCGGCGCGAGTCGCGGATGTTACGCGATCCTGCGCCCGCCGGAGCTTGACGGGAATTCCGGGGCTGACATAGTGGGCAGCCACCGCCGGAAATCCACCGATGCGCCTGCGCCTGCCGAGCTTCGCCCTCGCGCTGATCCTCCTCGGGCTCGGTCAGGCCACGGCGTACGCGACCCCGGTTGCCGGCCACTTGGGCTCGCCGGCCGGCAAGCTCCCGGCGCTCACCGTCTACGCCTGGTCGCTCGATGGCGCGAAGCTCCACTCGGTCACGACCGACAGCGGCCAGGCGACGTTCAGCCTCGACCTGCCACCCGGCCGCTACTACGTGTTCGCCGCCCCGCTCGATCCCGGCGCGCCGCCGATCTACGGCGCCTACACCGAGTACGCCGCCTGCGTGCACGAGACGCCGGCCGCGCGCTGCCTCGAGCATGGGCTCAAGGCGCTCACCGTCACCCGCCGTCCCGCGGCGCCGATCGACCTCGCCGACTGGTACCTCGAGGACGAGGTCACGCTCAAGCTCGACCGGATCCTCGGCCGCCCGGCGGGCGGCTCGCTGCCGGAGGCCGAGCTCGCGGCGCCCAAGTTCTCCGAGTATCCGGCCGCCGCGTTCGCCGGCGCCCGTGCGACCGCGCTGGTACTTGGCGATGAGCCGCGCGTCGAGCGCGACAGGGAGCCGCTCGGCGTCGCGCTCGAGAGCCGGGCCAATTTCGCGGGGCGCACGGTGCTGGTGCGGATCGGTTGTGGCGACGGCTGCGAGACGGTGGCGTTCGTCGACGTGCCGACCGGGCGGGTCGCGTACCCCGCCGCGCTCGCGGCGGTGCCGACCACGATCCCGTGCGTGACCGGCGCGCCGCTCAAGTTCCGGCGCGACAGCCGCCTCCTGACGGTCACCAACGACACCGGCGGCACGCGGCTCACCCGCTACTTCCTCTGGGACGCGGACTCGGGCGTATTGAAGCTCATCGCCTCGCTCGGCAGCGCCCTCGAGGAGCCCTGCTCGGCCCCGCGCTGAGCGGAGCGAGGCCGCTCAACGCGGCTTGGGCGCGCTTTCCTCGGAGACCACCGCGCTCGCAAGCTCCGCCGCCTGCCGGCGTATCGCCTCGATCGCGGCAGGCTCGAGCTTCACTTCGCCGTAGTGCTCGACCCGCACGGCGAAGAGCACGCGCGCGCCCTGGAACTCGGCACGCAGCGGCACCGTCGCGCCCATCGCTCCAGGTCCCCCGCCGATCTTGCCGGCCGGCGCCTCGCCCCGGAAGTAGAACGCGACACCGCCGTCGTAGTAGTAGCGGTTGTGGAGCGTGGCCTGCCCCTGGCCGGTCACGGTCTCATCGAGCACCTTGAGGTCACTCTTGTCGAAGTAGCCACTCAGGAGCGTCCGCGAGCTGCCCTGGTCACGGTGGGTATCGACCTTCATGAAGCCGGGCAGTGCCGCCTCGAGTGCGGCGGCGCGCGAAGCGCCCGCGACCGGCGCGGGCGGTGCGGCGGCTGTCGCCGCGGGCGCCGGCGCCTTGGCGGTCGCGTCCGCCGGGGGGGCGCGCTCGCCGCACGCGGCGAGGCCGAGTGAGGCGAGTACTACGCCCACGATCGTCAGATTCCTGCCGTGCATCGCTTGTCTCCTTCGGTCCATTGGCGCTCGCCGCGTGTCAAACTAGCATCGTCGCACCAGCCGGATCGCGCCCGCTTCCCCATGAAATCCCTGACCAACATCCTGATGAAGGGCCTTGCGGCGGTCCTGCCGATCGGACTCACGCTCTACGTGATCTGGTGGCTCGTGCGCACGATCGAGGCACAGATGCGCGGCCTCCTGACGCTCATCGTGCCACCCGAGCACTACCGCCCCGGCATGGGGATCCTGGTCGGACTCCTGCTCCTGTTTGCGGTCGGCTCGGTCGTCAACGCCTACATCGTGCGCCGCGCGATCTCGGTGTGGGATGAGTTTCTCGAGCGCATCCCGCTCGTCAAGACCGTCTACAGCGCGTTTCGCGACATCGCGCGGCTCCTGCCGTCCGGGCAGGGCAAGCGCGACCTGCAGAGCGTGGTCATCTGGCACGTGGGCGATGCGCGCCTGCTGGGCTTCGTGACGCGCGATAACCTGCCCGAACTCGAGAAGCAGGCCGGTGGCGTTGATCTCGTGGCCGTCTACTTCCCGCTCAGCTACATGCTCGGCGGGCTGACGGTCTACCTGCCGAAGCACGCGGTCGAGCGCATCGACATGCCGGTCGAGGCCGCGATGCGCCTCGCCATCACCGGTGGCATGGCCACGACGCATCCGCACGCGCCGCCTTCCGACGCCGCATCACGCGCGGCTCCGCCGCGCCTATAGCCGGCGTTCGCGGACTCGCTCGTTTCTGTGGGAGTCGCCCGGCGACTCAGGCGGTCGCGACGCGCAGCCGGTTCCGGCGGTAGGCGACTTCGACGTGGCGGATGCCGGAGGTGCGCCGCGCGACCTGGCGGATCTGCTGCAAGAGCCGCGGCAGCACGCGCTCCTGGCCGAAGCGCCCGCCGCAGGCGTAGTCATCGGCGACGCCGATGTGGACGACGGTGATCTGTTCGAACGAGTCGCGGACGTACACGACCGCGCCGACGGGGCGGGCGCCGCCGCCTTCCTCGTGCACGGCGAAGAGTGTCTGCACCTCGGGGACGCCGGCGACCTGCACGCGCAGCCAGCCACCTTCCTCGATGAGCTCCGGGATGCCGTAGCGCTCGATCGTGGCCTCGATCGCGTGCCGCATGCGGAACTGGCCGGAGTTGAAGAACAGCAATGCCTCGAGCTGGCCGCGCATCGTTGCAGGCAGGCGCGACTTGACCGTGATCTCGTACGGCATTCGCTCGTATCTCCCGTCCGTCGTGGTCGTATTTTTTATTTCGACATAACGCGGCACCGGCGATCTATTCCCGGTGCGACCCGTCGAGGGCCATCCTGCGCCGGAACGCTCGGCAATGTCGAGTGGAAAACTGCGTGCAAGTTCTCAAAAATAGCGTCATATCAATGACTTAGGTGAGGCGACGGCGCCACAACCGGGCCCTCCCACCCCCCCTTAAGCCGCGTACAAGCCCCTGCGTTCCCTCACTTTTTTGACCAAGATCACGCTCCCGGCCGAGCAAACTGTGGACTGTCGCCACTCCGCAACGGTCCTTATGTCGAAGGATGGGGGTGGGGTGGGGTAGCTTGGGCCGAGAGAGCCTGGCGCCCGCACGAGACTGCTCGACGCCTTGCGGGTCGATTGAGGAAGCCGGACCGATGACGACCAGCCGTACCAGCACGGCGACCCACGCCGCAACCGCGGCGCCCGGGCCGTTCGCGCGCCTCGCCGCCGCGCAGGTCGCCTGCGTGACCGCGGAGGCGCTACTGGCGGATTCGTTGCGCGCCGCGGCACCCGCGATCTCGATAGCGACCGCCGCCACTCCGTTCGAGCTCGCGGACCTCCTCCTGTCGGGCGCCTGCGGCGTGCTCATGATGGACCTCGCCGAGCTCGGCACCTCGGCGACGACGGTGATCCACCACCTCGCCAACCAGTTCCCGGACATCCCGATCATCGCCATCGGCAGTCGCCACGACGAGGCCGAGGTTGCCGGCCTCATCTCGGCGGGCGAGGTGTACCGCTTCCTGCACCGGCCCGTGTCGGCGGCGCGCGCGCGAACCTTCATCGAGGCGGCGCTTCGGCGCCACGAGGAGCTGAAACCGACCGTGCAGGCGCTCAAGGGCGGCCACGCCCACGCGGCGCCGTCAGGCCCGATCACCCAGCGCCTCGCGACCGGGTCGCGGTACGCCCACCTCACCGCGACGCTGTCGAGCGAGCAGAACCTCGACCGCCCCTGGTACCAGTCGATGCCGCTCGTGAGCGTGCTCGGCGCGATCGCGGTCGCGGTGGTGGCGCTCGCGCTCGGGCTCACCCTCCGGGACACCGTCGGTCGCAGCGCGGCTCCGGCCGGCCCCACGCCCCAGGCCGTCGCGCCGGGACGGACGGCGGTGCGGGGGCTCCTGCGCCCGCTCGAACCGCGCGCCGCTGCGCTCCCCATCCGGCACGCGGGTGCGGTTGTCGCGGCTCCCGTGGCGCGGAACCGGCCGGCCTCGCCCGCCGCCGCCCCGCCCGCCGAGGCGACCCCCGCGTCGACCGCGGCGGCCCCGGTAACCGACGCGACGGCCGGCGAGCCGCTGCGCAAGATCCACGGCGCGAGGCCGGAGTACCCCGAGGCCGCGGCCGGCGTCGAGGGGTGGGTCGACGTGCATTTCACGGTGTCGACGGAGGGCGTGCCGGAGAACATCAGCGTCACGCTCGCCGATCCCCGCGAGGTGTTCGACGCCGCCGCGAACGCCGCGGTCGCGCAGTGGCGCTACGCACCCCGGCAGGCACCCGGCGAGGCCGACAACCGCATCCACTTCAAGCCACCCGAGACCGCGCCGGCGGTGACGCCCGACCCGCCGACGCGGTAATCTCGCCCTCCCGGCCTCGTTGGGAGCGTAGCGATGAAACTCGACATCAACGGCCAGCTGCACGAAGTGGACGCGCCAGCTGACATGCCGCTCCTGTGGGCGATCCGCGACCTCGTCGGGCTTACCGGTACCAAGTACGGCTGCGGCGCGGGCCTGTGCGGCGCCTGCACGGTCCACGTCGACGGCGCGCCGACCCGCTCGTGCCTGATGCCGGTATCGGCAGTCGCTGGCAAGAAGATCACGACGATCGAGGCGATCGGCCACACGCCGCTCGGCAAGAAGGTCCAGGAGGCGTGGATCGCCGAGGACGTCCCGCAGTGCGGCTACTGCCAGTCCGGGCAGATCATGTCGGCGGTGGCGCTCCTGCACACCAAGCCCGCGCCCAACGACGAGGACATCAACTCGGCGATGAACGGCAACCTGTGCCGCTGTGGCACCTACAACCGCATTCGCAAGGCCATCCACCGCGCGGCGGGAACATGAGCGCCGAGCCGAACGCGGTCTCGCGCCGCACGCTCCTTAAGACCGCCGGCGCTGCCGCCGGCGGTCTGCTGTTCGGCTTCACGCTGCCGTTCGCCGCCGTCCGCGGCGCCGTGCGCGCGCACGCCCCGGCGGGCGCGGCGGCGCTGAACGCTTTCGTGCATATCCGCACCGACGGCTCGGTCACGCTGCTGGTCGGCAAGTCCGAGATGGGCCAGGGCGTTTTCACCGGCTACGCCCAGCTCCTCGGCGAGGAACTCGAGGTCGACTGGCAGACGGTGCGGGTCGAATCGGCGCCGGCGGCACCCGTGTACAACGTGCCGGGACTCCCCGTGCAGTTCACCGGCGGCAGCATGAGCGTCGCCTCCGGCTTCACGGCGATGCGGGAGGCCGGAGCCTATGCCCGCAGCCTGCTCATTGCCGCCGCTGCCGAATCGCTCGGCGTGCCGGTGGCGGAGCTGCACGCCGAGAATGGCGCCGTCATCCATGGCGCGACGGGCCGGCGACTCGGCTACGGCGCGCTCGCCGCCCGCGCGGCACAGTTGCCGGCGCCCAACGCCGTGGCGCTCAAGGCACCCTCGGAGTGGAAGCTGATCGGCAAGCCCCTGAAGCGCGTCGACACGCGCGAGAAGGTGAATGGCCGGGCCGGCTTCGGGCTCGATGTGCGGCTGAAGGACCTGCATTTCGCGATGGTGTCGCGCGCGCCGTCCTTCGGCGCGAAGCTCGCCTCCTTCGATGCGGTGCCGGCCAAGGCCGTCGCCGGAGTCGTCGCCGTCGTCGAAGTACCGAGTGGCGTCGCGGTCATCGCGACCAACACCTGGGCCGCGCGCCAGGGCCGCGATGCGCTGAAGCCCGTCTGGCACGATGGCCCCGCGACCGGGTTCTCATCGAGCGCGCTCGCGAGCGAGTACGCCAAGCGCGCGGCGACGCCGGGCACCCTCGCGCACTCGAAGGGGGATGTCGCCGCCGTCGCGGGGGGGACCCAGCGCCTCGAAGCCGACTACGCGACGCCCTATCTCGCGCATGCCTCGATGGAGCCGCTCAACTGCACGGTCGCCTTCACGAGCGAGGGCTGCGACGTCTACGCCGGCACGCAGATGCAGAGCCCCGATCGCCTCGCGGCGGCGGCCGCGGCGGGCTTGGCGCCCGAGAAGGTCAGGATCCACACGACCTACCTCGGCGGCGGCTTCGGTCGCCGCGCCGCGGCGACGTCCGACTTCGTGCGCGAGGCGGTCAGCGTCGCGCAGAAGTTCACGTTCCCCGTCATGACGGTGTGGTCGCGCGAGGACGACATGCGCGGCGGCTTCTACCGGCCGCAATCGCACAGCCGGTTCGCGGCAACGCTCGGCGCGGACGGCTTTCCGGTCGCCTGGAGCCACACGCAGGTCGTGCAACCGGTCATCAAGGGCACGCCGTTCGAGGCGATGGCGGTGGATCCGAAGACCGGGCTCGATGCGACGACGCACGAGGGCGCCTCGGAACTGCCGTACTCGATCGCGAACGTGCGCGTCGAGGTGCACGACGATGCCAAGCCCGTGCCGGTGCTCTGGTGGCGCTCGGTCGGCCACAGCAACACAGGCTTCGTCGTCGAGAGCTTCGTCGATGAGTGCGCGCACGCGGCGGGCAAGGACCCGCTCGCCTACCGCCTCGCGATGCTCGCCGACAAGCCGCGCCACCGCGCGGCGCTGGAACTCGCCGCGGCGAAGGCGGGCTGGGGCACGCCGCTGCCAAAGGGCCGCGCGCGCGGCATCGCCGTGCACGAGTCGTTCGGCAGCGTCGTCGCGGAGGTTGCCGAGGTGTCGCTCGAGGGCGGCCTGCCTCGCGTGCACCGCGTGGTCGCGGCGATCCACTGCGGCGTCGCGGTGAACCCGAACCTCATCGCGCAGCAGCTCGAGAGTGCCGTCACCTACGGCCTATCGGCCGCGCTCTACGGCGAGATCACGCTCGAGGACGGCCGCGTGCAACAGTCGAACTTCAACGACTACGAGGTCGTGCGCCAGGGCGCGGCACCGCTCGTCGAGGCCTACATCGTGCCCTCGGCGGATGCTCCGACCGGCGTCGGCGAGCCGGGCCTCCCGCCGGTTGCGGCCGCAACCGGCAACGCGCTCTTCGCGCTGACCGGCATCCGCGCGCGGCGCCTGCCGCTCAAGCACACCGACTTCACCGCCAAGCCCGCTTGAGCTGAGCGAACGCTCGGCTCAGGCGAGTCCCTCGGCGGCGAGCGCGGCCTTCACGGCCGCGCGCTCGGCGATGCGCTTCATGTACGGCGCAAGCACCGGGAACGCCGTCAAGTCGATGCTGAACTTCACCGTCCAGCGGAGCACGGTGTAAAGGTAGGCATCCGCGACCGAGTAGCGGCCGAGCAGGTAGTCCCTGTCCTCAAGCGCCTTGGCGACGAAACCCAAGCGCTTCGCGAGGAGCGCCTTGGCGGCTTCCTTGGTTGCCTCCGGGGCGGCGGGGTTAAAGAGCGGCGAGAAGCTCTTGTGGACCTCGGAGTTGATGAAGCCGAGCCACTCCTGCAGGCGGTAGCGCTCGAAGGAATTCGCCGGCGGCGCGAGCGCCGCGGCCGGCTTCTGGTCGGCGAGGTACTGCAGCACCGCCGTGCCCTCGGTCAGCACCTGGCCATTGTCGAGCGCGAGCGCCGGCACGTAGCCCTTCGGGTTGATTGCGCTGTAGTCGGCGCCGTCCTTGGTCGTCTTGGCTCTCAAGTCGACCTGGATCGGCTCGAACGGCAGGCCGAGCTCTTTCAGCGTGATGTGCGAGGCGAGCGAGCAGGCGCCCGGTGAGTAGTAGAGTTTCATCGTCTTCTCCGTCGTGTCGAATTCCGTCGTCCGCTAGCCGCCAACGCCCGCCTCGGCGAGCACGAAGGCGTATTCCTCGGCGATCTCGCGGTAGCGGCGGAACCGCCCCGACTGGCCGCCGTGGCCAGCCTCGAGGTTGGTGCGCAGCACCAGGAGCTTCGCGTCGGTCTTGAGCGTCCTCAGGCGCGCCACCCACTTCGCCGGCTCCCAGTACTGCACCTGGCTGTCCCAGAGTCCCGTCGTCACGAGCATCGCCGGGTACGCCTGCGCGCTGACATTGTCGTAGGGCGAGTAGCCGAGGATGTAGTCATGGACCGCGCGCTCCGCCGCCGGGTTCCCCCACTCATCGTATTCGTTGGTCGTGAGCGGGATGCTGGGATCGAGCATCGTCGTGACGATGTCGACGAATGGCACGTGCGCGACGAGCGCGCGGTAGTCGGCGGGCGCCAGGTTCGCGACCGCGGCGATCAGTAGACCGCCGGCGCTCCCGCCCATGCCGAAAACGCGCCGCGCGTCCGCATAACGCTCGGCCACGAGGTAGCGCGTCACGTCGATGAAGTCGGTGAACGTGTTCTGCTTCTGGAGCAGCCGGCCGCCGTCATACCAACGCCGGCCCAGCTCCTGGCCGCCGCGGACGTGCGCGATCGCATAGACGAAGCCGCGGTCGACGAGCGACAGCACGCTTGAGCGGAAGCTCGGATCCTGCGACAGCCCGTACGCGCCGTAGGCGTACAGATAGAGGGGCGCCGAGCCATCGAGCGCGGTATCGCGGCGGTAGAGCACCGAGACCGGCACCTTGGCGCCGTCGCGGGCGGTGGCCCAGCGAAGCGCGGTCGCGTAGTCGGCGGAGTCGAAGCCGCCTTCCACCGGCTCGCGCTTCAGGAACACGCGCTCGCCGGTGCGCATGTCGTAGTCGTAGGTCGTCGCCGGCGTCGTCAGCGACGAGTAGACGTAACGGAGCATATCGGTGTCGCTCTCGTCGTTTGTGCCGAGCGCCATCGTATAGGCGCTCTCACTCGCCTCGATGAGGAACTCGCGCTTGCCGTCCCAGCTCATGACGCGCAGCTTCCTGAGTGCCGCCGAGCGCTCCGCGATCACGAGGAAATCGCGGAACGCCTCGATCCGGGCGATGAACGCATCCTCGCGGTGCGGCAAGAGCACGCGCCACGCGCCGCGGTCACCCACGTCGGCGATCGGCACCTCGAACACCTGAAAGTTGGCCCCGTTCCAGTTGCTGCGGATCACGAACCGCTCGTCGATGTCCTGCAGCTGGTACTCGTGGTCGCGTTCGCGCGCGAGCGCCAGGCGAAACTCGAGCTTCGGGTCGCTCGCATCGGCGTAGCGATACTCGCTCGAGACCGTACTCTGCGAGACGATGTAGACGAAGCGCTCGCTCTTGGCCTTGTAGACGCCGGTGTAGTAGCTCTCGTCGTCCTGCTGGTAAACGAGCGCATCGCTCGCCTGCGGCGTGCCGAGCACATGCTTCCTGACGCGGTAGCCGAGCAGCGTCTCCGGGTGCTTCTCGACGTAGACGACGGTGCGGTTGTCGTTCGCCCAGGCGATGTCGGGCTCGGCGTTCTCGAGCTGGTCGGCGTAGAGCTCGCCGGTGACAAGGTTCCTGAATCTGACGACGAACTGGCGCCGCCCGACGGTGTCCTCCGCCCAGGCGAGGAGCTCGTTGTCGGGACTCACCTCGAGCGCGCCCGTCTGGTAGTACTCGTGTCCGACCGCCGCCTGGTTGTCGTCGATGAGGATTTCCTCGGTCGCATCCGGCAGCGCCGCGCGGCGCGCGTGGATCGGGTACTCCGAGCCCGTCTCGAAGCGCGTGTAGTAGTAGTAGCCGTTGCGCCTGGCCGGCACGCTCGAGTCGTCCTGGCGGATCCGCCCGATGATCTCGGTGTAGAGCTTCTCCTCGAGCGGCGCGAGTGGCGCGAGGCACTGGTCGCGATAGGCGTTCTCGGCGGCCAGGTAGCCGAGCACCTCGGGGTCCGTGCGTTCGTCATCGCGCAGCCAATAGTAAGGATCGATGCGCGTGCCGAAAGGCGAGGCGACCGCGTGGGGGCGAAGCCGGGCGCGCGGCGCGGAATGGGTCATCGGTGGGCGACCATGGGGTTGTCTCCGGGGGAAGGGAGTCATGGTACCTGCTCCGCCTGAAAGCAACCGGCGCGCCGCGCGAGCGTGCTAGCCTTTCGAGGATGCAACCGACCCTATCGACGTCCCGGGCGCGTGCCGGGCACCGGGCCGCGCTCGCCGGCCTCCTCGCCCTCGCGCTCCCGGCCGCGCCGGGCATGGCGGCGAAGGGCTGCTGCACCGATCCCGCGCGCTTTCACTACGATCCGTTGCCGCCGCAGGGCTCGGTCGACTTGGTCATCAATTCCTCGAGCCCGACCTTCGAGTTCCAGAGTGGCCCGAGCGCGTTTCGCGCGTTCCTGCTGCCGGAGGCGAGCCGGCCGTACTACATCGAGGTGCGCAGCTTCATCGCCGGCGGCTCCGACCCCGAGCGCGCGCGCGTCTTCTATCCGGTCGTCGCGGTGCTGACCGATGACTTCCTCGTGTCGCGCTCGACCGACCTTGAGTCGCTGCACTTCGACCTGCCGCTCTTCGAGGCGACGACCGATCCCGCCTACCGGCTGGTGCTGCCGATCGACCCGTCGAACCCGCACGAGCGCTACATCGTCGTGTTCACTCCCTCGAACCTGAACGAGGGCCGGACGCTGCCCCCGATCTCGACTCCCGAGAGCGCGGCGGAGGCGGCCAAGATCGCCTATCTCGGCGCCGCGCCTTACGGGCGGCTGAGGATCACGCTGCACCCGGGCGAGGCAGTCCCCGCTACCAGCGCCGCGCCCGCGGATCCGCCGGCGCGCTGATCAGTCGCCGAGTTCGCGTTCGCGCTCCAGGTCGTGGGCGCGCTTCAGTTCCGCGTGGCGCGCACGCTGCCGCGGCAACCGCCACCACGCCTCGTACGCCACCAGCGTCGTGACCGCGATCACGAACGGCGCCACCTCGAGCAGGCAGCGGTAGGCGAACACGATTGCGACCAGTTGCTCCTTCTGCGCCGCCGGCAGCAGCGTCACGAGCGCCGCCTCGAACACGCCGAGCCCGGCCGGCACGCTGCTCGCGAGCCCCGCGAGGATGCTGAGCACGTAGACGCCGAGGAACACGAGGAACGGCGGCGCGATGCTGGCCGGCAGCAGGAGGTAGAGGACGCTGGCGCCCGCCGACACCTCGATGACGCCGACGAGGTACTGGACCGCCGTCAGCGGCGGCGCTGGCAGCGTCAGCACCAGCCGGCCCACCCGAAGCGGCCCGCGCTGGTTCACGATGAGCGTGAGGTAGAGCGCGTGCAGCGCAAGGAGCGCGAGTCCCGTGCCGCGCGCGAGCTCCGTCGACACGTGCAGGATCGGCGCAGCGGCGGCGCTCTGCATGACGAGCGACACGCCGAGCAGGAGGCCGAGGCCAAGCGGATACGGCATCGCCGCGAGCAGCACGAACTTGCCGATGTCGATCGGCCGCATCAACACCGCCCGGTAGAGCCGGTAGCGAACCGCCCCGCCCGACACCGCGCCCCAGCCGAGGACGTGACCGATGGGCGCGGCGAGGAGTGCGCCGAGCATCGCGCGCCGGCTGCTGACGGGACCGGCGAGGGTGCGCGCGACGATCGCCTCGTAGATCGCGAGCGCCGAGTAAAGGACGATGACGAGCACGGCGCCGACGAGGAGGCTTTCGGCCTTGATCGCGTGCAGGTTCGCGACCACCTTCGCGTAGCTCATCTGCGCGACCATCGGCGCGAGCACGCGCCCCGCGAGCGCGATGATCGCGACCGCCGCGACGATCGGCAGCAATTGCCGTGGCTTGGTCGGGAACTGCATGCCGGTCAGCGGATGCGACGCTCGGAGTAGTTCTCTTCGATGTTGTCGCGGAAGAAGCTCCACATCGAAGCGGACGAGCTCAGGCGTTGCCAGGTGTCGGCGGAGACGCCGGTGTACTCGACCAGCGTGCCGTTGCCAAGCTCGACCCGAAGTGCCCGGTTCGACTCGTCGTAGCCGATCGCCCGGAGGTTGCCCGCGCTGACGCGTTTCATTTCCATCGGAACGCTCCGCTCGATTCGTGGCGCACGTGGATGATCGAGGCGCGGCCGGTCGCGCGGCGAGCGGGCACGTGACGCACGAGGATCGATTTCTCGACCACCGCGGTCGGTACCGTGAAGGCGACGTGGCCGACCTGGCGGCCCTCGATCGCGATGTCCATTTCGTACTCGCCCGCCGGGTCGCCCGGCGCGAGCGCCCAGTAGAAGCGCGACAGCTCGCCGTCCTCGACGAGATCATCGCCCTCGGCGACGACCGTGCGGCCATCGGAGGCAATCGTGATGTCGGGGTCGGTGGCCGCGTCGCCCCAGTCGGCGGGCGGCCGCGGCAGCTTCAGGTGCTCCTGCCAGTGAAGCGACTGCCTGCTTGTGTCGACCGCTATGACCCAGCCGAACGCCTGGCCGTCCTCGGCCGGAATCTCCTTCGTCGCGACGAAGTTCTCGTCCCCGGCGGCGTTCGTTGCGAGGATGCCGAACTGCGCGCGCTTGATGACGAGGTCGGCGCCGACCCGCAGCGGCAGGTGGGGCGCCGCGGCCAGGTGGAACGACAGCTCAGGCTTGTGCGGCGCGGACGTGCTCTGGCCGCAGGCGAGGAATTGCGAGGCGCCAGCGAGGACGAGCGCGGTGGGCAGGTATTTCAAGCGGTGGCGACCGGGGTGGATAAGCTTGGCATTATCGCTCAATCGGCGCGGCGCCGCCCGCCGCCGGGGACGCCGCGATGCCACAGGCGCGCTTGCAGACACGGCCACGTGAACGGCGATCGTCACGCAGGATGCGAGCGCGGCGGGCTGCGATCACGGCCGCTACGGCCGCTCGATCGCGACGCGGGCGAGCGTCTCGACGAGCATCACCTCGCAGGCGCCAGCGCCCGTATCCTCGCGCGTGAGCGAGGTGTTGATGAACGCCCCGTCGTCGCGACGCCCATCGACGAGCTCGCCGGTGAGGCGCACCACCTCGCCTTCGCGCAGCCGCAGCAGTTGCGCCTCGGTCGAGCGATCGGCGGGAATCGCGTGCAGATTGGCGCTGTGCCGCATGATCTCGGCGGGTGGCACCGGCGGCGCCTGGGACCAGTGGACCCAGTAGAACCGGCCTGACTGGCTGACCGCGAGCGGCGCGAGGATGCGGTTGTCGGACATCGGCCCCCAGCCGAGCGCGAGGTCGACCGGGACGAGCCGTGCGAGGCCATCGAACCGGTAGCGTTCGTGGCCGAGGACACGCGCGGTGATGTCATAGCGGGCCCGCGGCGTTAGCGTCCACCGACCGTGCACGATGGGCGCGGCACCGGCGAGGTCCGCCTGCTGCGGCTCATCCGGCGCAAGCACGCCGACCGGATCGGTCACGGGACGGTCGTACCACCACGTGTACGCGCCGTTCACGATGAAGACGACGACCGCGGCGCGCAGCAGCCAGCTGCCGACGATGTTCATCGCCCAATGCTAAGGGCACGAGCCCCGCGCCGATGTGACGCAGGTCGAAGCCGAAGCTCCTCAGCCGATGGAGTGGCCCCGGCCGATGAGGGCGGTGAACGCCGCCCGCGTGCGCTCCGCGGTCGCGGCTTCCCGCATGAAATCCAGGCCCCAGTGGTGTGCGTAGCGAAGCGCGACGAGCTCGTGCACGAGCTGGCGCGGGACCGTGCCCGGTGCCAGGTGGCCGTGGCGGACGGAGGAGGCGACGAGCTGCTCGAGCACCTCGCGAAAGTCGCGAAAAAGCCGCATCAGGCGCTCGCGCACGGGACCTTCCTCGACGTCGAACTCGACCGCCGCCGCGAACAACGGACAGTGCCCGGGGAGGCCCGCGCCGACCGGCCACTCGAGCCAGCGCTCGAAGACGCCGCGCAGCCGCGGAAGTCCCGCGGGAGCCGTCTTCGCCGGCGCCACCACGCTCAGCTGGAAGAGCCCCGCGGCGTGCTCGAGCGCCGCGAGCTGAAGCGCCTCCTTCGAGCGAAAATGGGCGTAGAGGCCGCTCTTCGTGAGTCCCACCCGGTCCGCCAGCGGCTGGAGGTTCAAGCCGTTGAATCCATTGGTGCAAGCCGTCTCGACCGCGGCAATCAGGATGCGGGAGCGGGTGCGAGTGCCTTTGGCCATCCAAGAAATAATAGCACGACCGGTCGCTTTTAATTGCAGTCGACGCCGTCACCCGATCGCGCCACGTCAACGGCAGCGATCGAGTCGCCTGGATTCAACGCTGCAAGGTGTGCTCGCCGATGAAGACCGATCGGCGGTCGCGGGCCTGCCCGAGCCACGGGCGGCGAGCCGTCCGCGGCCCGACTGGAATTGTGGACCATCCCGGTCCGGCACCCCGGCCCGCTACCGGCGCGAGGCCTCGTTACCGAGGCCGTCCGATCGCGGTTGACTGACTTTCGCCGGGGCGTCGTGAGCGACGCCCCGGCGGTCGCTTCAGGGCTTGGAGGCCGCGGCGCCATCCGCCGGGGCAGCCGGCGCTGCCGGAGCCGCCGCATCCGCTGCCGGGGCCGCATCGGCCTTCGGCGCATCCTGCGGGCACTTCGTGTCGCCATCCTTGAAGTCGACGTCGTTGGTCGCACCGGCGGCGATATCGCGATCGCACGTGGCGTTCTCGGACGGCAGGTTCGCCGTCATCTTCCACTTGCCGGGGGCCATCGGAATCGTCGTCGCGGTGCCCGTGCAGGACACGTTGTCGGCGCCCTTGGTCAGCTTCACCGGCGTCACGAACTCCTTGCTGGCCGAGAGCTTCGGCGCGCCCGGGTTGATCGCGACCGGCGTGATCTTGATCATCACGTCCTCGCAGTTACCCTGCTGCGTGATCGACTGGACCTTGACCAGCGAGTGGG
Source organism: Pseudomonadota bacterium (assembly GCA_025356075.1). Lineage (GTDB taxonomy): Bacteria > Pseudomonadota > Gammaproteobacteria > Steroidobacterales > Steroidobacteraceae > CAIKZZ01. The sequence goes on along the minus strand of JANXUT010000068.1, from coordinate 207,467 downwards.
TTAGAGCGACGGCGTCATCGCCCCCGCCGCACGCGGAGAGGCTGCCGAGAGAGGCGGCGCTCGCCGTTACGAGTACGAGGCGGGCGAAACGGCCGCGGCTCGCGGTGTACCACGACAATTGCATGATCATCCCCCTGGTGGTCGTTAGCGATTCAGACACGGGTCTGGCGGCGGATTGTAGCGTGCGAGGCGTACGGTCGGAAATCCGTGCGATGGGCGCCCACGCCGCTAACGGCGCGTCGCGGATGGGCCGAGCGGCCGGCTGGCAGGCGCCGCCGCGGCTAGACCCAGGGTTCTTCCAGCTCCCAGAGTATCGGCCTGAGCGGCCGCACCAGGTACACCCCGGCGCCCAGGTGCCGAAAGCGCCGCCGCAGGCGCGATCGGTACCATTCGGCGGGCCGCAGGTGCACGTCCCGGTCGGTCCGCGACTGGTCCGCGGCATGGCGCCAGTCGCCCCGGGTGAGCACGCTGAAGTAGAGCGCAGCGCCAGTCAGCCTTGCGAGGTTCGCGATGCCCCGGGCGGCGGTCGCGTCGTCGAGGTATTGGAGGACATCGTGGCAAATGACCAGGTCATAGCGCCGCGTCGTCTCGAAATCCGCGACCGACCCTTGGCGCCAGCCGAACTTCCTGCACAGGAACGGACTCGCCTCGAGACCCTCGTAGCGCGCCTTCGGGTAGCGCGCCGTCAGCGGCGAGCGCATGAGGCCGACGCCGCAGCCGGCATCGAGGATGCGCCTGACCCGCACGCCAACGTAGTCGACCATGCCGCCGACGAGCCCGGCGAGGCGTTCGGCATCGCCCGCGTCGGCGACACGCGTGTTGGCGTCGCCGTAGTAGCGGTGAAAGAAGGCTTCGTCGAAATCATCGTCGGTGCGGCGCATCGGGCCGACACGTTACGCGTATACCGCGCGCGCTGCACGCGCGCGCCGTGGGCTACTCGACGGTGACGCTCTTGGCGAGGTTGCGCGGCTGGTCGACGTCGGTGCCGCGCATCGTCGCCACGTGGTAGGCAAGGAGCTGCAGCGGGATCGTGTAGACGATCGGCGCCTGGAAGTAGCTGACGTGCTTCGGCATCGTGATGACGGTGACGCCATCGGATGACTGGATGCCGGACTGCGGGTCCGCGAACACATAGAGTTCGCCGCCGCGCGCACGCACTTCCTGCAGGTTCGACTTCAGCTTCTCGAGCAGGTCGTTGTTGGGCGCGACCGTGACGACCGGCATGTCGGCATCGACGAGCGCGAGCGGCCCGTGCTTCAGTTCCCCCGCCGCGTACGCCTCGGCGTGGATGTAGGAGATTTCCTTGAGCTTGAGCGCGCCTTCCATCGCGATCGGTGCGAGCGCCCCGCGGCCGAGAAAGAGCGCGTGGTGCTTGTCGACGAAGCGCTTGGCGAGTTCCTTGATCACGGGATCGAGCGTCAGCGTTTCCTCGATGAGGCGCGGGATCTCGATGAGCCGGCCAATCAGCTGGCGCTCGCGTTCGCGATCGACGCCGTGGTGCTTGCCGAGCGCGATTACCAGCATGTCGAGCGCCGCGAGCTGGGTCGTGAACGCCTTGGTGGAGGCGACCCCGATCTCCGGGCCCGCGCGCGTGAGCATTACGAGCTCGGACTCGCGCACGAGCGAGGATTCCGGCGAATTGCAGATCGCGAGCGTCGACAGGTAGCCCGCTTCCTTCGCGAGCCTGAGCGCCGCGAGCGTGTCGGCGGTCTCGCCCGACTGCGAGATCGACACGAACAGCGTATTGCGCGGGACCACCGGGTTCCGGTAACGGAACTCGCTCGCGATGTCGATCCAGCACGGCAGCCGGCAGATCTGCTCGATGAAATAGCGCGCGACGGCGCCTGCGTGCCAGCTGGTGCCGCAGGCGACGATCTGCACCGCCTCGGTGCGCTTGAGCACTTCCATCGCCGCCGGACCGAACGCAGCTTCCAGCAGCTTGCCGCCGGCGACGCGCTCCTCGAGCGTCTGCGCGACCGCGCGCGGCTGCTCGAAGATTTCCTTCAGCATGAAGTGCGCATAGTCGCCCTTCTCGACCGATTCGGCGGAGAGCTCGCTCTCCTGCACCTTGCGCTCGACCGCGTTGCCCTTGCTGTCGACGATGTCGACGCTCAGGCGATGGATCGCGGCGACGTCGCCTTCCTCGAGGATTTGAAACTGGCGCGTGACGGGTAGCAACGCCGAGACGTCGGAGGCCACGAAATTCTCGTCAATGCCGCGGCCGATGACGACCGGGCAGCCGGCGCGCGCGAGCACGATCGTGTCGGCGTCATGCTCGCTCATCACGGCGAGCGCGTAGGCCCCGTGCAGTTCCTTGACGGTCGCCTGGACGGCCTTGAAGAGGTCGGGATTCTGGTCGAAGTGGAAGTGGATCCGGTGCGCGATCACCTCGGTGTCGGTCTCGGAGGTAAACGCATAACCGCGCGCCACCAGGTCCTCGCGCAGCTCCTCGTGGTTCTCGATGATGCCGTTGTGGACGATCGCGATGCCGTCGCGCGAGATGTGGGGGTGGGCGTTCCGCTCGCTCGGCACGCCGTGCGTCGCCCAGCGGGTGTGGGCGATGCCGAGTTTGCCGTAGGCCGGCGCCTCATCGAGCGCCTCGCGCAGCTTTGCGACCTTGCCGACGGTCCTCAAGCGCCGCACGCGCCCATCGCCGTTCAGGACCGCGACGCCGGCCGAGTCGTAGCCCCGGTATTCGAGCCGCTGCAGACCATCGATCAGGACGGGGAGGATGTCGCGCCCGGCTACCGCACCTACGATTCCACACATGAGATTCGGCCCTCCGGGCGCAATTCTGCAATTATCCCCTAATCAGGCGGCCGCGATCGTGACCTGGATCGCTCCCCGGACGCCGCTTCAGGGGCTCCCGGGATCTAGGCGCCCGATTTCGGGCCGGAGGGCCCCTCGGGCGGGACCCCGCCGAGCTCGAGCCGCCGCGCCCGTTCCTCGGGGTCCGCCTTGGCCGCGGCCTTCCAGGTCGGGACCGACCGCTGCTCGGTGCGCTCGAGCGTGAGACCGCCCGCGGGCACGGGCCTCGTGACGGTCGAGCCTGCACCGATCGTCGCCCCGGCGCCGATCGCGATGGGTGCGACCAGCATGGCGCCGGAGCCGACGAAGACACCCTCGCCGATGACGGTCGGCCACTTGTTGAGGCCGTCGTAGTTGCAGGTGATGGTCCCGGCTCCCACGTTCACCTGCGCGCCGATCGTCGCATCCCCGAGGTACGTCAGGTGGTTCGCCTTGCTGCCGGCGCCGAGCACGGTGTTCTTGAGTTCGACGAAGTTGCCGACGTGCGCGCCCGCCTCGAGCCGGGTGCCCGGCCTCACGCGCGCGAAGGGGCCGACGCTGCAGCGCTCGGCGACGAGGGCGCCCTCGAGCACGCTGTTGGGATGCACGACGGTGTCGGCGCCGATCGTGACGTTCCTCAGCACCACGCCCGCGCCGATGCTGACGCGATCGCCGAGCGTCACGGTACCGTCGAGCACGACGTTGATGTCGAGCACGACGTCGCGCCCGGCGCTGACGTGGCCCCGGACATCGAGGCGCGCCGGATCGAGCACCGTGACCCCCGCGAGCATGAGCTCGGTCGCCCGCTGCCGGCGGTACTCGGCCTCGAGCGTCGCGAGCTGCAGCTTGTCGTTGACGCCGAGGACTTCCGCCTCGCTCGGCGCGACGACCGCCTCGACCTTGAAGCCATCGCGAACCGCGAGCTTCACGACGTCGGTCAGGTAGTACTCGCCCTGCGAGTTGTCGTTCTTCAGGTTGCCGAGCCAGCGACGCAGGCTGCCCGCCGGCGCGAGCATGACGCCCGTGTTGCCCTCGTGGACAGCGAGCTCCTTCTTGGTCGCGTCCTTCTGCTCGACGATCCGGTAGACGTTGCCGGCATTGTCCCTGAGCACCCGGCCGTAGCCCGTCGGATCCGCGAGCATCACCGACAGGACCACGAGCGAGCGCTCACCTGCGCGCGCAATCAGCGCGCGCAGCGTCTCGGCACGAATGAGTGGCACGTCGCCATAGAGGACGAGCACCTGCTCATCGTCCGCGATCGCGCCCATCGCCTGCATCACGGCATGGCCGGTACCCTTCTGCTCCGCCTGCAGCGCCCAGTGCACGGCTTCACCGCTGAAGGCAGCCTTCACCGCATCGCCGCCGTGCCCGTAGACGACGTAGAGCGCAGCCGACTCGAGCGAGCGGGCGCTGTCGATGACGTGCTTGAGAAGCGGTCGGCCCGCGAGCGGCTGCAGCACCTTCGGCAGGTCGCTCCGCATCCTCTTGCCCTGGCCCGCGGCCAGGATCACAACACTCAACGGCATGGTTTCACTCGAAATCGGGGATAGGGGCATTGTCGCACGCCCTCAGGCCCCGACGGTTGCGCCGGTCCACAGTGCCGCGCGGCGCTTCCCGGGCGGGCCCATCGCGTGCGCGGTCCCTGGGTGTGCCGGTCGGCCGAGGTGGCCTGGAACGAAACACGGGGGCCACCTGGCCCCCGTGTCCGGCTCCGCCGTTCAGCCGCGGGAACTCAGAATTTCGCGTCGGCGGCGATGATGAAGTAGCGCCCCATGACGCCGGAGAAATAGAGCGAGAGCGCCTGCGTGTAGTTGCCGCCCGACGCCGCCAGCGCCGGGAACGGCGGCTGCTTGTCAAAGACGTTGTCGACGATGAAGCGCGCCGAGAGGCTGTGCGAGAACTGGTAGGCGAGCGTCGAGTTGATCACCCACCAGCGGTGCACGCCCATGTAGTCCTGGTAGTCCGCCGGGTTGATGTTGAGGAAATTCGCCGAGCCGATGAACTGGCCCTGCCAGTTCCAGCCGAACCCACCGTTGTGGTACGCAAGGTCGAGCGTGCCCTTGCTCTTGACGGTATTGCCCGTGGAGTTGGCCTGGCCGAGCTGCCCGGCCAGCGCCTGCACCGGCACGTTGCCGATCTGCTGGTTGAGCCGCTGCGTATCGAGATAGCTCGCGCGAAGCTCCAGGCCACCGAGCGACCCCGGCGTGTGACCGAAGGTCGGCACATCGAAGCTGTAGTCGAGACCAACGGTGATGCCGGTGAAGTGCAGGCTGCCCGCATTCACGAAGCCCGACTCAAAGTTCACGACCTGGTGCTGCGCGTTGCGCTGGAATAGCGCGCAGTACTGGTTGTTCGGATAGTCGGCAGCGTCGTAGCAGGAATCCATGATCGTCGTCAGGTCGAGCTGCTCGATCGCGTTCGTAACCTTGATGTCGATGTAGTCGATCGTGGCATTGAGGTGCGGTACCCAGCGGGGGCGCAGCACGAGTCCGATGGCCTCGGAGTCGGCCGTCTCGCTGGTCAGGTGCGTGTTGCCGGAGGTGGTACCGAGCGCCGTCGCGTTCACGACGTTCGAGGTGAAGGTGGGTGGGATGCCCGCAGCCGCGCAGTTCGCGGCGCGCGTCGAGGGAACGGCTCCTTGCGCGATGAAGTTCACGTCGCACGGATCGTTCGCAAAGCTGTAGCTCGGGACGGTCGGCAGGAAGAGTTCGGTGACCGCCGGCGCCCGAATCGAGCGCGTCTTGTTGCCGCGGAACTGCATGTCCTGAACGGGCGCCCAGCGCAGCCCCGCCGTCCAGGTGGTAGCGGTCCCCGCGATCGAGTTGTCGACGCGGCGCACGGCGCCCTCGAGCTGCAGCGAATGCAGCATCGGGATGTTCTGCTCAGGGGAGGTCAGCGGCACCAAGAGCTCGCCGAATACCTCGTTGGTGCTGTAGGCGCCCGAGATGCCGAGGATGGCTGCGCCGGTACCGAGCGCCTGCGTGTAGAACGAATCCGGGTCGAACGATGCCGACTCGCGCCGGTTCTCGAAGCCAAGCGATGCCTTCACTTCGCCACCGGGCAGCCTGAAGAGGTCGCCGTTGACCGTCGCGGTGAAGTCCCGCTGCGTCGATGTCGATGTCGCGACCGCGTTGTGGGTGATGTAGGCACGCGCCGCCGCGCTCGGCGAACCATTGCCGAAGAGGTTCAGGGGCGCGCAGGTGCTCGATACGGTCGAGGTCGGCGCGTTCTGGACTCCGCCCGGCGTGAGGCTGGCGGCGCAGACGATGTTGCCCGTCGCCGGGTCAACGGCCGCATTCGCCGCATTCTGGAAGTTCCGCCAGACGATCGAGGGCAGGTCGGAGGTATTGCGGGAGTGACCGTAGTTGCCGGCGATCTCCCAGTTGTAGGTGTGCGTGCCGATATCGAACTTGCCCTCGATGCCGAGCACGAAGCGACCGACCTTCTGGTCGGCGGTTGCCCGCCCGCTCTGCAGATCCATGCTCGCGCGCGCCATGTAGAAATTGTTCGGCGACCAGTTCGGGTCGAACGGCGTCGCACCGCTCGCCTGGTAGGCGAGCAACGCCTGCTGGATCGCCGAGCGCGCGGCGGGCGGCAGGTACGGGTTGTCGAGGCTCAGGACGAGGTTGCCCTGCGGCTGGCCGGCGGATCCGAAGAAGGTGGTGTTGTACTGCGGCTGGGAGATCAGGTTCGAAGCGTGGGTCCCGGAGAACCACGCCTCGGCGAACACCCGCGTCGTGTCCGTCAGGTGGAAGTTGGCGAGCGAGTTGAGGTTGACGCGCTCGATGGGCGAGAGGAGGTTGGTCGTCTGTGACAGGCGCTCGCCGTCACCGCCGCTCGAGAACACCGGGTTATTGATGAATGAGCCGAGCTTGTACGGCACGAGGTTGCTGCCGGTCTGGTTCGCGTTGCCAAAGGCGAGCACGTCGCCTGCGCCATTGGTGACGGCGAACGCCGCGGCCGGAATGCCGATTCCAGGGGCGATGAAGAAGTCATCGACGTACGGAACGCCACCGAAATTGATCGACGTGACCGTGCTCGCTCCGTAGAGCGTATTCGTGTACTTGCCGGGCACCAGCGGCTTCCCGAAGGCCAGGTCCTCCGCGTACACCGGGCGGTCCGTGCCGACCAGGCCGTCATCCTTGGAGAATTCGCCCGAGACCGTAACGTTGCCGCGGCCGTCGGCGAAGTTGCTGCCCCACAGTGCACGGATGCGCTTCTGCGCCGCGTCCTGCCAGGCGGAGCGCCCGGCCTGCACGTCGATGTCGAGGCCCTGGTAGTCCTGCTTGAGGATGATGTTCACGGTGCCCGCCACGGCATCCGCACCGTAGATCGGCGCGCCGCCGACCGACACCGTCTCGACGCGATCGATCAGCTTCGTTGGAATGACGTTGAGGTCGACCTGGCCGCCCGGCGCCGCGATGCCGCCGACGGCCGGCGAGTTCGACGAGACGAAGCGGCGTCCATTGACGAGCGTCAGCGTGCGCTGGGAACCGAGGGAGAACAGGTCGACGAAGCTCTGCGCGATGCCGTTCGTCGACTGCACGTTGCTGCCGTTCGTCGGTATGCCGAACGCCGGCATCTCGGAGAGCGCCTGGCCGACGTCGGTGAAGCCGCGCTCGTCGATCGTCGCCGCCGAGATCACCGAGGTGGGCTCCAGGCGCTCGAGATCCGAGCGCGCGATTCGGGAGCCCGTGACGACGACTTCCTGTAGCGTGTCCGCGGGTGGGGCGCCGTCTTTCGGTTTAGGCTTCTCCTGCGCCTGAGCTGGGAGACTCAAGGCGAGACTCGCGACGAGCAGCGCTGGCGCCGAACGCATCGAGCGGTACGACAAAGTTCCACGGGCGACGAAGCTACGCATGAATGCAGCACTCCCCTGAGCGACGTTTTTAGATGGGTTCGACGTGTCGCGTTTTGTGCACTAAATTACCACGTGGCTTGCCGTGTCAAGCACCGCAACGCATCTCTTAACCAAGTTCGTGGGAGCCGGCGACATTTTTGAATGCTTCCACGATTCAACCCACCAGCGGCGTGGGTCGCGATCGTTCGCGCCCGGACGGGGAATTCTCGGTAACTCAAACGCTTAACTGAATTGACGGGGGGGACTCCATGGACCGCAGAGGCTTCATCACGTCGGTCGGCGCCTTGTCGTTGGCCGGCCCGATCAGCGAGCCGGCGCTCGCGAATCAAGAAATTAGTGGTTTCGATCCAACAGAGCAGTCGGTTGCTGCCCTGCAGCAGTCGCTCCAACAAGGCGCAGTGTCAGCGGAAGCGCTCACGTCGGCCTACCTCGCGCGAATCGCGCGCTACGACCGGTCGGGTCCCGCGTACCGTTCCGTGCTCGCGCTCAACCCGGACGCACTTCTGGCCGCGCGCGGCCTCGATGCGGAGCGCAAGGCGGGCAAGCTCCGCGGTCCGCTGCACGGCATCCCGATGCTCCTCAAGGACAACGTCGAGACGCTCGACCGCATGGCGACGACAGCGGGCTCCCTCGCGCTTGCACACTCGACCCATGCGGCCGATGCGCCGCTCGTCGCGCGGCTGCGCGCCGCCGGAGCCGTCGTCCTCGGCAAGACGAACCTGAGCGAGTGGGCGAACTTCCGCTCGACCCAGTCCTCGAGCGGCTGGAGCGCCGTCGGCGGGCACACGCGCAACGCCTATGCGCCTGACCGCAATCCGTCGGGCTCGAGTGCGGGCTCGGGCGCCGCGGCGGCAGCGAGCTTCTGCTCGGTCGCGATCGGCTCGGAAACCAACGGCTCGATCTTGTCGCCCTCGTCCTTGAACGGCCTGGTGGGACTTAAGCCCACCAAGGGACTCGTCAGCGGCAAGGGAATCGTGCCGATCTCACCGCGCCAGGACACGGCCGGACCCATGGGGCGCACCGTCATGGACGTCGCCACGGTCGCGACCATCATCGCCGAGCGCCCGCTCGGCTTCGGCAAGCACGGCACTGATATCGAGGGATTTCGCCTGCGCGGCGTGCGCATCGGGGCGCTGCCGGTCGGGAAGGCCTCGCACCCGGACGCGCCCAGGCACTATGCCGATGCGCGCGCCGTGCTCGAGCGGGAGGGCGCGATCCTCGTCGATCTGAAGCCCCCGGCGGCGTTCGATGAAATGGACGATCCGGAGTTCGAGGCGCTCCTGTACGAGTTCAAGGCGTCGATCAACGAGTACCTGGGCGCGCTCAACCCGGCGCTGGTGCCCTCGCGCACGCTCAAGGACCTGATCGCGTTCAACCTTGCGCACGCGGCCGAGGAGCTGCCGATCTTCGGCCAGGAGATCTTCGAGCTCGCCGAGGCGCGTGGACCCTTGAGCGATGCGACCTGCCAGAAGGCCCTGGCGACGCTGCAACGGACGGCGGATACCGAGGGCTTGGCGGCGCTGCTCGCGCAGCAGCAGGTCGAGGTGCTGCTCGCGCCGAGCAACGGCCCGGCCGATCGCATCGACGAGGTCTGGGGCGATCGAAGGGGCGACGGCGGCTGGCCGGCGATCGCCTCGGCAGCCGCAATAGCCGGCTACCCGAGCGTGACGGTGCCCGCCGGCCTCGTGCGAGGCCTTCCGGTCGGCATCACACTGGTCGGCAATCGATTCGAGGATGGATTGCTCCTGCAGATCGCGCGCGCCTTCGAGCGCGCGGCGAGCGCACGCGTGCCGCCCAGGCTCTCGAGCTGATGCCGTCGCGTTCGGCGTCGCCGCGCGACGCCGGGCGGCCCGTCAGCGACGCCATCGATGGGTCAGCCGGGGCGATCCGCGATGCCTGACCTGCGGTGTCCGTGACCAAGCTCCGCATCAGCACTGCCTCCGATTCGGGAGACCCATGAAGCGCGTGTTCCTATGTTTTCTGCTCGTGCTTGGCTCACTGCCGGTGCTTGCGCAGTACGGGCCGGACCGTCAGACGCTTCAGGAAACCGAGCGGTGGCTTCGCGTCGTCCACTTTGCAGAAGCCTTCCAGGGCGGCATCCGAAGGGGAGTCGCCACCGCCGGCACGTCGAATCCCGCCGTCGAGCGGATTGTTGCGGCGCCGCCGGAGAGAATCGAAGCACTGGTGGCATCGGTATTGGCGCGCAACCTCTCGGCAGCGGAGGCGCGTGACAGAGCGAACTTCTATGACTCAGCCGTTGGGCGATCGGTTACCGCCCAGAGTCCGCTCAAATCCAGAATCCATCCCCCGCCATCCAGCTATCGCCGGTAGATCGCATCAGGGTAGTTCAATTCAGCCACAGCGTTGCTGGAACAACGGCGGGGAAGCTCATGACCAGCGAGGCGGCGAGAGACGAATACGTTAAGCTCATTCAACAGGCATTCCGGCAGTAGGCGAGCAACTGACGGCGCGCGCGACCAACGCTCGCGGCCCGCACACGGGCACAACAGAATGGGGAATAGAAACATGCGACCTTCGAAGACGGCAGCCATCGTGCTCCTCGCCGCGCTCGTCACGGCGGCCGGGGCTTTCGGCGTGGAACCGCCGGCACCGGCAAGCCTCGTTGGCACGTGGCGTCTCGTGTCCTTCGAGGACGTGGAGAACGGGCAGGCGGTCCACCTGTTCGGCGACAAGCCCGTCGGGTTGTTCGTCTACACGGCCGATGGGCACGTCGCCATCCAGATTGCCAATCCCGCGAACCCCACGTGCGTCGCCGCCACCAAGAAGAACCGCCCCGGCGCCGCTGCCGAGCGCGAGCTTCCCGTATGCAGTGCGGAGCAGGCGCGGGCGCTCCTCGAGGGCTATGTCGCCTACTGGGGAACCTATACGGTCGATGCCGCCGCGGGAGTCGTCGTCCATCACTTGTGAGCGACATCAGCAACGGCTACGCCGGGACCGACCAACGTCGGCCGTATCGTCTCGACGGCGACCGGCTCGTGATCGGCGACGGCAAGACGTGGACACGGGTACTCGAGAGGGTGCGCTGACGGGAGCCAAGACCTGGCCCTCACGGACGCGACGCGCGCGGCGGGCTCGGGCGCCAGCGAACCGGGAATCGGCAAGACCTTGCTTCTTGACGAGCGCCGCGGAGCGCGTGGCGCGCCCCACGACGGTCTCGATCATTCCATCGACGGCCAGGCAACCCGTCAGTTCTTGAAGTCCGGCACTACCGGCTTGAAGTCGGGCGCGGCGGGACGCACGAATTTCGCGGGTGGCGACTTCGCGAGCAGGTCGAGCGCCACCTGGATCGAGCGATCGAGCTGCGGGTCGGCGCCGTCGCGCATCAGCGCCGGGTCCTGCTCGACCTCGATGTCGGGCGCGATGCCGATGTTCTCGACCTCCCAGTTGCCGTTCGTCCCGTAGATCGCCCAGCGCGGCGCCGTGATGCTGCCGCCGTCGATCAGCGGCGGATAGCCCGAGATCCCGACGAGGCCGCCCCAGGTTCGCACGCCGACGAGCGGGCCGATCTGCGCTTTCTTGAAGAGCCACGGCATCGCATCGCCGCCGGATCCCGACATCTGGTTGACGATCATGACCTTCGGTCCAAAGATCGCCTGCGCCGGCTCGACCATCGGCTCGCCCTCGCGGGTTGAGTTGATCATCTGCGGCGTCTTCTTCAGCTGGTCGACGACGAAGTCCGCGATCGAGCCGCCGTGGTTGAAGCGCTCATCCACGATGACCGCGTCCCTGCCCACCTGCGAGAAGAAATAGCGGTTGAAGTTGGTGAAGCCCTCGAACGCGGTGTCCGGCAGGAAGACGTACGCGACGCGCCCGCCCGAGCGTTCATCGACGAGCCGTCGGTTCGCCTCCATCCACGACAGCAGCCGCAGATCCCCCTCGGAGGCCACCGGCACGACGGTGACGGTGCGCGAACCCGTGCCGTCGGCCTTTGGCCCCACGGTGAGCACGGTCTGCTTGCCCGCGAGGCCCTCGAAGTAGCGATACACATCGCCATTGCCATCAACCGGGCCGCCGTTCACGGCAAGCAGGAACTCGCCGGCGGCGACATTGACGCCCGGTTGCGTCAGCGGCGCCGCGGCGGCCGGATTCCAGTTCTCGCCGGCCAGCACCCGCGCGAACTGCACGTGGCCATCGACGAGGCGGTAGTCAGCGCCGAGGAGCCCGACGTTGACCGGGTTCGGGGGCGGCGATTCACCGCCGCGCACGAAGGTGTGGCCGACGCTGATGTGCCCCGTCATCTCCTCGAACAGCACAGTGAGATCGCCGCGGCTCGCAAGGCCGCCGACGAACGGCGCATAGGCCTGCTCGGCCTTGGCAAGATCGAGGCCGTGGAAATGCGGGTCGTAGAGGAAGTCACGCTCGATGCGCCACGCCTCGCGGTACATCTGCTGCCATTCCTTGCGCGGCTCGACCCGAAAACTCACGTCCTCGAGCTTGAGCGCGCCATCGCCCTCCTTCGGTTCCTTCTCGGACGGCACGACGAACCACTTCTTGTGGACGGAGTAGAGCACCTTCGTCCCGTCGGCCGACACGGCAAAGCTGTCGGGATCGACCGCGGCGAGGAGCCGCTCGGCTTTGCGAGTCTTCAGGTCGAAGCGGGACACCTCCTCGGTCGGCGGGGCCTCGAACATCGTCAGGTAGTCGTGGTCGGCGAGCGCGGCGCGTGCCGCGACCAGGAAGAGCGCCCCCTTGCCGTCCGTCTCGAGCGCCGAGTACCGCGCCCACGGGATTGGCAGCGACAGGATCCGCTGGTCGAGCCCGTCGAAATCAATGCGCACCTCGACGGGCGCCAGCGCCTTCGGCGCCTTCGCATCCTTGGCGTCCTTGGCGGCAGCCTCGGCGGGCTTCGGCTCATCGGCCGGCGCCCCTTCCTCGTCGCTTTCAGGTCCGACCGGCGAGGGTTGGTCGCGCCTGAGCACCACGACGTAGGCGGCACTCGTCTGCGCCCGGCCCATGCTGCTCATGTCGAGCCAGCCGGCGCCGAGGCCCGCATCGGTACCGGCAATGAAGTAGAGGTACTTGCCGTTCCGATCGAAGCGGGGCGAGAGCACGTCGCTGCGCCCGTCGGTCAGCTGGCGAACCTGCTTGTCGGCGAGCGAATAGACGAACGCGGCGTGCAGGTGATTGGGAAGCTGCTTGGTGTAGACGATCCAGCGGCTGTCGGCGGACCAGGCGGGATCGAGGTGGAAGTTCGGCGTGTCGTAGCGATCCGTGTCGACCTTCACCGGCACGGGGTGGTCGAGGTCGAGCACCCACAGGTTCAGCCGCTTGTCGTGGTAGGTAATCTTCTTGCTGTCCGGCGAGAAGCGCGGGGCATAGAAGAAGGACGGTGGCTGGCCGAGGCCGATCGTGCGCACCGGCCCGAGCCCGTCGGGCGAGCGCAGGTGGAGCGAGTACTCGCCCGATTCGTCCGAGAACCACGCGACCCATTTGCCGTCGGGCGACCAAGCGGGATCGCGGTCGGCAACGCCCGGGCTCTGCGTGAGGTTGCGGACGTCACCCTTCTCGGCGGGCACCGACAGGATCTCGCCGCGTGCTTCCAATAGCACGCGCTTGCCGGAGGGCGAGATGGCGGCGTTCAGGATCTGCCGGGGATCAAGCTTCTCGTAGTGCGCGCGCAGCTGCGCCCGCTCGCCGGGGATCGTGATGGCGACCGCGTGCACCTGGCCAGTCGCGAAGTCGTAGATGTTGAGCGTGCCGAACTGGCTGTAGATGATCCCGTCGGGGCCCGCGGAGGCGGATGAAATGTCGGCGCCGCGGGGATTTTGGACGAGCTCGCGGACGGCATGGCTCTTCAGGTCGAATTCAAACAGCGTCACCGGTCCATTGCGGTCGGACAGGAGATACACCTTGTCGCCGACCCAGACGGGATTGCGGTCGTTCGAATTCTCGCGCGGCACTTTCTCGACAGTCGAGGTGGCGAGATCCGCGAGCCACACGCGGGTGGTTTGCCCGCCGCGGTATTTCTTCCAGGCCGGCTGCCACTGGTTGAACGGCGTGTAGGCGAGGTGCCGGCCGTCCGGGCTGAAGCTCGCCTCAAATCCCGAGGGCAGCGGCACGCGCGCCGGAAAGCTCCCCGTCGCGGCCACCGTGTAGAGCTGCGGCAGGTCCCTGACGGCGGCTCGCATGGAGCGGAACAGCACGCTCTTGCCGTCCGGAGTCCAGCCGAGCGCCTCGTCCGGTTCCGGGTGGTAGGTGAGCCGCGTCGGTTCGCCACCTGCGGCCGGCACGACGTAGACGTCGGTGTTGCCGTCGTAGGTCCCCGTGTACGCGATGAGACTCCCGTCGGGGGAATAGATCGGGGTGCTGCAATGGCCTTGCCCGTTGACGAGAAGCTGCGCTGCTCCGCCTTCGCGCGCGACGGTCCAGATCTCGCCGGCAAACTCGAACGCGATTCGCGTGCGGCTGAGCGTGGGATTGCGGAGGAGGAGGCGAGCCCGGCCCACCTCAGCCGGGTCGGCCCGGACGGTGACGGTCGCGAGCACACCGATCAGCAGCAGCGTGAAGAGCCGGCAGAGGCGTCGCATGATCTCTCCCTTCAGCAGGATTGTTGTTCGAGTGCCGTGTTCGCGCAGACCCGGGAACGTACCCGGGCGCCCCGGCTCGGCGCGAGCGCGGGGCCGTCTTCGACCGGCGCCGCGGCCAGTCTATTTCAGCGACGGCCCTCGTGCACGGCGTCAACGCGCCAGGTCGTGGGTTGGGGCTTTCTATTGCGGTGCGGCGACGATCGGGTGGCGATCCGGACGTACAATCCGTCCGCTTCGCGATCAATTCTTCAACCCAACAGCGGGTGGACGCACATGACCTACATCGCACGAGTCGCCCTGTGGTCGCTCCTCGCAGGCGCCGCCGCCGTCGGCCCGACACTCGCCGCGCAGGGGAGCGCCGACCGGATCGCGGCGACGGATGACTTCGTGCTGCAGATCGCGAGCGACCCGCAGATCTCCCCGGACGGACGGCAGGTCGTCTACGTGCGGGAATTCGCCGACGTGATGACCGATCACCGCTACTCGAACCTCTGGAGCGTCGATGCCGATGGCGGCAACCACCATCCGCTGACCACTGGCAACCGCAAAGACACCTCGCCGCGCTGGTCGCCGGATGGGACGCGGATCGCGTTCCTCGCCGAGGTCGAGGGTCGCGTCCAGCTGATGGTGCGATGGATCGCCTCGGGTCAGACGGCGCAGCTCACCAACGGCACGGAGTCCCCGGATGAATTCAGCTGGTCCGCTGACAGCCGCTCGCTGGTGTTCACGGCACTCGTTCGCGGCGCCGAGACGAAGGTCGCCGACCTGCCGGCGCCGCCCGCAGGCGCGAAGTGGGCTTCCCCCGCCAAGGCCTACGACCAGCTCGTATACCGCTTCGATGGCATCGGCTACCTACCGCCGGGCTATTCGCAGCTCTTCATCGTGTCCGCCGACGGCGGTGCGCCGCGGCAGGTCTCGTCGGGCGACTTCCACAACGGCGGCTGGACGACGCTGCGCGCGCACCCGGTGTTCACGCCCGATGGCAAGTTCCTCATCGCCTCGGTCAACCGTCACGCCAATTACCAGGCCGAGCCGCGCGACACCGATCTCTACGAATTCTCCATCGCGGACGGCACGGCCCGCGCGTTGACCACCCGCAAGGGCCCGGACAATGCACCGGCGATCTCGCCGGACGGCAAGCTGGTGGCCTACACCGGCTACGACGACAACTACGACGGCTACCAGGTCACGCGGCTCTACCTGATGAATCGCGATGGCAGCGGGGCGCGGCTCCTCTCGGACAAGCTCGACCGCGACGTCGAAAATCCCGTCTGGCGGGCCGATGGTAGCGGTGTCTACTTCCAGTACGAGGACGAAGGCGACACGAAGATCGGCTTCCTGACCCGGGACGGCTCGTTCAAGAAGATCGCCGAGCACCTCGCCACGGGCACGAGCGCGTATGGCGAAAGTGGCACGTTCTCGGTGTCACGCTCCGGCGCCCTCGCCTTCACCTACGGCACCGCAGCCAGCGCCGGTGATGTCGCCGTCACCGGGCCGGCGGCGAGCAAGGTGCTGACGTCGCTCAACCGGGAGTTCTTCGCACAGAAGCCTCCCGGCCAAGTCGAGGAGCTGTGGTGGACCTCCTCGAAGGACGGTCGAAGGATCCAGGGCTGGGTCGTCAAGCCCCCGCACTTCGACCCGGCGAGGAAATATCCGCTGATCCTCGAAATCCACGGCGGCCCGTTCGCGAACTACGGCCCGCGCTTCGACCTCGAGAAGCAGTCCTGGGCGTCGGCCGGCTATGTGGTCCTCTACGCCAACCCGCGCGGCAGCACGGGCTACGGCAAGGAATTCGGCAATCTCATCCACCACGCCTACCCGGGCGATGACTTCGATGACCTCAACAGCGGCGTCGATGCGGTGCTCGCGAAAGGTTACGTCGACCCGAAGAACCTGTTCGTCACGGGCGGCAGCGGCGGCGGTGTACTCACCTGCTGGATGATCGAACACACCGACCGCTTCAGGGCCGCTGCCGTGCTCTATCCGGTCATCAACTGGTACAGCTTCGCGCTGACGACGGACATTCCGTGGATCTCGCGCTACTGGTTCCCGGGTGTTCCGTGGGAGAACACGGACCACTACATGCAGCGGTCGTTGAGCACCCTGGTCGGCAAGGTCAAGACGCCTTCCCTCGTGATGACGGGCGAGGAGGACTACCGCACGCCTATTTCGGAGGCGGAGCAGTTCTACACGGCGCTGAAGCTACGGAATGTCGAGAGCGTGCTCGTGCGGGTGCCAAGCGAACCGCACGGCATTCAACGCTTCCCGAGTCACCAGGCAATGAAGATTCTGTACGTCGCCGGCTGGTTCGACCAGCACCGGCAATAGAAAGTGGTCCGGGCCGCGCAAGCGGCCCGGGACGGGCTAGCTGCGCGGCTTGCGCAGGCGCCGGATCGCGGCGAGTTGCGCCGCCGCGCGTGCGGCTTCAGCCTGCGCCTGCGCAACCTCGATCACCGATCCGCGGTCGCGCAGCGCTTCTTCCGCTCTTTGCATAGCCGCGAGCGCCGCCGCCTCGTCAAGGTCTTTGGCGCGAATAGCCGTATCGGCCAACACCGTTACGCGCTGCGGCTGGATCTCGAGGGCGCCACCACCAACGTAAAAGCCGTGTTCTTCGCCATCGGGCGACTGCACCCGCACTTCACCCGGCTTCAACATGGTCAGCAGCGGCGCGTGCCTGGGCGCGATGCCGATCTCGCCCTGCACGGCCGGCACGAACACCATCGCGGCGGGACCTGAAAAGATCTCGCCTTCGGCGCTGACGATGTCGACGTTGATGGTGTTGGCCATGGCGGATACCTCAGACGAGCGTCTTCGCCTTCTCGACCGCTTCCTCGATGCCGCCGACCATGTAGAACGCCTGCTCGGGCAGGTGGTCGTACTCGCCGGCGATGATTGCCTTGAACGCGCGGATCGTGTCCTTGAGCGCGACGTACTTGCCCTTCGAGCCCGTGAACACCTCGGCGACGTGGAAGGGCTGCGACAGGAAGCGCTGGATCTTGCGGGCGCGCATCACGGTCTGCCTGTCTTCTGCCGAGAGCTCATCCATGCCGAGGATCGCGATGATGTCCTGCAATTCCTTCGAGCGCTGCAGGATCGCCTGCACGCCGCGCGCGGTGTTGTAGTGCTCCTCGCCCACGACCAGCGGATCGAGCTGGCGCGAGGTCGAATCGAGCGGGTCGACCGCCGGGTAGATGCCGAGCGAGGCGATCTGGCGCGACAGCGTGACGGTCGCGTCGAGGTGCGCGAACGTCGTCGCCGGGGAGGGGTCCGTCAGGTCGTCCGCCGGAACGTAGACGGCCTGGATCGAGGTGATCGAGCCCGTCTTCGTCGAGGTGATGCGCTCCTGCAGCACGCCCATTTCCTCGGCGAGCGTCGGCTGGTAGCCGACGGCGGACGGCATGCGGCCGAGGAGCGCCGAGACTTCCGTACCCGCGAGCGTGTAGCGGTAGATGTTGTCGATGAAGAGGAGCACGTCGCGGCCCTTGCCGGACGCCTGCTTCTCGTCGCGGAAGTACTCCGCCATCGTGAGGCCCGTGAGCGCGACCCTGAGGCGATTGCCCGGCGGCTCGTTCATCTGGCCGTACACCATCGCGACCTTGGAGTTCGCGAGGTTCTTGAGGTCGATGACGCCCGAATCCGCCATCTCGTGGTAGAAGTCGTTGCCCTCGCGGGTGCGCTCGCCCACGCCCGCGAACACCGACAGCCCCGAGTGGGCTTTCGCGATGTTGTTGATGAGCTCGAGCATGTTGACGGTCTTGCCGACGCCGGCGCCGCCAAAGAGGCCGATCTTGCCGCCCTTCGCGAACGGCACCAGGAGGTCGATGACCTTGATGCCGGTCTCGAGCAGGTCCTGGGCGCCCGCCTGGTCGTCGTACGACGGTGCCGGGCGATGGATCTCCCAGTATTCCTTCGTCTCGACCGGTCCCTTCTCGTCCTGCGGGTGGCCGAGCACGTCCATGATGCGACCGAGCGTACCGGTGCCGACCGGCACCGAGATGCCCTTGCCGGTCGCCTTCACGCTGATGCCGCGCTTCAGGCCCTCGGAGATGCCCATCGCGATGCAGCGTACGACCCCGTCGCCGAGCTGCTGCTGCACCTCGAGGGTGAGCTCGCGGCCGCTGTCCTCGAGCTTCAGGGCCTCGTAGACCTTCGGGATCGAATCGCGCGGGAACTCGACGTCGATGACGGCGCCGATGATCTGCACGATCTTGCCGGGGGCGGAACTGGTGGACGTACTCATAGCGTAGAACCTTTTATCAAACGGCGGCCGCGCCGCCGACGATCTCGGAAATTTCCTTGGTGATCGCAGCCTGGCGCGCCTTGTTGTAGATCAGCTGCAGCTCTTCGATCAGCTTGCCGGCGTTGTCGGTCGCGCTCTTCATCGCGACCATCCGCGCCGCCATCTCGCAGGCGACATTCTCTGCGGCGCCCTGGTACACCTGCGACTCAACGTAGCGCTCCATCAGCACCTCGAGGAGCTCGGCCGCGGAGGGCTCGTAGATGTATTCCCACAGCTCCTGCAGCTCAGCGCTCTTGACGGCCTCGGCCGGCAGCAGCTGGCGCGTGACCGGTCGCTGGCTCATCGTGTTCACGAATTCGGCGTTGACCAGGAACAGGCGATCCAGCTTGCCGGCGCTGTAGGCGTCGAGCATGACCTTGACCGCGCCGATGAGATCGGCGACGTGCGGCTTATCCCCGAGGTGCGTGACGCTGGCCGTCACCGGCAACTTCACGCGCCGGAAGAACTGCAGCGCCTTCGAGCCGATCACGCACAACTGCACTTGCGCACCCTTGCCCTGCCACTCCTTGATCGAGTTCAGCGCCTGCTTGAAGACGTTCGCATTCAGCGAGCCGCAGAGCCCGCGGTCGGTGCTGATCACCACGAAGCCGACGGCCTTGGGCTCGCGCTCGTCGAGGTACGGGTGGTGGTGGTCGGGGTTGGCGAGGCGCAGGTGTCCGACGACGTTGCGGATCTTGTCCGCATACGGCCTAGCCGCGCGCATCCGTTCCTGAGCCTTACGCATCTTGCTCGCCGCGACCATTTCCATGGCCTTGGTGATCTTCTGCGTATTCTTGATGCTCGCGATCTTCGTGCGGATTTCTTTCGCGCCGGCCATGGTCGTCTCAGAAGCTCGCCGTCGAAAAGAAGTCCTCACAGAGCTTCTTCAGCGCCGCGTCGTTTTCCTTCGAGAGCTCGGGCTTGTCGTTGATCGACTTCATGAGCGCGGAGGAGTTGGTGCGGGCGAAGGCCTGCAGCGCCGCTTCCGCCGCCACCGTCTTCTCGCGCGTCACCTTGTCGAAGAAGCCGCCGTTGACCGCGTACAGCGAAAGCGCCATCTCGGCGACCGACATCGGCGAGTACTGCTTCTGCTTCATGAGCTCGACGACGCGCTGGCCGCGCTCGAGCTGCTTCCTCGTGGCCTCATCGAGGTCCGAGGCGAACTGTGAGAACGCCGCGAGCTCGCGGTACTGGGCGAGCGCGAGCCGGACGCCGCCGCCCAGCTTCTTGATGATGCCGGTCTGCGCCGCGCCGCCGACGCGCGACACCGAGATACCGGCGTTGATGGCGGGCCGTACCCCTGAGTTGAACAGATCCGTCTCGAGGAAGATCTGCCCGTCGGTGATCGAGATGACGTTGGTCGGCACGAACGCCGTCACGTCGCCCGCCTGCGTCTCGATGATCGGGATTCCCGTCAGGGAACCGGTCTTGCCCTTGACGCGGCCCTTGGTGGCCTTCTCGACGTACTCCGGGTTCACGCGCGCCGAGCGCTCCAGCAGGCGCGAGTGCAGGTAGAAGACGTCGCCCGGGTAGGCCTCGCGGCCCGGCGGGCGCCTGAGCAACAGCGAGATCTGGCGGTACGCCCAGGCCTGCTTCGTCAGGTCGTCATAGATGATGAGGGCGTCCTCGCCCTGATCCATGAAGTACTCGCCCATCGCGCAACCGGAGTACGGGGCGAGGAACTGCATCGCCGCCGGCGTCGAGGCGGAGGCGGCCACGATGATCGTGTGCGCCATCGCGCCGTGCTCTTCGAGCTTCCTGACGACGTTCGCGATCGAGCTCTGCTTCTGGCCGATCGCGACGTAGATGCACTTAACGCCGGTGCTCTTCTGGTTGATGATCGTGTCGATCGCGACCGCGGTCTTGCCGGTCTGGCGGTCGCCGATGATGAGCTCGCGCTGGCCGCGGCCGATCGGCACCATCGAGTCGATGGCCTTGAGTCCGGTCTGCACCGGCTGCGACACGCTCTGGCGGAAGATGACGCCCGGCGCCACGCGCTCGATCGGCGCCTTGCTCGATGCCTTGATCGGCCCCTTGCCGTCGATGGGGATGCCGAGCGCATCGACCACCCGGCCGAGGAGCTCAGGACCCGTCGGCACCTCGAGGATGCGTCCGGTCGTCTTCACCCGGTCGCCTTCGGTGATGTGCTGGTAGTCGCCGAGCACCACCGAGCCGACCGAGTCCTGCTCGAGGTTTAGCGCGAGGCCGAAGGTGTTGCCCGGGAACTCGATCATCTCGCCGTAGCGCACGTCGGCGAGCCCGTGGATGCGGACGATGCCATCGGTCACGCTGACCACGGTACCGACGTTGCTCGCCTCGGCCGCCGCATCGAACTGCGTGATGCGGGCCTTGATGAGATCGCTGATCTCAGACGCCTTGATGGACATGCTGCTTTCCTTGACTCAAGCTTTGTCGGCCACAAGCCCTCGCGGACTTATGGCTGTGAAATCTGCTGCTGCAGGCGCGCGAGACGCCCCTGCACGGATCCGTCGATGACGAGGTCGCCCGCTCGCACGATGGCACCACCCACGAGCGAGGTGTCGATCGTCTCCGCGAGGCGGACCTGGCGCTTGAAGCGCTTCGCGAGCGCCTGGCTGAGCCGCTCGCGCTGCGCGGGCTCCAGCGCGAACGCGGTCGTGACTTCGACGTCGAGCGTGTTCTCGACCTCGGCCCTGAGCGTCTCGAACTGCGCCGCGATCGCCGGCAGGAAGCCGAGCCTTCGGTTGTGCGCGAGCAGCGCGAGGAAGTTGCGGCCGTCGGTGCCGACACTTGCCCCGCAGTCCTTCGCGACGCCGGCGATCAACTCGATCAGCTGCGCTTCGCTGACGCGCGGATTGCCGAACAGCTCCTCCGCGCCCGGGGTCGCCGCAACCGCGGCGCCGGCGGCGAGCAGCTGCGACCAGGCGGCGAAGCCGCTCGTATCGCGCGCGTGGCCGAAGGCGGCGCGGGCGTAGGGTCGGGCGATGGTCGCTTGTTCTGCCATGGCCGCCTCAGCCCGCCGCGATCCGCTGCGACAGGTCCTCGAGGAGCTGCGCGTGCGCCTTCGCGTCCACCTCGCGCTTCAGCACCTGCGCGGCGCCGGCGAGCGCGAGCGTCCCGACCTGGCTCCTGAGCTCGCCACGGGCGCGCGCCGTCTCGGTCGTGATGCTGCTGCGGGCCGCATCGAGCATGCGCTCGCCCTCGGCGAGCGCCGTACCGCGCGCTTCCTCCACCATCTCGCCACCGCGCCGATTCGCCTGGTCGACGATCTGCGTGGCCTTGGTGCGCGCCTCGCGGATGATCTCGAGCGCCTGCAGCTTCGCATCCTCGAGCGAGTTCTGGCCACGGTTCGCAGCCGCGAGGCCGTCGGCGATCGTCTTTTGCCGCGTTTCGATCGCAGTCATGATCAGGGGCCAACCCCATTTCATGACGCCCCACGCGACCAGGAAGAGCGCAAGCCCCTGGATGATCAGCGTGATCGTAATGTTCATGCCTGTCTCCTGACTGAGGCAGCGCGCGCCGGCAACTGCCGACGCACGCCGCTCGTCGGCCCGTTAGTGGACGCCGAGCGTGTCGAGGAACGGGTTCGAGAAGATCAGCAAGAGCGCGATCGCGACGCCGATGATGGGCACCGCGTCGAGCAGGCCCGCGACGATGAACATTCGCGTCATGAGCATCGGCGCGAGTTCCGGCTGGCGCGCGGCGCCTTCCAGGAACTTGCCGCCGAGCAGCGCGAAGCCGATCGCGGTGCCGAGCGCGCCGAGGCCGATCAGCAGGCCGACGGCGAGGAGCGTGTGGCTCATCACTTCGGCGACTTGGGGGATGTTCTCGATAGCCATGGTCTTCTCCGTAGATTCAAATCGGTCGAGCAGACAAGTCGAAAAAAATCAGTGCTTCGCCGCCGCCATGCTGAGGTACACGACGGTCAGCATCATGAAGATGAAGGCTTGCAGCGTAATAACCAGTATGTGGAAGATCGTCCACAACAGGCCTGCGATTAGCTGCAGCGGGCCCATGAAATAGGTCATTCCCGAGGCGAGGCTCGAGTTCAGCGTCATGGCGGCGATCAGGATGAAAATGAGCTCGCCCGCGTACATATTGCCGAACAGCCGCAAGCTCAACGACACCGGCCGAACGCCTTCCTCGATAAGCCTCAGCAGCAGGTTCGGCGGCGCGAGCAAAATCTTGCCGACGACGCCGTCGGCATGGAATGGCACCGTCACGAACTCGGCGAAGAACCCGCCGACACCCTTGTGCTTGACGCCGTAGTACTGGATCAGCAGGAACACGCAGATCGCCATGCCGAACGTCGTGCTCAAGTCCGCCGTCGGCACGACGCGCAGGTGTTCGATTCCGGCGTGGTGCGCGAGGAACGGCAGGAGGTCGACCGGGAGCATGTCCATGAAGTTCATCAGGAACGTCAGGCAGAAGATCGTGATCGCGAGCGGGGCGATCAGCCTGCTGTTGCCGTGGAAAGTCTCCTTCACGAGCGTCGCGACGTACTCGACCAGCATCTCGACGGCGCACTGGAGTTTTCCAGGCACGCCCGCGGTGGCGCGCCGGGCGGTACCGATGAAAATCGCGACGAAGATGAGCGCGAGCAGCAGCTTGAAGAAGATGCTGTCGAGGTGCAGGGCATAGAAGCCTTCACCCGAGCTCAAGTGCTCAAGGTGGTGCTTGATGTACCCCGTCATGTCGGTCGGAACTTCGGCCGCCATCATTCTTACCCCATCTCCCTGCGCTCACCTCTTTATGAGGACGAGCCCCAGCCAGAACCCAAACTGCGCCACCAGCATTCCCGCGACGAGCGGCAGGCCCGGCAGGTGCGCGATCCCGAGCGCCGCACCGAGCGCGGCGCCGATCCAGAGCCACTTCAGCACTTCACCGACCCAAAGCGCGCGCGCCAGTATGCTGACTGGCGCCACGCCCGGCGCGAAAATCCGCCAGCCGAAGAGGACGTTCCCGACGGCCACCACGAGCCCGCCGGCAAGGACCGCCCTCGCCGCACCGGCGCCGAGGATCGCAAGCGCAATCCCCGCCGCCACCACGGTCGCCGCGAGCTGCAGTCCCGCGTACCGCAGGACCAGCCGCCGGCCGGCTCCCCGGTGATCTCGCTCTGCGACGGACATCCGGGCGGGTGCCTCAGGCTCCGGAGCGCAAAATCACGCGCGCAAAAAAACCACTTCTTGGCGTCGCGATGACGCTCGGAAGTGGCGCTCGGGCTCAAGGGCGCCGTAGCGTCCCCAAAAGCGCGCGCAGTATAGGGGCCTTTTTGCAGTGCTTCAACAACGCGCGAGCGATCTTTTCAGCGCCTTAAGTACCGGCCGCTGTTTACATTTTCGCGGAGCGCTGGATCACTGGAAGTGGGCGAGGATCCCCTCGAGTTCATCGAGGCTCGAGTAGCTGATCACGAGCTGCCCGCGCCCGCCGGCTTGTTGCTTGAAAGTGACCTTGGCGCCGAGCTTCTCGCCGAGTTCGGTCTCGAGGCGCCTCACGTCCGCATCGGCCGGGGGCGTGGCGGCGGATGAGCTCCCCGCCGGGGCCAGGAGCCGCCGGACAAGCGCCTCGGTCTCCCGCACCGACAACTCCTTCTTGGCGACGAGTGCGGCGACCTCCGCCTGCTGGCGCCGGTTCGTGAGCCCGAGGAGCGCCCGCGCGTGGCCCATCTCGAGCGAGCGCTCGGCGACCAGCGTCTTGACCTCGTCGGCGAGCTCGAGGAGCCGCAGCAAATTCGTGACCGTGACGCGCGAGCGCCCGACCGCCTCGGCGGCGGCCTGGTGGGTCAGGTCGAAGTCGCCCACCAGCCGTTCGAGGGCCCGGGCCTCCTCGAGCGGGTTCAGGTTCTCGCGCTGGATGTTCTCGATGAGCGCCATCGCGACGGCCGCCTCGTCCGGCACGCGCCGGACGATCGCCGGGATCTCGGCGAGCCCCGCCAGCTGCGCGGCGCGCCAGCGGCGCTCGCCGGCGATGATCTCGTAGCGCTGCGAGGCGCCGGGGAGCGGCGTCCCGACGGGCCTGACGACGATCGGCTGGACGATGCCCTGCGCCTTGATGGAAGCGGCAAGCTCGGTGAGCGATTCCGGGCGCATATCGAGGCGCGGCTGGTACTTGCCCCGCTGCAGCAAATCGAGCGGCAGGCGCAGCAATTCATCCCCGGGGGCCGTCGTATGGGTGGCTGCCGCCGCGGCGCTCGCCGCGACCTGGCGCGCGGTCGCCTCGCCGAGGAGCGCCCCGAGTCCCCGCCCGAGGGCAGGCTTCTTCATGCTCATCGCTCGGCCTCCGGATCATCGGCGAGTGCGGTCGCAGGCTCCTCCTCGCGGCGGATCATTTCACCCGCGAGCGCAAGGTAGGCGAGCGCGCCACGCGATTCCTTGTCGTGGTAGAGCACCGGGCGGCCGAAGGAGGGCGCCTCGGCGAGGCGGACGTTCCGCGGGATGATCGTGCGGAACACCATGTCCTCGAAGTGCTCGATCAGCTGCGCGCTCACCTCGTTGGCGAGGTTGTTGCGCGGATCGTGCATGGTCCTCAGGATCCCTTCGATCTTGAGCTCGGGGTTGATGCCCGCCTTGATCTGCTCGACCGTCGAGAGGAGCGCCGAGAGGCCCTCGAGCGCGTAGTACTCGCACTGCATCGGGATGAGCACCGAGTCGGCGGCCACGAGGGCATTCACGGTCAGCATGTTGAGCGCCGGCGGGCAGTCGATGAGGATGAGGTCGTAGCGCGCCCGGATCGGTGCGAGAGCCGCCTTCAGCTTCACCTCGCGCCCGGTCAGGAGCGTGAGCAGCCTCACCTCCGCCGCGGTCAGGTCCTGGTTCGCGGGGATGAGGTCGAAGCCGCCCGGATCGACGCTTAAGACCGCATCCGCCGCCGGCCGCTCACCGAGCAGCACCTCGCAGGACGTGAGCGCCACCAGCGACTTGTCGATGCCGCAGCCCATCGTGGCGTTGCCCTGCGGGTCGAGGTCCACGAGCAGCACACGACGCTTCGTTGCCGCAAGCGACGCAGCAAGGTTGACGGCAGTGGTGGTTTTGCCGACGCCACCCTTCTGGTTGGTGACGGCGATGATCCTGCGCATAGGTCGGCCAGAATACCATCCGCCAAGGGGGCTACGCCGTCCGGGACGGGGCTCTGGGTACGGTTCGCTGGTAGCGACGCGGGCCGCCCGGCGGCTCGATCGCCTCGAGCTCGCCGGCGCCCGCCAGGTGCTCGAGGTGCGCGAGCGACTCCCCGACCGCAAGCACGAGGTTCATCGAGTCGAGCGGCGAGCGGAATAGCCTGTCGGCGAGCTCGCGGGCGGACACGGGGCCCTCGATCAGCGTCAGCACCCGCTCGAGCGTCGCGCGATGGTGCGTGTCGAGGTACTCGAGGCGCGCCCGAAGCCCCACGAAGACGTCGCCGTGCGAGGGGAGGACCGTCGGTTCCGGGTCGAGCGCGGCGAGCGCCCGGAACGAGGCGAGGAACGAGGCCAGCGGCCTCAAGTCCGCCCGCTCGGGGTAGATGCCGATGTTGCTCGTGATCCGGGGCAGCACCTGGTCGCCCGAGATGAGGAGCCCGAGCGCGGGGGCGTGGAAGAGGAGCTGCCCGTCGGTGTGCCCCTTCGCCTCGAGCGGCACCCAGCGCTGCCCGCCGATCTCAAGCGCATCGCCCGCCTCGAGCGGCCTTAAGTCCCTGGGCACCCCCGAGACCACCGAGCGGAAGTTCTCGCCGGCGAGCGTCGGGCGCAGCCGCTCGGTCGACTCGAGTCCGTCGCGGGCGAACGCCTCGACCCGCCAGTCGGCGGGCCTCGTCGCGTCTTCGGGCCCGGCGAACTCCCTGAGGAGGCGCGACTCCGCCCGGCTCATGTAGACGGGCACGCCGTGCAGCTCCGCGAGCCAGGCGGCGAGGCCGACGTGGTCGGGGTGGTGGTGCGTGCAGATGATGCGGGTCAGCTTGCGGTTGCCGAGGTAGCCGGCGAGCGGGCCAGCCCAAGCGACGCGGACCTCCGGGAGGTCCATGCCGGTGTCGATGAGCGTGAAGCCCGCGCCATCCTCGATCAGCCACACGTTGATATGCGCGAGCCCGCCCGGCAGCGGCAGGCGCACCCAGTGCACGCCGCCGGCGAGCGCAATCGCCTCCCCGGGCTTGGGCGGTGACTCGAGCGGATAGGAGAGCGCCTTCGCCAACTCAGCTCTCGGGCTCGAGGATCACGAGGTGACGCTCATCGGCGAGGCCGGGGACGCTCAAGCGCTCGAGCGACGCGACGCGCCAGCCGAAGGGCAGCGCCGCGAGCTCAGCCGAAGGGTCGCGTCCCTTCATCGCAAGCAGCCGGCCCGACTTCGCGCACAGGTGCCCCGCCTGCTTCACGAACGTGTCGATGGAGCCGAGCGCGCGGGCGATCACCGTGGTCGCGCGCTGCTGCGGGCGGAAGTTCTCGGAACGCGTCGCAAGCGCGCTCACTTCCTTGAGCCCGAGGGTCGTTGCCGCGTGCTCGACGAAGCGGATCTTCTTGGCGGTCGAGTCGATCAGCGTGAACCGAAAGGAAGGGTTCACGATCGCCAGCGGCAACCCCGGGAACCCGGCGCCGGTCCCGACATCGGTGATGAACGGGCCCTTCAGCCACGGCTGCACGGTCAGGCTGTCGAGGAGGTGCTTCTCGACCATGGCCATCGGGTCCCGGATCGCGGTCAGGTTGAACTTCTGGTTCCACTCGGTGACGAGCGCGACGAGCGCGAGCATCTTCTCGAGCTCCTCGGCACTCAGCGGCCGGCCGAGCGCCTCGGCGCCGCTCGCGAGCCGGGCGCGCTCAGGCTCCATCATCCGCGCGCTGCCGTGGCGAGGCGCGCGAGCGCGCGGCGTGCGAGCCGTTCCGCGCTGCCGGTTGCGTAGCTGAAGAACAGCGAGGGCTCGGCGAGCTCAAGCTCGAGCACGCACGGCAGGCCCGCCGCGTCGCGAATGAGGTCGACGCGTGCGTAGAGCGGCGCGCCGCCCGGGATCGCCCCGACCGCACGCCGCGCGACGTCGAGCTCATCGGCCCCCGGCACCCGCGGGTCGATCGTCTCCTTGGCGAAGAGCCCGGCGACATCGCCGCCGCCGCGCGCGAGCAGCGGCCCCTTGCGGATCGCGTGGCTGAACTCGCCCTCGAAGATCATGAGCGCAGTCTCGCCGTAGTCATCGACCGAGTGCAGGTACGGCTGCGTCAGCGCGTGGTAGCCCTCCGCATTCAACTTCGCCGCGTGCAGCCGCGCTGCCTCGACGTCGCTCGCGAGGAAGCGCTTCGCGCCGCGCGAGCCCGCGCCGACCGAGGGCTTGATGACGAACTCATCCGTGCCCGGCGGCGCCCACGCGTCACCGGGCGCGGTGATCTGCGAGGGCACGATCGGGACGCCGGCGCTCTGCAGGTCGAGCAGATAGCGCTTGTCCGTGCTCCAGCGCACCGTCGGGATCGTGTTGAAGAGTCGCGTGACGGCGGCGACCGAATCGGCCCAGCCGAGGAACTTCGGCAGGTCCTCGGTGTAGTTCCAGGTCGAGCGCAGCAGCACGAGCCCGAACGAGCCCCAGTCAACGGCGGGGTCCTCCCAGTCGGGCGCCGCGGCCGTATGGCCGAGCTCCTCGAATGCGCGCGCGAGCGGCGCATGGTCTTCATCGAGACCGCGGGCCGCCGCGGTCGTCGCAAGGCCGACGTGCATGGCTTTCAGTTCCGCACGAGCGAGGCGACGAACTCGTTCACGGGCAGCTGATCGAGCGTGGCGGGATTGGCAAAGAGCGCCTTGATCGACTCAGTCTGCTTCTGGGGGAAGTGCGCGGCGACGGAAGCCTCGAACTTCTTCACGAGCACGGGCATGCCCTCGGCGCGACGCTTCCGGTGCCCGATCGGAAAATCGACGGCGACGCGCCGGGTCGAGCCGTTCCTGAAGAACACCTGCACGGCGTTGCCGATGTGGCGCTTGTCGGCCTCGTAGTATTCCTTCGTGAACTTCGGGTTCTCGCTCACCTGCATCTTGGCCCTGAGTGCATCGACGCGCGGGTCGTTGGCAACCGCGTCCTCGTAGTCCGCCGCAGTCAGGCGGCCGAAGATGAGCGGGATCGCGACCATGTACTGGATGCAGTGGTCGCGATCGGCGGGATTGGCCAGCGGCCCCGTCTTGTCGATGATCCTGACCCCGGGCTCCTGCGTCTCGATGACGACCTTCTCGATCTCATCGATCCGGTCGCGGACTTCCGTGTGCAGCGTCATCGCCGCCTCCACCGCGGTCTGCGCGTGGAACTCGGCCGGGAAGCTGATCTTGAAGAGCACGTTCTCCATGACGTAGCTGCCAAAGCCCTGCGTGAAGGCGAGCGGCTGCTTCGTCACGACGTCGTAGAAGCCCCACTTCGGCGTCGAGAGCGCCGACGGGTAGCCCATCTCGCCGGTGAGCGCGATGAGCGCGTGCCGGACGCCGCGGCTGGTCGCATCTCCCGCGGCCCAGCTCTTGCGCGAGCCCGTGTTCGGTGCGTGGCGGTAGGTGCGAAGCGCCCCGCCATCGAGCCAGGCGTTCGAGACGGCGTTGATGACCTGCTCCTTCGTCGCACCCAGCATCGCGGTGACGACCGCGGTCGTCGCGATCCTGACCAGGATCACGTGGTCGAGGCCGACCCTGTTGAACGCGTTCTCGAGCGCGATGACGCCCTGGACCTCGTGCGCCTTGATCATCGCGGTCAGCACGTCGCGCACGGTGAGCGGCTTCCCCCCCTCGGCGAGGCGCTTCCTCGACAGCCAGTCGGCGACGGCGAGGATGCCGCCGAGGTTATCGGACGGGTGGCCCCACTCGGCGGCGAGCCAGGTGTCGTTGAAATCGAGCCAGCGAATCATGCAGCCGATGTTGAAGGCGGCCTGCACGGGGTCGAGCTCGTAGCTCGTGCCCGGCACCCGCGCGCCGCCGATCATCGTGGCCCCCGGGACCACCGGGCCCATCAGGCGCGTGCAGGCGGGGTACTTGAGGGCCTGGAACCCGCAGGCGAGCGTGTCCATCAGGCAATAGCGCGCGGTGTCGTAGGCGACCTCGCTCGTGATCGCGGCCTGGTGGGCGTACTCGGCGATGTCGACCAGGAGCCGGTCGGGGTCGGGGCGGGTGGCGGACTTGTAGTCGTGGCTGGACATGGCGGCCGTCTCGGGCGGGTATGGATGAGCGGGCCGCGATGTTGATACACAAGGCGCCCGGCTGCCAGTGGAAAGCGGCCGTTGTGCAGCCATTGCCTGCAGCATGGCGGCTATCCCGGCGCAGCAGAATCGCGCGCGGGATTGCCCGTTGACCCCCTCCCGGCCCGCCCAGGGGCCCGGCGGGGGTCAACGGGCTCGATCAGCCCTTCGTCGTCGCGATCCAGTCGTCGACAAGCTGCTCGAGGAGCGTCAGCGGGACCCCGCCGTTCTCGAGGACCACCGTGTGGAAGTCCTTGAGGTTGAACTTAGGTCCCAACGCCGCCTTCGCGCGCTCCCGAAGCTCGAGGATCTTGAGCTGCCCCACCTTGTAGGCGCAGGCCTGGCCCGGAAGGCCCATGTAGCGTTCGATCTCCGAGACCACCTCGCCCTCGGGCATTCCGGCGGTGTTCACCATGTAGTTGATTGCCTGCTCGCGGCTCCAGCCCTTGGCGTGAATGCCGGTGTCGACCACGAGCCGGACGGCGCGGAAGATCTCCGCCTGCAGCCTTCCTAAGTCGCCGAACGGATCGTCCTTGTACATGCCGATCTCGGCCGCGAGACGCTCGGCGTAGAGCGCCCAGCCCTCGGCGTAGGCGGAGTAGAGCGTCTGCTGGCGGATGATCGGCAGGTCCTTGAGCCCAAGCGCCGTCGAGATCTGGAAGTGATGGCCCGGGATGCCCTCGTGGTAGGCGAGCGTCTTCATGGCCCAGAGCGAGGTCTCGTGCGTGTCCCGCAGGTTCGCGAAGAACGTGCCCGCCCGCGAGCCATCCATCGCCGCCTGCTCGTAGTACGCGCCCGCCGAGCCCTTCTCGGCGGACACCGGCACCCGCTCGACCTTCAGCTGGCCGGTCGGGACGGTGCGAAAGTACTCCGGCATCCGCGCGTTGATCTCATCGAGGATCTTCTGGTACCGCGCGATGAGTTCGCGCCGGCCCTCGTCGTTGTTGGGCAGCAGGAACCGCTCGTCCTTCTGCAGCACCTTCATGCGCTCACCGACCGTGCCTGTCGTCAGCCCCTGGGCCGTGAGCAGCGCATCCATCTCCGCCGTGATGCGCGCGACCTCGGAGAGCCCGAGCTCGTGCACCTGCTCCGGCGTGTAGTCGGTCGTCGTCATCGCCTTCAGCATCGCGGCGTAGTACTTCGCCCCGTCCGGGAGCCGGGCGACGCCGGCCCCTTGCTTCTCGGCCTCGGGGCGTACCGCCTCGAGGGCCTGGGTCATGCGCGCGTAGGCCGGGTAGACCTGGTCTTTAAGCGCCTCGGCGGCGGCGTGCGTGAGCTCGGCGCTGAGCGCGGCATCGACGCCCTTGGCTGACTTCATCCGCTCGGTGAACGTCGTCACGAGCGGGTTTTCCTCCGGCTTCGGATCGACAGTGTCCTTGATGCCGGCCTCGGCCTTGTCGAGGAGCGACACCGGCAGGATGACGCCTAGCTTCGCCTGGCGCTGCATCTCGGCGGTCACGGCATCGAGCTTCCCGCCCATCGCCTCAAGCCGCTTCACGTAGTTACGCGCGAGCTTCTCGTTCTTAACGACGTGGGACGACTGCAGGAAGCTCGGCAGCGTCACCTGGGTGCCCCACATCGGCGCGATCGGGTAGAGCCCCTCGGAGGAGAGCCAGTCGAAGGGCTTCAGCGCGAGCGCGGAGGTGTACTGGTCGATGAGCACGTCGTAGGTGATCTGGTCCTGCACCCCGAGCTTGGCGCGGTCGAACTCCTTCACCTGACCCAGGAATTTCTCGGCCACCGCGTAGTCATCGTCGCGCTTCTCGACCCCGACCGCCGCGAGCTTGCCGGAGTGCCCGTCGAGGAAGCTCCCGTCGATGAGCCCGACCTGGCTGAAGAGCTCGGGGTTGTGGGTCAGGAAAAGGAGGATCTGGCGGTTCGCGAGCTGGTTGATCGAGAAGGGCTTGCCGAGGCACACCCGGTAGCCTCCGTAGGCGGCGACGACGAGGATCGCGAGCACGACCCAGCCGGTGACTTTCCAAGCCTTCTTCATGTGTGAATCCCCTTAAGCGATTGTTTTTCAGGGTTTTCCTGACGCCGCCGGCGCTGCGTTGGCGTCAAGAACCGGCCTCGTCGGCCGCTATTTAACGAGTAGTCCTGCGCGAGGCCGGCCGCCGGGGCGGTACGCGCACCAAGCAAAAGGGCCCGCTCGAATCGATGCGCCATAGTCTGCACCGTCTGACCGTTGTTGTGCTCGTCGCGGCGTTCCTCGCGCTCGCCGTCGGCCAGTACGCGGCGGCGCGCTGGTGGTACGGCAGCACCGTCGATGCCGCCGAGCACAACGATGCACTCGGCCGGGCCCGGCTGGCCGGACGGATGCTCGCCGAGCAGCGCGAGAACCTGCGCCGGGCGGCCCGCGAGGAGGCGGTCTGGGACGATGCGTACCGGTACATGCAGGGCGCGAACCCCAAGTTCTTCGACGACATCTGGAACGCTGATTTTTTCATCAATCTGCCCATCGACATGGTCGCCTTCGTCGCACCGGACGGGCACGTCGTCGCACAGCGTGCCCTCGATCCGGCAACGAAAAAGCTCGGACTGCCGCCGACGGACCTCGCCCTGGCCCTCGCGCCGGGTGGCAGCATCTCGAGCCGGGTAGCGACCGCGGAGTTCGGGACGGGACTCGCGCTCATCGGCGGGACGATCTACGCCTTCGGCACCTCGCCCATCCTGCCGAGCAGTGGCGCCGGGACGCCCGCGGGCGAGGCCTACCTCTTCCGGGCGATCGGCAAGCCGTTCCAGTCGCAGATGTCCGAGCTCGCCGGCGCCCGGGCGAGTCTCAACGTCATCGCCGATCCCCCGATCGGCAGCAGCACCGAGATCCGCATCGATGACTCGGACAAGGAGATCCTCGGCATCCGCTTCCTCGGTGGGCATCTGGGGGCCGGCCGAAGCGCCGAGGTCGAACTGCTGAGCCCGCGGCCCGTGCACGCGGGCGCCCTGCGCGCCGCGCGGGCGCTCCTCGCATCGACGCTGGTCGCCGGCATCATCCTCGGGCTCCTCGCCTTCCTCGTGTTCTCGCGCCGGCTCCTCGAGCCGCTGCACGCGATGGCGAAGCGCCTGGTCGCGATCGGCCGCACCGGCGACCCGTCCGCCCGGCTGCCGACGCCAAAGCACGCCGACGAGATCGGCATCGTCGCCAACGCCGCCAACCAGATGCTGGCCGAGCTCGAGGAAGCGAAGCGAAACGCGGACTCCGCGCGCGACGCGGCGCTCGCCGCGAGCCGCATCAAGTCGGAGTTCCTGGCGCGGATGAGCCACGAGATCAGGACGCCGATGAACGGCGTGCTCGGCATGACCGAGCTCCTCGGCCGCAGCGAGCTCTCCGCGCGGCAGCGACGCTTCAGCGACACGATCCACCGCTCCGCGCTCGCGCTCCTCGAGATCATCAACGACATCCTCGATTTCTCCAAGATCGAGGCGAAGCGCCTCGAGCTCGCACCGATCAACGCGGACTTGGGCTCGTTGGTCGAGGAGTCGCTCGAGCTCCTGAGCCCGCGCGCGCACGCGCGCGGGCTCGAGCTCATCGTCGAGATCCGCACCAGAGTGCCGCCGGTCGTGACGCTCGACCCCGTCAGACTCGGCCAGGTACTCAACAACCTGGTCGGCAATGCGGTGAAATTCACCGAGCGGGGCGAGGTCATCGTCAGCGTCGATGCGCGCGCGCTCAGCGACTCGACGACCGAGCTTGAGTTCACCGTCACCGACACCGGCATCGGCATCGAGCCTGCCTCGCTGGCGCGGATCTTCGAGCCCTTCGGCCAGGCGGATGCCTCGACCACGCGGCGCTTCGGCGGCACGGGGCTCGGGCTTGCGATCGCGCGCCAGCTGGTTGAACTGATGGGCGGGAAACTCACCGTCGCGAGCACGCCCGGCAAAGGCTCGACATTCAGGTTCACCGTGCAGGCGGGCGCGCCGCCCCAGCCGCCGGCGCCCGCGCGCCCGCCGCTGCTGCGCGGCCTCAGCATCCTCATCGTCGATGACAACCGCGCGCTTCGCGACGTGCTCGGGCGCTACCTCGGCGCGGCGGGCGCACGCGTCTTTGGCGTCGGCTCGTCGGGCGCCGAGCTCAAAGCCGTCGCAACCGAGCTCGCTGGCGTCATGCTCGACTTCGCGATCGTCGACTCGAGGCTCGGCGCGCCACACGGTCGCGGCATCGGCGACGTGCTCGCGACCGACCCCGCGTTCAAGGGAGTCAGGATCATCGCGATGACGGCCGCCGCCGATGCATCCTCGGAATCCGACTCATCGAGCAGCATCGCGGTCGCGGGCTACCTCACCAAACCGATCAGGCGCAGCCTCCTCTTCGCGATGCTCGGCCGGCTCGCCGGCCGCGGGCCTGAGCTCGACACCGGCTCCTTCCTCGCGAGCTTCGGGCTCTCGGCGGCGGCGGAACGCCTGCAGCTGCACGTGCTCGTGGTCGAGGACAACCAGGTCAACCAGGCGGTGGCGGTCGGCATGCTCGAAGCGCTCGGCTGCTACGTCGAGCTCGCCGCGCACGGCGGGGAGGCGCTCGAGCGGCTCGTCGCCGGTGGCATCGACGTCGTGCTGATGGACTGCCAGATGCCGGTCATGGATGGCATCGAGGCGACCGAGCGGATCCGCGCCGGCGAGGCGCAGCGCCACGGCGCCCGCATCCCGATCGTCGGGGTGAGCGCGCACGCGCTCGCCGGTGCACGGGAGGAGTGCCTGCGCGCGGGCATGAGCGACTTCGTCGCGAAGCCCTTCACGATGGCGGAACTCGCGCGCGCGCTCAGGCGCCACGTCAGGCGTCGCGCACCCGCGGCGGACGCGGCGCCTCCGGCGCGCTCCTCGCCCGTCTAGCTAGCCGCGCTCGGCGAGCGGCACGAACTCGCGCGGCTCGGGACCCACGTAGTTCGCGCTCGGCCTTATGATCTTGCCGTCCTCGCGCTGCTCGATCACGTGCGCGCACCAGCCGGTGGTCCGCGAGATCACGAAGAGCGGCGTGAACATCGCCGTTGGCACGTCCATCATGTGGTAGCTGACGGCGCTGAACCAGTCGAGGTTCGGGAACATCTTCTTCGCATCCATCATCACCGCCTCGAGGCGCGCGGCGACGCTGTACATGCGTGTGTCGCCGGCGAGGTCCGAGAGGTGCTTGGCGACCCGCTTGATCACTTCGTTGCGGGGATCGGCGATCGTGTAGACCGGGTGCCCGAAGCCGATGATGACTTCGCGGGCGGCCACGCGCCGGCGGATGTCCTCCTCCGCCTCGTGCGGGCTCTGGTAGCGCTGCTGGATCTCGAAGGCCATCTCATTCGCGCCGCCGTGCTTGGGGCCCCTGAGCGCGCCGATCGCGGCGGTGACCGCCGAGTAGATGTCGGCGCCGGTGCCCGCGACGACGCGCGCCGCGAAGGTGCTCGCGTTGAACTCGTGCTCGGCGTAGAGGTTGAGCGAGGTGTGCATCGCGCGCACCCACTCGGGCGAGGGCACCTTGCCGTGCAGGAGATGGAGGAGGTGCCCGCCGATCGTGTCGTCGTCGGTCTCGACCTCGATGCGCTTGCCTGAGTGGCTGTAGTGGTGCCAGTAGCAGAGCATCGAGCCCAAGGAGGCGATCAGCCGGTCGGCGATGTCGCGGGCGCCGGTCGTGGAGTGATCGTCCTTCTCCGGGAGCGCGCAGCCGAGCGCCGAGACGCCGGTGCGCAGCACGTCCATCGGATGCGCAGCCGCCGGTAGCGCCTCGAGCACGAGCCGCACCGCTTCGGGCAAGCCACGCAGCTCCTTGAGCTTGGTCTTGTAGGCGATGAGCTCCGCCGTCGTCGGCAGCGTGTCATGGATGAGGAGGTGCGCGATCTCCTCGAACTCGGCGTGCTCGGCCGTGTCGAGGATGTCGTAGCCGCGATAGTGGAGGTCATTGCCGGTGCGCCCGACCGTGCAGAGGGCCGTGTTGCCGGCCACGACGCCCGAGAGCGCGACCGACTTCTTAGGTTTAGGCAGCATCGGGCTCGGCATGTTGACGGTGTCGGTGTCGGACATGTGGCGTTCCTTCGTCGCGGCGCTACTTCGTGAAGAGCTCGTCGAGCTTCTGCTCGTACTCGTGGTAGCCGAGCACGTCATAGAGCTCGGCGCGCGTCTGCATCCGGTCGATGACGGCGGCCTGCGTGCCTGCCTGGCGGATCTCGGCGTAGACGCCCTCGGCCGCCTTCGCCATCGCGCGAAACGCCGAGAGCGGGTAGAGCACGAGCCCGACGCCGGCGCCCTTGAGCTCCGCCACCGTGAACAGCGGCGTCTTGCCGAACTCGGTGATGTTGGCGAGCACCGGCACCTTCACGGCGCGCGTGAACTCGGCGTATTCGGCCAGGGTCGCGAGCGCTTCGGCGAAGATCATGTCGGCGCCGGCCTCGGCGTAGGCGAGCGCGCGCTCGACCGCGGCGCCCTGGCCCTCGACCGCGTGCGCATCGGTGCGCGCCATGATCACGAACCCAGGGTCGTTGCGCCCGTCGACCGCGGCGCGCAGCCGGTCGACCATCTCCTCCTTCGACACCAGCGCCTTTCCCGGCCGGTGGCCGCAGCGCTTGGCCTGCACCTGGTCCTCGAGGTGCATGCCCGCCGCCCCCGCGCGGATGAACTCGCGCGTCGTGCGCGCGATGTTGAAGGCCGCGCCCCAGCCCGTGTCGGCATCGACGAGGAGCGGCAGTTCCGTGGCTCCCGTGATCCGGCGGATGTCCTCGCACACGTCGTTGAGCGAGGTGATGCCGAGGTCGGGAAGCCCGAAGGATGCGTTCGCAACGCCGGCGCCGGAGAGATAGAGCGCCTTGAAGCCGGCGCGCTCGGCGAGCCTGGCGGAGTAGGCGTTGATGGCGCCTGCGACCTGCAGCGGCCGCTCGCGCCCGAGCGCCGCCCGGAAGCGCGCGCCCGCAGAGGTGGAGGTCGTCGACATCGGGAACACCTCTATTTCGAGCGGCGCATGATAACTCAGCCGATCTCGACGAGTGCGCGGCCGCGCACCTGCGAGGCGACGTAGGCGGGAAAGGCGGCGGGCAGCTCGGCGAACGGAATGATCCGCTCGGCAATCACGCCGAGGTGCCGCGGCTTCAAGTCGGTCGCGATGCGCTCCCACACGTGCAGTCGCTCGGCGCGGGTGTTGGCGACCGAGTTGATGCCGAGGAGGCTCACGCCCCGCAGGATGAACGGCAGCACCGTGGTGTTGAGGTCCGCGCTCGCGGCGAGCCCGATGCTCGCGATGTTGCCCCAGAAGTCGACCGTGCGGGTGAGCCAGGTCAGGATCTCCCCGCCCAGGTTGTCGATCGCTCCCGCCCACTCGGGTGTCTCCAGCGGACGCTTGCCGAGGTTGATTTCCTGGCGCCTCAGCACGCGCGTCGCACCGATGCGGCCGAGGTACTCGACCGCATCGGCCTTGCCGCTGACGGCGACGGCCTGGTAGCCGCGCGATGAGAGCATGTCGATCGCAAGCGAACCGACGCCGCCGCTCGCGCCGGTCACGACTATCGGGCCGCGCGAGGGCTCCTGGCCGTTTCGTTCCATGCGGTCGATCGCAAGGGCGGCGGTGAACCCGGCGGTCCCGATGCGCATCGCATCGGCGAGATTGAGGCCCTTGGGCAGCGCAATGACCCACTCCGCCTTCATGCGCGCGTACTCGGCGTAGCCGCCGTCGTGCGTCTCGGACAGGCCGCAACCGGTGACGAGCACCTCATCGCCGGCCTTGAACCTGGCATCGCTCGAGGACACGACCACCCCGGCGAGGTCGATGCCGCCGACGAGTGGATAGCGCCTGAGTATCCGCCCGGCGCCTGTCGCCGCGAGCGCGTCCTTGTAGTTGATCCCCGAGTAGCGGACCTTGATGACGACCTCGCCGGGCGAGAGATCCTCGATCGAGAGCGTGTCGACGCGCGCCACGATCTTCTTGTCGAGTTCGTGGATCCTCAAAGCCTTGAAGTTCTGCATGTCCGCTACTCCTTCCTCATCACGCCGCGCGTCGTTCGAGCCACGACAGGAGCCCGTCGACGTTGATGCCGATGTCGGGATCGAGGAGCGCGTGGCGCCGCGCCGGATCCCGATCGAAGCCATTCCGGTCGAGCCCGTCCGACAGGTACTCGTACATGTCCGCGCACATCAGCGCGTGCCGCTCGGGCGCCGTCGCGTGGCGCTTCGCGATCGCGACGTAGGCATCGATGCCGGTGTGCAGGTCCTCCCCGAGCCGGGCGACGCCGGTCACCTGGCCGTAGTGCGTGAGGTAGACCGCGCGGGGAGCCACGCCGAGGATGCGGTCGACCGATGCGTGCAGCTGCGCGGGGTCGAACTGCGTCGGCGTCGTCGCCGGAAAGACGAATTCGCGACCACCGACGTCGAACTCCCGGTACGACACGCCGAACGTGTCGCCGCTGAAGACCGCGCCTGCGGACCGATCGACCAGCACGTAGTGGTGCAGCGCGTGCCCTGGCGTGTGGAGGAACGCGAACTCCCGTCCGGCGAGGTCGAGCGTCATGCCGTCCTCGGAGGCGAGCATCCGCTCCGCCGGGATCGGGGCGATCTCGCCGTAGAG
The DNA here is from genome assembly GCA_025356075.1 of Pseudomonadota bacterium. Lineage (GTDB taxonomy): Bacteria > Pseudomonadota > Gammaproteobacteria > Steroidobacterales > Steroidobacteraceae > CAIKZZ01. The sequence goes on along the minus strand of JANXUT010000068.1, from coordinate 169,334 downwards.
CGCCTCGTACGCGGCATCGCCATAGACGCGCCGGGTCGCCGCGATCAGCTTCGCCGGTTCCGCGAGGTGCGGAGCACCGCGCGGATGGACGACCACGCGCGCGTTCGGCAGGTGCTTCACGAGCGCGCCGGCACCGCCCGCGTGGTCGAGGTGGATGTGCGTCAGGAACACCCAGTCGACCGCGGCGGGGTCGATGCGGCGGCTCCCGAGCGCGGCGAGCAGGAGCGGCACCGCGTGCGTCGTCCCCGTATCGACGAACGCGGCCCGGCCGCGATGCTCGATGAGGTGGCTCGCGTCGAGGCGCGGCCTCAGGTACTCGGTGTCGATCGCGGTGATCCCATCGCCGTAGTCGGTGAGTCCCGAGACGACGGGGCCGGCTTGCGCCGGCCCCGGGATCGAGTTGTGCGTGCCGCTCACGGCGCCTTGGGTGCGAGAGGCACCCAGAGCGGCGGTTGCTGCGCAGCAAAGTAGTGCGCCAGCGCCGCAATGTCCTCGTCCTTCAGCGTCGCGGCGAAGCCGGCCATGATCGCGTTCTGCCGGGTTCCCTTCCGGTAGGCCTTGAGCGCCTGCTCGAGGTAGTCCGCGTACTGGCCGGCGAGCGTCGGGTAGTCGCCGGTGAGGCCGACGCCGTCCTTGCCGTGGCAGGCCGTGCACACGGCCGCGGCGGCGGGCGGCGTACCGACCGCAGCGCTGCCCGAGGCGACGGGCATCGCCGTCGCGAAATACGCGGCGATGTCCTTGAAGTCCGTTTCGCTGAGCGATGCCGCCTGGCCACGCATCGTCGGGTGCGGCCGGGCGCCGGAGCGGTATTCGCCAAGCGCCGCGGCGAGGTAGCCGGCGTGCTGGCCGCCGAGCCTGGGCACGTGGTAATTCGGGTAGGCGTTGCGGTAGTCCGGGATGCCGTGGCACCCGAAGCAGGTGTAGGCGATGCGGGCGCCGCGCCTGGCATCCGCCGGCGGGTCGTCGGCCGCCGCCACACCTGCGTTGAGCGCGCTGCCGACGAGCACGATCGCCGCGGGAATCACTGCCATCCACCGGGTTCTGACTGCCATACGCCTCTAGTCGCCTCTGCCGACCCTGACGGGTCCTTAGGTAGCCGCAGAATGTTACGGAGGACCCCCGGAAAACTCCACACCGCGAACCCCGTTTCGCTCGGTCGGCCGTTGTATCGTTGGACGGCGAGCCGCCGTCCGATAGAAGGAGCCGCCGATGAACGGATACGTTCCCTTGCTGGTTGGCCTCGCACTCGTGGCCTCAGCCCCGCTGCCGCTGGCGGCCGCCGAGGTCGGCCCCCGGACCGTCACGGCGTCGGGCAGCGGCGAGGTGCGCTCGGCGCCGGATCAGGCGACCGTCACGCTCGGCGTCAGCGCCCGCGCACCGACCATCGCGGAGGCTCGGGCGCGCGTCAACAAGGGGGTGCCGACGCTCCTCAACCTCGCGCGTGACCTCAAGGTCGCCGATTCGAGCGTCCGCTCGACCGAGCTCGCCGTGAACCCGGAGTACGGGTGGGACGAGAAGCGCACCGTTCAGCACCTGGTCGGCTATCGCTTCGAGCGGCGGATCGTGGTCGATATGAAGGACATCGAGCACCTCGGCGAGCTTCTCGAGAAGAGCGTCAGCCTCGGCGCAAACATCCTGAACGAGCCTGAACTCGACTCGAGCCATCGCAAGGACCTCGAGCGCCAGGCGCTCGCGCTCGCCGTGGCCGATGCCAGGCGCAACGCCGAGGTGCTGGCGATTGCCGGCGGCGGCACAGTCGGGCCGGCCCGCGAGATCTCGATGGCCGGCACGCAGGCCCCGCGCGAGCGAGCGATTTACGCCGCCGCACCGATGCTCAACATGGCGCCGGGGCAAGCGCCCGCCACCTACCGCGTGGGCGAACTCGCCTTCAGCGCCGCCGTCGAGGCGACCTTCGACCTCCTGCCGGCAGCCGCTGCGCATTGAGGTACCTGAAGGCCGTCGCGATCGGGGTCGGCTGCTCGGTGGTCATCGTCGCGGCGTATCTGTCGCTGCGCGAGCCACCCGCCGAGCCTGAGGCGGCGGCGCCCGCCGTGGCGGCGCCCGCTGCCGCGCACACGGGCCGCCTCCTCGCGGCTCCCGCGGCGGCGCCCGAGCCCGAGCATCCGACCTCGGTTCGGGCGGCGATCGCGCACGAGTTCCACGGCAACAGGTTGCCGCGCTCGCTCCTCGACCGGCTCGTGGCGGGGGATGTGGCGGGGGTCGCGCGCGAACTCGCGAGCGCCCCCGAGGCGAGCGCGGCGGTCGAGCTGTTCGACCTGCAGGGACTGTGCCGGGCGCAGGACGAGGGCGTCCCGGCCGACATCTCCCAAGGCGATGCGCGCGCGGCCGGCGATGCGACGGGCATGGCGAGCGCGAGCCGTGCGACGCTCACGGCCCTGATCGCGCAGCGCCGGGCGTGGCACGACCGGTTCCGCAGCGCCTGCGCCGCGACTCGCTTCGATGCGACCGCGACGGCAGCGCGATTGCAGGCGGCGGCGCTTCGCGGCGATGGCGCCAGCCTCGAGCGCCTCGCGCGCTCCGATTCCCAGCCGCTCATGCGCATGCAGGGCGCGGCGCTGCTCGGCAATCCGCGCGCAGCCTTTCGCATCGCGCTCGCGGAACTGCCGAAGCAGCCGCGCGAAGGACGTTCCTGGCTCGAGGTGGCGGCCAAGGAGGATCCGGAGGCCGCGGCATACCTCGGCATGTGCCTCTTGTCGGGCTGCGCGGGCGAGCCCGATCCCGCCGCCGCACGCCAGGCGCTCGAGTCGGCGGCACGCGGAGGTTCCCTCTACGCACTCGGGTTCCTTGCGACGGCCGACGCACCGGAAGGCGCGCGGCGGTGGGTACGTGCGGATGAGATCGTCGCCCCCGTCGCGCCGCGCGACCTCGAGCCCCTCGGCTTCAACTCCGCGAGCGCCTACCCGTGGGCGGCGCTCGCCGCCTCGCTCGCCGCTCGCGGCTGCTTCGGCTTCGAGTTCACGATCACCGCCGAGGCGCTCGAGGCTCGCACGCGCTTCGAGACGGCCCTGCGCCCGGCCGAGCTTGCGAGCGCGCGCGCCCAGGCGGATGAACTCGCCGCCACCACGCTCGAGGCAACGCGCCACGCTCTTGACTGCGACTGAGTGCAAGGGGGACAACGTAGCCTCGCTCAGCGTAGGCTTGCAGCGTGTTACGCCCGTCGAGGATTCTTGAGAGTGAAGAGAACGGACCCCGTTGCCGCTCGCCACGTGGGGGCCCGGTCGTGAAAGGCATTGATCGGACGACGGTGCTCCGCTGGCTGCTGGTGACGGCCGTGACGACGGCCGTCGGCCTCCTCGGGTTCATCCTGCCGAAGCTCGGCGCGCGCCTGACGCTGCCGCTCCTGCCGAGCGGCATCGCGGTTGCAGCAACCACGCGCTGGGGGCGTCGGATGTGGCCAGGCGTGTTCGCGGCCGGCACGCTCATCAACGTCTGGCTCGGCCGCCCGTGGCTCACCGACGCGCTCGTCGGCCTCGGCCTCGCCGGTGGCGCGGTGCTCACCTCGACGCTCCTCAAGCGCTACGCGTTCGACTCGAACTTCACGCGGCCGCGCGACGTGGTCGTGTTCCTGCTGGCGACCGGTGTCGGCATGACGCTCGCGCCGACGCTCGGCATCGCCGGCTACGAGCTCGCGGGCCTCGGCGACCTGATGCCGCTCACCGCGGTCAACTGGTTTCGCTGGTGGAGCAACGTGACGGCGGGCGCGCTGATGCTCGCGCCGCTCCTCGTCGCGATCAACCCGCAGAGCCTTGCCCGCCTGAAGACGCAGCGGCTCGCCGCCGCGATCTGGCTGCTCGTACTCGTCGGCTGCGTGCTCGTGATCCTCTTGGGACCGGCGCCCTTGAGCCGCGGGCCGATCGTCGTGCTTGCGCTCACGTTGATCGTCGTCGCCGCGATCCGCTTCGGCCTCGTGCCCTCGGCGGCCGCCGCGCTCAGCGTCTCGGGCGCCGCCGCCGCCAGCTTCGCCTTCAGCCGCGGCGCCTTCGGCGGCGGCGATGAGCTCGCTGGCCTCGTCACGCTCTGGTCGTTCGCGGGCGCGCTCGTGAGCTTGAGCCTGCTCGTGACGGCGCTCCTCTCGGAACGCGACGCGGCGGCGGGCGCGCAGCTCAGGGCCGAGCGGCGCTATGCGCAGGTGTTCGACGGCAGCCCGCAGCCGCTCTGGGTACACGATCCGCGCACGCTTAAATTCCTGCTCGTCAACGAGGCGGCGATTCGCCAGTACGGCTTCACGCGCGGTGAGTTCCTCGAGCGCCTGGTCACGGCGCTCGCCGCGACGGGCGATGAGCCGGTGCTCCCCCCGCGCGCGCCGACCGAGGGCCTCGGCGAGGGCCCGGGCCCGTTCGAGACCCGCCACCGCACGCGCGACGGGCGCATCCTCGATGTCGAGATCTGGACGCGCTCCATCGACCTCGACGGCCACCCGGCCGACCTCGTGTTCGCGGTCGACGTGACCGAGCGGCGTGCGCTCGGCCGGGCGCTCCTCGAGGCGATCACCGGCGAGCAGCGCCGCATCGGCCAGGAGATGCACGATGGCCTCGGCCAGGAGCTCACCGGGCTCGCGCTCTCGCTGCGCGCGCTCGCGACGCAGGCCGAGCGCGAGCGCGCCTCGATGGCAGGCGAACTCGCGCAGCTCTCGGACATGGTCTCCGGCTGCATCGACAGCACGCGGCGCATCGTCCGCGGCCTCTACCCGCTCAGCGACGCCGACGGCAACCTCGTCGGCGCGCTCGAATCACTCGCCCAGACGAGTTCATTGTCGGGGACGCCCGTGCGGCTCAAGACCCGCAGCGAAGCGCCGCTCATCGCGCCGCTGGAGGCGCGCAACCACCTGCTCAGGATCGCGCAGGAAGCGGTGCAGAACGCGCTCAAGCACGCCGACGCCAAGCGCGTCGGTATTGACCTGGTGGTGCGTACGAGCGGCATCACGCTAACCATCGAGGACGACGGCAAGGGGCTCCTCGCGACGGACCGCGCCGGCGCCGGGTTCGGCATGCGCACGATGCAGTTCCGCGCGGCCGCGATCGGCGGGCGCCTCAACATCGGGAAGCGCCGGGGCGGCGGCACGACGATCGTGTGCGAGGCGCCGCAGACGGTGCCGACCCCGGTACGCGCCTGAGCGGCTGACCGAGCGCTCCTCAGCCGAAGAACTTCGCAATGCCGAGGAGGCTCCGGTAGAGCCCCCACGCGAGCGGAATCCCGACCGCCGCCCAGGCGAGGGCAACGATCAGCGGACTCGTGGGCTGGCCCGAGCCCGTCCCACCGACCTCGGGCCGTGCCGCGGCCTCGTGCGCGCGGCGCCGCTCGGCGGCGAGCTCCTCCTCGGTCATGAACCACCGGGCGGCGACCGGCCGGACCATCAGGTTGCAGAGGAGGCCGACGGCGAGCATCCCGGTGAGGATGTACATCGTCTGGTTGTAGACCCGCTCGGGCGCGATGCCGAGGCTCAACTGGTAGTCACGCATGCGGTTGATGACCACGGGACCCAGGATCCCCGCGACGCCCCACGCCGTCAGCAGCCGGCCGTGGATCGCACCGACCATCTGCGTGCCGAAGAGGTCGGCGAGGTAGGCGGGCACCGTCGCGAAGCCGCCGCCGTACATGCTGAGGATCACGCAGAACGCCGTCACGAACGCGAGCTGGCTGCCGGCGGCGGCGCTCACCGGCACCGTCGCGTACAGGAAGCCACCGAGCACGAAGAAGACGACGTAGGTCGCCTTGCGGCCGAGCTTGTCCGAGAGGCTCGCCCAGAAGAAGCGGCCGATGATGTTGAAGAGGCTCAAGAGCGCGGTGAACCCGGCCGCGACGCCCGCGATCGCCGCGAGTCCCGCCTTGTCGAGGTCGCCGTAGCGGATGTCCTGGTGGATGAGGTGGCCACCGAAGACTTCCTGCAGCATCGGGCTCGCCATGCCGAGCACGCCGATGCCGGCGGAGACATTCATGCAGAGCACCATCCACACGAGCCAGAACTGCGGGATGCCCCAGACCTTGCTGACGTGCACGTGGTGCAGGGTGTTGAGCGCGCTGCCGGCCGCGGCGACCGGTGCCGTCCAGCCGGCGGGCTTCCAGCCCGGCGCGGGCACGCGGTAGCCGAGTGCGCCGCCCATCATGAAGATGAAGTAGCCGAGCGCGAACACGAGGAAGGTGCGGGTCACGCCGACGTCGGTCGCGGTCGCGAAGTGCTTCATGAGCTCGTTCGCAAGCGGCGAGCCGATCATCGCGCCGCCGCCGAAGCCCATGATGGCCATCCCGGTCGCCATGCCGCGCCGGTCCGGGAACCACTTGATCAGCGTCGACACCGGCGAGATGTAGCCGAGCCCAAGCCCCACGCCGCCGATGACGCCGGAGCCGAGCCACAAGAGCCACAGCTGGTGGCTCGCGACGCCGCCCGCCGATACGACGAACCCGCCCGCCCAGCAAAGCGCGGCGACGACGCCCGCCTTGCGTGGCCCGACGCGCTCGAGCCAGCCGCCAAAGAGCGCCGCGGAGAGACCGAGGAACACGAAGAAGAGCGTGTACATCCACGTGAGGCTCGAGATGCGCCAGTCGCAACTCGTCGTCGCGAGCTCATCGAGGAGGGTCGTGCCCGCGGGGCAGGCGAGCGAGGCGTTGATGCCAAGCGCCTTCGAGAGCGGCAGCCAGAACACCGAGAACCCGTAGGCCATGCCGATGCACAGGTGCATCGCGAGCGCCGCCGGCGGCACCAGCCAGCGGTTGAAGCCGGGCCCTGCGATCGTGCGTTCCTTGGCGAGGAATCCGGGCGCTCTCCCGGCGACCTCGCCGCTCGTGGCCGCTGCTGGCATCACTTCGCCTCCCCCGCTACTGGCTCGCGTTCCCCGTCACCGGCACCCGACCGCAGGATCGTTACAGCGTGCCTATTTCGAGCGCGTCGGCGATGTCCTGCAGGAGCCCCTTGTCCTCGGGCTTCACGGTCGGTGGATAGCGCCTGAGCACGCGGCCATCGCGGCCGATCAGGAATTTCTCGAAGTTCCACTCGATGTCGCCGGGAAAGCCGTTGGCGGGATCGGTGAGCCACGCGTAGAGCGGGTGACGGCCGCCACCATTGACCTCGAGCTTGGCCGAGAGCGGAAAGGTCACGCCGTAGGTCGTCGAGCAGAACGTCTGGATTTCCTCGGCGTTGCCCGGCTCCTGCGCGCCGAACTGGTTGCACGGAAATCCGACCACGGTGAAGCTCTCGCCCTCGAGGTCCTGCTGCAGCTGCTCGAGGCCCGTGTACTGCGGCGTGAGTCCGCAGCGGCTCGCGACGTTGACCGCGAGCGCCACCTTGCCGCGCAAGGAGCCGAGCAGGTCCGCCTCGCCGCCGAGCGAGGCCACCTTGAAGCCGTAGAAATCCGCCATGTCCGATTCCCTCGCGTTGAGTCGCGGGCCGAGCGCGCGCCATCGCCGTCGCCGTCAGTTCACGAATTCGAGATCCTTCGTGTACACCACGTTCATGACATTGTCATGCCAGCCGCGGACGCGGGGCGCCACGAGGTGCTTGTTGACGTAGAAATACAGCGGCACGAGCGGCGCATCGGCGAGCATCGTCCGCTCGGCGGCCTCGAGTGCACCGCGACGCTTGCCCGGATCGGGCTCGCGCGCGGCGGCGCTGAGCGAGGCATCGTAGGCGGCGCTGCTGTAGCGCGGCAGGTTGATGCCGAAGTCGCCCTTCAGCACCTCGGCGAAGGTCCACGCGTCGTTGTAGTCGCCCACCCAGCTCGAGCGAAAGACTTGAGTCTCGCCGCGGTTGATCGCCTGCAGCATGGACTTGAACTCCTCGCCGAGGAGGTGCGTATCGACGCCGAGCGCTTCCTTCCACATGGAGGCCACCGCGATCGCGATGCGCTCGTGCGTCGGGCCGCTCGGGTACCTGAGCTCCACGACGAGCGGGTGCTTCGCCGAGTAGCCCGCCTGGGCATAGAGGCCGCGCGCGGTCGCAAGCCTCACGGCGTAGGGCTCATCCGCCCATGCGAAGCGCTGCGACTCGTAGCCGGCCGTGCCGGGTGGCACCCAGGAATAGGCGGGAACTTCGCCAAGCCCTGTCACCGACTCGACGATCCGCTCGCGATCCACCGTCATCGCGAGCGCTTGCCTCAGGCCCGTCGCGCCCTTGAACGGCGCCTTCGCGAGGTTGAAGCCGTAGTAGTAGACGCCGAGCTGCGGCCCCAGGTGGATCTGGCTGCCGTTCTCGGCCCTGAGGCGCGCGATCGGCTGCTGCGGCATCACGTAGGTCGCATCGAGGCCGCCCGACCGAAAGCGTGCGTACTCATCATTTGCGTCCGGAACGTGCACGAAGCGGACGGCCCCGATGTGCGTCGCGGCGGCATTCCAGTACGCACTGTTGCGGTTGAGCGTGACGTGCGAGCCGACGATCCAGTCGGTGAGCGTGTAGGCGCCGTTCGAGACGGTCTTGCCCGCGGGCGCCGGCGGCGAGCCGTGGTAGGTCGGGAACGTGCTCCAGTGGGCGACGAGTCCCGGGAAGTAGGGCGTCGGCGCGCGCAGGTGCACGACGAGCGTGCGCGCATCCGGCGCGCTGACGCCGAGGGTGTCGACGGCGGCCGTGTGCGCGGTGATCGCCGCGGCATTTGCGACCGGCTGCAGCACAGCCGCGTACGGGGCCCCGGTCGCGGGATCGACGAGCCGGCGCCAGGCGGCGACGAAGTCCCCGGCAACGACCGGCTCGCCGTTCGACCAGCGCGCGTTGGCTCGCAGCGTAAACGTGTAGGTGAGCCCCTCGTCGCTGACCGCCCAATGCTCCGCGGCACCGGGCTCGGGCTCGCCGTGCGCATTCAGCGAGGCGAGTCCTTCGTAGGCATCGCGCAGGATGTTGGCCGCCGTGTCGGTGCGCGCGAGCTGCGGGTCGAGCGAATCGGGCTCGGGACCGTTGCCGCGCGTGAGGACCGCCGCGCCCGTCGCCACTGTGCCCGCGGCCGGACCCTGCGCCGGGTGCCCGCAGCCGCCCGCTGCCACGAGGGCGGCGAGGAGGAGGACGCCGCTCGAGTGCTTCATCCGGTCCGCCCGAGCTTCTTGAGGTGGACCAGGAGGAGCGAGATCGCCGCGGGCGTCAGTCCCGGGATCCGCGCCGCCTGCCCGACCGTCCTCGGCTTCACCTCGAGGAGCCGCTCCCGGGCCTCGGCGGAAAGTCCCGTGACGGCCCGGTAGTCGAGGTCACCGGGCACGGACTGCTCAGTGCTTCGCGCGAGGCGCTCGATCTCCGCGTCCTGGCGCGCGACGTAGCCGGCGTACTTGGCCTCGACCGTGATCGCGAGTTCCACCTGCTCCTTGAGCCGCGCGTCGGCGCACGCCGGAGCCCCGCCCGCGGCGATCGCCGCACGCTTCTCCTCGAAGAACGCGAAGCGCTCATCGCCCACGAGCCCGAGCGAGCGCCCGATCGGCGTCAGGCGCGTATCGGCGTTGTCCTCGCGAAGGCTCAAGCGATACTCCGCGCGGCTCGTGAACATCCGGTAGGGCTCGGGCGCCCCGCGGGTCACGAGATCATCGATCAGGACGCCGATGTACGCCTCCGCGCGCGTCGGCCACCACGGCGTTTCGCCGCGGGCAGCGCGCGCGGCGTTCAAGCCCGCGATGAGGCCCTGCGCCGCCGCTTCCTCGTAGCCGGTCGTGCCGTTGATCTGCCCGGCGAAATAAAGTCCTGGCAGCGCGCGAGTTTCGAGGCTGTATTCAAGGTCGCGCGGATCGAAGAAGTCGTACTCGATCGCGTAGCCGGGCCTGGTCAGGTGCGCGCGCTCGAAGCCACGGATCGTGCGCACGAACTCAAGCTGCACGTCGTACGGCAGGCTCGTGGAGATGCCGTTCGGGTAGATCTCGTGCGTGTCGAGGCCCTCGGGCTCGACGAATATCTGGTGCGAGGTGCGCGCGGCAAAGCGCACGACCTTGTCCTCGATCGACGGACAGTAGCGCGGCCCGACGCCCTCGATGCGGCCCGTGTACATCGGCGAGCGGTCGCTGCCGCGGCGGATGAGTTCGTGCGTGCGTTCGTTGGTCGCGGTGATGTGGCAGGGAGCTTGCGTCGGGTGATCGCTCGCGCGGCCTAGGAAGGAGATCACCGGCAGCGGCGCGTCGCTCCCCTGCGGCGTCATGACCGAGTAGTCGAGCGTGCGGCCGTCGATCCTTGGCGGCGTCCCGGTCTTGAGGCGCCCGACGCGCGGGGCGAGCTCCCGCAGGCGCGCCGCGAGGCGGACCGAGGCCGGATCGCCCGCCCGCCCGCCCGGGTAGTTGTCGAGCCCGACGTGGATGCGACCGCCGAGGAAGGTGCCGGCGGTGAGCACCAGCGCGCGGGCGCCGAAGGCGATGCCGGTCGCCGTCACCGCCCCGACCGCCCGGCCACCCTCGACGAGGAGGTCGGCGACCTCCTGCTGGAAGATCGAGAGCCTGGGCTCACTCTCGAGCGCGCGGCGGATCGCGCGCCGGTAGAGGGCCCGATCGGCCTGCGCCCGCGTCGCGCGCACGGCCGGTCCCTTGCTGGCGTTCAGTACCCTGAGCTGGATCGCCGCCCGGTCGGCGGCGCGGGCCATCTCGCCGCCTAGCGCGTCTATTTCGCGGACCAGGTGGCTCTTGCCGATGCCGCCGATGGCGGGGTTGCAGCTCATCGCGCCCAGCGTCTCGACGCTCTGGGTGAGGAGGAGCGTCCGCGCACCGCTCCTCGCCGCGGCGAGCGCAGCCTCCGTCCCGGCGTGCCCGCCGCCGATGACAATCACGTCGAATGTGTCCGGGTGGCGCATCGGCGGGATTTTAACGTGCTTGGCGCTTCCCTCGCCCGAATGAAACAATGTGCGCATGCTCCCGTACCGCTGGCTCAGGTCCGCCGTCCCCTCCCTTGCGGCCCTCGTCCTCCTGCTGCCGCCCTCGGCGGCCGAGGCCTCGGCCGGAACACGCCCGGGCGGGCGGATCACCCTCACCGACTGCCGGCTGACGCCGCCGGGCGGTACGGGCTCGGTCCTCGCCCGCTGCGGGCGGCTCGAGGTTGCCGAGAACCCCGCCGAACCCGCCGGCAAGCGCATCTCGCTCAGCGTCGCGGTCGTGCGCGCGCTCGATGCGCGCGCGCACGCGGCGCCGCTCTTTATCGTCGCGGGTGGCCCGGGCCAGGCGGCGAGCGACTTCTACGCCGGCTACGCCCAGGCGTTCGCGCCGACCGCGCGCTCCCACGACATCGTGCTCCTCGACCAGCGCGGCACCGGCGGCTCCAATCGGCTCGTCTGCGCCTTCCCCGACGACTTTGACGTCGCCGCGCCGCCGCCGAGCGTGATCCGGGAGCTCTCGGCCACCTGCCGCAATAACCTCGCCGGCCGGCCGGAGTACTACACCTCGAGCGTCGCGATCCGCGACCTCGAGGCGGTCCGGCTCGCGCTCGGCTATGACCGGATCGCGCTCTACGGCGTCTCCTACGGCACGCGGGTCGTGCAGCACTACTTGCGGCACTACGGCGCGCACGCCGCCGCGGTCGTTCTCGATGGCGTCATGCAGCCCGACCGCGCGCTCGGCGCGGACACGCCGCTCGATGCCGCGCGCGCCCTCGACATCATGTTCAGGCGCTGCGCGGCGACGGAGAGCTGCTCATCGCGCTTCCCCGATCTCGCGGTTAGGTTCGAGGCGATGCTCTCGGACCTCGACCGGCACACCTACACGGTCAAGGTGCCGGATCCCTCGACCGCGGAGCCGCGGACGGTCGCTTTCGACCGCAACCAGTTCACGGGGGCGGTGCGCCTGCTCAACTACTACTCGGTCACGACCGCGGTCTTGCCCTACTACATCGACCGTGCCGCGAAGGGCGACTTTGCGCCAATGGCGAGCGAGCTGCTCCTCTTGAGCGGCCACCTCGACGAGCAGCTCGCCTATGGCATGAACGCCGCGGTCGCCTGCGCCGAGGACGTCCCCTCCTACGCCGGCATCGACCGCGCGTCGCTCGCCCGCACCTACTTAGGCACCGGCCAGCTCGATGAACTCGCGACGCTGTGCGAGGGCTGGCCGCGCGGCGTCGTCGATGCCGACCTCTTCGCGCCGCTGCACTCGAGCGTGCCGGCGCTGCTCTTGTCCGGCGAGGCGGACCCGGTCACGCCACCGAGCGCCGCCGCGCACGCGGCCCGCGGGTTCCACGACGTCGCGAATGTCGTCGTGACGGGCCAGGGGCACGGCCAGCTCGCGGTCGGCTGCGCGCCCTGGCTGGTCGCGCGGTTCCTGAACCTGGGCACCGCCAAGGGTCTCGATGTCGGCTGCCTCAAGACCGCCGCACCCGACCCGTTCGTGATCGGCCCGACGGGACCGGCGCCGTGATCGAGCTCGAGGCGCTGTCGAAGCGCTTCGGCGCCATCGACGCCGTGCGCGATGTGTCCTTGCGCGCCGCCGATGGGCGGATCACGGGGCTCTTGGGCCCGAACGGCGCCGGCAAGAGTACGACGCTGCGGCTCCTCTACGGCGTCTTGAAGCCCGATGCCGGCCGCGCACTCATCGATGGCATCGACATCGCGAGCGAGCCCGTCGCCGCGCTCGGGCGTCTCGGCGTCCTGCCCCACAACGCCGGCATCTACCCGCAGCTGACCGCACGCGAGAACATCCGCTACTTCGGCCGCCTGCTCGGAATGGCAGGCACCTCGCTCGAGCGGCGCATCGATGAGCTCATCGAGCTACTGGAGATGGGAGAGTTCGCCCAGCGACGCGCCAAGGGGTTCTCGCAGGGCCAGCGGCTCAGGGTCGCGCTCGCGCGCGCGCTCGTGCATGCACCGAAGAACCTCGTGCTCGATGAGCCGACCAACGGGCTCGACGTGCTCGCGACCAGGAGCCTCCGCGAGCTCATCCTGCGCTTGAAGGACTCGGGCCACGCGGTCCTCTTCTCGAGCCACGTGATGCAGGAGGTGACGGCGCTCTGCGATGAGATCGTCATCATCGGGGGCGGGCGCGTGGTCGCGACGGGAACGCCGGCCGATCTCAACCGCACGGTCGCGAGCGGCTCGCTCGAGGATGCGTTCGTGGCGGCGCTCGAGCGCGGGTCGGCCGGCTGATGCGCGCGCTCATCACGGTGCTGCTGAAGGAGCTCCTCGAGAACGCGCGCGACCGGCGCACGCTCCTGTCGGCGCTGCTCGTTGGTCCCATCGGCGCGCCGCTCCTCTTCACGCTGATGATCAACGTCACGCTGCACCGCAACCTCGACAATGCCGAGAAGCCGCTCAAGCTCGCCGTTGCCGGCGCGGCGCACGCGCCGAACCTGGTCGGGTTCCTGACGAGCCACAACGTCGAGATCAGCGAGTTCACCGGGGACGCGGCCGCGGCGACGAGCGCGGTGCGTGCGCACGACGTCAAGCTCGTGCTGGTGATTCGCCCCGAGTTCGGCGCCAGGCTCGCCGCCGGCCGGCCGGCGCCGGTGGAGCTCTATACCGATTCATCCGACACCAGCGCCGGCGCGGACCGCAACCGCGCCGCCTCGCTCCTCGGACACTACTCGGCCGAGATCGCGCGCTGGCGGCTCGAGACGCGCGGGCTCGCGCCGACGCTCCTGCAGGCGATCGCGGTCGACGAGGTCGATGTCTCGACGGCGGCGGGGCGGGCGGTTGCGCTGCTTGGCATGCTGAGCTACTTTTTCGTGTTCGCGGCGCTGATGGGCGGCGTGTACGTCGCGATCGATGCGACGGCCGGCGAGCGCGAGCGGGGCTCGCTGGAACCCTTGCTGACGCTGCCCGTCGAGCGTCGCTCGCTGGTGCTCGGCAAGATCCTCGCTGCGAGCGCCTGGATGCTCGTCTCGCTCGCGCTCACGGTGACGGCATTCGCGATCAGCCTTCGGTTCGTGCGGCTCGAGGCGCTCGGCATGAGCACGAACTTCGGTCCGCGCGTCGCGCTCTCGATCGTCCTCCTGATGCTCCCCTTCGTGCTGATGGGCGCCGCGCTCATGACGCTGGTCGCCTCCTTCACGCGCAGCTACCGCGAGGCGCAGAGCTGGCTCACCTTCGTGCTGCTCGTGCCGACGGTGCCGATCATGTACGCGGCGATCTCGCAGCTGCCGAGCCGGCTCGCGCTCATGTGGATCCCCTCGCTCAGCCAGCACCTCCTCATCAGCTCGCTCCTGAAGGCCGAGCCGCTCGCGCCCCTCGACGTGCTCGTCTCGGCCGGTGCGACGCTCGCCGTCGGTTGCGCGATCGGCGCGGTCGCGGTTCGGCTCTACCGGCGCGAGCAGATCCTCGGCTGACGGTCGGTACGCGGAGGGTTCGGCCGCGCCCCGCCAGCTCCCCGGGGCGTCGTGCTACCGTCCGCGAATGACCGAATCGCCCGACTCGCTCAGCTTCATCACGGCCGCGGCGGCACTCGCGACGCGCCTGTCGCTCGAGGACGTCACCGTCTACTCGCTCGGCTACCAGAGCGTAGGCTTCGGCAGCTGGGAGCTTGAAGCCGGCCGCCGGCGCGCGCGGGTGCAGGTGAAATGGGACGGCAAGGGCAAGCACCTGCAGGTATCGACGGCGCAGCTCGCGAGCGGCTCGACCGCGCGGACTTGGCAGCTGGTCGAGGAGCATGACTACCGTGGCCGGCGCGTCGACATGACGCAGATGTTCAACTCGGTCGAGCCCGCGGTCAGGGCTCACCTCGGCTTGTGAGCACCCACAGGAGCGAATCGCGTGTGGCGCACGCCGCCCGACACTGACCCGAAGCCTGGCGCGCACGGCGCTCTCGTCGCCGTCGCCGCCGTGGTTGCGATCGGCTTGCTCGTATTTGGAACCAACGAGCTCTACGTCTCACTGCTCGCGCCGGCTCCTGAAGAACTCAGCTGGCTGAAGGCGCAGCAATCCGCCGACTCCGGTCCGTTACCGGCTGTAACCGATTCGGACGTCGTGACGCTGCGCCGCGGCCAGTGCTTCGGTAGTTGCCCGGCCTACGAGGTGACGATCCGCGGCTCCGGCACGATCGAATTCACCGGCGACGCCTACGTGTGCCGGCGGCACGTGATGGTGGCCGCCACCGACCTCGCTGCGGTCGCGCGCCTCTTCCGGGGCCTCGAGGTCGCGAACTTCGGCGCGATGCCGAGCGACGAGCACCGGGACGCGACCGACGGGGCGACCGTCGCGATCACGCTGTCCCGACAGGGGTCCGCTCACACGGTGCGCCACTACGACGGGGATCGGCACGCGCCGCGCATCCTGACGCTGATCGAGCAGCGCATTGACAAGCTCGCGGGCACCGCGGCGTGGACGGGCACGCCGGCCGATGGCACGGTCAATTGCGCGCTTTCGAACGGACGGAGGGCGCCGATCGCCCGTGACGTTCCGGCCGACGGTTCGTCGTGATCGCGGCGTTCGTTGCCACCGGCGATGGGTGCCTCGAGGCAAGCCCGCCGCACGCCCAGCCGCCCGTGCCGCGGCCTGCGACTGTCGCTCGGGCCGGCTGCGTTCCTCTTGGCGCCCGGTCGACGAGTGCCCACCACACCCGGAGGGACGCGTGAAGAAGCTGCTGTTCGTTGGCGTACTGCGCGCGGCCGGCTGGACGGCATTCACGCGCTTTGATCGGTCGCATGGCCTTCGGCACGATTCGAGGGACTCAGAGCCTGCGCTGCCGGCGGCGGCCGAACTCGTGTCGAGCTCACGCTTCTCGTGCGATGGGCGGGTCTATTGCTCGCAGATGTCCTCGTGCGAGGAGGCGACCTACTTCCTGCAGCATTGCCCCGGCACGAAGATGGACGGGGACCACGACGGCATTCCTTGCGAGCGGCAGTGGTGCAACGGTCCCTAGCGGGGCGAGACGGAAGTGGGGACGGGGGGTTGCATGGCTGAGCGGGCGGGTGGAACCTATCGTGGCAGCTGCCACTGCGGCCGAGTGCGCTTCGAGATCGACACTGGCTTCCCGGAGCTCACGACCTGCGACTGCTCGATCTGTCGCCGCAGGAATGCGCTGATGGTGAAGGTGCACGAGTCCTCGTTCCGGCTCCTCACGAGCCCGGACGAACTCATCGAGTACCGGTTCCACACGAAGACAGCCCGGCATTTCTTCTGCCGTACCTGCGGCATCTACCCCTTTCACAGGAAGCGCGTGACGCCGGATTTCCTCGGCATCAATGTGTTCTGTCTCGAGAACTTCGACCCGGCCGGGATCCCGGTGCGCGCGACGGTCGGCGCCGGAATGCCATGACAGGCGCGGCGGTGCAGCGGGCGTGGTACGACTCCGCTCGGGGCGGCCGTGGGGAGGTCGATTGAAGGCACTCGCATGGCTCGCAATCACTTGCATTGCGCTCTGCGCCGCGTGCACGCCCGTGGTGCAGCAGTCCGCCGTCGCGTTCCACGTGAAGGAGGGGCCGTTCAAGGGCGACACCGAGTCGCGCGCGGCGCTCATCGGTCGCTGGTTCAGCGAATCGGTTGCGCCCAACGGCGAGCGCCGGCTGGAGCTCAAGGAGCTGCGGCGCGACGGGACCTACCAGGTGACGTTTCGCTCGATCCAGCCGAACGGGCACTTCGCCGAGCAGACCGAGGTCGGCGTGTGGGGCGTGTCGGGCCGCGTCTATTTCACGATCATGCAGGGCTACCTAGCCGGGGGCTCAATCACGCCCGTGTCGCGCGAGGATCCGTCGTACTACGACGCCTACGATATTCTGCGGCTCGATGGCGCCGAGCTCGAGCTGCGGCTGCCCGCGCTCAACGTGCGCTACCTCGCAAGACGGGTTCCGCCGTCGTTCCGGCTGCCGGACATCCTTTGACCGAGGTCCCGTGCGCAGCCGTTTCGTCGCAGTGCGTCGAAGCCAGTTGCATGCTGCAAGAGGGAGCGCAGCGTGGACGGCGTGGACGGCTCGATGGCCTGCGGAAGGGAGTTCCGACACCTGCGCACCGCCGTACGTCGAGTCGGCTTGGCGTGCGGGCTTGAGGACCGCCGGAGCGATCGGCCTGGCAACGCTGCCTGTCGCGAAGGTCCCCCGCACCGCGGCCGGCCCGTCGAATAGTCGCGACAGTCGCGGCCGCCGAGCGAGCGGCGAAGCCATACGCTGATGAACGCGGCGACGCGTGGACGGGAAATCTTCGCCGCCGCTTAACCCACCTATCGGATCCGACGCATAATCAGCCGATGGAAGTGCTCGGGACATACCTGAGGGGTCGGTGGCCGGAGGGGTTGGTCCTCGATGATGCGGTACAGCTGTGCATGCACATGTACCGCACCGGCGCCGGGATCCCGACGCCGCTGCGTCCGTTCGCGACGCGCGATGGTCTCGCGAAGGCCTTCGCCGGCCTCGCCGCGTGCGGCTGGGTCCGTCAGCCGGCCGCGGAGGTCGACATTTCCGGTTTTGAGTTCTGGACCGCCGTCATCGCGTCCATCAAGAAGGAATGGCCCTGGCGCTACGACATGGAGGAAGGCGAGTCGCTGGCCGCCCGTTTTTCCTAGCCGATCGGATTCCGATCGGCGCGCCGTGAAGCTACGGGAATCCCGAAGACGCGCGGCGGCGGGTGCGAGAGGCGCCGTCCTTTAGTTCATATCCGAGGCCAGATGCCGCTGCTCGAGCCCCCTCTGTGTCCCCAGTGCAGCACGGTCCTTGGGATGGAGCCCATCTGGTCCGCCGCGACCGTGAACGGTTTCCGGCTGCTCAGCCGCCCGGTCGGCCTGCACTGCCCGGCGTGCGGGATTCCGCTCAAGGTGGTCCAATCGCGAATCGTCGTCGCGCTCGTTGGCACCTTCGTAGCCGTCATCGCGCTCCTCGTCGGCTGGCTCGCCTCGCTCGGGCCGCGGTCGATCTCCTTCCTCGACCCGGGCGTGCTTCCGTACGCGATCCTCGTCCTCGCGCTCGGCGTCCTCTACTGGCGGAGCGTGCCCGGCCTCGCCCGCGTGCGCGTCCTCGAGCCGGTGGAGAGCGTCGAGTATCCGTTGGAGGCGGCGAAGGCGCCGGTCGAGGTCGACCTACCGTCCGAGGAGCCGTCCGACGAGCCAGCGCCCGAGGAGTCCTCCTCGGGTGAGGCAAAGGCTGGGGAGGCTATCGCCGCTCAAGCCGTGCCCGATGAACGCGCGAAGGCTCCCGCCGGCGGCGCCGATTCCGTCCCGTGGACCTGCCCGAGCTGCCGCGAGGAGAACCCGGGCGGGTTCCTCATCTGCTGGAAATGCCAGGGGCCGCACCCCGGCTACACGCTGGCGCCGAACCCGGCGCCCGCCGCGGACGAGAGCGACCCCACCGATAGTTCGGATGAGGTCGCCCCGAGCGAACCGCGATCTTAGGCGGCCGCGGTCAGCTTGCCGCTTTGGTAGTCGCTGATCGCCTGGCGGATCTCCGCCTCGCTGTTCATCACGAACGGCCCGTAGTGCACGACCCGCTCACCGAGCGGCTTGCCGCCGATGACGAGCACGCGCGCTGCCGTCGCACCGGCGCTCAACACGAGCGAACTGCCATCGCCCAGGATCGCGAGCTGCCCCTTCGCGAGCGCCCGCCCCGCGACGGTCGGTGCGCCCTCGAACGCATAGGCGAGCACCCGGTGGCCGGGCGGCGTCGCGATGGTAAGCGTCGCGCCCGCGTCGAGGTTGGCATCGAGATAGAGCGGCGCCGTCGTGCCATCGCCGACCGGGCCCTTCACCGCAGCTGCCCGCGGCGCGAGCGGCTCGAATCCGCCGGCGACGACGCGTACGCGCGAGCCCTCGAGCGCGACTTCCGGGATCTCCGCGGGAACGAGGTCGCGGTAGCGGGCCGCCTGCATCTTTTCCTTCGCCGCGAGGTTGATCCAGAGCTGGAAGCCACGCATGCGCCCGGCCGCCTGCCGCGGCATTTCCGAATGGATGATGCCGCGACCCGCGGTCATCCACTGCACGGCGCCCGGCGTCAGGTCGCCGCGATTGCCGAGGTGATCCTCGTGCAGCATGTGGCCGTCGAGCATGTAGGTGACCGTCTCGAACCCGCGGTGCGGGTGCGAGGGGAAGCCGGCGATGTAGTCGCCCGCGCTGCTCGAGTCGAATTCATCGAGCAGCAGGAACGGATCGAGTCCCTGCTCGGGGCTGATCACGCGCGTCAGGCGCACGCCGCCGCCGTCCGAAGTTGGCCGACCCGTCACTACCCGTTCTACCGTTCGTGCCGTCACTGTCGTCTCCTTCACATTCACCAAGTTGGCGCTCAGGCGGCCAGCGCCGTGAGTGCATCGATCCGTGCCTCCGCCGCGGCGAGGCTCGACTGCCGTTCGCGCTCGCCGATCGCGAGCCCCTCGGCGTAGACGATCTCAAGTTCCCGGATGCCGATGAACGCGAGCATCGTCTGGATGTACGGGACCACGTGATCCTCCGGCGCCCCCTGGTGGCGACCGCCGCGCGTCGTCACGATGACCGCGCGCTTGCCGGTCAGGAGTCCCTCGGGACCTGCCGCCGTGTACCTGAACGTGACGCCCGCGCGGGCCACGTGGTCGAACCAGCTCTTCAGCTGGCTCGGCACCGTGAAGTTGTACATCGGGGCACCGATCAGCACCACGTCGGCAGCCTTGAGTTCGGCGATGAGCGCGTCGCTCTCGGCGGCGACCGTCGCCTGCAGGGCCGTCCGCGCGGCGGCGGGCGTCCCGAGCGCGCCGAGTCGCGCGCCATCGAGCGGCGCGACCGGCTGGGCTCCCAAGTCCCGACGGGTGATCTCGAGGCGGGGGTCGGCGGCGGCAAGGCCCGCCGAGTAGCGCTCGATGAGCCGGTTCGACTGGCTCGCGGCGCCCGAAAGGCTGCTGGTGACTATAAGAAGGTGGCTCATTGAGTGCTCCTGGATCGACTGGAGCCAATATAGGACTGATAATTCGATTAAAAATGCGGATTTATTCGAGTTATTGAACTACTATCTTGATTGATGGCGACGAAGGTACCCCGTACGACGGTCGAACAGTGGGCGGTGCTGGCCGCCGTCGTCGACGAAGGCGGCTTCGGCCGCGCGGCCGAGGCGCTCGGGCGCAGCCAATCGACCGTCAGCTACCAGCTGCAGCAGCTCGAGTCCCAACTCCCTGTCGCCGCACTCGATCACTCCGGGAGGCGGGCCCGCCTCACGGCGGACGGCGCGACGCTGTTGCGGCGCGCGCGCGCGATCATCGAGGAGATGCAGAGCCTCGAGGCGCTCGCCGCCAACCTCGCGGCCGGCTGGGAAACCGAGATCCGCATCGCCGTCGACATCATCTTTCCGCCGGCGCTGCTCTACGAGGCGCTCGGCGCCTTCGCTCCCACGTGCCGCAACACGCGCATCGAGATCATCGAGTCGGTGCTGTCCGGTACGACGGAGAGCCTCATCAGGCGCGAGGTGGACCTCGCGATCGTGGGCCTCCTGCCGGCGGGATTCCTCGGCACGCGCCTGATGCCGATCGAGTTCATCGCCGTCGCGGCCCCGACCCACCCGCTCATCACGCTCGGGCGGCCGCTCGGAACGAGCGACTTGAAGGGCCATCGCCAGATCGTCGTGCGCGACTCAGGCACGAAGCGCCGGCTCGATTCGGGCTGGCTCGGCGCCGAGGAGCGCTGGACGGTCTCGCACGTCAAGACGTCGATCGAGATGCTGAAAAGCGGCCTCGGCTTCGCCTGGGTGCCGCGCGAGCACATCTGGGCCGAACTCGAGGCCGGGACGCTAAAGGCCCTGCCGCTGACCGAAGGCGGCAGCCGTTCGGTCGAGCTCTCGCTCGTCTACTCCGATCGCGACAGCGCCGGCCCCGCCACCCGGGCGCTCGCGCGCCAGCTCGCCGACACCTGCGCGAGCGCCTGCGCGCGCCACCGGGCAGGGACCCGCTAGAGACTCGCGCGCCACCTCGGCTATATTGCCCTCACCGCGTCGTCCAATGATTCCTCAAGGGGTATCCGCAATGAAGTCCTTGCCCGCCGCGCGCGCCGCCATCGCGGCCTGCGTGTCGTTGAGCCTGCTGTCCACGCCGCTCGCCTCCTTCGGCGCCCAGACTGCCCAGGAAGAACGCGCCCAGAAGGAAGCAACGATCCCGACCTGCGCGAAGAAGTACGGCGCCATCGCCGTCATCGAGCCCGAGAAGCAGTGGTGGGTCGAGTACAACCTCGGCTCGCCCGCCGCGCTTATCAAGGTCTACGTCAACAAGTCCGGCTGCTTCACGCTCGTCGATCGCGGCAAGGGGATGGCGGCGGCGCAGGCCGAGCGAGCGCTCGCCTCGAGCGGCGAGCTGCGTGGCCAGTCGAACGTCGGCAAGGGCCAGGTGAAGGCCGCCGACTACGTGCTGGTGCCGGATCTCATCTCGCAGAACAAGAACGCCGGTGGCAACCGCTTTGGAGCTGCGCTCGGCGGGCTCCTCGGCGGCGTCGCGGGCGCCGTGGTCGGTGGCATTAACCTGAAGAAGAAGAGCGCGGACGTCGTGCTCACGGTAACCGACGTGCGCTCCTCCGAGCAGCTCGTGCTCTCCGAGGGCCACTCGACCAAGACCGACCTTGGCTGGGGTGCCGGCGGCGGGCTCTTCGGCGGCGGCGTGTTCGCGGCGGGAGGTGCGAGCGGCTACTCGGACACCGAGATCGGCCAGGTCATCGCGCTCGCCTACCTGCAGGCCTACACCGACATGGTGCAGAAGTTCTCGGAGCTCCCGGACAACGCGAGCAAGGCGAACCAGCAGCAGTCGGTGACGATGGCCAAGCCCGGCCGGATGTACACGACCTCATCGCCCACCAGCAAGGTCGTGCGCACGCTCGACCCGGGGATGATGCTCTACCCCACCGGCGAGAAGAAGGAGCTGATGTGGGAAGTCGAGGACGAGCTCGGCAACAAGGGCTGGGTGTCCTCGGTGCTGTTCGGACTCGCGAAGTAACTGCACTTTAAGTCCCGGGCGGGGCGCCTCCCCGCCCGGGCAACCTGAGGGCGCGCACCTCAGCCGCGCAGGAAGCGCGAGAAGCCGCTGTAGTTCCAGGGCCTGAGTGCGAGCACGAAGGCGGCGCCGCTTCGCTTAGCTGGCGTGCCACGATCCCGCTCGATGATCTCCACGCACTCGGCCGCCGCGTCCCGGAGTGCGCGCTTGAGCGCGGCGAGCGCCGCATCCGACACGGTCCCGCCGTGGAAGAAGAACTCATCCGCCGGGTTCTCGAAGCGTGTCGCGAAGAACTCGCGCAGCAGCCGTTCAAAGAGATACGCCTGTACCGGCCCGTCGGCGCGCCAGGTGAAGTGGCGGTCGACGAGGAGCTTCACGCGGTTCCCCGGCAGGAGATCGATGATCCTCAGCCGATCGAGCCGGATGAGGTAGCGCACCACGTCGCGCTCGGCAAGCGCGTATTCGCGCACGATGTGCTCGAACGGCGTGCGGTTGAGAACGAGCCAGGTGATCAGGAAGAGCCTCGGGTCCGCGACGACCTCCCTTTCCTGCGCGAGGCTTAACTTGGTGGTCGAGGTCGAGCGGTTGCGCGCCCGCTCGGCAAGCTCCGAGAGCTCGAGTTTCGCGAGCTTGCAGATCTCTTCGATGCGCGCGAGTGAGAAGGCGCCCGTCGAGAAGAGCCGCTTCACGCTCGCGACCGAGAGCCCGATCCCGCGCGCGACCTCGGCGTACGTGAGCTCACGCTCCTTGAGCACGCGTTTCAGTTCCTGGACGATCGGTGACAGTTGCGGCATCGGTTGCGCTCGCTCCGACTGATACCGAAAAGGTATCACTATCCGATACCTATTGGCGCGACTGGCACCACTTCTCCGGTAAAGGTTGCGAATGAAGCGACCTCGACCAAGAGTGCGTTCCGTGGCCCCGGGCCCAAGGAGTACTTCGTGGACAAGCGCCTCATAGCTCTCGCCCTCGCCCTCGCGACGCTCATCGCCGGCTGCGCGCCCTTCGAACGCGGCTACTGCGCCCCGTTCTGCACGGCGCACGTGCACAACAGCTCGAGCCTCGTCGGGTTCCTGTATCCCGATGGCGCAGCCCCGCCGCACGACAACTCGATCCCGAAACTGCCGGTGCCGCTCAGGGTAGGCCTCGCGTTCCTGCCGGCGCAGCCGGGTGCTGGGCTCGGCACCCCGACCGCCGCGCGGCGCGAGGAATTGCTCGAGCGGATCCGCCAGCGCTTCGCGAGCCGGAGGTTCGTGAGCGAGATCACGATCATTCCCGACTACTACCTCGCGAGCGGCAAGGGCATGAGCGGGCTCGAGGGTGTCGAGCGGCTCTACAACGTCGATGTAATGGCGCTCGTCTCGTACGACCAGGTGGGCGTGTCAAGCGAGATGAAGTACCGCTCGCTGACCTACCTCACGATCATCGGCGCGTTCATCGTCGACGGCAGCGAGCACGACGTATCCACGCTCGTCGACCTCGCGGTCATCGAGCCCCGCACGCGGTCACTGATCCTGCGCGCCGGCGGCACCGACAGCACGCACGGCACCTCGACCCTGATCGACCAGCCGAAGGAGATGCGCTCGGCCGCCACCGACGGCTTCAGCCGCGCGACCGACTCGATGATCGATCACTTCGACGTGGCGCTCTCGAAGTTCGAGGCTGACGTGAAAAGCGGTACCGCCCACGTGAAGGTCGTCAACAAGGACGGCTCGCCGCGCGGCGGCGCGGGTGCCTTCGGGGCGGAGGATGCGCTCCTCCTGCTGCCGCTCCTCGTGCTGCGCCGCCTGCGCCTACCTCGCCGCGCGCGCGCGCAGTAGCTCGAGTACCGCCGCGCGCGCGGCCGAGGAATGCACGGGGAGCGCGAGCACGTCGCCCGGGCGGGCCCACTCGAGCGCGATCCTCACCGCCTCGAGTTCGTTCGTGGCAAGCGGAATGCTTTCGGCCGGCATGCCCGACTCGATGAGCGCGCGGCGGATGATCGCCGGGATCTCGCCCGGCGCCCGCCCGCGCAGGTGCGCCTCGTCCTCCTTGACGACGATGAGGTCGGGCGCGAAGGCGGCGGCCACGCGCGCGACCGCGACGAGGTCGGCGTCCTGGCGGTTGCCGGCGTGGCCTAGGAGGAGCCCGAGCCGGCCGTGCCGCGCACTCAGGTGCCGCGCCACGGTCAGGAGCCCGCGCAGCCCCTCCGGGTTGTGCGCGTAGTCGACGATGAGGCCGACGCCGCCGATCTCGAATCGCATCAACCGTCCCGGGTTGTCGGTGGGGTCGGTGCCGAAGCGCGAGAACACCGCCGCGATCAACCCGGGCCGGATGCCGAGCGCCGCGGCCGCGAGCGCGGCGCCGAGCAGGTTCGCGACGTTGTAGGCGGCACTGCCGCCGACGGTGAGCGGCAGCGTCGCGACGGCGCCGAGGTCCGAGCTCGTGCCATCGAGGCTCATGCGCAGCCGACCGCCATCGACGCCGGCCGTCGCGCCGCCCCGGGCCCTGTGCTCGATGAGCGTCGGGTGATCCCAATCGAGCGCGAACCAGCCAAGCGGCAGTGCCCGGCCAAAGCGCGCCGCCAGCATGCCGGCGCGCGCCAGCAGCACCGGGTCGTCGGCATTGAGCACGAGGAGCCCATCGGGCGGGACGAGCCCGGCGACCGACAGCTTCACGTCCGCGAGCCCCTCGAGGTCATCGATGCCGTACTCGCCAAAGTGGTCCGCGCTCACATTGGTGACGAGCGCGACCCGGGCGCGCGAGGCCGCGATGCCGCGGCGCAGGATCCCGCCGCGCGCGGTCTCGAGGATCGCGGCGTGCGCACGCGCCTCGCGCAGCACCTGGCGGGCGCCCGCGGGCCCTGAGTAGTCGCCGCTCGCGAGGGGCTCCTCGTCGAGGAACACCCCGTCCGTGCAGTTGAATGCCGTCGGCCAGCCGTGCGCGCGGGCGCAGGCCGCGAGCAGCCTGACGCTCGTCGTCTTGCCGTTCGAGCCCGTCACGATCGCGGTCGGGATGTCGCCGAGCGCGGCCCAGTCGAGGTGGCCGACGCCGGGAAGCTCGCCGACGGCGAAGCTCCGCGAGCGGTACCCGGCGCCGAGCGTCAGGAGTTCCTCATCGAGCGTGTGCGGCAGCGCGCGGGCGTTCGCGGCCGCGACGAGCCCGGTAAGGCGCGGGCGCGCCTCGCGCGCGGCGAGGCGCCCGAAGCGCTCAAGCGCGGCACGCTCCTCGAGCACCGGCGCAATGACGAGCGCGGGTTCCGCCGCATCCTCGAGCGCGGCGGCGAGGAGCGCCGCCTCGAGCCCGGCGTAGCGCGGCGCATCGTGCTCGAGGAGCGTCGCGCACCAGGCCCATTCGTTGACCTCCGTCGCGACGAAGAGCACGTCGCACGGTGCCGGGATCGCGAGCGAGGTGCCGCTCGCGTGCGAGCGCGCGACGAGGGCGCCGCCGACCCAGCCCAAGTGGCGCCGGGCCCGCGCCACGCGCGTGCGCCAGCCCTCGAGGAGAGGCGCGACCGCCTCGACCCCGGCGGTCTCGAGCACGGCGCCGGTCGAAGCGAAGAACAGGTTGCCGCCCGTCAGGCGCCGCGAGTCCTCGAACGGGAGCAAGGCCGCGACGCTCAGTCCTCCGCCTCGGGCGCGAGACGCACGCCGCGCTCGTCGCGGATGAGCCCCTCGAGGCTCAACGCCGCCATGCCGCCGTCGCCCGCGTACTGCGGCAGCGCCGCCGGCAACGCCGCGCCGTCGGTGGCGCTCGCCGCCTGATCGTGGTGGCCTGAGTTCGTGGCGGGCAACCCGGCGGGCCTGAACTTCGTGATCTGCTTCCACGAGCGCACCAGCGCATCGGCGAAGATAAGGAGGAGATCGCCGGGCTCGCCCATCGCAAGCGCGGCGTTGATCGCGTCCTGCTCGTCGGGGATCACCGCGATCGCCCGCTCCTTGACGCCGGCGGCCTTGAGCGCCGCCGCCTGGATCTTCGGCACCTCGTCCCCGGCGCGATTGCGAAGGTTGTCGTCGCGCCGGCAGATGTAGTGATCGAAGCGGCCCGCGACGGCCTGCGCGATCGCGACCAGGTCCTCGTCGCGCCGGTCGCCGGGACCGGCGAGCACGACGATGCGCCGGCCCGTCACGTCGAGGCGCTGGGCGAGGTCGGCCATCGCCGCGACCGCGTGGGCGTTGTGGCCGTAGTCGAACAGCACCTTGAACGGATGCTCGTTGAACACGTTCATCCGGCCCGGTGCCTGGAAGAACGTGGAGTCGAAGGTCCTGAGGCCCTGGCGGATCGCATCGAGCTTGATGCCGAGCGAGAACGCCATCGCCGCCGCGAACATCGCGTTCTGCACGTTGTGCATCGCGCGGCCCTCGAGCGTCGCGGGGATGAGGTGCGTCCAGACGAGCGGGATGTGGCCGCCGCGGTCGTAGAGCGCGATCATCTGGCCGTTGACGCCCGCCTCGAGCGCGCAGGCACGCCCGCCCGCGCGGATGTGCTCGCGCACGAGCGTGTGCTGCGGGTTCACCGTCACGTAGCAGATGTTCTTGGCCTCGGTGTAGCCGGACATCCTGAGCACCAGCGGATCGTCCGCATTCAGCACCGCGCAGTCGGTCGCGACCTCGACGACGATGCGCTTCACTTCCGCCAGCTGCTCGAGCGTGTCGATGCCCTTCAGCCCAAGGTGATCGGCCTGCACGTTGAGCACGCCGCCGACATTGACCTCATTCACCCCCATGCCGGCCCTGAGCAGCCCGCCGCGCGCCGTCTCGAGCACGGCGACGTCGATCTGGGGATCCGCGAGCACCATGCGCGCGGAGACGGGCCCGGTCATGTCGCCCGCGACCGTGCGCTGGCCATCGATGTAGACGCCGTCGGTCGTGGTGAGGCCAGGCGTGAAGCCCGCCATCTTGAGGATGTGGGCGAGCATGCGCGAGGTCGTGGTCTTGCCGTTGGTACCCGTGATCGCCGCGATCGGCACGCGTGAGGCCGCCCCTGGCGGAAAGAGCATGTTGATGACGGGGCCGGCGACGTCGCGTGGCGTCCCTTCGGAGGGCGCCACGTGCATCCGAAAGCCGGGCGCCGCGTTCACCTCGCAGATACCGCCGCCGATCTTGCGGTAGCTCTCGGTGATGTTCTTGGAGAGGAAGTCGACGCCGCCGACGTCGAGGCCGATCGCGCGCACCGCGCGCTCGGCCATCTCGCGGTTGTCGGGATGGATGACGTCGGTGACATCCGTCGCCGTGCCGCCGGTCGAGAGGTTCGCGGTCGAGCGCAGGTAGACCACCTGCCCCGCCTCCGGCACCGAGTGCTCGGTCATGCCGACGCGCTCGAGCATCTTGTGCGCCTGCGCATCGAGCTCGAGCCGGGTCAGCACCTTCTCGTGGCCGACGCCGCGGCGCGGGTCCTGGTTCACGATCTCGATGAGCGCGGCGACCGAGCGCGTGCCATCGCCGACGACGTGTCCGGGCGTGCGCCTCGTCGCCGCGACGAGCTCGCCGTTGACGACGAGGAGCCGGTGGTCGTCGCCCTCGAGGAAGGTCTCGACAATGACCGAGCGCGAATGCTCGCGCGCGACGAGGTAACCCTGGGCGACCTCGGCGTCGGTCGTGAGCCTGATCGAGATGCCGCGGCCGTGGTTGCCGTTGTAGGGCTTGGTGACGACCGGAAAGCCGATGCGCTGCGCGGCGCGCACCGCCTGGCCCTCGCTCTGCACGAGTTCCTGCTTCGGCACCGGCAGCCCCAGCGTCGCGAGGATCTTGTTGGTCTCTTCCTTGTCGCTCGCGAGCTCCACCGCAATGTGCGGCGTCTGCCCGGTCACCGTTGCCTGGATCCGCTGCTGGTACTTGCCGTGTCCGAGCTGCACGAGCGACTGGTCGTTGAGCCTGAGCCACGGGATGCCATTCTTCTCGGCGGCCGCCACGAGCGAGGCGGTCGAGGGGCCGAGCGCGCGGCGCTGCGCGAAGCGGATGAACTCATCGCGCGCCTCCGGCCAGCTCCAGCCCTCCGGCACCGCATCCTTCGGGCGAATGTCGGCCGGCAGCAGCGAACTGATGAGCCTGAGCCCAAGTTCGCCAGCGGCGATCCCCTCGTCGCGCTGCTCGTACTCGTAGACGACGGTGTAGACGCCCGGGGTACCCGCGCCCCGCGTCTTGCCGAAGGTGACTTCCTCGCCCGCAATGTTCTGCAGCTCAATCGCCACGTGCTCGAGGACGTGCCCGAGCCAGGTGCCCTCGTCCTCGCGCATGCGCCGTATGAACCCGCCCGGCTCCCGGTACGAGCAGCCGTGGCTTTGCAGCCCCGGCAGCGCCTGGGCGAGCGCGTCGACGAACGGGGCGCCGAGTCGCCCGGTCGGCCACGCCTCGAGCTCGCCGAGGTCAAGCTCGAGCCGGATGACAGGGAAGCGTGCATAGAGCGAGGGGCCGACGTAGACGGAACGGTCGAGGATGCGCATGGGGTGCTGCTCGCTCGCGGGGGTTGGGCGACGTTACGACGACGCATCCGTCGCAGCCGTCCGGCCCGCTTGCGCTAGGCACGACCGCCACGACGTTGCGCAGAAAAGCGGCCATCGGCCGAGTCGCGCCCGGGAGCGGCCGCCGGCCGGGCGAAGGGACCTGGCGGTTCCTTCACCTCTCGTCGCGGCGGATCCCCTTACAACCAGGCGTCGTCGCCCGGGCCCCGTTCGCGCCCTGCCCGTGGGCGGGTGGCGGACTTATAGGCTCTGCGGCAGTCCCGTCGACACTCTCACTGGCCCTTGCTTGAGTGTAGCGGCGGCGCGATACGCGTCAAGAATGGCCTTCTTCAGCCCCGTCATTCCTTGCTGCGGCTCAACGTCCCGGCGGAAGCAGTGCGGCTGTGCAGGTTGAAGGTCGCGCCCGCGACGAGGATATGGAGCTTGAGCCCGAGCATGCACACGGGCTGGCCCTCGGCGACTTCATCGACGGAGGTGTAGGTCACGTCCGCCCCATCGACGATGGTGACCCCGCCGCTCCCTTCGACCTCGACCGTCTCGTCGGGCCCTATGAACGCCGCCGTGTCCTCGTCGAGGCCGATCCCGACCGCGAAGGGGTTGTACGCGAGCGCCGTCAGCAGCCGACCGATCCGGTCGCGCTGGCGGAAGTGTTGGTCGATGATGAAGCGGTTCGTGAGCCCGAGGCCGGGGGCGAGCCTTACGCTTCCCGAGATCACCGAGGAACCCTCGTCGCCAAAGGCGATCATGTGCTCGCTCAGGATGCTCGCGCCCGCGCTCGTGCCACCGACCGTGACACCGTGGGCGTTGCGGCTCCTGATCAGCTTCGCGACCGGCGTGCCACCCAAGAGCGTCGTAAGCCTGAGCTGGTTGCCGCCGGTGAAGAAGATGCCGCTCGCCTCCTCGAGGCGCGCTAGGCGCCCGGCCTCGTGGCAGTCGCGGCGCGTGTCGAAATCCATGACCGTCACGCGCGCAGCACCCAAGGCCGCGAACAGCTTCTCGTAGCGGGGGCCGGTCTCGTTCATGCGGCTCGCGGTCGGGATCACGACGATGTCCGCCTCCTTGTCGCCCGAGACGCTGACGAAGCGCTCGAGGATGTGCCGGTCGTTCTCCTTGTTCTCGGCGCCGCCGATCGGAATGATCCAGCCGCGAGTCGCGCCATCGGGAACCTTGCTCGGCATGCCGTCCTGCTCCTCGTCGCCGTTAGGATTCGAAGGTGCCGCGCCGGACGGCCTTGCCGCCCGCGACGTGCACCACGCCACGAATGATGACCGTCTCGGCGCGTCCTGTCGCATCAAGTGCGACGAGGTCGGCCGAGGAGCCGACGCCGATCACGCCTTTCCCCACGAGCTTCAAGAGCTGCGCCGGGTTCGAGGTGAACGGCGGCAGCGCATCTTCCAGCCGCACGCCGAGCGCGAGTAGCTCGCCGAGCGTCGCGAGGAGCGCACCGGCGGAACCCACCTCCATGCTCGTCACGCGGCCGTCCCCGTCGAAGCACGGCAGGCAGCCACCGGCATCCGAGCTTACGGTCACCCGCTCTGCGGGTGCAGCGCTCTTCCAGTAGCGCGTGAGCGCCTCCGCCGCCGAATAAGCGTCCTCGCCCTGCGCGACCGGAAATGCGGTCACATCGACCGTGCAGCCCGCGCGCGCCAGCGCGAGTGCCTCCTCGAACAGCGCGCGCTTGCGGTTCACGTGCGTCGGGTTCCAGACACGTGCCGGAATCTCGCTCTCGGCGAGCGCGCGGCGCACCAACTCAAGTCCACGCGGACCATCGCCGAGATGCAGGTGCAGGATCCCGGCCTTGCCGGTCATGAGCCCCGCGACGTGTGCGTCGGAGGCAAGGCGCAGCAACTCCTCGAAACTCGGCTGGCTCGAGCGATGGTCGCTGATCGCGATCTCGCCGATGCCAAGGAGCGCCTCGATGAACACGAGATCGCTGCGCACCCCGTTCGTCAGCGTCGTCGCCGGGACGTGGTAGCCGCCGGTGTAGCCCCAGGCGTTGAGGCCTTCCTCGCGAAGCGCGTAGAGGGTGCCTACGAGCTCGCGCGGGCCGCGCGCGACATCATCGGTGCCGAGGAGGCCGACGACCGTCGTGACGCCCGAGGTCGTGAAACGGCTGAGTGGCACCGGCGGGACCCTCGTCTTGAACCCGTCCTCGCCGCCGCCGCCCGTCACGTGGACGTGCCCATCGATGAGGCCGGGGATGAGTCGCCGGCCCTGCAGATCGATCGTGGTCGTCGCGGCGCGGAGCGCCTTCGGCAGCTCCGGCAGCTCGCCCGGCGGGCCCATCCAGAGGACTTCGGTGCCACCGAGCAGCAGGTTCCTGACACCGAGCGGGTGTGGCGCGTAGACGTCGGCGTTCGCTATCAGCAGCATGGACCGGCCAGTCGGGAGACAGCCGGAATGATGCCCGACAACGCGCTCTGGCCCAACCTGCAAAGCGTGCGCGACTTCACTTATGACGCGTTGGTCGGACAGCGCCGTACACTAGGCGCCTTCTAGAGGGGACAAGCGCATGCCTCGATCCCGCTGGGCTGCCCTCGGACTCATCGTGCTGGGCAGCCTGCCGGTGCCGTTCGCGCGCGGCGAGACGAGCGATGCTCCGGCCTATGCGGTCGATCCGTTCTGGCCGAAACCACTGCCGAACAACTGGATCATGGGGCAGGTCGGCGGCATGGCAGTCGATACCCATGACCATATCTGGGTGCTGCAGCGCCCCCGTTCCGCAACCGAGGACGAGCTCGGAGCCGCCCAGGTTCCTCCGCGCAGCGACTGCTGCGCGAAGACGCCCGCGGTTCTTGAGTTCGATCGCGACGGGAACGTCTTGGCTTCGTGGGGCGGGCCGGACTTCGTGCCGGACTGGCCGACGAACGAGCACGCGCTTTGGGTCGACAAGGCCGGCAACGTCTGGATGAGCGGCGCGGGCGTCGATGACCGCCAGGTCATCAAGTTCTCATCCGACGGGCACCAGCTCCTCGAAATAGGCCGGAAGTCGAAGGCGCCCAAGGACAACCAGGACACGAGCCTGCTGGGTCGCGCCGCCGGCATCGAGGTCGACGACGACGCGCACGAGGTCTTCATCGCCGACGGCTATCTCAACAACCGAGTCGTCGTGTACGACTCGGACACCGGCAAGTTCAAGCGCGGCTGGGGTGCGTACGGCGTGTCGCTCGCCGAGATCCCGAACGTCGTCGAGCACATCGAGGCGGAAGTCGCCGCTACCGGGACGATCGCGCCGTACGCGCCCGCGGATCCCCCCGCGAAGCAGTTCCGCTCACCCGTGCACTGCGTGCGATTGTCGCTCGACGGGCTCGTCTACGTCTGCGACCGGCACAACGACCGGGTGCAGGTATTCACGCGGGAGGGGAAGTTTCTCCGCGAGTTCCAGGTCCGCCCCGCAACACTCGGCAATGGCTCCACCTGGACGGTCGCGTTTTCGCACGACCCTGCGCAGAAGTACCTGCTCGTCGTCGACGGCGAGAACAATGTGATCTGGGTAGTCCGGCGCACCGACGGGGTGATCGTTTCTAGCATCGGGCACAGCGGCCGCAACGCCGGACAGTTCCACTGGGTGCACCAGGCCGTCATGGACTCGAACGGGAATCTCTACACCGGCGAGGTCGAGACCGGCAAGCGGCTGCAGAAGTTCTCGCTCACCTCGCGCTGAGCGCGACGCCGCGCGGCGACGCGACGCGCCGCAGATCGCTTCGGGTCAGCGTCCGGCCGCCCGCGCCTTGCTCTCGCGCTTCAACGGCTTCGAGACGGGGCAGACTTCCTGCACGTAGCCGTTCAGCGTGTTCACGAGGTTGTCCGGTACGAGGCTGTAGTGGATGAACTGGCCGCGCCGCTCGCTGCGCACGAGACCTGCGTTCTCGAGTACCGACAGGTGCTTCGACACCGAGGGCTTCGAGATCTCGAACCGCGCGGCGATGTCCCCGGCGGTGAGGTCCGTGGCCGAGAGGTACGCCAGGATCTTCCGGCGCACGGTCGAGGACAGCGCCTCGAACACCTTGTCCAGGCTCATGATTTCCGGTCCTATATTTAGCTAGTTGCCTAATTAGTTCTGTAATGATAGCGTATTTAGCGAACAAACTAAATATATCACGTCGAACCCGAAGGAGTGACGAACATGATGATCGGAACCTACCTCGCCTACCTCTGCTTGAGCCTCGGCATCACCTACTGGGTCGGACAGACGCTGCACCGCAATGGCCGCGTGTTCCTGGTCGAGAACTTCCACGGCCAGGAGACTCTCGCCGACTCGATCAACCACCTGCTGCTGATCGGCTTCTACCTCGTCAACATCGGCTTCGTGTCGCTCGCGCTGCGCTACGGCACCAAGCCCACGGACCTCGTTGAGGCGATCGAGTTCCTGAGCACGAAGGTCGGTCTTGTGGTCGTGATCCTCGGCCTCATGCACTTCGCCAACATGCGCCTGCTCGTTCACTACCGGACCTCGAACCTCTTCAAGGCGATCGCGTTGCCGGTCGAGAACGCGGCCCGGGCGCGCGGCATCGGCGCCGGGGCCTGAACGGCGCCGGCGCGACCGCCGCGCTTGCAGGGCGGGAACGCAAGGTGATCCCCGAACGACCAGCCGACAAAACGCGCGTTGTGGGGACGCGGCGGCGGCTGTTCGTTTGCGCCCGGCGAGCGGGCGTGGCCGCGTGGGCCCGCCGGGCGTGGAAATCCTCGGCGGAGTGCCCGCGGCCGACCGGCGGCGCTAGTTCTCCGTCTTGCCGTGCATGACCATGATCGTCTGCTGCATCAATGCACACAGAGTTTCCTTGCCATCCTTGACGGCGAAGACCTCCGCCCGGGTCACGATCAGCGTCCTGCCGGGTCGGACGACTTCGCCGCGAGCGATCAGCTTCTCGCCGTCCGCGGGCGCCACGAGGTTCAGCTTGTACTCGACGCTCAACACCGAGGCGCTCGCGGGCACCAGCGTCATCGCTGCGTAGCCGGCGGCCGAGTCGGCGATCATCCCGACCACTCCGCCATGCACGTAGCCGTGCTGCTGCTCGATGCCGTCCCAGTGCGGCACGTGGATTTCGGTGCGGCCGCGCTCGACGACCGGCAACGTCGCCCGGATCAGGCGCATCGCGCTTTGCTTGTCGAAGCTGGCGCTGACGGATTCGGCGAAGTCGGGGTTGGCAAGACGGTTCATGATGCCTCCGGGCTCTTTCTGCATTGGACGTCACGCGTGTGGACGTTGCGACGAGCAGCCGCGCGGCGGATTGCCGTCGATGAGACGGCGGGGTCCCCCACGGGCACCCGCATTGCGCAACGCCGGTCCGCAGCCCAGTGGCTGTCGGCCATCAGGCGCCCGGGCTCACGCCCATCTCGATCGTGTCCCAGGCGTTGCGCACCCACGGTCCGAACAGGCTGGACACGGCGAGGCCGCGCGATGCACCTTCGGGCGGATCGACGCCCACGGGGCCGTAGTCAAAGTGCACCGGTTTGCCGTCGTTGCACACACCGCTCCAGCGGGCCTCCCGCAAGTAGTCCCAGCGCGGTTCCGACGTCTTGTAGCTGCGCCCGAGGTCGTGCCCCACGGAAATCTCCGTGCTGTCAGCGAGCGTGACAGCACGCTGCGCGGCGTGCCCTTTGCAGAGGCGCAGGATCTCCATCGATGTTTCGTTGTCGAGCTGCGCGGTCTTCGCGAAGATCACGGCGCTGCGGTCCCGGGCCAGCGGCCGCATCGCGACGTAGCGCTGGAAGTCGCCGAAGGGAATGGCGCCGGCACCCCCGACGATGCTGCCGCTGCTATCGCTGCCGCTCGGGCACGGGCGGAAGGTGAGCTTCTCGCCCGTCGTGAGACCAATCAGCGACGCCGCCAGGCGCCCATTGCCGGCACCGAAGAGCCGCGAAGCGGCGTCCTCGGCGGTGCGCACTTGCGTGTGCTGCGGATCCGGAAGCTGGTCACTATCGAACGCGACGTAGATCCAGTAGCGCCCGAGATCCTGCACCTTGTCCTTGGCCGCGATGTTGATCTGCCGCTCGCCAAAGGTCGTGACCAGCCTCACTTCCGCCATCGTTCCCGGTGCCACCGCCGCCCCACCACCTTCCTTGAGGACGCGATCGACCGAACATCGAGGCACGTCGGGAACCGGGCCCTGGTGCAATGGCTCCCACGGGCCGTAGGTCACCTTGAGCTGCGAGGCGTCCGGACTGCACCCGGCGACAGCCACCAGCGAGATCAGCAGGACGTAGCTCACAGCACGCACGACATGAACCGTTGGCAAGGCAGCGCCCTCCCGGCGATCGGTGGAGATTCGAAGGATCTAATGGGAAGTTATCGGGTTTGATCGCCGCACGGAACCGCTGCGCCTACTTGCCGATGCAGAAGCTCGCGAAGATCCGCCCGAGCAGATCCTCGCTCGTGAACCGCCCGCTGATCTCGCCGAGTGCATCGTGGGCGAGCCTGAGCTCCTCCGCGACGAGCTCGCTGCCGTCGCTACTCTCGAGCGCGTCCTTGGCCGCCGCGACGTGCAGGCGCGTACGGCCGAGCGCATCGAGGTGCCGCCGCCGCGCGCTGAACACACCTGCTTCCATCGGCCGGTAGCCGGCGCTGTGCTTTAGGTGCGCGCGCAGCAGATCGAGCCCCGCGCCGGTGCGCGCCGAGACGCGCAGCGTCGGCACGGCGGCGGGATCGGACGCCCGCGCCGCGGCGATGTCGACCTTGTTCAGCAGCACGCTGACCGGAACGCCCGCGGGCAGCCGCGCGAGATCCGCGCTTACCGCCTCGAGAGCGGCCGGATCCGCCGCGTCGACGACGTAGAGGACGCGGTCGGCGCGGCCGATTTCGCCGAGCGCGCGACGGATGCCCTCTGCCTCGATGACGTCGGGGCTGTCCCTTAGGCCCGCGGTGTCGAGGATCGTGATCGGCAAGCCATCGAGATCGATGCGCTCCCGGAGTACATCGCGCGT
This sequence comes from Pseudomonadota bacterium, assembly GCA_025356075.1. GTDB lineage: Bacteria > Pseudomonadota > Gammaproteobacteria > Steroidobacterales > Steroidobacteraceae > CAIKZZ01. The sequence continues at coordinate 134,237 of JANXUT010000068.1, read as the reverse complement.
CGTCCCCGGGATCGCGGTCACGATCGCCGCCTCGTGGCCGGCGAGCACGTTCATAAGGCTCGACTTCCCGGCATTGGGACGTCCCGCGATCACGAGCGTGAATCCCTCGTGCAGGATCCTGCCTTGCTCGGCGGTCGCCTCGAGCGCCGCGAATTCCGCCAGCAGGCGGCTGATGCGCGAGGCGATCGCGCCTTCCGCCGGCAGGTCGAGTTCCTCATCGGCAAAGTCGATCGCGGCCTCGACCTCGGTGCGAAGCGCGATGAGCTCGGACGAGAGCGCCTCGACCCTCACCGAGAACTCCCCCGTCAGTGACCTGAGCGCCGCGCGCGCGGCTTCCGCCGAGCCCGCCGCGATCAGGTCCGCGACGGCCTCGGCCTGGGCGAGGTCGAGCTTGTCGTTGAGGAAGGCGCGCTCGGAGAATTCCCCCGCCCGCGCGGAACGCGCGCCAAGCTCGAGGCAGCGCGCGAGGAGTAGATCGAGCACCACCGGCCCGCCGTGGCCTTGCAGCTCAAGCACGTCCTCGCCCGTGAACGAGCGTGGCGATGCATAGAGGAGTGCGACGCCCGCATCGATCGAGTCCCCGTCGGCGGCGCGAAAGCGCCGCACGACCGCACGACCCGGCTCCGGCACCTCACCGAGAATCCCTGCTGCAATCGGGCGCGCGAGGGATCCGGAAACCCGCACGATGCCGATACCGCCGTGGCCGGGCGGCGTCGCGATCGCGGCGATCGTGTCGGGCGGGGGTGCCGCCGCCGGCCGGCGGGAAGCGTCTCGGGATCCGTCAGTCACGGTCGTGAACGTCTCCCGGCTGCGTGCGGGCTCGCGGGGCGGCACGTGCCCGGTCGGGCCGGGCGCCACCGCCGAGCCTAGGCGCGCTTCTTGCCTTCGGTCTCGACCAGCTTGTTGATGCGCCACTGCTGCGCGATCGACAGCGTCGTGTTCGTGATCCAGTAGAGCACGAGCCCGGACGGGAAGAACGCCATCATCGCCGTCATCACGAGCGGCATGAACGCGAAGATCTTCGCCTGCATCGGATCCGGCGGCGCCGGGTTCAGCTTGAACTGGCCGAACATCGCGATGCCCATGAGCGCCGGCAGCACGAAGATGGGATCGCGGGTCGAGAGGTCGTGCACCCAGCCGATGAAGGGCGCCTGCCTGAGTTCCACGCTCTCGAGCAGCACCCAGTAGAAGGCGATGAACACCGGGATCTGCACGACGATGGGCAGGCAGCCGGCGAGCGGGTTCACCTTCTCGCGCTTGTAGAGCTCCATCATCTGCTTGCCGAGCTGCTCGCGGTCGTCCTTGTAGCGCTCCTGGATCTGCTTCATGCGCGGCGCGAGGTGGCGCATCTTCGCCATCGAGCGGCCGCTCGTCTGCGCGAGCGGATAGAAGCAGAGCTTGATCAGGAACGTCACGATGATGATCGTGAAGCCCCAGTTGCCGACGATGCGCTGCACGAACGCCATCAGCTTAAAGAGCGGCTGCGCGATGATCGTCAACGCACCGAAATCGGTCGTGCGGTCGAGCTTCGGCGCGATCGCCTCGAGCGTGCGCTGGATCTTGGGGCCCATGTAGAGCGTCGAGTGGATGTCGGCGGAGGCGCCGGGCGCCACGCTCGTCTCGGGGCCGATGGTCGTGAAGGTGAACCGCGTGGGTTCGACGTTGAGATCGTAGTTGTGCGGCGCCTTCGGGTCCGGTACGACCGCGACGACGAAGTAGTGTTGCATCGCCGCCGCCCAGCCGTTCGCGATCGGCGTCTTCGGCGGCCGATCGCCGTCCGCCTTCTCGACGTTGAGCTTCTGGATCTTGGTGCCATCCGAGAACACCGGGCCCCGGAATGCCGTGAGTTCCGGATCGCGGTTCCAGAACGAGGTCTCGACGTGCTGCCAGTGACGGACGATGCGCGCGTAGTCGTGCGCCGCGAAGGCGGTGGTGCCCGCGTTCTCGATGTGCTGGTCGAGTTCGATCGAGTAGGCGCCGCGCTTCAACTTCAGGGTCCGCGTGACGGTGAGCCCCGCGCCATTGGCCCAGGTGAGCGGGACGCTGAGCTCGGCGTCACCGTCTTTCAGCGTGTAGTCGCTCGCGGCGGCCGTGAAGATCGCCTTGTGGTTCGGTTCAGGCTCCGTCCCGCCGGTGCGAAGGCCCCACTGGAAGAGGCTCAGGTCGCCCGTCACGCCGTCGTTGAACATCTGCACGTGATCGGTCGGGTCGTCTTTCTGCTTCGTGTAGGCGAGGAGCTTGGCGCTGCGGATCTCCGCGCCCTGCGTTGCGATCTCAAGGTCGAGGACGTCCGTCCTCACGTGCACGAGCGGCCCGGCGGTCGCCGACGTGCCTGGCGCCTCGATGGTCGCGGTGCCCGCGGGGTTCGCGGGCGTCGCGGCGGCGGCCGTTGCCGGCGAAGGTGCGGCGGCCGGCGTCGGCAGCGCCGGGAGGTCGTCCGCGCCGGCGGCGGGCGTGGTCGAGGTGGCACCCGGCGCCGCGGCAGTGGTCGCCGTGACCGGGGCAGCCACGGCCGGCGCCGGGTAGTCGTGCTGCCAGGCCTCGTAGTTCAGGAACAGCATCGCCGCGAGGGCTAGCCAGGGGAACAGGCGCTGGTTATCCATGGAGCGGGCTCTTGCAGTGAGTGTGGCGGCCCGCGGCGTCGCGCTCGGGCACGGCATCGTAGCCGCCGGGGTGCCACGGATGGCACCGAAGTAGTCGTCGCAGCGACAGCCAACCGCCGCGGAGGGCGCCGTGCTGTTCGATCGCCTCGAGCGCGTAGGCCGAGCAGCTCGGGTAGAAGCGGCAGCGGGGCCCGAGGAGCGGACTCAGCCCGTAGCGGTAGGCGAGCACGAGGAGCCGCATGAGCCAGGCGAGCGGTGAAAGCCGTACCGTCATGCGGGCGTTGCCACGGGCGGCGCTGGCGGCAGGGCGCGCTCGATCAGTCGCTCGAGGCTCGTCACGATGGCCGGACGGGCGGCATCGCGGGCGCCCGGGCGGCTCGTGACGACGAGGTCGACCGGCGGGAGTTCGGCGTGGCGCTCGCGGAATACCTCGCGGATGATCCGCCGGACTCGGTTACGCCGGACGGCGTTGCCGACGGTGCGGGTGCTGACGGACATGCCGAGGCGGGCAAAGCCAAGGCTGTTGGCGAGTGCGTTCACTGCGAAGAGTCCGTCTCCTGCTCGCTTGCCGCCCTTGTACACGCGCTGGAAGTCCGCCGGGCTGTGGAGCCGGTGACAGGGTCGGAAGCGGTGCGGGTGGATCACGGCGAGCCGGGGTTCGGCGCCGCGCGCGGGCGTCTGGGCGCCAGCGCTCAGGGAATCAGGCGCTTGCGGCCCTTCGCACGACGACGCGCCAGTACCTGGCGGCCCTTCTTGTCGGCCATGCGCGCACGGAAGCCGTGCGTACGGGCGCGTTTGACCTTGCTCGGCTGATATGTGCGCTTGGTCGCCATGGGAAAATCATCCAGAGAAAACAGGGAGATGCCGGAACGGCGCGAGCCGCGCAATGTACGTGGAGGACCATTCGATGTCAACGCTCGGGCCGGCCCGGGCGTATCCTCGCCCTCCGCTCGCGGCGTTACATCGCGCCGACACGCGGTATAGACTCCCTCCCCCTTTTTTAGACCACCCGCGCCACGAGCCGCCGTATGTCCATGGCCGAGGTCAGCCCCTGGATCGAGTGTGTGCGGCAACTCGAGGCCGAGGTGCCCGAGCAGCTGTTCAACGTCTGGGTACGGCCGCTGCAGGCCGTCGACGAAGGCAGCGTCATCCGGCTCCTGGCTCCGAACCGGTTCGTCGTCGACTGGATCCGGCAGAACCTGCTCGAGCGGATCGCCGAGCTCCTGCGCGGCAAGCTCAATCGCGGCGGCACCGAGCCGCCCCAGGTCGTGCTCGAGGTCGGCACGCGCCCGGTAGCCGTCCCGGTGCAGCTGGCCGAGGCCGCCGTCGCGGCCCCGATGGTCGCCCCGGCGGGGGGCTCCTTCGGCGGTGTGCGCAGCACCCGCTCCGAGCCCATCGTCATCGGCGCGCGCGTGAACCCCGAGTTCACCTTCGACAACTTCGTCGAGGGCAAGAGCAACCAGCTCGCCAAGGCCGCCGCCAGACAGGTCGCCGACAACTCCGGGCGTGCGTACAACCCGCTGTTCGTCTACGGCGGCGTCGGCCTCGGCAAGACCCACCTCATGCACGCCGTCGCCAATGCCATGCGGGCCAAGCGGCCGCAGGCGCGCGTCGCCTACGTCCATTCCGAGCGCTTCGTCGGCGACATGGTGCGGGCGCTGCAGCACAACAGCATCGCGGACTTCAAGCAGGCGTACCGGACGCTCGATGCGCTGCTCATCGATGACATCCAGTTCTTTGCCGGCAAGGAGCGCTCGCAGGAGGAGTTCTTCCACACCTTCAACGCGCTCCTCGAGGGCCAGCAGCAGGTGATCCTCACCTGCGATCGCTACCCGAAGGAGGTCACCGGGCTCGAGGAGCGGCTGAAATCGCGCTTCGGCTGGGGGCTGACGGTCTCGATCGATCCGCCGGAGCTCGAGACCTGTGTTGCCATCCTCATGTCGAAGGCGCAGCAGGCGCGCGTGGATTTGCCGGAAGAAGTAGCCTTTTTCATCGCGAAGCGCATTCGTTCGAACGTCCGCGAGCTCGAGGGAGCGCTAAGGCGCGTCGCCGCGAACGCGGAATTCACCGGCCGACCGATCACGCTCGACTTCGCCAAGGAGGCACTGCGCGACCTCCTCGCCCTCCAGGAAAAGCTGGTCACGATCGATAACATCCAGAAGACCGTCGCCGAGTACTACAAGATCCGCGTCGCCGATCTGCTTTCCAAGCGCCGCAGTCGGTCGATCGCACGTCCCCGGCAAATGGCCATGGCGCTCGCCAAGGAGCTGACCAACCACTCGCTCCCGGAGATCGGCGATGCCTTCGGTGGCCGCGATCACACGACGGTGCTGCACGCCTGCAAGCGGATCAAGGAATTGCGGGAGATCGAGCGGCGCATGGCCGAGGATTTCTCAAACCTGTTGAGAACCCTGACGAACTGATGTGGACAACCTGTGCGGCGCTTGGCGGGGCGCAAACCGTGGCAAGATATCCACACGAGTCCCACAGCCTGCGCGATGCCTCAAGCCGATCTATCCAGAGACCTGTCATTGCCACAAGCACGGGTGGGCGCTCGGTTTTTCTGGGTTATCCAGTGAATACGCCATGACTAGCTGCTACAGCAGCTATCTGTATTCCTAGATACTCAACCAAGACTATTAGGAACAGAGCGCGCCTCGAGAGGCGATGCGATACCGAAGGTGATGCGATGAAATTCACGACCGACCGGGAAAAAATCCTCGAGCCACTGCAGGCAGTCATCGGGGTAGTCGAAAGACGCCAGACGATGCCGATCCTTGCGAACGTGCTCCTGTCGGTTAAGAACGGCCGGCTCGCGATCACGGCGACGGACCTCGAGGTCGAACTCGTCGCCGGCGCCGACGTCACCGTCCAGCAGGCCGGGGAGGTAACGGTACCGGGGCGGAAATTCCTGGACATCGTCCGGGCGCTTCCCGACAAGGTCGCGGTCGTCTTCACGCTCGAGGGTGAGAAGGCCTCGATCAAGGCCGGGAAGAGCCGCTTCTCGCTGACGACGCTCCCTGCCGCGGACTTCCCGTCCATCGAGGAGATCCACTCGCAGCTCTCCTTCCAGGTCGAGCAGGCGGCGTTGAAGCGCCTGATCGACAAGACGCATTTTTCGATGGCGCAGCAGGATGTCCGTTATTACCTCAACGGTATGTTGCTGGAATCGGACGGGAAAATGCTTCGAACGGTCGCGACCGACGGTCATCGTCTGGCAATGTGCGAGATGGAGCTCGTGACCAAGTCGGGTACTCAACAGGTGATCGTGCCGCGCAAGGGCGTCCTTGAACTGCAGCGTCTGCTCGGCGCCGAGGGCCCGGTTGCCGTCCAGGTCGGCAGCAATCACATCCGGATCACGTTAGGCGATATTCGCTTCACTTCGAAGCTGATTGACGGACGTTTCCCGGAGTACGGCCGCGTTATACCCGCGAACCCCGGTCGTATCGTCAAGGCGGACCGCGAGGCGCTCAGGCGCGCGCTGCAGCGGACCGCGATCCTCTCGAACGAGAAGTACCGTGGCATCCGGCTGGCGCTCAAGCAGAACCTCCTCGTCCTGACGGCTCACAATCCCGAACAGGAAGAGGCCGAGGACGAAGTTGAAGTCGTCTACCAGGGCGAGGAGTTCGAGGTCGGATTCAACGTCAATTACCTCCTCGATGCGCTCGCCGCGATCGACGGGGCCGAGGTTGAGGTTGGCCTCACCGACGCCAATAGCAGTTGCCTCGTCCGCGCGCCGGGCGGTGGAGCGAGCCGCTACGTCGTGATGCCCATGCGCCTCTAGCCGAGGGCATGCCGCTCGCCCGGGTCACCGTCGAGCAGTTTCGCTGCCTGAACGCAGTCGATGTCGCGCTCGACCCGATTTATAACCTCTTCGTAGGCCCGAACGCCTCGGGCAAGACGAGCCTGCTCGAGGCCCTGTTCCTGCTGGGTCGCGGCCGGTCGTTCCGCACCCGCGGGTTCTCAAAGCTCGTCCGGCAGGGCGAAACGGCCTTCCGCGTGGTCGGCTGGGTCGAGAGCGGGGGCCTGACAACCGTCCTCGGCGTCGGCGGGACTCGCCAGTCGGCGGACATCCGGATCGGGGGCCAGCCGGCGGCCGGTGCCGCGGAGCTCGCGGCGCACTTCCCGCCGCTCATCATCGACCCCGAGATCCACAAGCTCCTCGAGGACGGACCTCACCGCCGGCGGCGCTTCCTTGATTGGGGCGTGTTCCACGTGGAACCAACCTTCATGGATACCTGGCAGCGGTACCACCGGGCGCTCCGGCAGCGCAATGCCGCGCTTAAGCCCGGACTCGACCCGCGGACGGCACGGGTCTGGGACCCGGAGCTCATTGCCACGGGCGACCGCCTCGCCCGTATCCGCTTGGAATATCTTGATATTCTGGGGCCGGTCCTCAAGGCCCTCGGCGGGCAGCTGCTGGGCGGTGAGGTCGGTCTCAGCTACCAGACGGGCTGGACGGCAGGGGAGTCCCTGCGCGAAGCGATCGACCGGAGCTTCGAGCGCGACTGCCGCTACGGAGCCACCCAGGTCGGGCCGCACCGGGCCGACGTGAGCGTCCGCGTCGACGGGCACGTCGCCAAGGAACGCGTCTCCAGGGGCCAGCAGAAGCTCCTGGCGGCGGCGTTGACGCTTGCCCAGCTGAGCGTCCAGGAGTCGCGCCATCCCGGTCGGAGCGCCCTCCTGCTCGACGATCCCGCGGCCGAGCTCGACGCCGACAACCTCGGTCGACTCCTCGCCGTCGTGCGCACGCTGCCCGTGCAGCTCTTCGTCACGGCGCTCCGGCCGGACCTGCCCGGACTCGGGAAACCGGGCGCGCTGTTCCACGTGGAACACGGTGGAATTCGCCGGGCCGAGTGACGCTTCAAGCGCTCGGCCGATCTGTGGATATCCGGTGGAGCAACGAACGCGTCGGGCGGTCCGTGCGACGGTGCCGAGACCGACAGCGGCCGCGGAGGGGATCGATCGGCGCGGCATTTCCAGGCGCATCGTGCACGTGTGCGGGGGCGCGTTCTAAGCCCTTGAATGGTATAATTTCGGCACGAATTGGCAAGGGCCCTTCATGTCCGACAACGACGTCTACGATTCAAGCAAAATCAAGGTCTTGAAGGGTCTCGACGCGGTCCGAAAACGCCCCGGAATGTACATCGGCGACACCGATGACGGGACCGGGCTGCACCACATGGTTTTCGAGGTCGTGGACAACGCCATCGACGAGGCGCTGGCCGGCCATTGCGACCGGATTGTCGTGACGGTCCACGCCGATGAGTCCGTCACCGTCACCGATAACGGCCGTGGAATTCCTGTGGATATCCATCCCGAAGAGGGGGTTTCTGCAGTCGAAGTGATCATGACCGTCCTGCACTCGGGCGGTAAGTTCGACGACAGTTCCTACAAGGTCTCCGGCGGCCTCCACGGCGTCGGTGTGTCGGTCGTCAACGCGCTCTCCGAGCAGCTGACCCTGACGATCTCCCGCGAGGGCCAGCAGCACCGCCAGGAGTACCGCCACGGCGACCCCGAGGCCCCGCTCGCCGTCATAGGACCGACGACCGAGCGCGGCACGACCTTGAGGTTCAAGCCGAGCGCGGCGACCTTCACGAACATCAACTTCCAGTACGAGATCCTGGCCCGTCGATTACGCGAACTCTCATTCCTGAATTCCGGAGTCAGGATTGAGCTCATCGACGAGCGCGACGAAAAGCGCGACGTGTTCCAGTACGAGGGCGGCATCGGCGCCTTCGTGAAGCACCTGAACCGCGGCAAGACCGCGATCCACGAGACGGTGTTCTATTTCCGCGAGTCGCACGGCCCGATCACGGTCGAAGTTGCCGCGCAGTGGAACGACTCGTATGCCGAGTCGATGTTCTGCTACACGAACAACATCCCGCAGAAGGACGGCGGCACGCACCTGCAGGGCTTTCGCGCGGCGCTGACGCGCAAGCTGTCCGACTACATCGACAGTGCCGCGAAGCGCGAGAAGATCGAGATGACGGGCGATGACTCGCGCGAAGGGCTCACCGCGATCCTCTCGGTCAAGATGCCGGATCCGAAATTCTCATCGCAGACCAAGGACAAGCTCGTCTCGTCCGAAGTCCGCGGCATCGTCGAGAGCGCCGTCGCCGACAAGCTCGAGGCGTTCCTGCTCGAGCGGCCCGCCGAGGCGAAGGCGATCGTCGCGAAGATCATCGACGCCGCACGCGCACGCGAGGCCGCCCGCAAGGCGCGCGAGATGACGCGTCGCAAGGGCGTGCTCGATATCGCGGGACTTCCGGGCAAGCTCGCGGACTGCCAGGAAAAGGATCCCGCGCTCTCGGAGATGTTCCTCGTCGAGGGCGACTCGGCCGGTGGCTCCGCGAAGCAGGGCCGTGACCGGCGGACCCAAGCCGTGTTGCCGCTCAAGGGCAAGATCCTCAACGTCGAAAAAGCGCGCTTCGACAAGATGCTGTCGAGCGCCGAGGTCGGCACGCTGATCACCGCGCTCGGCTGCGGCATCGGCCGCAACGAGTTCGATGTCGAGAAGCTGCGCTATCACCGCATCATCATCATGAGCGTCGATGGCGACGATCACGTGTTCGTCCGCGACGACCGCCAGGGCGTACGCATGGTCCGCATCGGGGCGTTCATCGACGCCGCGCTCGCGACGCACGACCCCTCGGGCGGCGTCGACCGACTGAGCGGCGCGGCACTCGGCGACGTCATGTGCTTCGGCATCGACAGCCACGAAGTCCGCTTCCGTCCGATCAAGGCCGTGATTCGCCACCCGCTCGAGGAAACGCTGTTCTCGGTTCGCACCACCCATGGCCGCTCGGTCCGCGTGACCTCGAGCCATAGCGTGTTCGTGCACGAGGAGGGAGCCGTCCGCTTGAAGCGGGGCGCCGACCTCAAGGTCGGTGACCAGCTGGTCGCGCCGTCGCGGCTGCGACTTCCCGCCCATGCACCCGCGCGCATCGACCTCCTGCGCCGACTGTGGGACGTACCGGAGGCGGCCGAGCAGATCTGGGTGCGCGGCCCCGCGGTCGAGGCTTGGCTCGAATCGGGCGTGCAGTCGGTAACCGACGGCCGTATCGACGCCGCAGTCAGGGCGGCGAGTGGCGTCAGCAACCGAGTCGCAAGCGCAGCCACCGGCGCCGGCCGGCCGATGGCCTTCGCAGATGGAGTCGGCGAGTCCGTGCGCCTGTCGGCGCTCAAGAGCCAGGATCTCGACTGGTTCGACGGCCGCGATGATCTGGAAGTCGTGACCGGTGCCTCCGCGGACCCGGGCCTGCGGCGTTACCTCGATGTCAACGAGGCGCTACTCGGCCTGCTCGGGTTTTACGTCGCCGAGGGCTCGTGTTCGGATCGAAATGGATTTCGGCTCGCGATCAGCCGCGCCAACCAGCGCCTGGCGACCGAAATGCTCGAGCGAGTGACTCGCGTATTCGGCCAGTCGCCGACCTTCGTGGAGGCCGGCTCCCGGAGCGCCGAAATAAGGCTGTCCAATGGCATCGCATCGCTCGCGTGGCAGCACGTGTTCGGATTCCAAGGCGCAGATTCGCTCAGCAAGCGGATTCCGGACCTGGTATTCAACGTCGATGAGGACCTGCGGCTCGCCTTCGTGCGCGGTTACCTGCTGGGCGACGGCACCGCCTCCGCCGGGCGCGTGGCGTTTGCGACGTCCTCCTACGATCTCGCGAGCGGCCTCATGTACTGCCTGAGCTCGCTCGGCGTCACCGCATCCTTGAGTGAGATCGAGCCCGACGGCGTGGTTCGCGAGATCCGCGGCAAGCCCTGCGAAACGCGCCATCGGCACTACAGCATCACGATCCTCGCGCGCGAGGACCTCGAGCGCCTGCGCCCAGCCTGGCAGGATCACGCCGGCGCCCCGACGGTCGAGGCGCGCCTCGCCTCGTCGTACCCGAGCGTCAATCGCGCATTCACGCCGCTCGACGGTGACCTGATGGCGTTGCCGATCAGCTCGATCGAGGCGGTCGCGCCCAGCAATGGCAACGTCTACGACTTCTCCGTCGAGGGTGATGAGAACTTCGTCGCTGGCATGGGCGGCATCTGCTGCCACAACACCGACGCGGACGTCGACGGCTCCCACATCCGCACGCTGCTGCTAACGTTCTTCTACCGGCAGATGCCGGTGCTCATCGAACGTGGGCACATCTACATCGCGCAGCCGCCTCTCTACAAGGTGAAGCGCGGCAAGAGCGAGATGTACGTGAAGGACGACAACGAGCTCAACACGGTGCTGCTCAGGAACGCGCTCGACGAGGCCGCCTTGCACGCAGGCCCCAACGGCGTCGCCCGCACGATCACCGGGCCCGCGCTCGAGGTGCTCGCGCGGCAGTACATCGACGTGCAGACGATCATCGCGCGCTGGGCGCGCCGCTACGACGAGCGCGTGCTCGAGCAGCTGCTCAACCTGCCGGTGATTCGCCACGAAGACCTTACCGATGCGGCGCTCCTGACGGACTGGGCACGGCAGCTCGAGCTCGGCCTCAATGCCGAGGCGAGCAAGGCGCGCAGCTACCGCGTGGAGCTGCAGGTCAATGCCGGCGGCGTGCCGGTGCGCTTCAACGTCTTTCGCACGCAGCACGGCCTCACGACCGAGAAGCACGTGCAGCGCGAATTCTTCGATTCGGCCGAGTACCGGAAGATCGCCGAGCTCGTGCGCGGCCTCGGCGGCCTCATCGGCGTCGGTTGCTCCGTGACCCGGGGCGAAGACCGCATCGAGGTGGCGAGCTTCAAGGACGCGATGGCCTGGCTCATGGCCCAGGCCAAGAAGGGCCAGACGATCCAGCGTTACAAGGGTCTCGGCGAGATGAACCCCGCGCAGCTCTGGGACACGACCATCAACCCGGCGACGCGCCGGCTGATCCAGGTGCGCATCGACGATGCGGTCGCGGCGGATGACCTGTTCACGACGCTGATGGGCGACCAGGTCGAGCCACGTCGCGAGTTCATCGAGCGAAACGCTCTCTCTGTCGCGAACCTCGACGTCTAGTTCGCGGTCAAGGATGCCGGATCGCGGACGGGGCCGGCCAGCGAGGTTCCTGCGTGACGGACGTGGCCAAATCCATCGAAGTCGGCTTGCCGCTCCGCGGCGAATGGACCGCATTCAATACGCCGGCGTTCCGGGTGCCGAGCCACGGCACGCATTTCTTCTCTTCGCGCAGACCTACGCGTTCGACTTCGTCCGGCTGGGCGGCGAGCCCCGCGCCAAGCCCTCCGCCAGCCAGCTATCCCGCAACGGCGGACTGCTCAAGCTCTGCACGCTCGGCGTCCCGCTCGCCGAGTTCTACGGTTACGGTGAACCCATCCACGCGCCTTTCGATGGCACCGTGGTCAAGTCCTGCGACGGCGTGGCGGAACGGGACCCGGTCCTCGTCCCGCGTGACCTCTACGTGGCGTTACGGAACGGCTTGCGCTCGGCGCAGCGGATCCGCGCGGACATACCAAGGCTCGCCGGAAACCACCTGATCCTTAAGGCGACTTCGCCCGGATTGTACGCCGTGCTCGCGCATTGCAAGACAGGCTCCGTGCGACCAAAGGCCGGTGAGCAGGTCACGCGTGGGCAGATCATCGCGAACGTCGGCCACTCCGGCAACTCAACTGCTCCGCATCTTCATTTCCAGCTGATGGACTGCGCCGACCCACTCGTGGCCAAGGGCCTGCCGTGCTGCTTTGACAGGTACGAGCTGCGAACCGGCGACGAGTGGCGGCCCGTCCAGCGCGGCATTCCGAATCGCCACGAGGTGTTTCGGCTGGTTGACTAGCGCGACTCGCGCCATCACCGGCCGAACGCGTGCCATTCCGGATGGTTCGTCGCGAGTCTCCCGTTCCTCAGCTACCGTGCCTTCATACCCATTAGCCCCGGACACACCACCATGATCGAGCTTTTCTACTGGCCAACGCCGAACGGCCACAAGATCACGATGTTCCTCGAGGAGACCGGCACTCCCTACCGGATCACGCCGGTCAACATCGGCGCCGGGGACCAGTTCAAGCCCGACTTCCTCGCGATCAGTCCCAACAACCGCATGCCCGCGATCACCGATCACGCGCCGGCGGATGCGGGGCCGGCGCTATCGGTGTTCGAGTCGGGCGCGATCCTCACCTACCTGGGCGACAAGACCGGCAAGCTCCTGCCGCAAAACACGCGCGAGCGCATCGTCGTGCTCGAGTGGCTCACCTGGCAGGTCGCGGGCCTGGGTCCCATGGCCGGGCAGAACCATCACTTCAACCGCTACGCGCCCGAAAAGCTGCCCTACGCGATCGATCGCTACGTGCGCGAGACGAATCGTCTCTACGGCGTGCTCGACCGGCGACTCGAGGGACGTGCCTTCGTCGCGGGCGCGGCGTACTCGATCGCGGACGTCGCGATCTACCCGTGGATCGTGCCGTGGGAACTGCAGTCGCAAAACTTGAGTGAGTTCCCGAACCTGAAGCGCTGGTTCGAGGGCGTCGCCGCGCGCCCCTCGACGGTCCGGGCGTACGCGAAGGGCCAGAGCCTGCCGAGCCAATCCGCGCTGACGACCGAGGAGGCGCGGAAGATCCTCTTCGGCCAGACCGCCGCGAACACGCACCCGTCCGCCGCGCGGCGCGCGGGCTAGGCGCCGAGCTCGGCGACCTTCGCGTCGATCCAGACGCGCGTCGTCTCGTTGAGTTCGCGCGGGTCCTTGCCGGTGGGGTCGATCGGGGGTCCGATGACGACGCGGATCGTGCCCCGCTTCTTGAGGAAGCCGCGCCGGCCCCAGTAGCGGCCCGCGTCGTGCGCGACCGGCACGATCTTGCGGCCGGACTCCACGGCGAGCAGCGCGCCGCTGATGCCGTACTTCTTCGTTTGTCCCGGCGCAACCCGCGTGCCTTCCGGGAAAATCAGCACGCCGCGGCCCTGCTCGAGTCGGGCCCGCCCCTGGCGGATCACGTCCTTGACCGCCCCCGACCCCGCGCCGCGGTTGATCGCGATCGGCTCCATGAGCCAGGTCGCCCACCCGACCAACGGGATCCACAGGATCTCGCGCTTCAGGACCCATGCCTGCGGCGGGAAGATCACCATCTGCGCGATCGTTTCCCAGGCGGAGGAATGCTTCCACATCGACACGCAGCCGCCCGGCGGGATGTTCTCGAGCCCCTCGACCACGTAGCCGAGGCCGCAGAAGACCTCGGCCGCGCCGAGCATCATCCGCGCCCAGTGGCGGGCGATGGCATAGCGCCCCCGGTAAGGGAGCCAGAAACCAGCGACCAGGACGAACGAGTAGACGAACGTCGACAGGAACAGGACGCTGGTGAACAGGAACGAACGGAACCACTGCATGCGAGGTGAGTTTAGATGAATCGCGTCAACCAGTTCGCGCGCCTGCCGTTCTATCCGGAGTAGGCTCTCCGCCTTAGGAGCCACGACCATGAAACGCATCCTGCCCGTCCTAGCCGCCGCGCTGCTCTTCACCGGCTGCGCGACCTCGCGCCCCTATGGCGCCGCCCTGAACGAGTACCTGCCGTTCACGGGCCCGCCGATCCAGGAGTTCCACTTCTGGGACCTCTACAGCTGGGAAGCCGTCGGCCCTCACCAGGTCGTCCTCTGGTCGACGCCGTGGGAAGCGTATTTCGTGACGGTCGGCTCGCCGTGCTTCAACCTCGAGTGGACCAACCGCCTCGGGGTCACCTCGAGCGCCGGCACCATCAGCCACTTCGAGTTCGTGCTGGTCGGACACCACGAGCGGTGCCAGATCATCGAGATCCGGCCGATCGACACCAAGCAGCTGAAGGTCGCGCGCAAGAAGCGCTCGGTCGAGCATGCGAAGGGCACGGAGGGCGCGCCACCGCCGCCACCGGCCGCGACGACGCCGGCAACGGCAACCTGATCCCGGCTTAGGTCAGCCCGGCAGCCGGGAGAAGTCCGCGACCTCGAGGAAGAGCCCGCGCACCGCATCGAGTAGCGCAAAGCGGTTGGCGCGTACCCCTAAGTCCTCGTCCATGACCATGACGCCATCGAAGAACGCATCGACCGCGGGCCGGAGCCGCGCGAGGTCGCGCAGCGCCCCCGTGTAATCCCCCCGGGCAATGAGCGTACGAACGCCCGGCGTCACGGCGAGAAGCTCGCGCGCGAGTTCCTTCTCCTCGGCGAGCCTCAGGAGTTCCGGGCGGATCTCCCCGCCCGCGGCGCCGCCCGATTTTCGCTGGATGTTGGCGATGCGCTTGTTGGCACCGGCGAGCGCCGGTGCATCGGGGAGCCGCAGGAACTCCGCCAGCGCCCCGAGCCGCGCCTCGAAGTCGAGCGGCGAGGCCGGCCGCCGCTCGAGCACGGCCTCGAACATCTCGACGGTGGTCGCGGGATTCCCCTCGAGGTGATGGGTTCTGAGGCGCTCCATCACGTAGTCGTAGACCTCGGCCCGAAGCACCTCGACCGCGGGCGGCGTCGCCGGGGCCTTTGCGCCCGCCGGGCGCGCGGCGAGCACGGCGGCGATATCGGCGCGCGCGGCATCGAGCGCGGTTGCGATGAGCGAGGGCAGGTCGAGCGTCAAGCGCTGCTCGAGCACGATGCGCAGGAACCCGAGCGCCGCGCGCCTGAGCCCGAAGGGATCGCGGGTGCCGGAGGGCTTCTGCCCCGTCGCGAAGATGCCGGCGATCGTGTCGAGCTTGTCGGCGAGCGCGAGTGTCGTGCCGACCTTCCCCGCCGGCAGCGCGTCCCCGGCAAAGCGCGGCAGGTATTGCTCCGCCATCGCCGCGGCGACCTCGAGGTCCTCGCCGTCGTGCGTCGCGTAGTACGTCCCCATGATGCCCTGGAGCTCCGGGAACTCACCGACCAGCCCCGTCAGGAGGTCGCACTTGGCAAGCTCCGCCGCGCGCGCCGCGCGGCCGGAGTCGGCGCCGGTCACGGGCGCCAGCGCCTGAGTGAGCGCCTGCACGCGCTCGCTCTTTCGGAAGTACGAGCCGAGCTGCGCCTGGAACGTCACGCTCCTGAGCGCCTCGCGTCGCGAGCTCAAGGTCTCCTTGCGGTCACCCTCGAAGAAGAACGCCGCGTCCGACAGTCGCGGCCGCACGACCCGCTCGTTGCCGGTGCGCACGACCCTGGGATCCTTGCTCTCGATGTTGGCGACGGTGATGAAGAGCGAGCTCAAGGAGCCGCCGGGCTCGCGCGCCGGGAAATAGCGCTGGTGGTCTTCGAGCGTCGCGATGAGGACCTCCGGCGGCAGGCTCAGGAACCTGGACTCAAAGCGACCCGCGAGCGGTACCGGCCACTCGACGAGCGCGGTCACCTCCTCGAGGAGCGGCTCGCGGATGATCGCGGTGAGCCCCTCCGCGGCCGCGAGAGCGGTGACACCCGTGCGGATGAGCTCGCGGCGCGCGGCGAAGCTTGGGCGCACCTTGCCGGCCTGCTCGAGGCGGCGCGCGTAGCTGCTCGCGCTTGCGAGCGCAATCTCCTTCGGCGCCATGAACCGGTGGCCGCGCGTGTGGCGGCCAGTCGGGAGCCCCAGCACCTCGCCGCTGACCACGTCCTTGCCGAAGAGGAACACGACCCAGTGCACAGGCCTGACGAACTCGGCGCTGCCGCTGCCCCAGCGCATGCGCTTGGCGATCGGGAGCTTCGCGAGCGAGTCGTTCACCATCGCGACGAGCAGGCTCGTCGTGGCAGCGCCTGGCTTGACGCCCGAGTAGTAGAGGAACTCGCCCTTCGGCTCCGTGATGCGCCCGAGCGCGGCGAGGGCGACGCCGCAGGACTCGGCGAAGGCGACTGCGGCGCGGGTTGGCGCGCCGTCGGCGCCGAAGGCCGCCGTGACGGGCGGCCCGCGGCGCTTCAGCTCCTGGTCGGGCTGGCGCTCGGCGAGGCGCTTCACGAGGAACGCGAGGCGCCGCGGGGACGCGAACGACTCGACCTTGCCGTGGCGAAGCCCGGCGGCGGCGAGCGCCGCGACGACGCCCGCGGTGAAAGCCTCCGAGAGCGCGAGCAGCGACTTCGGCGGCAGCTCCTCGGTGCCGATCTCGACGAGTAGGTCGCGCGTGCTCATGCGAGCCGCCCGCTGCGACTCGCGACGGACTCCGGCAACGGCGGGTCAACGTGTTCGACGATGCGCTTCAGCATCGGGAAGCCGAGCGCCTCGCGGCTCTTGAGGTAGGCCTCGGCGACGCCGCGCGCGAGCGTGCGTACCCTGAGGATGTAGCGCTGCCGCTCGGTCACCGAGATCGCGCGGCGTGCATCGAGCAGGTTGAACGTGTGGGAGGTCTTCAGCATCCGCTCGTAGGCAGGGAGCGCGAGCGGGGCGCTGAGCGCGCGCTCGCACTCACGCTCGTGCGCATCGAACTGGCGAAAGAGCTCGGCGGTGTCGGCGAGCTCGAAGTTGTACTTCGACTGCTCGACCTCGTTCTGGTGGTAGACGTCGCCGTAGCTGACCCGCCCGAAGGGGCCCTCGGCCCAGGTGAGGTCGAACACACTCTCCACGCCCTGCAGGTACATCGCGAGGCGCTCGAGCCCGTAGGTGATCTCGCCCATTACCGGGTGGCAGTCGAGCCCGCCGACCTGCTGGAAATAGGTGAACTGCGTGATCTCCATGCCGTTCAGCCAGATCTCCCAGCCGAGGCCCCACGCGCCCAGGGTCGGCGACTCCCAGTTGTCCTCGACGAGGCGGATGTCGTGCACGGTCGAGTCGAAGCCAAGCGCGGCGAGCGAACCCAGGTACAGCTCGACGAAGTTCGGCGGGGAGGGCTTGATCGCGACCTGGAACTGGAAGTAGTGCTGCAGGCGGAACGGATTCTCGCCATAGCGCCCGTCGGTCGGGCGCCGCGAGGGTTGCACGTAGGCCGCGCTCCAGGGTTCCGGTCCCACCGCGCGCAGGAAGGTCGCCGTGTGGAACGTGCCCGCGCCGACTTCCATGTCATAGGGCTGCAGCAGCACGCAGCCCTGGTCGGCCCAGTAGCGCTGCAGCGTGAAGATCAGGTCCTGGAAGGTGCGCGGCGGGACGCCGATCCGGGGGCGGGCCATTAGCTGCCTCGAGCGTTGGGGCCGGCGACCGGCGTACTTAACGCGGCAATTATAGCTGACACCCGCACCGGCGCCGTTCCGGTATCGTTGGCTCGTCGACGGGCCGAACAAGCGGACGAGGGGGCAACATCAACGACACGATGCGCGGTGCGGTGGCCTCGAGCCTGATGCAGTCGTGGCCCCTCACCATCGACAAGATGCTGACCCACGCCGGGCGCTGGCACGCGCTCACCGAGGTCGTCGCCCGCGACGGCGCAGGCGTAGTCAGCCGCAGCAACTACGGCCGCATCGAGCGCCGCGCGCACCAGTTATCGTCCGCGCTCGCAGCGGAGCGCATCGTGCGCGGCGACCGGGTCGCGACGCTCGCGATGAACAGCATCCCGCACTTCGAGGCGTGGTTTGGCATCTCGGCGATGGGCGCGGTCTGCCATACGCTCAATCCACGGCTCTTCGACGAGCAGCTCATCTACATCATCAACCACGCGGCCGATCGCTGGATCCTCGCCGATGCGATGTTCCTGCCGATCCTCGAGCGCGTGCTACCGAGCTGCCCGACCGTCGAGCGCGTCGTCGTGATCGGTGCGCCCGCCGCGGCCAGCGTCGCCGGCCGGCCCGCGATCGGCTACGAGGAGCTCATCGACGGGCAGAGCGCCGATTCGCGCTGGGGCGACTTCGATGAGAACGAGCCGGCCGGCCTTTGCTACACCTCCGGCACCACCGGACACCCGAAAGGCGTCCTCTACACGCACCGCACGCAGGTGCTGCACACGCTCTTTGCGATCACCGCCGAGAACCTCGGCCTCACCGCGCGCGACACCGTGCTGATGGTCGTGCCGATGTTCCACGCGAACGCATGGGGCGTGCCGTTCGCAACCGCCAGCGTCGGCACGAAGCTCGTGCTGCCCGGTCCTAAGCTCGACGGCGAGTCGGTCTACGGCCTCCTCGAGAGCGAGGCGGTGACGCTGACCTGCGCGGTGCCGACGGTGTGGATGCAGCTTCTCGAGTACATGCGCGCGCGGGACTTGAAGCTCTCGACGCTAAAGCGCGTGCTGATCGGCGGCTCCGCCTGCCCGGAGGCCCTGATGCGCGCCTTCGACGGCTACGGCGTCGAGGTCATCCACGCCTGGGGCATGACCGAGACGAGCCCGATCGGCACGGCCGCCGCGCCGACCGCCGCCATCGACAAGCTGCCGGAGAACGAGCGCATGGCGCAGCGCCTGAAGCAGGGGCGTCCGGGGCTCTCGGTCGACATGAAAATCACCGACGAGGAGGGCAACGCGCTCGTGCACGACGGCAAGCAGCAGGGCCACATCAAGGTGAAGGGGCCTTGCGTGATCGGGCGCTACTACCCGGGCAGCGAGCCGCCCGTCCTCGATGCCGAGGGGTACTTCGACACCGGCGATATCGGCTGCATCGATGCGCACGGCTACCTGCAGATCACCGACCGCTCCAAGGACCTCATCAAGTCGGGCGGGGAGTGGATCAGCTCCGTCGAGATCGAGTGCATCGCGGCCGGCCACCCCAAGGCGCTGATGGCCGCGGTCATCGCGATCCCACACCCCAAGTGGCGCGAGAGGCCGCTCCTCATCGTGAAGCTGAAGCCGGGCGTGACGGCGGAGCCTCAGGAATTCCTCGCGTTCCTGAAGGGCAAGATCGCGAACTGGTGGATGCCGGACGACGTGGTGTTCATCGACGAGATGCCCTTGGGGGGCACCGGCAAGCTCGACAAGAAGCGCCTCCGGGTCCTCTATCCGCAAGCCCCGGCTCGCTGACGCTGCCCGTCGGGCAGGGCCGCCGGAACGAAATGCACTAGATCGGTGCATAAAATCACCTATTTGCACTAGAATAGTGCGCAGTCTGGTGCAGCTTTCGGCGAATCCGTCGGTAAGCTGCTGATTCTGCGTTGTAATGGTGCACGGGCACGATTCCTGCAATTTGCTCAGTTCTCGTGACTAGCAATGCCACTCCGCGGCGCGCTTCGCAGGCGACGCGGCGTTCAGCGACAGCCCTATATCTGGAGGTTTGCGATGAAGCCGGCCGATGTCGTCAAGTTGATCAAGGAAAAAGAGGCGAAGTACGCGGACCTGCGCTTCACCGATACCCGCGGCAAGGAACAGCACGTCACCATCCCGTCGGTGTACGTCAATGAGGAATTCTTCGTCGACGGCAAGATGTTCGACGGCTCCTCCATTGCCGGTTGGAAGGGCATCAACGAGTCCGACATGATCCTGATGCCGGATGCGGAGACCGCCGTCCTCGATCCCTTCTTCGAGGAGACGACGGTCAACCTGCGCTGCGACATCATCGAGCCCGCAACGATGCAGGGCTACGAGCGCGACCCGCGCTCGCTCGCCAAGCGCGCCGAGGCTTACCTCAAGAGCACCGGCATCGCTGACACCGCGCTGTTCGGCCCCGAGAACGAGTTCTTCATCTTCGACAGCGTGACGTGGAATTCGCAGATGCACTCCGCCTCGCACTCGATCAATTCGGTGCAGGGCGCCTGGAACTCAGGGGTCGAGCTTGCCGATGGCAACCGCGGCCACCGCCCGGGCGTCAAGGGCGGCTACTTCCCGGTACCGCCGGTCGATCACTTCCACGACATCCGCGCGGCCATGTGCGGCGCGCTGGAGGAAATGGGCCTCAAGGTCGAGGTTCACCACCACGAGGTCGCGACCGCCGGCCAGAGCGAGATCGGCGTCGGCTTCAACACGCTGGTCAAGAAGGCCGACGAGGTGCAGATCCTGAAGTACGCGATTCTCAACATCGCGCACGGCTACGGCAAGACCGCGACGTTCATGCCCAAGCCCCTCGTCGGCGACAACGGCAGCGGCATGCACGTGCACCAGTCGCTCGTGAAGGACGGCAAGAACATCTTCTCCGGTGACAAGTACGCGGGCCTCTCCGAGACCTGCCTCTACTACATCGGCGGCATCATCAAGCACGCGCGCGCGGTGAACGCGTTCACGAACGCGGGCACCAACAGCTACAAGCGGCTCGTCCCCGGCTTCGAGGCACCCGTGATGCTCGCGTACTCCGCGCGCAATCGCTCGGCCTCGATCCGGGTGCCGTGGGTGTCGAGCCCGAAGGCGCGTCGCATCGAGGTCCGCTTCCCGGACTCGAGCGCGAATCCGTACTTCGCCTTCGCGGCGATGATGATGGCGGGCCTCGACGGGATCCAGAACAAGATCCACCCGGGCGACCCGGCCGACAAGGACCTCTACGACCTCGAGCCCGAGGAGGCCAAGCACATCCCGACCGTGTGCCATTCGCTCGACCAGGCACTCGAGTGCCTCGACAACGATCGCGAGTTCCTGCGAAAGGGTGGGGTCTTCACCGACGACGTGATCGATGCCTACATCGCCCTCAAGATGCAGGAAGTGACGCGCCTCAGGATGACGACGCACCCGGTCGAGTTCGACATGTACTACAGCTGCTGAGCGTGCTTACCGGGGTGGGCGCCTTCGGCCCGCCCGGGCGGCCGATTCTGTGACGCAGCGCCCGATCTCGCATGCCGCCGGCAGCCGCCGGCGGCATGCGCTTTGTCACACCGTAGGCGAAGGGCTATGCTCGGTTCATGCGCTCGATTCGCTCGCCGCTCGTCGGAATCTGCGCGGCCGTCATGCTGGTCGCGCTCGGCGGCGTTGCCGCCGTCAGCCACGCATCCGCGACCCTCTACAAATGGGTCGATGCGGACGGCATCACCCACTACTCCGACCGACCGGCACCCGGCGCCGAGAAGGTGCAGATCGCCGCAGCCCAGACCTACAAGGGCACGCCCACTCCCGCGAGCACGCCACGGCGCGCCGCCACTGCGCCAGCGGCGCCCAGGTATTCGCGCCTCGAGATCACCCGCCCCTCCGAGGGCGAGGCCTTCGTCAACAACGGCGGCAGTGTCGATGCCGTCGCGGCGGTAGAGCCGGTCCTCGCGAACGGCCACCAGCTATGGTTCGTCCTCGACGGCACGCGCCAGCCCGATCCCGCCGGCGGCTCGCTCACAATGACCTTCCAGGTGGACCGCGGCACTCACACGATGGCGGCCGTCATCACCGACGACACCGGCCGCGAGCTCATGAGCTCGGCGGGCGTCACGTTCTACGTGCGGCAGAATTCGGTCCTCGCCAATCCGCCGCGCGGCCCGCTCATCACGCCGCCCAAGAAGAAAGGCTGATCCAGCCGAGCGCGGGAGCATGCCGTGGCGTTTGAGGCCCGCATCGCCCCGCCGCTCCGCGACCTCACGGGGCTCCTCGATGCGCTCGCGATCGGCATCGCGATCGTCGATTCCAGGAGCACGATCGAGTACCTGAACGCATCCGCGCAGACGCTGCTCGCAGCCGGCATCAACCACGCGCGCGGCCGGCCGCTCGCCGAGCTCGTTCGCGACCCCGCGCCCATCGAATCGATCATCGCGCGCGCCAGGCTCGGCAGCGATGCGATCGCGCACCGCGAGCTCAAGCTCATTCCGACCGCGCTCAGCAACACCCAGCTCGTCGTCGACTGCACCGCGACGCCGCTCGATGCCGAGCGCGTGCTCATCGAGATCTCGGACACGACCCGCCAGCAGCGCATCAACCGTGACACCGCGCTCCTCACCCAGCTCGGTGGCAACCGCCTGATGGTCCGCCAGCTCGCGCACGAGATCAAAAACCCGCTCGGCGGCCTGAGGGGCGCCGCGCAGCTCCTCGAGCGCGAACTGCCCGCCGAGCAGCTGAAGGAATACACGCAGCTCATCATCCGCGAGGCCGACCGGCTCCGGAAGCTCGTCGACAATCTGCTGGGTCCGGGCGCGTTGCCGCACAAGGCCGCGATCAATCCCCACGAACTCCTGGAGCACGTCTATCGGCTGCTGCGAAGCGAGGCTCCCGCGGGCGTCCTCATCAGTCGCGACTACGACCCGAGCCTCCCGGACGTGTTCGTCGACCGCGACCAGATGATCCAGGCGATGCTGAACATCAGCCGCAACGCCGTGCAGGCGCTCGGCGAGCACGGCCGGCTGGTCCTGAGGACCCGCGCGCTCATCAACGCGACGATCGGCACGAGCCGGCATCGCGCCGTCGCCAGCATCGAGTTCGAGGACAACGGCCCCGGCGTCCCGGTCGAATTCGCCGACACCATCTTCTATCCGCTCGTGACGGGGCGCCCGGGCGGCAATGGCCTCGGCCTCGCCGTCGCCCAGGACCTCGTGACCCGCCACGGCGGACTCATCGAGTTCGAAAGCCGCCCGGGGCGGACCGTATTCACGATGCTCATCCCGTTCGAGGAAGGTTCCGATGTCTGAAGCGCTTAACGTCTGGCTCGTCGATGACGATGCCTCGATCCGCTGGGTGCTCGAGCGGGCGCTGCGCGCCAGCGGCATGAAGCCGCGCGCCTTCGAGCAGGCGAACGGCGTGCTCGAGGCGCTCGGGATCGCCGAGCCCGACGTGCTGATCACCGACATCAGGATGCCGGGCCCGAGCGGGCTCAAGCTGCTCGACGAGGTGCAGGCGAGCCACCCGCGGCTGCCCGTGATCGTGATGACCGCGCACTCGGACTTGGACGCCGCCGTCGCCGCCTACCAGGGCGGCGCGTTCGAGTACCTGCCGAAGCCCTTCGACATCGACGAGGCGGTGGCGCTCGTGCGCCGCGCGGCGCAGCAGACCGCTCCCTCCGCGGAAGCGGCGCTCGAGGCGGCGCGGATCCCGGAGCTCCTCGGCCAGGCGCCGGCGATGCAGGAGGTGTTCCGCGCGATCGGGCGCCTGTCGCGCTCGAGCATGACAGTGCTGATCACGGGCGAATCGGGCACGGGCAAGGAGCTCGTGGCTCACGCGCTCCACCGCCACAGCCCGCGCGCCGCCAAGCCCTTCATCGCGCTCAATACCTCGGCGTTCACGCCGGAGCTCCTCGAGTCCGAGCTCTTCGGCCACGAGAAGGGCGCCTTCACCGGCGCCGATAGTCTCAGGCGCGGCCGCTTCGAGCAGGCGGATGGCGGCACGCTGTTCCTCGATGAGATCGGTGACATGTCGAAGGAGCTGCAGACGCGGCTCCTGCGGGTGCTGGCCGAGTCCGAGTACTACCGCGTCGGCGGCTCGACGCCGCTCCGCGTCGACGTGCGCGTCATCGCCGCGACCCACCAGGACCTCGAGGCCCGCTCGCTCGCCGGGCAGTTCCGCGAGGACCTGCTGCATCGCCTGAACGTGATCCGGATCGCGCTGCCGCCACTCAGGGCGCGGCGCGAGGACATCCCGGACCTCCTGCGCCACTACCTCGTCGTCGCGGCCCGCGAGCTCGGCGCCGATACGAAGGTGCTGACGCCGGCCGCCGAGAAGCTGCTGACCTTGAGCGACTGGCCCGGCAACGTGCGCCAGCTCGTGAACGTCTGCCGGCGGCTCACCGTCGCCGCTCCCGGCCGCGAGATCCGCACCGAGGACGTGCCGCCCGAGCTCGGCGGTGCCGCCCGCGGCGCGGGCGCCGCCGATGACTGGGTGCGCTCGCTCGAGTCCTGGGCGCGCCAGCGCGTCGAGGAAGGCGGCGCGCCGCTACTCGATGCGGCGACCCCTGAGTTCGAGCGGACGCTCATCCGGGTCGCGCTCGGTCGCTGCGAGGGCAGGCGCCAGGACGCCGCCAAGGTGCTCGGCTGGGGCCGCAACACGCTGACCCGCAAGATGCGCGAGCTCGGCATGGACGGTGGCGTCGTCAGCGAGGAGCCCGACGCCGCCTGACGGCACCCGGCCGCCCGGGACCTTATAATCGGCCGATGAACCGGCTGCTTCATTTCGTGGGCCTCGCGCTCGAGGACACCTTCCTCGGCAATTCCCTCGGCGACTGGCTCGCCGCGTTCGGGCTCGGGCTCGCGACGTTCCTCGGGCTCCTCGTCGCGCGCCGGATCGTCGCGCGCCGCGCGATGAGTTTCGCCGGCCGCGAGCTGCCCCAGGGCGTGCGCCTGCTGCTGCGGCTCCTCGCCGCCACCCGGTTCCTGCCGCTCCTCGCGGTCTCCTTGCTGGTGGGCTCGAAGTACCTCGAGCTCGGGATCCGCGCCGAGCACCTGACGACCGCCGTCATCATCGTGGCGATTGCGCTGCAGTTCGGCATCTGGCTCTCGGTCGCGGTCGGGTTCTCGCTCGATGAGCACTACGCGCGCTCGGACGACAAGAACGCGCAGACGATGATCACGATCGTCCGCTTCCTCGCCAGCGTCGCGATCTGGTCGCTCGTGGTGCTGCTCGCGCTCGACAACCTCGGCTTTCAGGTCAAGGCGCTGCTGACCGGCCTTGGCATCGGCGGCATCGCGGTGGCGCTCGCGGTGCAGAACGTGCTCGGCGACCTCCTGGCTTCGCTCTCCATCGCGCTCGACAAGCCCTTCGGCGTTGGCGATGCGCTGACCCTCGACACCGGGTATTCCGGCACCGTCGAGGCGATCGGCATCAGGAGCACGCGCCTCAGGAGCGTCAGCGGTGAGCAGATCGTGCTCGCCAACTCCGAGCTCGTGAAGGCGCGCATCCGGAACTTCGGCCGGCTCGAGGCGCGCCGCAGCGTCTTTCGGATCGGCATCGCCCACGGCACGAGTGCCGCGGATCTCGCGGCCATCCCGGGGCTGATCCGCGCGGCCGTGAACGCCCAGGCGCTCGCCCGCTTCGAGCGGGCGCACCTCGTCCAGTTCTCGAACACCTCGGTCGATTTCGAGGCGGCCTACGTCGTCACGAGCGCCGACTACCCGACGTTCCTCGACGCGCAGCAGGCGGTGAACCTGACCCTCGCGCGGGAATTCGAGGAACGCGGCATCGAGTTCGCGAGCCTGACGCCGTCGGTCCACGTGGCCCACGGCACGGCAGCGGCGGGTTCAGTGCCCTGAGGCGGGGCGGCTCGTGTCGAGCGTGCCGACGAGGTCCGCTACGTTCGCGATGCCGTGCCGCCCGAGATAGCGGGCAATCCCTGAGTTGATCGCAAGGCAGACGTGCGGGTCGTAGAAGAGCGCGGTGCCGATGCCAACCGCGGTCGCGCCCGCGATCAGGAACTCGAGCGCATCGGTTGCAGTCGTGATGCCGCCCTGGCCGATGATGGGCACCGCGTGCTTCTTCGCGATCTCGTGGACCTGGTGGACCTTCAGGAGCGCGATCGGCTTGATCGCAGGCCCCGACAGCCCGCCCTGGATGTTGCCGATGACCGGGCGGCGCGACTCCGCATCGATCGCCATGCCCATGACGGTGTTGATGACGGCGAGCCCGTCGCTGCCGGCCTCGATGCAGAGGCGCGCGTTCTCGCGGATGTCCGTCTGGTTCGGTGAGAGCTTCGTGATCAGCGGCTTCTTGGTCACCGCCCGGCACGCGGCGACGACGCGCGCGCTCATGTCCGGATAGTTGCCGAACTGCACGCCGCCTTCCTTGACGTTCGGACAGGAGATGTTGATCTCCATCGCGTCGATCGCCGAGTCATCGAAGCGCCTCACCACCTCGACGTACTCATCGATCGTGGAGCCGGAAACATTGGCGATGAAGCGCGTCTCGGTGAAGTCGAGCGTCGGCAGGATCGCATCGACGACGTGGGCGGCGCCGGGGTTCTGAAGCCCGATCGCATTCAGCATGCCCTGGCTCGTCTCGTAGACCCGGTGCGGCGGGTTGCCGAGCCGGGCCTTGCCGGTCGTGCCCTTCAAGACGACCGCGCCGCAGTCCCGGTTCGAGAAGCCCTCGACGCGCGTGTATTCCTCGCCAAAGCCCACGCACCCCGACAGGAGCACGATGGGGGATGCGAAGGGCATGCCGCAGAATTGGAGCGACAGCGAGGCGGGGAGGGCTTCTCGGACGGCGGCCATCGGGCGATTATAGCCAACCGTCCCGCTCCCCCTGGCGCATGTTCCACATCATCCTGCTTGAGCCGGAGATTCCGCCCAACACCGGCAACGTGATTCGGCTCTGCGCGAACACGGGCTGTGAGCTCCACCTCGTGCACCCGCTCGGCTTCTCGATCGACGAGCCGAGCGTGCGCCGCGCCGGGCTCGACTACCACGACATGGCCCGTGTGCGCGACTACCCGGACTTCGCCGCGTGCCTGCGCTCGCTCAAGCCCGAGCGCCTCTACGCGGTCGAGACGGGGGCCGAGCGCTCCTACAGCGATGTCCGCTACCGGCCGGGCGATGCATTCCTGTTCGGCCGCGAGACAAGCGGGCTTCCGGCCGCACTGCTTGAGTCGCTTAGACCCGAGGCCAGGGTCAGCATCCCGATGCGCCCCGGCAATCGCAGCGTGAACCTCTCGAACTCGGTGGCGCTCGTCGTCTACGAGGCCTGGCGGCAGCACGGCTTCGAGGGCGGGGTGGGCGCATGAGTGGCGAGAAGCGCGACAGCCTCGGCGAGTGGCGGGCGCGCCTGAAGCCCTGGCTGATGGCCACCGTGCGGCTCGCCGCCGGCTGGCTCGTCAGCCGCGACGCGTTCGCCTCGCTCCTCAGGGGCGGTCCGTGGTTCGGCGCGGAGTCCGGTCCCCTGCGCCGGGACGCCGTCCTCCTCCTCCTCGGTGCGGGGCTGCTCGCCTTCACCTGGCCGCGCACCGTGCTGCCGGGTGCGGCGGTGTTCGCGCTCGGACTCGTGGGCTTCGAATGGTGGTGGCGCGGCGGCGAGCTGCTTGGCGGGCGGCTGCCCTCCTCGCTCGCCATCGTCGCGGTGCTCGCGCTCGGCGACTGGCTCAGCCGGCGCGTGCGCGCACGCTACCCCGGGCCCTAGGGCTCGCGCGCCCGCCCCCGTAGCACCTGCTTCTGGATCTTGCCGGTAGCGGTGCGCGGCAGCGGCAGGAACTCGAACGCCTTGGGCACCTTGAAGCGCGCGAGGTGCGCCTCGCAGTGCACGCGCAGCTCCTCCGCCGTCGCCCGCGCGCCGTCTTTGAGCTCGATGAACGCGCACGGCGTCTCGCCCCATTTCGGGTCGGGCTTGGCGACCACTGCCGCGGCGAGCACGGCCGGGTGGCGGTAGAGCGCCTCCTCGACCTCGAGCGAGGAGATGTTCTCGCCGCCGGAGATGATGATGTCCTTCGAGCGGTCGCGGATCTTGGCGTAGCCGTCCGGCTGGACGACCGCGAGGTCGCCGGAGTGGAACCAGCCCCCCTTGAGTGCCGCGGCAGTCGCGGCCGGGTTCTTGAGATAGCCCTTCATCGTGATGTTGCCGCGGAACATGATCTCGCCCATCGTGACGCCGTCCGCCGGCACGGGAATCAGCGTCTCGGGGTCGAGCACCGCCATGCCGTCCTGCAGGAGGTACTCAAAGCCCTGTCGGCCGTTCCGTTCGGCGCGGGCGGCAAGCTCGAGCGAGTCCCACTCCGCCTGGCGCGCGCACACCGCCGCGGGGCCGTAGGTCTCGGTGAGGCCGTAGACGTGCGTCAGGTCGAAGCCGATCCGCTCCATGCCCTCGATCATGCTCTCGGGCGGCGCGGCACCCGCGACCATCGCATGCACCTTCTGCGTGATTCCCTCGCGCAGCGCAGCGGGTGCGTTGATCAGCGTCGTGTGCACGATCGGCGCGCCGCTGTAGTGCGTGACGCCCTCCGCGCGGATCAGCGCGAAGACCTGCTCCGCGTCCACCTTGCGAAGGCACACGTTCGTGCCTGCGTTGGCGGCGATGCTCCACGGGAAGCACCAGCCGTTGCAGTGGAACATCGGCAGCGTCCAGAGGTACGTCGCGTGCGGCGGCATGCCCCAGGTCAGCAGGTTGCAGATCGCATTCAGGTACGCGCCGCGGTGGTGATAGACGACGGCCTTCGGGTTACCGGTCGTGCCCGAGGTGTAGTTGAGCGCGATCGCGTCCCACTCATCGAGCGGCCTGAGCCAGCTAAAGCCCTCATCGCCGCTCGCGAGCAGTTCCTCGTAGCCGACGCCGCCGAGGGCGGTGCCGGCGCCGCGGTACTCGATGTCCGTGACATCGACGATGAGGATGTCGCCCTTGCCGCCCGCGAGCGCGCGGCGCGCGACGTCGGCGAATTCGCTGTCGACGATGAGCGCGCGCGCGGTGGCGAACTCGAGCATGAAGGCGATCGACTCGGCATCGAGCCGGGTGTTCAGCGTGTTGAGGACGGCACCCGCCATCGGCACGCCGAAGTGCACCTCGTACATCTCGGGCGTATTGGCGAGCATGACCGCGACGGTGTCGCCGCGGCCGATGCCGCGGCGCGCGAGCGCAGAGGCGAGGCGGCGGCAACGCGCGTAGGTCTCGGGCCAGGTGTAGCGACGGTGGCCGTGCACGACGGCGAGGCGGTTCGGGTAGACGCGCGCGGCGCGCTCGAGGAAGCCGAGCGGCGAGAGCGCCGTGAAGTTGGCCGGCGTCCGGTCGAGACCTTCTTCGTAAGGGTTCGTGGCGTCTCGCGTCATTGCCTTGGCTACTCCTGCTTCAGTTCCCGTCCCATCAGCGAACGGACCGCCTCGCGGACGTCGCGGCCCTCGTGGAGCACCGCGTAGACCTGCTCAGCGATCGGCATCTCGACCTTTGCGGCGAGCGCCACATCGCGAACCGCGCGCGCCGCGGGCACGCCCTCGACGACCTGGCCAATGGCGCGCTGCGCCTCGGCCACGCTGCGGCCGGAGGCGATCGCAAGGCCAAAGCGGCGGTTCCGGGACTGATCGTCGGTGCAGGTGAGCACGAGGTCGCCGAGCGCGGCAAGTCCCATGAACGTCTCGCGCTGCGCGCCGAGCGCGACCCCGAGGCGCGTCATCTCGGCGAGGCCGCGCGTGATGAGCGCGATGCGGGTATTGGCGCCATAGCCCATGCCATCGGCGATGCCGGTGCCGATGGCGAGCACGTTCTTGACCGCCCCGCCGACCTCGACACCGACGATGTCGGGCGAGGTGTAGGCACGGAAGTTCTGGCCGGACAACGTCTTGGCGAGGCTCTCGGCGAAGAGCGCGTCGGGCGAGGCGACCGTCATCGCGGTGGGGAGCCCGCGCCCGACCTCGGCAGCGAAGGTCGGTCCCGAGAGCACCGCGATCGGCACGTGCGTGCCGAGCACCGCGCGCGCGACCTCGTGCGGCAGACGCCCGGTCGCAAGCTCGAAGCCCTTCGTTGCCCAGGCGAGGCGCTGCTCAGGCCCGAGCAGGGGCGCCAGCAACTCGAGGGTCGGCCGGAACGCGTGGCTCGGGACCGCGATCAGCAGGTCGGGCGAGCGCGAGACGGCCGCTGCGAGCGAAGGCTCGATGAGGAGCGCCGCGGGAAAGGCGGCGCCTGGCAGGTAGCGCTTGTTCTCGCGCTCCCGGGCGATGAGCGCGAGGTGGCCGGGGTCGCGGCCCCACAGCAGCGTCGGGTGGCCGGTGCGCGCGAACTGGATCGCCAGCGCCGTTCCCCACGAGCCCGCGCCGAGCACAGCGATCGGCGCGGCGCCGGCCGCGGGAATTTCGTTGCCGGACATCGCGGGCGTCCGGCCCAGGCCTTCAGTTGACCGCGGGCGGCTGCTGGCCGGCCTGCTCGAGCGACTGCTGGAACAGCGCGTCGAAGTTCACCGGCGGCAGCAGGAACGGCGGGAAGCCGCCGCGGAGGATGAGGTCGGAAACCGCCTGGCGGGCGTAGGGGAACAGGACGCCCGGGCAGAACCCGCCGACGATGCGGCGCGCATCGTCCATGGGGTAGTTCCTGATCACGAACGTGCCCGCCTGCTTGACCTCGACGAGATAGGCGACGCGCTCGCCGACCTTCGCCTCGAGCGTGATCGTCAGGACGATCTCGTGGACGTTGTCGGCGACGACCGCGGCGGAGGTATTCATGTTGAGACCGAACTGCGGGTTCCACTCCGCGACCGGGATGTTCGGCCCGGTCGGCGCCTCGAACGAGGCATCCTTGATGTAGACGTTCTGGAGCACGAGCTCCTGAGCGGTCGGGTCGGTGGCGGGCGCGCCGGTCGGGAGGTTCTCTGCCATGGAAATGTCCTGCTTACGTGTGGTCGCAAAAGTTGTCGGTCGCCGTCGGACTTCAGCCGGACGGCGGGCGAAGGAGTGCATCGAGCTGGCCTGCGCGCTCGAGGTCCCTGAGTTCCTCGGAGCCACCGACGTGATGCTCGCCGATGAAGATCTGCGGCACGCTGCGCCGGCCGCTCCTGGCGATCATCTCGGCGCGCTGGGCGGCGTCCGCTTCGATGTCGATCTCCTGCCACTTGACGCCCTTGCTCTCGAGCAGCGCGCGTGCGCGCATGCAATAGGGACAAAAGCCGCCCGTGTACATCGTCACCGCCGCGTCCGCCATCGCGTTCAGCCCTTCACTACCGGCAGGTTCTCCTGCCGCCAAGCGGCGAGTCCGCCCCGCAGGTTGAACGCGTGCTTGAAGCCTAAGCGGGCGAGGTGCCGCGCGGCCGAGCCGCCCGTCATGCCGGTGTCGCAGTAGGCGATGACCGACTTTTCCTTGAACCGCGCGAGCGACTCGGCGCCCGCCGCGATCGAGGCGCCGGGGAGGTTGCGGGCGCCGGCGATGTGGCCGGCCGAGAACTCCGCCTCGGTGCGGATGTCGATCAGCAGTGCGCCGCCGTTCATCATGCGCACCGCCTCGCTCGGCGGCACGGACGCGAACGCCGCGGCGCGGGCCCGGAACTCCATGACGAGCACGACGATCGCGACGGCGACGGTGGCGCCCACCAGGAGGTAGTGATTCGTTGCGTACTGGAAAAACTGCTGCATCTTCAGGGACTTAAGGAGGGTCCGCGCACGGGGCCCAGCATTATAGCAGCCGGCCGGCCGCGACCCCGCTCCGTTAGAGTACGGCCCGTGCCGCGCAATCACTCGCCCCGCTCCCGCCCGTTGCGACCGAGGCTGGCCCTCGCGCCCTGCCTCGCGGCGTGCCTCCTCCTCGCCGCGCCGCTCGCCGCCGCCGCGCCGACGAGCGGCGATGCGGCCGCGCAGCTGAAGCGCGTCGAGGCGCGCATCCGCGAGGTCACGGAGGCCGTGCAGGGGGACGTCGCCAAGCGCGACAGCGTGGCCGCGGAACTTCACTCCGCCGACCAGGCGCTCGCCGCCGCGCGCGGCCGCGTCGAGGCAGTACGGGAGCAGCGCGCGGCGAGCGACAAGCGCCGCGCGGAGCTGCGCGATGAGCAGGCGCGCGCGACGATGAACCTCTCGGCGGAGCGCATCGCACTCGCCGGGCAGCTGAAGGCCGCCTACGTCGGCGGGCGCGGTGAGCAGCTGAAAGTGCTGCTGAATGCGGCGGATCCGGCCACGCTCGGCCGGATGATGAGCTACTACGCCTATCTCGGGCGGGCACGCGCGGAGCGCATCGCCGCGATCGAGAGCGCTGCCCAGAGGCTCGAGGCGATCGACCAGGGCCTCGCCGCCGAGACCGCTCGCCTCGCGACGCTCGAGGAGGACAGGAAGCGCGAGGCCGCCGCCGTCGAGAGCGCGCGCGCCGCGCGCCAGCGCGCGCTCGGCGAGCTCAAGGCCCGCATCCACAAAGGCAGTGGCGAGCTCAGGGAGCTGAAGGCCAATGCCGCCTCGCTCGAGGATCTGCTGGCGCGCCTGCGCGCGGCGCTCGAGGACACGGACGAGGAACTCCTCGGCCGCAACGGCGACCGCCGCCCGTTCACCGAGGTCCGCGGCCGCCTGCCATGGCCGGCCCGCGGCAAGCTGCTGGCGACCTTCGGCGAAACGCGCGCCGGCGGCCTCAAGTGGAACGGCGTGCTGCTCGGCACCCGGACCGCGGGCGAGGTCCGGGCGGCGTACTTCGGACGGGTCGTCTATGCCGACTGGCTGCCGGGCCTCGGGCTACTGATGATCCTCGACCACGGCGGGGGGTACTTGAGCCTCTACGGCTACAACGACCGCCTGTACAAGAGTGTTGGCGACAAGGTGCGCCCGGGCGAGGTGCTCGCCCAGAGTCCGGGCGAGGCGAGCGCGCGGCCGGAGCTTTATTTCGAGATCCGGGAGGGCGCCCGGCCGCTCGACCCGCGCCCCTGGCTCAAGGGCCCCCCGCGACCCTAGGGCGCCCGCGCGACCCGTGATGCAGGGCACAGCCCGGCCGCGGCGCTCGCCGAAGTGCGTACCGGTTCATGGAACGGACCCCTGCATTAGGTCAACTTGCGCCACGGCCCCCTCTTCGATGGGGCAACTGTCGATTGACCGCGCTACCGGAGCCCGTGGACCTATGGTTGCTGCCGCTCAGACCCCGCCGCCGCGCTCCGTGGGTCTCGACCCCTACGGCCAGCTCATCCGGATGCTGCTGCCCCGGGCGCAGTCGATTTCCGTCTACGGGACCGGTGGCCAGACCTTCTGGGCCTCCGACGGCCAGGACGACCCGGACCTGCACAACCTCGCGCAGGAGCTGATGGCGGCCGATGCCGCGACCCCGAATGACATCGACGGCGCAACCCGCCGTTTTGACGGCGCGAACGCCTATGCGTTCGTGCTCAGGGATCCCCAGGGCCTGGCGCTCGCGGCCGTGACGCTCCTCGCGCGTGACAATGGCGAGGCGCGGCCGTTCTCGCTCGTGCTCGGGCTGCTGCGCCCGGCGCTCGAGTGCCTGCAGCGCGAGCTCGGCATGAAGGCCTCGCTCGGCGCGATGACGCGGGACCTCAGCACCCGCGATCGCGACCTCGAACTCCTGCTCGACGCCTCGGGCGAGAAGGCCGACACCACCCGCGACACGGATGAGCTCGGCCGGCTCGTGCAGGCCGCGGTCGATCACCTCAACTGCTCGATCGGCGCGCTGATCATCCCGGAGCGCTCGGTCGCGATCGTCCGCACGAAAGCCGACCAGCCGCGCGGCCACGAGGCCGACATCATCACGCGCACGCACCGTCACCTGCTGACCTGGGCGCAGTTGCAGCGGCGCACGATGATCGTCAACAAGATCGCGACGTCCTCCGACAAGGTGCCGCCGTACAAGATCCTCTCGGTCCCGGTGCGCCACCTGTCGCACCGCGTGATCGGCTTCCTCGCGCTCTTCAACAAGGCCGACGGCGAAGACTTCGAGTTGCGGCAAACGCGCCTCGCCGAGCTCCTCGCCCGCAAGGTCACCTCGATCCTGCTGACCAACTACGACGCCTCGACGGGACTCCTGTCGCGCGGCGCGTTCGAGCAGCAGGTCGATGCGCTGCTCGCGACCCGCGAGACGCACGCGGCCGATGCGGTCGTCTACCTCGACATCGACCAGATGCACGTCATCAACGAGAACTTCGGCATGCACGTCGGCGATGAAACCATCGCCAAGGTCGCCGAGGTCGTGCGCCGGCGCGCGCCTTTGGGCGCGCTCTGCGCGCGCATCTCCGGGGATCGCTTCGCGATCTTCCTCGCCGGCGCGAGCGCCGAGGCCGCGACCGAGGCCGCCGAGGCCATCCGCACGAGCGTTGCCGAGCTTACCCAGCAGCGCACCGAGGGCGTGCTGCGCGTCAGCCTCTCGGCCGGCGTCGCCGCGCTGCCCGCCAATTCCAAGCATCCGCTCTCGCACGCGCTCGCCACCGCCGAGATCGCGAGCAAGGCCGCCAAGGATCATGGCCGCGATCGCGTCGAGACCTTCGACAATGGCGATGTCAGCATGGTGCGCCGCCACGGCGAGGTGCAGATCATCGCGAGCCTGCGCGAGGCGATCGCGACCGATCGCTTCCGCCTGTACGCGCAGCCGATCCTGCCGCTGTCGGTGGGCCCGGCCGAGCCGCGCTTCGAGATCCTGATCCGCATGCTGACGGAGACCGGTGAGCTCCTGCCGCCCGCCAAGTTCCTGCCGGCGGCCGAGAGCTACCAGCTGATGCCGGCGATCGACAAGTGGGTCGTCGAGCACGCGATGATGGAGCTCGGCGCCCATGCGTCGGTCCTCAAGGGCCGCGTCGCGCGCTTCGCGATCAACCTGTCGGGCCAGTCGGTCAGCGACCCGGATTCGGCGGCGATGATCGAGGCGGCGCTTGGCGCCGCCGGCATCCCGCCGGACATCATCTGCTTCGAGCTCACCGAGACCGCGGCCGTCACGCACCTCGAGCGCGCCGAATCCTTCATGCAGCGCCTCAGGAACCTCGGTTGCCAGTTCGCGCTCGATGACTTCGGCACCGGCGCCTCCTCGCTCGCCTACCTCAAGAGCCTGCCCGTGTCGGTGCTCAAGATTGACGGCAGCTTCGTGCGCGATGCGATCTCCAACGCCCGCTCCGAATCGATGGTCAAGGCAGTCGCGCAGCTCGCGCGGGCGATGGGGATCACCACCGTCGCCGAGTACGTCGAGACGGATGAACTCAGGATCCGGATGGCGAACCTCGGCGTCGACTACGGCCAGGGCTTCGCGATCGGCAAGCCCATCCCGCTCAGCGACGTGCTCGCCGACCTGTCCCTCTACGAGCTCGTCGCCGCTGGCGGCGGCGACTTCGGCACGCCGGACGTGCCGGCGCTCGCCGGTTGACCCTGGCGCCGCAAGCGATCGTCGTGCACGACCGTCGCGGCAATTCCCCGCGTGACGACCAGGACCTCGACGGGCTGGTGCGTCACGTCGCGCTCGCCGACTGGTTGGTGCTGAGCGTCGTACTCCTCTACCAGATCGTCGCCGCCCAGCGCAGCAACACGCTGCCGATCGGCGTTGCGATCGTGGTGTTCGCCGCGATCAGCGTCGCGCTCAGGCTGCCGCAGTTCGCGCGCGCGAGGCCCGGGCTCGCGCTCGAGGTCGAGATCTGCTCGATGACCGCGTTCATCACGGTGATCGCCTGGTTCACGGGTGGTGCGGAGAGTCCGCTCGAGAGCCTCTACCTGCTGCCGATCGTGCTCGCCTCGCTGGTACTGCCACCGCCCCGGCTCGCGCTGCACGTCGGCGCGATCGTCATCGCCTACCTGATCATCGCGGGCGTGCGCCCGGGCGGCGCCGCGCTCACGGCCGCCTTTGCCGGCCGCTCGCTGGTCGTCATCGGGCCGCTGCTCGTGGTCGCGTGGCTGACCTCGCAGCTTGGCACGGCGGTATTGAGCGCGCGGCGGCGGGCGACGGCGCTCACGGACGGCGATTCACTGACGGGGCTCGCGACCCGCGCGGTCTTCCTCGAACGCCTGAAGTACGAGCTCAGCGACGCGACGCGGCGCGACCAGCCGTGCGGCGTGCTGCTCGTCGACCTCGAGGGCGCGCGGCGACTCAACGAGCAGTACGGCCACGACGCCGGGAACGCGGCGCTCAAGCTCGTCGCCGAGGCGCTGAAGCGCACGTTGCGCGAGACCGACATCGCCGCGCGCTGGGGCGGCGATGAGTTCGCGGTGCTGCTGCCGAGCGCCGACCAGAACGCCGCGCAGGCGGCCGCAAAGCGGATCAGGCACGCGGTGCATGCGACGACGCTCGACACGGGCAAGCGCCTGGTGCGCTGCGCGGTCAGCGTCGGCGTCGCCTCGACGCCGCGCGACGGGCGCGACGCCGGCACAGCCCTCGCCGCGGCCGAGCGGCGCCTCGAGCGCGATCGCGACCTGCGGCGCAGCTCGAGCCTGAGCGCAGCCTCCGGCTGAGCGCGACCCCTCCTCAGCCCGCGAGCGCGACGCGGATGGCCCCGTAGAGGCCGCCGAGCAGCAGCGCCGCGATCGGCAGGAACGACAGGCCGAAGCCGGCGCTGCGCTTCGCCGGGTCCTTCACGTAGCCGATCGAATAAACGAAGCGGCCGACCAGGTAGACCGCGCCGAGCGCCGCCGCGGTCGGCGCGCTCAGGTAGCTCGCGAACATCCACAGGGATGGCAGCAGCACGACGAGGAGCTCGAGGGTGTTCTGCTGCACCCGGAAATAGCGCTCGAACTGCTCGTTGCCGGTGATGGCGGGAGCCTTCACGCCGAGGCGCCCGCGAGCGCCGCCGACTTGATAGCCGAAGTACATGTACTGGATGAGCGCAAGACCCGTCACGATGGCAACCAGACTCATTGGAACCCCCTTAAACCTAGCGGCAACACTCGCGGTCGATCGCTCTATCGAGCGAACCGTCCGGCGGGCAGAATACACCGACGCCCGAGCAGACGCCCCATGAGCAAAGCGACGCGCGGCTACGCGCAATTCATCGAGATCCAGCGGCCTCCGGCCCGCGTGTTCAGCGCCTTCACGAGCAAGGAGTGGCTGGAGCGCTGGTACGCGGCCGAGGCCAGCGTCGACCCGCGCAAGGGCGGCACGCTTAAAGTGAAGCTGCGCGACGGCAGCGTCCGCGACGCGATCCTCGACGTGTTCGAGCAGGACCGCCGGCTCAGGCTCATCTACATGCCGGATCCCGCGCTGCCGCCGCTGCCGAAGGGCCCGATGGTCGAGGACGTGCTCTTTGACTTGAAGCCCGGCCGCACCGTCGTGCGCATCCTCGGCGCCGGGGTCCCTGGCGAGCGCGACTGGGACACCTACTTCCTGTGGCTCCGGCAGGGCTGGACGTACTGGCTGCACAGCTTGAAGCGCACGATCGAAGCCGAGCAGCCGCCGGCACCCCCGAAATGATCCGTCGCGGGCTCGCCCTCGCCCTCGCGGCCTTCGGCCTCGCGCTGTCGCTCAGCGCGGCGGCCGGCGAGCTGCGCGCGCTCGTTGGCGGCGTGCTGCTCGATGGCTCGGGAGGCCCCGCGCTACCCGACAGCGTGATCCTCATCGACGGCGACCGGATCATGGCCGTCGGGCAGATCGGCACGCTGCCGGTCCCGGCACTCGCGGAGGTCATCTCGACCGAGGGCATGACGGTGCTGCCGGGGCTGTGGGACCTGGACGTG
The DNA here is from genome assembly GCA_025356075.1 of Pseudomonadota bacterium. Classification (GTDB taxonomy): domain Bacteria; phylum Pseudomonadota; class Gammaproteobacteria; order Steroidobacterales; family Steroidobacteraceae; genus CAIKZZ01. The sequence continues at coordinate 97,078 of JANXUT010000068.1, read as the reverse complement.
CACCTCTCGCGCCTCGGCCACGCCGACGGCGCGCGCTGGGACGAATCCTACGTGCCGATCGCCGAGCGCGTGGTGATGCCGGCGGCCGCGCACCAGCTGCTCCTCGCCGGCGTCACGAGCGCGCGGGATGTCGCATCGCCCATCGAGGCGGCGATCTCGGTGCGCGAGCGCATCCGCACGCAGCGGATCCCGGGCCCGACGCTCTACGTATCGGGGCCGGTCCTCGAGAAGGACGCCCCGCCGCGCACGCACGACTACCGCTGGAACATCAACGGCCCCGTCGAGGCGAAGCAGAAGGTGGAGCGCCTGGTGCGCGCGGGTGTTGATTTCATCGTGGTCGGCGCCGCGAACGACTGGACTGAGGCGGAGATCGCCGCGCTCAGCGTCACGGCGCGCGATGCAGGCGTACCCTGGTACGCGGACGTGCGCCACGACGCCGACATCGCCCCGGCGCTCGCTCACGGCGCGCGCGGGCTCATCGGGCTCGGCACCGATCTTGCGCCGGAGCTGCCGGAGGCGGCCGCGGCGGCGCTTCGCGCGGGCGCCGCCCGCGACCTGCCGGTCGCGTGGACGACGGGCGTCTCGGCGCTGACCAACCACGAATGGCTGCTCAGGAACGCCGAGCCGCTCGATGACGTGCGCTGGCGCGAGGGCCTGCCAGCAATCATCGCCGATGACGTGCGCGGGTCGCTCAGGAACCTGTCGACCCTCAACCTCTACGAGACGCCGGCGCTCAGGCGTGCCGTGCTAGGCCAGCGCCTGAGAAGCGCCCGCGCAGCGGGCACCCGCCTGCTGGTCGGTTCGGACGCAGGGCTGCCCGCGCACGTCCACTCGCGCGCGACCTGGCAGGAGGTCGAGGCACTCGTGCTCGAAGCCGGGCTCACCCCGCCCGAGGCCATCCGGGCCGCGACGCTCGATGCGGCACTGGCGATGGGCGAGGAACACGAGAACGGCAGCGTGTCGCCGGGCAAGTACGCGGATATCATTGCGGTGCGCGGCGATGCCCTGCGGCACATCGAGCGCCTCGCCGACGTCGAGATCGTGATCCGCCACGGCAGCCGCTACCGCTAGACCAATCGTTTCGGGGGTGCGCTCATGATAGGACTACTGCTGCGCGGCGTGTTCTCGGCGCTCGGACTGTGGCTCGCCACGTTCCTCATCGCCGGCCTCACGTTCAACAAGCCCGATACCATCATCGTCGCCGGCCTCGTGCTTGGCATCGTGAACGCGCTCTTGCGGCCGCTCCTCGTGATCCTGACGCTCCCCATCACGATCGTCACGCTCGGGCTCTTCCTGCTCGTCATCAACGCCGCGATGGTGGCGCTGGTCGCGCGGCTGCTGCCGGGGATGCACGTGGCGGGGTTCGGGGCGGCGCTCGGCACGGCGATCATCGTCAGCGTCGTCGGCTGGTTCGGCGGCGCGCTCGCGCGCGGACGTTAAGGCGTCGCCTCGGCGGGCGGCGCCTCGGCGCTGCGCCGCCGCCCGTCCCCATCCGGCAGCGACACGAGCACGACGCCGGTCAGGATGATCAGGGTGCCCAGGAGCTGCATCCGCGAGAACCCCTCGCCGAGCACGAGCCAGCCGACGCAGGCGGCGACGACGGGATTCACGTACGCATAGGTGCCGAGCCGCGCCGGCGTCGTGTGGCGCATCAGGTAGGCGAACGCCGTGTAGGCGATGCCGGAGCTGAACACCGTCAGGAACACGAGCCCGACCATGCTCGGCCACGTCGGCCGCCAGCGCGCGGGATCACCCTGGGCGATCGCGATCACGGCCAGCATCAGGCCGCCAAGCACGAGCTCGAGCGCCGTGAACATGAGCGGTGCCGTGGTCGAGTGGATCCGCCGGTAGTAGAGCGTGCCGAGCGCCCACGCGAAGCAGGCGCCGAGGATCGCCACCTGCCAGCCGAGGTTCGAGATCGAGAACCCGGACTTCGGCCACATCAGGAACGCAACGCCGCAGAACCCGAGCAGCAGCCCCGCCGCCGCGCGTCGCGTCAGCGGATGGCCGCGCGCGCCGAGCACGCCGAGCAGCGGGATGAAGAATGCCGAGCTCACGTTGAGAAGCGCCGACTCGTTCGAGGCGACGTACCGGAGCGCCAGCGCATTCACGCCGCTCGAGGTGACGATCAGGAGGAACGCCATGACGGCGAAGTGCCGCCACTCGATGGGCTCGCGCGGCACGCGCGCGCCGCGCCACGCCGCCACCGCCGCAAGCCCGAGCCCGGCGATGATGAACCGCACCGCGCCCGCGAGGAGCGGCGGCAGGTCGTGCACGACGAGTTTCGAGGCCGCGAACGCCGAGCCCCAGATCAGGTAGACGAGGGCGAAGCAGACGAGCAGCAGGCGGGGGGAGCCGGATCGGGGCGTGGTCATCGCGGGGCAGGGCAGCGGGTCGGCCGGGGCGCCCCAGCATGCCACACCGCCTGCGGGCGGACGCGAACCGGCCGGGGCGCACGCGCCGTCCCGGCCGGGGGGTTCGTTCACCCGCCGCTGGCGAGGATCACGTCGATCTGGCGCGCCGTGAACGTGTTCGACGCACTGTCGTAGTGGCCGATCGCGAGCACGCGCCTCACCGTGGTCGTGCCGGTCAGCTTGCTGGCGAGCGCGGTCTCGAACTCGGCGTAGCTGAGATAGATGTTCAGCGTTCCGCTGCCGCTGCCGCCCCCACCCTCGATCGCGAACATGTCCGGACCCGCCGGGTCCGGCACGATCGGGGGGCTCGCCGCGAGCGTCGTGAGGTCGATGACGAGCGGCCCCGCCTGGATCACGTGCTCGTGGCCGAGGAGAGGATCGGCGAGGTTCAGCACGAGGCTGCTCGCGCCCACCGAACTGAACGCGGCGGCCGAGCCCTGCCCAAAGTCGACATCGAGCTTCGCGAACACGTCGGCGAAGTCAACCGCCGTCAGGGCGTTGAAGTCGGGCGGTGCCGACCCGAACGGTTGCACGATGCCGATGTAGCGGATCGGGCTCGTGCTGCTCACCGTTGGCAGCGGCAGCGTCCCGGTCGTGACCACGTACATCGCCGGGTTCGAGTCCTGGGCGCTCGTGGTGCCGGTGCCGGCGAAATTGAAGCTGGCCGGGGGCAGCCCCTCGATCGCCTGGACGTTGAGCGTCACGGAGCCTGCGCTCGCGGCAACGGGGAAGCCCCACAGCGAAGTGATCTCGAGGCGCACGCGTCCGGCTGTCGCGTCGAAGGTGGGGTTGCCACTCGCATCGGCGCCGGCGGTCCCGAATGCCGTGATCGCGCTGCCGACCGAAGGCCAGGCCACGGTAGGCGCGGCCGTCGGTTGGCCGGCGACGGTGAAGGCGGTGGCATCGCCGATGCTGAGCGTCACCGTCCTCGGCATGAAGCGATCGTGCTGGTCGGTGTGCGAGTGCAGCGTCGCGCCGCGCACCGAGAGCGTGTTGCCGGTCCTGGCCGTGACGACGCCGAGGAGTCCGTCGAGCGAGGGCATCACGACGCTGGAGCCCGCGAGCACGCGGCTCGCCGTGAAGCTGTGGTCGGTCGTCGACAGGGTCCCGAACGCAACCGTCCAGGCGCCCGCGGCGAGCGAGCCGAGCGCGGTGATACCGGCGGCGCCCGTCGCAGGCGCGCCGTTGACCTCGAAGGTCGTCTGCGCCGTCGTGTTGACGACGACCTGGTCGCTGCTACCCGTGTCGTTGTCGAAGGGCCTGAGGTCGACCGTGTACGTCGCCGCCGCCGTATCGACGCTCACGAGCGCGCCACGGACGCGGATGTCCTTGGTATCACTCGGCACGACGGTCGCGACCATGAATGGCTGGACCGTGACGACCGGCGGCGTCTTCGTCACATCGACGGTGTTCGAAGCCGCCAGGTTGAAATCGAGCGCGAGGCGGGAGGCCCGGCCGGGCGAGACGATGAAGTGGTGGGCGCTGTCGAGCTCGACGTTGAGCGTGAGCGAGGTGAGCGCATTGCCGCTGCCGTCGATGAGCGAGGCCTGCACCGGAGCGCCGTTCACCTCGACGAAGACGGCCGCATTCGAGTAGTCGACCGTCATCGAGGCCGAGACGTAATCGCCCTGGGGTATCGCCGCGGCGGTCACGAGCTCGGTGACGTCGACGAGCTGGGTGAAGTCGACCCGCGTCGTCGCGGGCAGCGTCTCGAGGACGGCGCCGTCGGCCTTGGTCAGCTTGAGCGAGGTGACATCGACGCTGTAGCTCGTGAAGTCACCGGTCGCATCGGTCAGCGTCAGCATCGCCGTGCCGCAGCTCGAGGCCGAGCAGCCGGAGGGCGCCGGCGTCGAGCTCCCGCCCATGTTGCCGCCGCCGCCGCAGGCGCAGACGAGCGCGAACAGCGCCGGCGCCGCGACTGCGCGCGCAAGCCCAAGCACGCGCCGTGAGAACTTTGACAGGAAATGGCAAGGCATGGCGAGCCCTCCGCGTTGGAACGCAGAGCCTAACGCCGGCGCGGACCGAGGGATGACGGCGGAAGCGTCTTCGGGCAGCGACAACGCCGCAAAGTTATGTCAGCGCTTGCTGTCGGCCGGCGATATCGCGCTGCGGTAGAGGCGCCAGGCGATCAGCGCGAGCCCCGCGAGCCCGAGCCACTGGCCGAGCCGGAGTGCCTGCGGTACGGCGAGCACGTCGACGTCGCCCGAGAGCACGATCGGAATCGCAATAAGGACGCCGACGATCGCCTCGCCCGCGATGAGGCCCGAGGCGAACAGGAGCCCGCGCCGGCGCAGCTGCTCGGGATCCTTGCCGGGATTGTGGCGCGCCTGCCAGCGATCGACGACCTCGGCGATCACGCCACCGAGGAAGATCGGGCTCGTGTACTCGAGCGGCAGGTAGATGCCGACCGCGACCGCGAGCACCGGCGCGCGCCAGCGGCTGCCGCTGCGCGCGAGCAGCTGGTCGAGCACGATGACGCCCGCGCCGACGAGTGCGCCGAGGCCGATCATGTCCCAGGGCAGGCCGCCGACGAAGATACCCTTCGCGACCGCGGCCATCAGCGTCGCCTGCGGAGCGTTCAGCGCCTTGACCCCGGCGTGCGCCGGCGTGCCGATGCCGTAGGCCTCGAGCAGGAGGTTCAGGACCGGTGCCATGATCGCGGCGCCCGCGACCGCGCCGATCGCGAGCATGACCTGCTGCCGCCACGGCGTCGCACCCAGCAGCCGTCCGGCCTTCAGGTCCTGCAGGTTGTCGCCGGCGACCGCGGCGGCGCTGCAGGTCACGGCGCCGATCAGGATCGCCGCGACGGGCCCCACCGTGCTGCCGTGGCCGAGGAAGGCGAGCAGCACGAGCGAAGCGAACAGGATCGTCGAGATCGTGATGCCGGAGACCGGGTTGTTGGAGGAGCCAACGAGCCCTGCCATGTAGCCGCTGACGGAGGAGAAGATGAAGCCGGCGACCACCATGATCACGGCCATCGTCGCCGCGATGCTGAAGCTGCCGACGACGACCATGTAGAGCGCGAACAGCGGGATAACGAACAGCACGATGCCCGCGAGGATGAAGGGCATCGGCAGGTCGCGTTCGGTCTCGGCGAGGGCGCCGCCCGTCTCCTTGGCAGCAAGACCACTCTTGACGCCCGACAGCAGCGAGGAGCGCAGCGTCCAGAGTGCCCATAGTCCGCCGATCAGCATCGCCCCGACCCCGATGTAGCGCACCTTGCGCGTCCAGATCAGGTTCGCGGCCGTCTCGGCGTCGACGCCGAGGAGCGCGGTCGCGAGGCTGGGGTCGTGGTCGAAGAGGAACGTGTTGTAGATCGGGATGAACAGCCACCACGCGATCAGGCCGCCAGCCACCATGACGAGGCCGATGTTGATGCCGACGATGTAGCCGACTCCGAGGAGCGCGGGCGAGAGGTTGATGCCGAGGTAGGCAATCGTGCGCTTGCCGAGGAACCCGGCGAGCGTGAACGACTCGGGAATCAAGCGCACTGCCGACATCAGCAGCTTGAACACCGCGCCCGCGAGCGCGGCGAGGCCGAGCAGGCGCGCGCCGCCGCCCGTGTCGCTCGAGGCGCGCAGGAGCTCCGCCGTCGCGACGCCCTCCGGGAACTGCAGGTCCTGGTCGATGATCAGCGTGCGCCTGAGCGGCACCGAGAAGAGCACGCCGAGCAGGCCGCCGAGCCCGATGATCGTCAGCACCCACCAGTAGTCGAAGTGGCTCCAGTGGCCGAGGATCACGAGCGCCGGCATCGTGAACACGGTGCCGGCCGCGATCGAGGAGCCCGCCGAGGCGCCGGTCGCGACGATGTTGTTCTCGAGGATGCTGCTGCGCCCGAGGAGCTTGAGGACGCCCATCGAGACGACCGCGGCGGGAATCGCCGTCGCGACCGTCAGGCCCGCGAAGAGTCCGAGGTATGCGTTCGCCGCCGCGAGCACGACGGTCAGCGCGATCGACAGGAGCACTGCGCGCACGCTCAGTTGCGGGGTATCGTCCATGATCGTTACTCCAGCGGGGTCATTAGCGGACGCCGCCCATCCAGCGACGGAACACGGGCGACAGCAGCATCATGAGGACGCCCGCGCCGACCCCATAGAGCGCCATGTGGGTGAACTCGGCGGGCATCGTCGCGACCGCGCTGCCGATCCGCCCGCCGATGAGGCCAGCGGCGAGGTTGCCCATCGCGGTGCCGAGGAACCACATGCCCATCATCTGGCTGACGAAGCGCGGCGGCGCGAGCTTGGTGACGTTTGAAAGCCCGATGGGGGAGAGGCACAGCTCGCCAAAGGTGTGGAAAAGGTAGGTCAGCAGCAGCCACTGCGGGCCGACCTTGCCGCCCTGGGCGATGATGAGGTTCGCGGCGAGGATCAGCACCGCGAAGCCGACCCCGAGGAGCGCGAGGCCGATGCCAAATTTGAGCGGCGCGGACGGGTCGAGGTTGCGTCGCCCGAGCGCGATCCACAGCCACGCAAAGAACGGCGACAGCAGGATCACGTAGATCGACGGGACCGACTGGTACCACGCGGCCGGGTGCTCGTGCACCGTGAAGAAGCCGCCGAACAGCGACCGGTCCGTGAGGTCGCGCGCGAACAGGTTGAGCGTGCTGCCGGCCTGCTCGTAGCCCGCGAAGAAGAGCGCGCCGCACAGGAAGAACACGATGATGACCCAGACGCGCTTGCGCGCTGCCGCATCGAGGCCGCCGAAGAGGAGCACGCCGCCGAAGAAGAGCACCGCGAGCGTGACCATGAACGTGAACGACCAGGTCGCGAGGTCGGCCGCGCTCGCCTGCACGGTGCCCGAGGCGACCGTTGCGACGCCTGCGATGAGGAGCAGCACCCCGGCGAGCAGCCAGCGAACGTTGCGCTGCCGCTCCGCGGGCGAGGTGCCCGTGGGAACGAGGCCGACGTCGCCGAGCCACTGGCTGCTCGAACGGAACCAGAGGAGGCCGAGCAGCATCGCGGCGCCCGCGGTGAAGAAGCCCCAGCGGTAGCCAAGCGTCTCGCCGACGCCCCCGGCGATGAGCGCGCCGAGCGTCGCTCCCATGTTGATGCCCATGTAGAAGATCGAAAACGCCGCATCGCGCCGCGCGCCGGGCTGCCCCTGGTAAAGCTCGCCGACCATCGCGCTCGCATTGGGCTTCAGCATGCCCGTGCCGAAGGCGACGACCATCAGTCCGAAGTAGAAGAGGAGCGCGGACCCCGGCACCCACAGCATGAAGTTGCCGAGCGAGATGAGCACGCCGCCGACGATCACGCAGCGGCGCTGGCCGAGGATGCGGTCGGCGATCCAGCCGCCGGGCAACGAGAGGAGGTAGGCGGAACTCGTGTACAGGCCGTAGATCGCCCCGCCCGTCGATTCGCTCACGCCGAGGCCGCCGTTCGCGACCGCGAGCGTCACGAACAGGATGAGCTGGGCGCGCAACCCGTAGTAGCTGAAGCGCTCGAAGAACTCGGTGCCGTAGAGGGTCGCCAGGCCACGCGGATGGCCGAAGAACGTGCGCTCGGCCGGGTTCATCGCGGACATTCGGCACTCATCCTCGGCCCTGACACGGGCAGGCAAAAGCTGCCGGAGTGTGACGGATGTTGCGGCGCGGTAGCAACGCGCCCGCCCTTATGTCTTGGCTTCGCCCTCGCGCTCTTCGGCGGCACGTGCCTCGAGCTTCGATTTGGCGAGGATGCGCGCCATGATGATGCCGATCTCGTAGAGCGCGTACATCGGCAGCGCCATCGCGGTCATCGAGAACACGTCCGGCGGCGTGATGAGCGCGGCCTGGATGAAGACGCCGAGCAGCACGTAGCCGCGATTGCTGGTCAGCGTCCGGATCTTGATGAGCCCGGTCCAGACGAGCAGCACGATTGCGACCGGGATCTCGAAGGCGAGCCCGAAGGCGAGGAACAGCACCAGTACGAAATCGAGGTACTGGGTCATGTCCGTCATCATCTGCACGCCGGGGGGAGCGGTCGCCGTGAAGAACGCGAACATGAGCGGGAATACGGCGAAGAACGCGAAGGCGATCCCCGCGTAGAAGAGGATTACGCTCGAGATCAGCAGCGGCGTCGCGAACCGCTTCTCGTGCTTGTAGAGCCCCGGCGCGATGAACGCCCAGATCTGGTAGAGCACGTACGGCATCGCGAGCACCAGCGCGATGTAGAGCGCCAGCTTGAATGGCGTCATCAGCGGTCCCATGACGCTGATGGAGATCATCGTCGCGCCCTTCGGCAGCGCCTTAAGCAGCGGCTGCGCGACGAACGCGAAGAGCTGGTTCGCGAAGTAGAGGCAGGGAATCGCAACGATCGCGACCGCGGTGGCGGAGCGCACCAGGCGCGTACGCAGCTCAAGGAGATGCGAGATCAGCGTGCCTTCGGCCAGCGACTCGCGGTCGCCCTCGGGCTCAGTGCTGGCCATCGGCGGCAGCGGGTGTGGGCGGCGAGGGCGGTGCGGGCGCGGGATCGGCACTCGCGGCCACCGCGGCAGGCGCAGCGGGCGCGCCGGCGGTCGGGTCGAAGGCGGAAACTACGGCCGTGGCAACCGCGGGCGGCGAAGCCTCGGTCGATGTCGTTGGGGCGGCCGGCGGCGGCGGGGCGCTGCTCGCCTTCTGCTGCTCGCGCTTCAGGTCCTCGAGATGGACTTCCTGGTCGAGCTGGGTGCGCAGCTGACGCGCCATCGCGCGCGCGCGGCCAACCCAGCGACCGATGTCAGCGGCGAGCTTCGGCAGTTTCTCCGGGCCCAGCACGACGAGCGCGATGAGCAGGATCACCAGAATTTCGCCGGAGCCCACCTCGACGATCGCTCGTTAGTCTGTGCCGGGCGGGACGCCCGTCAAACGTTCGACTTTTGCTCGGGCTTTGCGCCCTGCTTCTCGGTGGTCGCGAATTCGGCATCCTGGCCACTGATCTGCTTCAGCGGCTTCTGCTCGTCCTCTTTTTCACCCGCGTTCATCGACTTCTTGAACTCGCCGATTGCGGCGCCCAGGTCGCCACCGATGCTACGCAGCTTCTTCGTGCCGAAAATCACGAGCGCGAGTACCAGGATCAGCAGCAATTCTTTGAATCCCAAACTACCCATGTGCGTCTCCAGGTGCCCGCAAAAACCGGGCTAGTGATCATAACTCAAAGGGCCGGGGCCCAGATCGTGAGCTAAGCCACTGTCTGAGCGAATAAACCACCCTTAGGTTCCCGGACTGACCTGCAGCCAGAACGTGACCGGCCCGTCGTTGGTGAGGCTTACCCGCATCATTGCGCCGAAGCGGCCCGTTTCCACTGTCGCGACCCGGCGACGCGCGGCAGCGACGAAGTAGTCGTAGAGCCGCTCACCCTCCGCCGGCACCGCGGCGCCCTGGAAGCCCGGGCGTGTGCCGTTGCGGGTCGAGGCGGCGAGCGTGAATTGCGAGACGACGAGAAGCGCCCCACCGGTGTCGAGAACACTCCGGTTCATCCGCCCGGTCTCGTCCTCGAAGATCCGGTAGGTCGTGATCCGTTCGAGCAGCCGGTCGGCCTCGGCGGTCGTGTCGGCACGCTCGACCCCGAGGAGCACGAGGATCCCGGGACCGATCGCGCCGACCGTTGTCGCCTCGACGGCCACCTTCGCTTCGGTTACCCGCTGCAGCAGACCAATCATCGCAGGCCCTCCAGCCGCTGGTCACAGGATGACAGCGCACCCGGCCGGTTCCGCCGATGTTTTAAACGCCCCACTTTATGCGGCTTTAATCCAATAGATATGCATTTGAATTCCACATTTATAAAAATAACCGCAATAAAATGAATAATAATTCTACATTATTCAGTTATCGTAGAAAATGGGTTTAATATTCGTAAAGTCCCGCTTATCGATCAACTTCTGGCTTTAACGACTTCCAGAAGCGCCATAAAATCGCCTCAGGTGGAGTGAGCCGTCGTCGTTCCACCCGTTGACCGAGCGGCCTCGAGGAGGGTGTGCCGGGGTCGGGTGGGGCCGGCGAGCGGACCGACCGGAACCCTCGGTGAGTTGCTGCCTGGGGGCGGCAAAGCGATCACTTCCCGCCCCGGCCTCGTCTACGCTGTCGGGATGCACGCTGCCGTCTCACGGACCCTTGCGGCTGCCGACGCCGTGCCGCGGCCGATCGGGCGACTGCTGCTGAGTCGCGAGGCCGCCTTCTGGCTGCTGCAGGCGCTCGGCTGGAGCGCGTACTTCGCCGCGAACTACTTCGTCGCGCTCTTCTACCCGATGGAGGCTGGTGCCAACAAGTTCGCCGGCTACTTCCGCGTCGTCGTCGGCGCCGCGATCACCGGCTTTGTCCTGTCCTCGCTCCTGCGCTACGCCTACCGCGAGGTGCGCGATCGACCACCGGCCATCGTCGTCCCGACGGTGCTGGTGCTCGTGTACCTCGCGGCCCTCACGTGGCGGTTCGAGATCGACATGGGCTATGTCGTCTCGATGCACGAGTGGGCGATGCTGCAGCAGAGCTGGGCGCGCATCTATGCCGAGGCACTCGTCTCGACCTACCTGCTGCTGTGCTGGTCGGCGCTCTACCTCGGGATCCACTACTACGAGGCGGCGCAGCGCGAGCGCGAGGCGACCCTGCGCGCGACGGCGCTCGCACAGGAAACGCAGGTCAAGATGCTGCGCTACCAGCTGAACCCGCACTTCCTGTTCAACACGCTGAATGCCATCTCGACGCTGATCCTCGATCGCGACAACCAGACGGCCAACCAGGCCGTCACGCGCCTGTCGGCGTTCCTGCGCCACACGCTCGACCAGGATCCGATGAAGAAGGTGACGCTGAAGGCCGAGCTCGAGGCGCTCGACCTGTACCTCGGCATAGAGAAGTTGCGCTTCGGGCCGAGGCTACGCCTGGATCTCTCGATCGATCCGGGCGCGCAGGAAGCGATGGTGCCCTCGCTCCTGCTGCAGCCGCTCGTGGAGAACGCGCTCAAGTACGCGATCGCCCCGTCCGAGACCGGCGGCACGCTGCACATCGGTGCACGCCTGATCGGCCAGCGGCTCCTGCTGCACGTCGCCGACGACGGCCCGGGCGTGCCGAACGGCGTCAACATCGGCAGTGGCCGCGGCGTCGGGTTACGCAACACCCGCGAGCGCCTGCAGGTGCTGTACGGCGACCGGGCGCGGTTCGCGAGCCACAACACCTCGCCGGGACTTAGGATCGACATCGAGTTCCCGGCGGAGATCGTCGCGTGAAGCGCATACGCACGCTGCTCGTCGACGACGAGCGCCTCGCCCGCCGCGGCCTCGAGCTCAGGCTCGCCGCGGCCCCCGACGTCGAGATCGTCGGCGAATGCGAGAACGGCCGCGAGGCGATCGAGAAAGCGATCAGCCTCGAGCCCGACCTCATGTTCCTCGACATCCAGATGCCGGGGCTTTCAGGCTTCGACGTGCTCGCGCGCCTGCCACAGGACTCGATGCCGGTGGTCGTGTTCGTGACCGCCTTCGACCGCTACGCGATCGACGCCTTCGAGGCGCGGGCGCTCGACTACCTGCTGAAGCCGGTCGAGGACACCAGGCTCGAGCACGCGCTCGTGCGCGTGCGCCAGTCCCTGGATGAACGCGCCGCGCTCAAGCAGCGCGAGCGCATGCTCGGGCTCCTCGCCGACGTGCAGGGCGCCGGCGAGCTTGATCCTGAGATGCTGCTCGCGCGCATGACGACGCCGGCGAGCCGGTTCCCGGAGGTGATCGCGATCAGGACGGGCCGCGAGGTCGTCAGGCTCAGGAGCACGGAGATCGACTGGATCGACGCCGCCGGTGACTACATGTGCGTGCATGCCGGCAACGCGACGCACGTGCTCCGGGGCACGATGAAGGACCTCGAGGCGTCGCTCGACCCGACGGCGTTCCAGCGGATCCACCGCTCGGCGATCGTGAACCTCAAGCGCGTCCGCAAGCTCAGGCCGCACGCCAACGGCGAGTACTTCCTGACGCTCGAGGGCGGCCAGGAACTGAAGCTGTCGCGTACCCACCGTGACAAGGTCGAACTGCTCCTCTACGGCGCCGAGCGCACGCCCGTCTGAACCGCGTGCCGCGCGCGCGGCGGACGAGGCCTGATAAAGTGCCCGCCTGCGCATCCGCAGCGCGACCCCGGGAACGCCAATGGCCGTCATCCGCGAGAGTGACCTGATCGACAGCGTCGCCGATGCCCTGCAGTACATCTCCTACTACCACTCGCCCGACTTCATCCAGGCGATGGGCCGGGCGTATGAACTCGAGCGGAGTCCTGCGGCGCGCGATGCGATCGCGCAGATTCTGACCAACTCGCGGATGTGCGCCGAGGGACACCGGCCGATCTGCCAGGACACCGGCATCGTCGTCGTGTTCGTGAAGGTCGGCATGAACGTGCGCTGGGACGCGAGCCGATCGCTCGAGGACATGATCAACGAGGGCGTGCGCCGCGCTTATCTCGACCCCGACAATCGCCTGCGCGCCTCGATCGTGGCCGACCCCGCCGGCAAGCGCGGCAATACGCGCGACAACACGCCCGCCGTCGTCCACGTCGAGCTCGTCGCGGGCGACGCGGTGGACGTGACCGTGGCGGCGAAGGGCGGCGGCAGCGAGAACAAGTCGATGTTCGCGATGCTGAACCCCTCCGACTCGGTCGCCGACTGGGTGCTCGAGATGGTGCCGGAGATGGGCGCCGGCTGGTGTCCGCCCGGCATGCTCGGCATCGGCATCGGTGGCAGCGCCGAAAAGGCGCTCTTGCTGGCCAAGGAATCGCTGATGGAGTCGATCGACATGCCCGCGTTGAAGGCGCGCGGTCCGAGGACGCGGCTCGAGGAGCTTAGGATCGAGATCTTCGATCGCGTGAACGCGCTCGGCATCGGCGCACAAGGTCTTGGCGGACTCACCACGGTGCTCGACGTGCGCATCCGTGACTACCCGACGCACGCGGCATCGCTCCCGGTGGCCGTTATCCCGAACTGCGCGGCGACTCGTCACGCCCATTTCCATCTCGATGGCACGGGGCGGGCGACGCTCGTGCCGCCGGACCTCTCGACCTGGCCGCGCGTCGCGTGGGCGCCGGATGCAAGCGTCCGGCGCGTCAACCTCGATGGCCTCACGCGCAGCGATGTTGCGGGCTGGAAGCCGGGCGAGCGGCTGCTCTTGTCGGGCAAGTTCCTGACCGGCCGGGACGCCGCGCACAAGCGCATCTGCGCACTCCTCGATGCCGGGCAGCCGCTCCCCGAAGGGCTCTCGTTCAAGGACCGCCTCATCTACTACGTGGGGCCCGTCGATGCCGTCGGCAACGAAGCGGTGGGACCTGCAGGACCCACGACTGCCAACCGCATGGACCGGTTCACCGAGACGATGCTTGCGAAGGCGGGACTGCTCGCGATGGTCGGCAAGGCCGAGCGGGGACCGGAGGCAATCGAGGTGATCAGGCAGCACAAGAGCGCGTACCTGATCGCGGTTGGCGGAGCCGCCTACCTGGTCTCCAAGGCGATCCGTGCGAGTCGCGTCATCGCGTTCCCGGAGCTCGGCATGGAGGCCGTCTACGAGTTCGAGGTGAAGGACATGCCGGTCACCGTTGCGGTCGATTCGAGCGGCGTGTCGGTGCACGACACGGGTCCCCGCGAGTGGCGCGGCAAGATCGCCGGAATCCCGGTGAGCGTCGAGGGCTAGCTAAGGCGGCTCAGTGCCGCCAGAACATCGGCGTGAAGAGCACGACCAGCGTGAACACCTCGAGGCGCCCCACCAGCATCGCGACGATGCACACCCACTTGGCGGCATCAGGCACGAGCTTGAACGTCGATGCGACCTCGCCGAGCCCGGGACCTGCGTTGTTGATGCAGGCGGCGACCGCCGACCACGCCGAGACGAGGTCGAGGCCCGCTGCCATGACGAGCAGCATCATGAGTGCGAACAGCACCAGGTAGATCGCGAAGAAGCCGGTGACGGCCGCGAGGACCCGTCCGGGCACGACCTTGTCGGCGAATTTCACCGGCAGAGTCGCGCGCGGATGCACGAGCCGCATGAGTTCGCGTTGCGCCTGCATCAGCACGAGCTGCCAGCGGATCACCTTCATGCCGCCCGCGGTCGAGCCCGCGCAGCCGCCGACGAAGGTGAGGAGCACGAGCAGCGCCGGCAGCATGCCGGGCCAGGCGGCGAAGGGTGTCGTCACGAAGCCGGTTGTCGTCAGCATCGAGACGACCTCGAACGCGCCCGCGTGCAGCGCTTCGCCCGGCGAGCTCACCGCATAGGTCGCGAGCAGGTAGCCGGTGACGAGCACGATGAGCGCTAGCGTGAACCAGAGATAGCTCCTGAACTGCGGGTCGCTGAAGTAGGCGGCCGAGTCCTTGCTGCGCCAGACGAGGAAGTGGAGCGCGAAGTTCGTGGCGCCGAGGAACATGAACACCATCGCGACCGAGTCGATCGCGTAGGAGTGGAAGTGGCCGAGCCCTGCGTCATAGGGCGAGAAGCCCCCCGTCGAGACGGTCGAGAACGCGTGCGCGATCGCATCGAACCAGTCCATGCCGGCGAGCGCGAAGGCGGCGATGCAAAGCGCGGTCAGGAGCACGTATACCCCGCCGAGCGCGCGCGCGGTCTGGGTGATCCTGGGGGTGAGCTTCTCGTCCTTGACCGGGCCCGGGGCCTCGGACTTGTACAGCTGCATGCCGCCGATGCCGAGCACCGGAAAGAGCGCAACGGCCAGCACGATGACACCGAGGCCACCCAGCCACTGCAGCTCCTGGCGGTACCAGAGCACCGACTTCGGCAGCCGGTCGAGGCCGACCAGCACCGTCGTGCTCGTCGTCGTGATGCCGGCGACCGACTCGAACACGGCGTCGGTGAAACCAAGTCGCGGCAGGTCGCCGAGCAGGAACGGCGCGGCACCGGCGACGCCAAGCACGCACCAGAAGAGCGCGACGACGAGGAAGCCGTCGCGCAGCTTCAGGTCGCGCTCGACGCGGCGCACCGGCAGCCACATCAGCATGCCGAGGGCGAGCAGGATCACGAAGCTGAGCGCGAACGGCTGCCACTGGCCGTCGTCGTAGGCGACCGAGACCGCCATCGGCGGCAGCATCGTCAGGCTGAACATCGTCACGATCAGCCCGAGGATCCGCTGGATCATCGACAGTTGCATGGGATCTCGGGCGCTAGATGAACGAAACGCCGGCCTGGAACAGTTTCTCGACCGCCTCGACGTGGCGCCGGTCGGTCAGGAACAGGATCACGTGGTCGCCCTCGGTCACGACCGTGTCGTGGTGGGCCATGATCACGTCATCGCCGCGCACGATCGCGCCGATCGTCGTGCCTTCGGGGAGCCTGATCTCGTCGATCTTGCGGCCGACGACCTTGGAGGTCTCGCTGTCGCCGTGCGCGATCGCCTCGATCGCCTCCGCCGCGCCGCGCCTGAGGGAGTGCACCTTGGCGACGTCGCCACGGCGAACGTGCGCGAGCAGCGAGCCGATCGTGATGGTCTGGGGCGAGATCGCGATGTCGATGCGATCGCTCTCCATGAGCTCGGCGTAGGAGGGCTTGTTGATGAGCGCCATGACCTTGTGGCAGCCGAGGCGCTTCGCCAGCATCGCCGAGAGGATGTTCGCCTCCTCGGCATTCGTGACGGCGATGAAGGCGTCCGCGCCATCGACGTTCTCCTCGAGCAGCAGCTCCTCGTCCGAGGCATCGCCCTCGAGCACGATGGTGTTCCTCAGGATCTCGGAGGCGTGGCGCGCGCGCTTCGGGTCGCGCTCGATGAGCTTCACCTGGTTCTTGATCTCGAGCGCCTGCGCGAGCCGGATGCCGATGTTGCCGGCGCCGGCGATGACGAGGCGCTTGAGCGGCGCCTCGAGCTTG
Source organism: Pseudomonadota bacterium (assembly GCA_025356075.1). GTDB lineage: Bacteria > Pseudomonadota > Gammaproteobacteria > Steroidobacterales > Steroidobacteraceae > CAIKZZ01. The sequence goes on along the minus strand of JANXUT010000068.1, from coordinate 80,882 downwards.
CGAAGCTCGCTCATGACGACGCGGATGTCCTCGCGTGCCGCGACGAAGAAGACCTCATCGCCGGGCTCGATGACCGTATCGCCCTCGGGCTTGACGCTGCGGCCCTTGCGGTAGATCGCAGCGACGCGCGCCTCGACGTCCCTGAGGTGCTGGCGGAGGTTGTGCAGCGGTTGCCCGACCAGCAGTCCGCCCTGCACCGCGCGCACGCCAACCAGCCGGACCCGCCCCTCGGCGAAGTCGACCACCTGCAGCGCGCCCGGGTAGTGGATCAGCTGCTCGACGTACTCGGTGACGAGCTGCTCGGGACTGATCCAGACGTCGACGGCGAATCCCGCGCCCTCGGAAAAAAGCTGCGGCCGCGCGGCATACGCGGCACCGCGGATGCGGGCGATCTTGGTCGGCGTCTTGAACAGCGTCCAGGCGACATGGCAGGCCACCATGTTCACCTCGTCGCTGTTGGTGAGCGCAACGAGCAGGTTCGCATCGGCGCATCCGGCGGCCTCGAGCACCGAGGGGCTGGCGGCGTTGCCGTTGACGGTGCGGATGTCGAGGCGGTCCTGCAGGTCCCTCAGCACCGCGTCGTCCGAGTCGACGACGGTGACCTCGTTCGCCTCCTCGCGCGACAGGTGGTAGGCGGCCGTACGGCCGACCTGGCCGGCTCCGAGGATGATGATTTTCAAGGGATCACACGCATGCTGCCGTTGCCGCCAGTCTAGCAGGGCGCCACCGACACCCCGTTCAGCGAGGGACTCCGTGGCATCGGGCCAAATCTTTACACGTCTTTACCCTGCCGGAAGAAGGGCTGGCTACCCTAAGCAGAGGACAATACAGGCGATATTGCGCCGCGATCCCTAGCCGCGCAGACAGGAGTTTTAGCCCCGTGTCCAGGCGGTCCACAGTAATAGCCGGCGTCATCCTCGGGATCCTCGCCCTCGCGGTCACCATCTACTTCACCCGCTGGCGCGATCCCCTCCCGGGCGCCCAGGGCGGGCCCGGCGGCGGTCGCGGCGGGCGCAACGGCAACATGCCGATTCCCGTGCGCACCGTCGCCGCGCGCAGCGGCACCATCGACGTCACGCTCGATGCGCTCGCCACCGTCACGGCGCGCAACACCGCCGTCGTCCACTCGCGCGTCGATGGCCTCCTCGTGCGCATCAACTTCCAGGAGGGGCACGACGTCAAGAGCGGCGCCGTGCTCGCCGAAATCGACCCCCGGCCGTTCGCCGCGGCCTTCGAGCAGGCCGCGGGGCAGCTCGCGCGCGACGAGGCGCTGCTCGCGAGCGCGCGCAGCGACCTTGACCGCTACCAGACGCTGCTGACGGAGGACTCGATCGCGAAACAGCAGGTCGACGACCAGGCGGCGCTCGTGCGCCAGTACACCGGCACCGTGCAGACCGATCGCGGCGTCGTCGCCAACGCGCGCCTGCAGCTCGACTGGACGCACATCACGGCGCCCTTCACGGGCCGGGTGGGCCTGCGGCAAGTCGATGTCGGCAACATGGTGCATGCCTCCGACGCGACCGGCGTCGTCGTGCTCACGCAGACCCAGCCCATCAACGTCGTGTTCGCCGTCCCCGCCGACAGCGCGCCCGACATCCAGCGCCGCTGGCAGTCCGGCGCCAGGCTCCACGTCGATGCCTACGATCGCGACCGCAAGCAGGTGCTCGCCCACGGCACGCTGGAGAGTGCCGACAACCTCGTCGATACGACGACCAGCACCGTGAAGCTGAAGGCGCTCTACGACAACGCCGACGGCGCGCTATTTCCGAACGAGTTCGTGAACGCCAGGATCACGCTCGCGACGCTCGAGAACCAGACGCTGATACCGGCGACCGCCGTGCAGCGCGGTACTCCCGGCACCTTCGTCTATGTCGCCAACGCCGACTCGACCGTCAGCGTCCGCAAGATCACGCTCGGCATCCAGCACACCGACTTCGTCGCGGTGAGCGCCGGGCTGAAAGCCGGCGAGCAGGTCGTCACCGAAGGCACCGACAAGCTCAAGGACGGCGGCAAGATCGAGGCGGCGGTCGATGCGCCGCCGCCGCCGGCCGGTGGCAAGCGCGGCAGGGGTGAGTGGAAGGGCAAGGGCGGGAGCGACGGCTCCGCCGCGCCCGCCGGCAAGCCCGCTCAAGCCGCGACCGAGGACACCAAGGAGCCGGCGACCGCAAAGCGCCGCCGCCCGGACGCGGGTGGCTCCAGCCAGTGAATCCGTCACGCCTATTCATCCTGCGGCCGGTCGCGACCTCGCTGACCATGGTCGCGGTCGTGCTCGCGGGCGTGATGGGCTACCTCGGCCTCTCGGTCTCGGCACTGCCGGAAGTCGACTACCCGACGATCGAGATCACGACGCTCTACCCGGGCGCGAGCCCGGACGTGATGACCTCGGCGATCACGGCGCCGCTCGAACGGCAGTTCGGCCAGGTGCCGGGCCTCCTGCAGATGTCATCGACGAGCTCCGGTGGCGCCTCGGTCATCACGCTCAAGTTCACGCTCGACCTCACGCTCGACATCGCCGAGCAGGAAGTGCAGGCGGCGATCAACGCGGCCGGGACGTTCCTGCCGACCGACCTGCCGATGCCGCCCGTCTACGCGAAGGTCAATCCCGCCGACGCGCCCATCCTGACGCTGGCGGTGACCTCCGAGACCCTGCCGCTGCCGGCGGTGGAGGACTACGTCGACACGCGCCTCGCGCGGAAGCTCTCGGAGGTGTCCGGCGTCGGGCTTGTGTCGATCGGCGGCGGGCAGCGCCCCGCGGTGCGCGTGCAGATCAACCCCGTCGCGCTCGCCGCGTCCGGCCTGACCCTCGAGGACGTGCGCACCGCGGTCGGCAACCAGAACGTCAACCAGGCCAAGGGCAGCTTCGATGGCAGCATCCAGGCCTCGACGCTCGATGCCAACGACCAGTTGCGGACCGCCGATGAGTACCGCTCGCTCGTGCTCGCCTACAAGAAAGGCTCCGCCATCCGCCTGACCGACGTCGGCCGGGTCATCGACGATGCGGAGAACTCCAAGCTCGCGGCCTGGGCCAGCATCGGCGGCAAGACGACGCCGGCCGTGATCCTGAATGTCCAGCGCCAGCCCGGCAGCAACGTCATCCAGACCGTCAACCGCACGCTCGCATTGCTGCCGCAGCTGCAGGCGGGACTGCCGGGTGCGCTCAAGGTAACGGTGCTCGCCGATCGCACCACGACGATCCGCGCCTCGGTGCACGACGTCGAGTTCGAGCTCGCGCTCTCGATCGGCCTCGTCGTGCTGGTGATCTTCCTGTTCTTGAGGAACGTCCGCGCGACGATCATCCCGAGCATCGTCGTGCCCGTCTCGCTCGTCGGCACCTTCGGCGTCATGTACCTCGCCGGGTTCTCGATCAACAACCTGACGATCATGGCGCTCACCATCGCGACCGGCTTCGTCGTCGACGATGCGATCGTGATGATCGAGAACATCTCCCGCTACATCGAGGAGGGCATGCCGCCGCTCGAGGCGGCGCTCAAGGGCTCCAGGCAGATCGGCTTCACGATCATCTCGCTGACGGTGTCGCTGATCGCGGTGCTGATACCGCTCCTCTTCATGCGCGAGGTGGTCGGGCGCCTGTTCCGCGAGTTCGCGGTGACTCTCGCGGTGTCGATCGTGATCTCGGCGATCGTGTCGCTGACGCTGACGCCGATGATGTGTGCGCGGCTCCTCAGGATCCACGACCCCGCCAGGGAAGCGCCGTGGCTGAGACGGGTGGGCGCGGGCTTCGACTCGCTGGCCGAGGCCTACGGCAAGTGGCTGAAAGTCGTGCTCCGCTACCGGCGGGCCACCTTGTGGGTCGCGGTTGGAACGCTGGTGCTGACGATCCTTCTCTACGTCGTCGTGCCGAAGGGGTTCTTTCCGCTGCAGGACACAGGCGCACTGCAGGGCCTCACCGACGCGCCGCAGTCGATCTCCTTCGCCGCGATGGCCGGGCGGCAGCAGGCGCTCGCCGAGGCGCTGCTCGAGGATCCGGCGGTCGAGAGCATCTCCTCGATCATCGGCGTCGATGGCGTCAACGCCACGCTCAACAGCGGGCGACTGCAGATCCAGCTGAAGCCTCACGGCGAACGCAGCAGCGACCTCGTCGGGCTCATGGCCGAGCTCGGTGAGCGCGCCGCCAAGGTCGCGGGCATCACGCTCTACCTGCAGCCGATCCAGGACCTGACCATCGAGGACCGGGTGTCCCGCACGCAGTACCAGTTTACGCTCGAGGACGCGGACGGCGTCGAGCTCTCGACCTGGGTCAATCGCCTCGTCGCCCAGCTGAAAACGGTCGGTGGCCTCACCGACGTCGCGAGTGACCTGCAGGACGAGGGCCTGCAGGCCTACGTCGACATCGACCGCGCCAGCGCCTCGCGCCTCGGCGTCACCGTCGCCGGCATCGACAACGCGCTCTACGACGCCTACGGCCAGCGGCTCGTCTCGACGATCTTCACGCAGGCGAACACCTACCGGGTCGTGCTCGAGACGCGGCCCGAGGACGCCCTCGGCCCGGCCTCGCTCGCCTCCCTCTACGTGCCCGGGCTCGCAGGCCCGGTGCAGCTCTCGACGGTTGCCAAGGTGAGCGAGAGGACGACGCCCCTGCAGATCAGCCACCTCGGCCAGTTTCCGGCGGCGACGATCTCCTTCAACCTCGCCCGCGGCGTCTCGCTCGGCAAGGCCGTCGGGGCGATCCGCGCCGCTGAGGCCGACCTCAAGATGCCGGCCAGCATCGCGACCAGCTTCCAGGGCGCGGCGCTCGCCTTCGAGGGCTCGTTATCGAGCACCGTGTGGCTGCTGATCGCGGCGATCGTGACGATGTACATCGTGCTCGGCGTCCTCTACGAGAGCTACGTGCACCCGGTCACGATCCTCTCGACGCTGCCCTCCGCCGGCATCGGCGCGTTGCTCGCGCTCCTCCTGAGCGGCAACGACCTCGGCATCATCGCGATCATCGGTATCGTGCTGCTGATCGGCATCGTGAAGAAGAACGCGATCATGATGATCGACTTCGCACTCGCCGCCGAGCGCGAGGAGGGCAAGTCGCCGGAGGAGGCGATCTACCAGGCGTGCCTCTTGCGCCTGCGGCCCATCCTGATGACGACGGTCGCGGCGCTCGCCGGCGCTTTGCCGCTGATGCTCGGCTGGGGGGTCGGCGCGGAGCTCAGGCATCCGCTCGGGCTCACGATGGTCGGTGGACTCCTCGTCAGCCAGCTGCTGACGCTGTTCACGACGCCGGTCATCTACCTCGAGTTCGATGCGCTGGCGCGGCGCCTGCGCGGCGGCGCGGCGGAGCAACCGCTCGCCGAGGTCGCCGCCCCGTGAGGACCGCCGACGCCATCGCGAGCATCTCCAAGCCCTTCATCGACCGGCCGGTCGCGACAACGCTGCTGACGATCGGACTTGCGCTCGCCGGCGTCATCGCGTTCCTCGGACTGCCGGTGTCGGCGCTGCCGCAGGTCGACCTGCCGACGATCATCGTGCGGGCGAGCCTGCCGGGCGCGAGCCCGGAGACGATGGCGGCGACGGTGGCGACGCCGCTCGAACGCTCGCTCGGGCGGATCGCCGGCATCACGGAGCTGACGTCCCAAAGTTCGCTCGGCTCCACCAACATCACGCTGCAGTTCGACCTGAGCCGCGACATCGACGGCGCGGCGCGGGATGTGCAGGCGGCGCTCAACGCCGCGCGCGCGCTCCTGCCGACGGGCCTGCCGTCGAATCCCACCTACCGCAAGGTCAATCCCGCGGATGCGCCGATCATGGTGCTGGCGATGACCTCGGAGACGCGCTCGCCGGGCGACATGTACGACCTTGCCTCCACCGTCGTCGCGCAGAAGCTCTCGCAGGTGGAGGGCGTCGGCCAGGTGACGGTGGGCGGGAGCTCGCTGCCGGCCGTGCGCGTCGAGCTCGACCCGGTCGCGCTCGCGCACGCGGGACTTTCGCCCGAGCAGGTGCGCACAGCCATCGCGAACACGAACGTCGACCGCCCGAAGGGCGCGGTCGAGGACGGCTCGCGTCGCTGGCAGATCCTGGCGAACGACCAGGCGCGCACGGCGGCCGAGTACATCCCGACCGTCGTCGCGTGGCAGAACGGCGCCGCGATACGCGTGGGGGACGTCGCGAGCGTCAGCGACTCGGTCCAGGACGTCAGGAACGCGGGACTTGCGAACGGCAAGCCGGCAATACTCCTGATCCTCAATCGCCAGCCCAATGCCAACATCATCGAGACCGTCGCGCGGATCCGCGCGGTGCTGCCGCAGCTGCGCGCCTCGATTCCGGGCACGATCAACCTCGAGATCATGCTCGACCGGACGCCCACGATCCGCGCCTCGCTCCGCGAGGTCGAGCGGACGCTCATCATCGCGATCGTGCTCGTGGCGCTCGTGACTTACGCATTCCTCGGCAACTGGCGGGCATCGCTGATCCCGGTCGTCGCGGTGCCGGTGTCGCTGCTTGGCACGTTCGGCGTGATGTATTTCTGCAACTACACGCTCGACACGCTCTCATTGATGGCGCTGACCATCGCGACGGGCTTCGTCGTCGACGATGCCGTGGTCGTGCTCGAGAACATCACGCGGCACGTCGAGCAGGGTGAGGCGCCGATCACCGCCGCGCTCAAGGGCGCGCGCGAAGTCGGCTTCACGGTGCTCGCGATGAGCGTATCACTGGTGGCCGCGTTCATCCCGATCCTGTTCTTCGGCGGCCTCATCGGGCGGCTGTTCCGGGAGTTCGCGGTGACGCTCGCGGCGGCGGTGTTCGTGTCGCTGGTCGTGTCGCTGGTGGTGACGCCGATGATGGCCTCCCGGCTCCTTGAGGCGCGCACGAGTGCACGCCCAAGCGGATTCGCCGCGCGCACCGAGCGATGGTTCGATGAGATGAAGGACGGCTACCGGCGCAGCCTCGGCTGGTCGCTCGGGCACTCGGGGCTCGTGGCGCTCATGCTCCTCGGCACCGTGGTGCTCGTCGTGTTCCTCTTCATCAAGCTGCCGGGCGGGTTGCTGCCGCAGCAGGACACCGGGCGCCTCGTCGGCAACATCCAGGCCGACCAGAGCATCTCGTTCCAGGCGATGCAGGCAAAGCTCGTCCATTTCGAGGAGATCGTGAAGGCGGACCCCGGCGTCGACAACGTCGTCGCGTTCACGGGTGGCGGGCAGCGCAATGGCGGCTTCATGTTCGTGGCGTTAAAGCCCGTCGCCGAGCGCAAGGGTACGTCGGATGACGTCATCAACCGGCTAAGGCGCAAGCTCACGCACGAGCCGGGCGCGAGCCTGTTCCTGCAGTCGGCGCAGGACATCCGCACGGGCGGGCGTCCCTCGAACGCGCAGTACCAGTACACGCTGCAGGCGGACTCGCTCGAGGACCTGCGCGCGTGGGAGCCGAAGCTCAGGGCCACGCTCGCCTCGCTGCCGGAGCTCGCCGACGTCAACACCGACGCCCAGGACAAGGGGATGCAGACCACGCTCACCATCGATCGCGACCAGGCGTCCCGGCTCGGCCTCACGATGCGCACGATCGACTCGGTGCTCTACGACTGGTACGGCCAGCGGCAGGTAGCCACCATCTACAACCCGCTCAACCAGTACTACGTGATCATGGAGGCGGCGCCCAGGTTCCTGCAGGACCCGGGATCGCTCGGCATCGTGTACCTGCCGGGCAGCGGGGGAAACTCGAGCGGCTCCGGCACCACGACCGCGAGCAGCACCTTCGGCGGCATCAATGCGGGAACGGCGAGCGTCACCGGCAACAGCCTGACGAGCTCGACGATCAACTCGGCCAAGGGTGTCAACGCCTCGACCACGGCGCTGGCGGTTGGCCCCGCGGTCTCGGCGAGCCAGGTTCCCTTGAGCGCGATCGCGAAGTTCGCGCCGACCAATACCGCGCTCGCGGTCAACCACCAGGGACAGTTCGCGGCCTCGACGATTTCCTACAACTTGCCGCCCGGCCTCTCGCTGTCGCAGGCCTCGCAGGCGATCGACCGCGCCTTTGCGAAGCTCGGGGTCCCCGCCAACGTGCGTGGCGGCTACCAGGGAACGGCGAAGCTATTCCAGGACTCGTTGTCGACGTTACCGATGCTCATCGTCGCGGCGCTCGTCACGATGTACCTCGTGCTCGGAATTCTCTATGAGAGCACCGTCCATCCGCTCACGATCCTCTCGACGATACCGTCGGCGGGCGTCGGTGCGCTGCTCGCGCTGCTGGCGCTCAGGTTCGATTTCACGCTGATCGCGGCGATTGGCTTGCTCCTCCTGATCGGTATCGTGAAGAAGAACGCAATCATGATGATCGACGTGGCTCTCGTGCTCGAGCGCGACGCGGGCCTCGATTCGCGCGAGGCCATCCTGACGGCCGCAGTGCAGCGCTTCCGGCCGATCATGATGACGACCGTCGCCGCCCTTGCGGGCGCGGTGCCGCTCGCGATCAGCACCGGGGACGGCGCGGAGCTGCGCCAGCCGCTCGGCATCGCGATCGTGGGGGGGCTGTTGCTGAGCCAGGTCCTCACGCTCTATACGACACCGGTCGTGTACCTGTATCTCGACCGCTTCCGCCTGTGGGCGCAACGGTCGCGTCGCTCGTTCGTTCGGTCGACGCCCGCGCTGGAGAATCGCTGATGTCCCGCCTCGTTCCCCTGTCGCTCGGCGTCACCGCGCTCCTCGCCGGATGCGCCGCCGGCCCGAACTACCACCGGCCCGAAGCCGCGGCGCCGGCGGCGTTCAAGGAAGCCTGGTTGCCCGCCGAGCCCGGCGATGACCTGCCGCGGGGGCTCTGGTGGAAGGCCTACGGGGATCCCGTGCTCGATGACCTCGAGGCGAGCGCCGAGCACTCCAACCAGACGCTCGCGCAGGCGGAGGCGGCCTATCGTGCCGCGCTCGCGGCAGTCACGGGCTCACGCGCCGGGCTCTTCCCGACGGTCACGGCGAATGCGAGCTCGACGAAGAGCTACAACGGCGCGGCAGTGGGCGGGGCGGTCCTGTCGGGCGGGACGAGCGGCGTGACAACCAAGCAGGACCGTGTCTCGGTGACCGCCGACTGGGAGATCGACCTGTGGGGGCGGCTGCGTCGCCAGCTCGAGGCGAGCAAGAGTAGTGCCCAGGCGAGCGCCAGCGACCTCGCCGCCGCGAGGCTTTCGATTGCCGCCAACCTCGCGCAGGACTACGTGCAGATGCGCGCGCTCGACGTGCAGCGCGATAACCTCGCGCGGAACCTCGTCGGCTACCGTCGTTCGCTCGAGATCACCCAGAACCGCTACAAGGCCGGCGTCGCCGCCAGCACCGACGTGACGCAGGCCGAGGCCACTCTCGCCCAGGCCGAAGCGCAGGATCTCGACCTCAGCGTGCAGCGCGCGACGCTCGAGCACGCGATCGCGACGCTCGCCGGCAAGGCGCCCGAGGACCTCGCGATCGCCGCCGCGACCGCGTTGCCGTCGCTGCCGGCGGTGCCGAAGGTGATGCCGTCGACGCTGCTGCAGCGCCGTCCCGACGTCGCCGCGGCCGAGCGGCGCGTGCAGGCGGCCAATGCCCAGATCGGCGTGGCACGGGCCGCCTACTTCCCGGATCTCACGCTCGGCGGCACCGACGGCTACCAGAAGTCGAGCTGGACGAACATCTTCAACGCCCCGTACCGCTTCTGGAGCGTCGGTCCCGCACTTGCGGCGACGCTGTTCGATGGCGGCGCGCACTACGCCCAGAACAAGACGGCCGAGGCCAACTACAACGGCGCGGTTGCCGCCTACCGGCAGTCGGTGCTGACGGCGCTTGAGGACGCGGAGGACGCGCTCGCGGCGCTGCACGGGCTCGAGGCGGAGGAGGCGGCCGCGACGCGCGCTTCCGTCGCCGCGGCCAATACGCTCAGGGTCACCGAGAACCAGTATCGCGCAGGGACGGTGAGCTACCTGAACGTCGTCATCGCCGAGAGCACCTCGCTCTCGGCCGACACGACGCTGATCGGCGTCAGGAGCCGGCGCCTGCTCGCGCACATCGCGCTCCTGAAGGCGATGGGCGGCGAGCCGACGCAGTAGCCGGGCGGCGGACTTGGGCTAGAGCGACTCGAGGTTCGCGTAGGCGAGCATCAGCACCTTGCGGCCGAGGCGCTCGAAGTTGACCTCCACCTGCGCGCCCTGGCCGTGGCCATCGAGCCTGAGCACGACGCCCTCGCCAAAGCGGCCGTGCCGTACGCGCTGGCCGAGGCGCATGCCGGAGTCGGACGCCGGCTCCTCGTAGTGCGAGACGCTCGCGCTGTTGCGGCCCGTGTAGACCGGCCGCGACACCTGCACCCGCGGACGGATCTCCTCGATGAGCTCGGTCGGGATCTCCGCGACGAAGCGCGAGGGCGTGCCGAACTGGTCGACGCCGTGCAGGCGCCGCTGCTCGGCGTAGGTCAGGTAGAGCCTGCGCATCGCGCGCGTGACGCCGACATAGGCGAGCCGGCGCTCCTCCTCGAGCCCGCCGATGTCGCTGATCGAGCGCTGGTGCGGGAAGAGCCCGTCCTCGAGGCCGCACAGGAACACGACCGGGAACTCGAGGCCCTTGGCCGAGTGCAGCGTCATCATCTGCACGCTGTCCTCCCACTCGCTCGCCTGCCCCTCGCCGCTCTCGAGCACCGCGTGCGCGAGGAAGGATTCGAGCGGCGGCAGGTCCTCGGCTTCCTCCGGCGCATAGCCGCGGGCCGCCGACACGAGTTCCTCGAGGTTCTCGACCCTCGCCTCGCCGCGCTCGCCCTTGTCCTTCTTGAAGTGCTCGATGAGCCCGGAGAGGGCGATCACCCGGTCGACCTGCTCGTGCAGCGGCAAGCCCGCGGTCTCGCGCGCCATGCGCTCGATGAGCGCGAGGAAGCCGTGCACGGCCTGCGCGCCCTTCGGTCCGAGCGTCCCGCCGCCGATCGTCGCGCCCGCCGCGACCCAGAGCGAAGTCGCCTGCGCGCGCGCCGCGTCGCGGACGATGTCGAGGCTCTTGGCGCCGACGCCGCGCGTCGGCAGGTTGACCACGCGCTCGAAGGAGGCGTCATCGAGCCTGCTCGAGACGAGCCTCAGGTACGCGAGCGCGTCCTTGATCTCGGCCCGCTCGAAGAACCGGAGGCCCCCGTAGACCCGGTACGGGATGCGCGCCGTCAGGAGCGCCTCTTCCAGCACCCGCGACTGCGCGTTGGAGCGGTAGAGCACGCCGCAGTCCTGGCGCTGGCCGCCCTGGCGGACCCAGTCGCGGATCCTGTCGACGACGAAGTCGGCCTCGTCGCGCTCGTTGAACGCCGAGTACACGCGGATCGGATCGCCGCGCTCGCCGGCCGTCCAGAGCGTCTTCCCCATCCGCCCGGTGTTGTGGGCGATGAGCGCGTTCGCGGCGTTCAGGATCGTGGCGCTCGAGCGGTAGTTCTGCTCGAGCCGGAAGACCGTGGTGCCCGGAAAATCGCGCTGGTACTTCCGGATGTTCTCGACGCGCGCGCCGCGCCAGCCGTAGATCGACTGGTCGTCATCGCCGACCACGAACGGGATGCTGTCGGGGCCGGCGAGGAGCTTCACCCACTGGTACTGGATCGCGTTCGTGTCCTGGAACTCATCGACCAGCACGTGCCGGAAGCGACGCTGGTAGTGGGCGAGGAGCTCCGGCCGGTCGCGCCAGATCTCGAAGGAGCGCAGCAGCAGCTCGGCGAAGTCGACCACGCCCGTCCGCCGGCAGGCATCCTCGTAGGCCGCGTACACCTTGATCATCGTGCGCCGCGTCGGGTCGCCCTCATCGGCGAGTGCCGCGGGCCGCCTGCCCTCGTCCTTCTGCGCGTTGATGAAGTACTGCATGTCCTTCGGCGACCAGCGCGTCTCATCGAGCTCGAGGGCACGCGCGACCTTGCGCACGACCCTGAGCTGGTCCTCGGAATCGAGGATCTGGAAGGTCTGCGGAAGACCCGCGTCGCGCCAGTGGAGCCTGAGCAGGCGATGCGCGAGGCCGTGGAAGGTACCGATCCAGAGTGCACCGCTCGGGACCCCGAGCAGGCTCTCGATGCGCCCGCGCATCTCGCCCGCCGCCTTGTTGGTGAAGGTCACCGCGAGGATCGAGAGCGGCGAGACGCCCTCCTGCGTGATCAGCCACGCAACGCGGTGCACGAGCACGCGCGTCTTGCCGCTGCCGGCGCCGGCGAGGACAAGGATGGGGCCCGCGGGCGCGGCGACGGCTTCGCGTTGCGCCTCGTTGAGGTCGGTGAGCAGGGATTCGGGGGTCACGCCCCCGAGTCTACCGGCTTGCGAGCGACTCGTCCGCGAAGCGCACGAGCACGACGGCGAGCGAGATGAGCAACGGACCCAGGAACATCCCCACCAGCCCGAACGCGGCGAGGCCGCCGAGCACGCCGATGAACACCGCGAGCGTCGGCACCTCGGTACGGCCGGAGATCAGCATGGGCCTAAGCAGGTTGTCCGCGAGGCCGACGATGAGCACGCCCCAGATGAAGAGGAAGAGCGCGGCCCCCCCGCGACCGGTCGCGAGTAGCCACAGCGCCACCGGACCCCACACGAACGCGGTGCCGCCAACCGGCACGACCGACAGCACCGCCGCGAGTGCGCCAAAGACGACCGGCGACGGTAGACCCACGAACGCGAACCCGACCGCCACCGAGATGCCCTGCACCGCCGCCGTGACGAGCGTGCCGAACACGACCGCGCGCGTGACGTTGCCGATGTGCGCGCCAAGGCCCTCCTTGCGGCTCGCCGGCAGCGGCACGAGCACAACCGCCGCGTTCAGCATCTGCGCGCCGTCGCGCAGCAGGAAGAAGAGGAGGAACAGCATGATCGTGAAGTTGACGACCGTGCCGAGCGCCCCGAGGAACGCCTGGCCGCCAAGCGCGGCGAGCGGGTCGAGGGCGCGCTCGACGCCGGCGGCGATCCAGGTGCGCATCTGCTCGACGGTGATCGCGAGGTGGTCTTCGATCCAGTGGAGGATGCGCTCGGCGGCGGGAAGCTCGGTCAGGTCCTCGACGCTCGCGATCCGGAAGTCCGTCACGAACTTCTGCAGCGTCCGCACCAGCTGCCCGACCTGCGCGGCGAAGGTGCCGCCGACGAGCGTGAGGGGGCCGACGAAGATCACGAACGTGAGGCTCGTCAGGAGCGCTGCGGACAAGCCGCGGCGATGGCCGCACCTGCGTGCGAGGCGCACCTGCAGCGGATGCATCAGGAAGGCGAGCACGATCGCCCAGGCGAGCGGCGCGAGGAAGGGTTCGAGGATGCGATAGACGAGGAGGCCCAGGACCGCGACGACGCCGAGCCCGAACGCGCGCCGGTAGAACGTCAGCCCCGCATCGGGAGAGCCGGGGGCAGCCATCTTGGGATCGCCTCGCCGCAAACGAAAGGAGCGCGATGCTAGCACCCGGGGGCGTGGCGGGCGATTGGGGAGGTAAGCGGGACCGCTGGTGGCGGCCCGCTGCCGGTCAGCCGAGCGGGTCGGCCTCGTCGATGTACTCGGCGAGGCGCTCCGCCTCGTCGGCGCACTCGCGCCACCTTAGCCTCGCCTCGGCGAGCTTAAGCTGCGCCGCGATCCAGGGCGCCTCGCCCGGCCGCGACTCGCGCCGCACCGCGGCGTAGGCGCGCAGCGCGCTCACGAGCCGTTCCTCGGCCCGCTCCCAGCGCGCCGACAGCCGCCGGTCGAGCCAGCGGACATCGATCGGGGAGTCCTGTCGCGTCGTTTCGAGTTCGTAGCCCACGGCGGCAAGTCTTGCAACGCCGCGTGACGGCGCTACGACGAGGCGATGAACTTCGCGTGACAGCCGGCCGGCTAGCGCTCGAGGAGCGCTGCACGGATGCGCACTGCCTGCGCCTCCAGCGTCGCCGAGTCGACGCGCTCGCGCGCGTGGGGCCTCAGCGTACCCGCGACGTACGCCGGGATGATGTGGAAGTGCATGTGGAAAACGGTCTGGCCGGACACCGGTCCGTTGAATTGCGTGATGATGATCCCGGGCGCCTCGAAGGCGCGCTGCACGGCACGCGCGACGCGCTGCGTCGTGCGCATCGCGGCGAGCATCGAGGCGGGCGGCGTATCGAACAAGGTTTCGCCGGCCACCTTCGGGATCACCAGCGTGTGGCCTTCCGACTGCGGCATGATGTCCATGAACGCGAGGGTGTCCGCGTCCTCGTACACCTTGATGCAGGGAATCTCGCCGCGCACCATTCGCGCGAAGATGTTGTTGGCGTCGTAGGCCATGTCCGGTACCCGTACTTAAGATCGAGTGTGCGGGCCATGTTACCGGCCGGACGGCCGGGGGCGCACGTCTCAGTGCGGCACCGCCCGGCACCTCGCCCGCGTGAGCGTCAGGCGCGCGCCACCCTCGTGCTCGAGTACGCAGCGGCCGTCGATCCGCCACAGCAAGAATCGCTCGGGCCGGCCGCGCTGGCGGCCATCGAAGGGCCGCCCCGCGGCGTCCTCGGGCATCACCCGTTCGATCAGGAGCAGGCTCTCGCGCGTCAGGGCACCGTCGCCGAGGAGCACGGGCGAGGGACGGTTGAGCTCGGCGCTGACGAGGGCGAGGAGCTCGGCGCGGGCCGCAGCGTCGGGGGCGAGTAGGAGCGCGGGTTCCGGTGGCGTTCCGGCATCGAGCGCGCGGCAGGCGCTGAATCCCAGCGCCGCCGCGAGCCCGAGGGGAGCGGCGCTCCTCACGGGCGGCGCATGATCCTGTTCATCAGGACTTGCGGCCGCACGATGTGCGCGATGACGCCGGGCGGGGAGATGCCGCTGGCTGCCGGGCAACTCGGGTTGTTCCGGTAGGCGAGAGCCGCCGCGAACTGACCCTCGGCCGTGTCGCCGAGCTGGTGCGTGTAGTCATCGGCGACCGAGCAGCCGGGGATCGTCACGCCGACCGTGCCGGTCGTCTGGTTCAGGGCGGAGAAGCCGTTGGAATAGTCGCCGAAATTCACAGCGTTCTCGCCCTTGAACTGGATCGAGAAGTACGTGGTGCCGCAGTTGTCCTGCGGATAGAACCCGTAGGGCTTGCCGCACGTCGTGCCGCCGATCTCGATGACCTGCACGTTGACCCCGCGCAGCCCGTTGATGATCGCCTCGCTCGCCGAGCAGGTGTTGGCGGTCGTCAACACGAACACCCGCGTGAGGTCGAGGTGGGGCAGCGCGGTGCCGGCAGTCGCCGAGAAACCCTGCGAGGTGCTCAAGAACCCTGTCGGCGTGAGTGTGGCGCCGGTGATCGGGTTTGTGGTCGGGTACTTGTCGTTGAACGTCTCTTTCTCGAACGTCACACCGGTCGTGACTCCCGGGCCCGCGATCATGTAGGCGAGCTCGGCGGCGATGTCGAGGTAGCCACCGCCGTTGTAGCGGATGTCGAGCACGAGGTCGGTGGTGTTCGCCGCGATGAGCTGATTGACCGCCGCGATGAGCTCGCTCTCGGCGGTCGCGACGTGCGCGTTGAACTCGATGTAGCCGACCACCCCACCGCCCGCCTGCGGGAAGGTCGCGACTTTCGGTACCGGATCCTCGGTGATGTCCGCGGCAGTCAGGGTGACCGTGCGCTGCGCGCCACCCGGCGTGTCCGTGATCACGAACGTGTGCTGCTCGCCGACCGCGGCCGGCGCGATGCCGGCGTTCAGCGTGTTGATGCCCGTCTGCGTGTTGTCATTCACGAGGTCGACGCCATCGATCGTCAGCACCGAGGCGCCGCGCATCACGTTGTTGGTCGTGGCCGAGGTGCCGGCGACGGTGTAGGCGACCAGGAGCTTGCGCGGCGGCATGGTCGAGACCAGCGCCCAGGTGATGCCGTAGCCGATCGATGAGTTCGACTGCGACAGCTTCTCCCAGGCGGTGGTCGTATAGGTGAAGTGGAATTTGTCCTTGTCGACGCCGCCGACCTTGGCGGTGGTCTTCATAAGCGTGAAGTAGGCGTCCGTGGTGCCTGAGCTCGCCGGGTTCGCGTCCACCACCTCGGAGTACCAGAGGTAGTAGGAGTTGGTCCACGCGCGGATCCAGTTGTTCTCCCAGTCGATCGACCCGAGCTTGTCGGGGTAGGCGACGTTGGTGGCGGGATCGGTGCCGCTGCGGGGGTTCGCGCAGTAGGCCTGGAAAGTGGCCGGCGGCGAGAAGACGCCGGAGGTCCAGCTCGGGTCGGCCGGGGCCGTGGGTCCAAGCGGAGTGCTGCCGCCACCGCCGCCGCCGCCGCAGCCGATGAGGGCGAGGGTCATCGCCACGATTCCGAGTGCCGCGATCCGTGCTGTGAACGTCATAGTCCCTTGATCCTCGCGAGCTTAAGTACGCGGTTTGTACTCTATCTGTCGCCATGGTGTCATGCGACCCGTCGGGTAGTCGGCGGATCGCGACGCCTCCCCGGCGGCCCCTTCTGGGCCTGTAGGCTGCCGCAAGGGTCGGTCCGTGCCGGCTGCGGACGAAACACTGACTTTCTACTGACAATCACTGCCATCGGTCGCGTCCGTCGCGGTCGGGTGGAACGGCTGGGGAAGACGCATGGTCCTGACGATCGATACGCCCGCACTCGCGGGTCTCCTGGGGCGGGTCGGCGTCGAGCGCTTCCTGCGGGAGCTCGCCGACCGAACGGAAGCCGATTTCGCAAAGTGGCCCACTTTCGAGAAGTCCGCGCGGCTCGCGGCGCACTCGAACGTCGGCGTCCTCGAGCTGATGCCGACCTCGAACGAGGAGTGGTTCAGCTTCAAGCTCGTGAACGGCCACCCCGGCAACCCGGCCGCCGGGCTCCTCACGGTCACTGCGATCGGCATGCTCGCGGACGTCGCGACCGGCTACCCGCGCCTCATCTCCGAGATGACGGTGCTGACGGCGCTGCGGACCGCGGCGACCTCGGCGATGGCGGCGAGGCGGCTCGCGAGCCCGGGCGCGAAGACGATGGCGCTCATCGGCACCGGCGCGCAGAGCGAGTACCAGGCGCTTGCCTTCCGCGCCTGCCTCGGCATCAATTCGATCCGCTACTTCGACACCGATGCCGCGGCGATGGCGAAGTTCGCGCGCAACCTCGCCGCCTCGGGCCTCGAGCTCACCGCCTGCAGCAGTGTCGCCGCGGCCGTCGCAGGCGCCGACATCATCACGACCGCGACCGCCGCGAAGCGCACGCAGGTCGTCCTCGCCGATGAGCTCGTGGCGGCAGGCGTGCACATCAACGCGATCGGCGGCGATTGCCCGGGCAAGACGGAACTCGACCCGAAGCTCCTCGCACGCGCGCGGATCTTCGTCGAGTACCTGCCGCAGACGCGCATCGAGGGCGACATCCAGTCGCTGGGTCCCGAGGCGGAGGCGACCGAGCTCTGGGCCGTCATCGCCGGCCGTGCCACCGGCCGCACGTCGCGGCAGGACATCACGATCTTCGACTCGGTCGGCTTCGCGCTCGAGGACTATTCCGCGCTCAGGTACGTGTACGACAAGGCGCGCGAGCTCGGCATCGGCCGGTTGCTGCCGCTCGTGCCCGAGCCCAAGGACCCGAAGGACCTCTACGGCTACGTCCTCGGGCTCGGCGCCTGATGCGCGCCCACGAGAACGCGCATCCGGCCGCGACGGCCCGGCAATGCGCCCGCAGCGTCCTGATGGTGCGGCCGGCGATGTTCTACGCGAACCCGGAGACGCACCCGACCAACGCCTTCCAGAACGTGGTCGCCGCCTCGGCCGCCGACGTGCTCAGCGTCGCGAGGGCCGAGTTCGAGGCGGCGGCAGCGACGCTTGCAGACGCCGGCGTCAAGGTCCTCGTGCTCGATGCGCAGCCCGGCGCCGAGACCCCCGATGCGCTCTTCCCGAACAACTGGTTCTCGACGCACGAGGACGGCCGACTCGTCCTCTACCCGATGTGCACCGCGAACCGGCGGCGCGAGCGGCGGCCCGAGGCGCTCATCGCGCTCGCGGCCGCGCGCCGCTTCCAGATCACCGAGACCATCGACCTTACCGGGCTCGAGGAGCGCGGCCTCTACGTCGAGGGCACCGGCAGCCTCGTGCTCGATCGCGAGGCGCGCATCGCCTATGCCGCGCTCTCGCCGCGCACGCACGCCGAGGCCGTCGAGATCGCCTGCCGCGAACTCGGCTACGAGCCGGTCGCCTTCCACGCGCACGACTCGGCGGGGCGCGAGATCTACCACACGAACGTGCTCATGTCGGTGGGCCCTACGCTCGCGGTGCTGGCGAGCGGGCTCGTGCAGCCGGGAGCCGACTTGCGGCGCGTCTTCGATGCGCTCGAGCAGACGAACAAGACGCTGCTCGACCTGTCGGCGAGCCAGGTGGCCGAGTTCGCGGGCAACGTGCTCTTCCTCGACTCAGGCGCCAGCGCGCCGGTCGTGGCTCTTTCGCGCCGCGCCTGGAAGAGCCTCACGCGCGCGCAGCGCCAGCTCCTCGAGCAGCACGCGCGACCGGTGCTGTGCGCCGTCGAGACGATCGAGCACGTCGGCGGTGGCGGCATCCGCTGCATGCTCGCCGAGATCTTCCTGCCGCCCGCCGGGACCTGAGCGGCTCAGCGCTCGAAGCGGCGCGACAGTACGATCGACGTCGTGGTCGTCTTGACCCCCGGGCACTCCCTGAGCTCATCGAGCGCCTGGTCGAGCGCCTCGGTCGATTCGGCGGCGAGCATCGCGATCAGGTCGTAGGTGCCGCTCACCGTCAGGAGCGAGGTGACCGCCGGCATCCCGTTCAGCTTCCGCTCGACCCCCGACTGCTGCTGCGGCTCGACCGCGATCATCGCGTGCGCCTGCACGCGCCGGGCACTTGTCGTGGCACCCAAGCGCACGGTGTAGCCGCGGATGACACCGCTCCTCTGAAGTCGGTCGATGCGTCCCTGGACCGTCGACCGGGCCACCCCGAGGCGCCTCGCGAGCACCGCGGTTGGCATCCGGGCATCCGCCGTCAGCAGTTCAAGGAGGGCGTCGTCTGCGGCCTTTTCAGGCGTTCTGCTCATTAGATCTATCACATTGACGGGTTATTCAGTCATTCTCGGCAGTTTGCAGCTACAAATCAACGGGTATCTCCCCGAGACTGTCCGTTTTCCAGAGGGACTGCCATGAAGAACATCCTTGTCGCCGGCGCCGGCCATATCGGCACCATGATCGCGGAGCTGCTCGTCAGCACGGGCGACTTCAAGGTGACGGTGGTCGATCAGTCCGCCGCCGCGCTTGCCGCCATCGGCAAGCGTCCGCACCTCGACACCCTCGCGCTCTCGGTCACCGACCGTTCGGCGCTCGCCTCCGCCATGCGTGGCCGCTTCGCGGTCGTGAGCGCGGCGCCCTACTCGGTCACCGGCGCCATCGCCGAGGCCGCCCACATCGCCGGCATCCACTACCTCGACCTGACCGAGGACGTCGCGACGACGCGCATCGTCAAAGAGCTCGCCAAGACCTCGACGCACGCGTTCATCCCGCAGTGCGGCCTCGCGCCCGGCTTCATCTCGATCGTCGGCATGGATCTCGTCCGGCGCTTCGAGAAGCTCGATACGCTGCGCATGCGCGTCGGCGCACTGCCGCAGTTCCCCTCGAACGCGCTCGGCTACAACCTCACCTGGAGCACGGCCGGCGTCATCAACGAGTACTGCCAGCCGTGCGAGGCCATCGTGCAGGGCAAGCTGCAGAGCGTGCCGGCGCTCGAGGAACTCGAGCACTTCGCGCTCGATGGCGTGCAATACGAGGCCTTCAACACCTCGGGGGGCCTCGGCACACTCTGCGAGACGCTCGATGGCAAGGTGCGAAACCTCAACTACCGCACGATCCGCTACCCCGGGCATCGCGATGCGATGAAGCTGCTCTTGCAGGATTTGCGGCTCTCCGAGCGGCCGGCGGTGCTTGCGGACCTCCTCGAGAAGGCGATCCCGGGCACGCCGCAGGACGTGGTCGTGATCTTCGTCACGGCGACCGGGCAGCGCAACGGCCGCGTCTGGCAGGAGTCCTACGCCCACAACGTCTACCCGCAGGTCCTCGCGGGGCGCGAGTGGACGGCGATCCAGACGACGACCGCCTCCTCGGTGTGCGCGGTGCTCGACCTGCTCGCCGCCGGCCGCCTGCCGCAGCGCGGCTTCGTCCGCCAGGAGGACATCCGCCTCGATGAATTCCTCGCCAACCGCTTCGGCCGCGCGTACTCGAGCGATGCCGGCACCAGGGCCGAGACCGTAGCGCTGCGGGCCGTCTCGTGAGCGCCGCCGTCGCCTCCCACACGGGCTCGAGCCTCGCGGCGGTCGGCTTTGACGCCGCGCGGCTCACGACGGGCGACATCGTCAGCCGCTCGCCGATCGATGGCCGCGTGCTCGCCCGTCTGCCCTCGGTCTCGCGCGCCGACTACGAGACGGCGCTCGGCCGCTCGCAGGCGGCCTTCAGCGCGTGGCGCGCGGTACCGGCGCCCCGCCGCGGTGAACTCGTGCGCCTCTTCGGCGAGGCGGTGCGCGCGCACAAGCCAGCGCTCGCCGAGCTCATCACGCTCGAGGCCGGCAAGATCACGAGCGAGGCGGCGGGCGAGGTGCAGGAAGTCATCGACATCTGCGACTTCGCGGTCGGACTCTCGCGGCAGCTCTACGGCCTCACGATCGCCTCCGAGCGCGCGCGCCACCACATGCTCGAGCGCTGGCATCCGCTGGGTCCCGTCGGTGTCATCACCGCATTCAACTTCCCGATGGCGGTGTGGGCATGGAACGCGACGCTCGCGCTCATCTGCGGCAACAGCGTGCTGTGGAAGCCCTCCGAGAAGACGCCGCTGACGGCGCTCGCCCTGCACACGCTCTTCGAGTCGGTCGCGAAGGGCTTTGCCGAGGCGCCGGCTGGCGTTTCGACGCTGCTCGTAGGCGCCCGCCCGGTCGGCGAGTGGCTCGCCGATGACAAGCGCATTGCGCTCCTGAGCGCTACCGGCAGTACGCGCATGGGCCGCGAGGTCGCGGTGCGCGTGGCCGGCCGCTTCGGCCGCTCGCTCCTCGAGCTTGGTGGCAACAACGCGATGATCGTGGCGCCCTCCGCGAAGGAGGACCTCGCCGTGCGCGCGATCACCTTCGCCGCGGCCGGTACCGCCGGCCAGCGCTGCACCTCGCTCAGGCGGCTGTACGTGCACGGCAGTCGCTACGATGCGATCGTCGCGCGCCTGAAGCGCGCTTACGCGAGCCTCAAGGTCGGCAACCCACTGGGTAGCGACACGCTGGTCGGCCCACTCGTCGATGCGCAGGCCTTCGAGGCCATGCAGACGGCGCTCGCTGCCGCGCGCGCGGCCGGCGGCATCGTGCACGGTGGCGAGCGCGTCAATGTCGCCGGCCACGAGGCGGGCTACTACGTGCGGCCCGCGCTCGTCGAACTGAAGGGACCCATCGAGGCCTCCGAGCGCGAAACTTTCGCGCCGATCCTGTACGTGTTTCGCTACGAGACGATCGAGCAGTCGATCGCCGCGAACAACAGCGTCGTGCAGGGGCTCTCCTCGAGCCTCATCACGCAGGACCTGTCGGAGGCGGAACTCTTCCTGTCCGGCGAAGGCAGCGACTGCGGCATCGCCAACATCAACATAGGCCCGAGCGGCGCCGAGATCGGCGGCGCGTTCGGCGGCGAGAAGGAGACGGGCGGTGGTCGCGAATCGGGCTCCGACGCCTGGAAGGCCTACATGCGCCGCCAGACTCAGACGGTGAACTACTCGGCGACCCTGCCGCTCGCGCAGGGCGTCAAGTTCGACGTGGAGTAGGCGCCTCGCTTAGCATCCTCGGCTGGCGGGCGAACCGCCCGTCAGCCAAGGATCGAGCCCCATGACGAGCCCTGCCGATCCCACGGGATCACCCGCGACCCGTGTTCGCGGACTGATCTTCGTGTGCGTGTTCGCGGTGGCCTTCACCCTCTACGTGCAGCGAACGACCATCGGGGTCGTCGCCGTGCCATTGACGCACGAGCAGGGCTTCAGCCCCTGGCAGCAGACGCTGCTCTTGACCGCGTTCATGCTGACCTACACCTTCTTCCAGATCCCCGGCGGCCTCTTCGGCCAGAAGGTCGGTGCCCGCTTCGGCACCGTGTGCTGCATCCTCCTCTCGACGCTCGGCACGGCCGCGTTCGCGACCGCCCCGTACGTGTCGGCCGGTGCGTTCCTGTTCGTGCTCCTGTTCGCCGCGCGGCTCGTGATAGGCGTCGCTCAGGGGCCGCTCTTTCCGATCAACGCCGGGCTCGTGCAGGCGTGGTTCCCGCCGCGGCGCTGGTCACTGATCAACGGCCTGCAGGTGATGGGCTTGAGCCTCGGTGCCGCGGCGACGCCGCCGATCGTCGCGTTCCTGACGGCCAGGTTCGACTGGCAGGTCGGGGTGCTCTCGACCTGCGTGCCCGGCCTCGTGCTCGCGGCGCTCTGGTGGTGGCTGGTGCGCGACACGCCGCGCGAGCACGCCGCCGTCAACGCCGCCGAGGTCGAGGAGATCGAGGCCGGCGAGCGGCCGCCGCTCGCGCGCCGGTTCGACTGGTCCGCCGCGCTCGCCGTGCTCGGCAACCGCGACATCCTCTTGCTGACGCTCGCCTACCTCTTGCAGAACTACGTCTTCTACTTCTTCATGAACTGGAGCTTCATCTACCTGGTCGAGTCGCGCGGCCTGTCGCTGCCGACGACCGGCGTGCTCACGATGATCCCACTCCTCGTGGGTGCGCTCTGCGCCGCGCTCGGCGGTTACCTCTGCGACCTTAGCTGCGCGCGCTTCGGCCCGCGCTGGGGGTTTCGGATCCTGCCGCTGATCGCGCTGCCGCTCGTGGCGCTCATGCTCTTCATCATCATGCAGATGCCGGCGACCGCGCCGGTCGGGCTCGCGGTCGCCGCGCTCGCCGCCTGCTTCGGCTTCGCGCAGATGACCGAGGCGCCCGAGTGGGGCGCCGCGTTCTGGGTGGCGCCCGGCCAGGCGAGCGCCGCCACCGGCGTCCTAAATTGCGGCGGCAACATCGGCGGCATCATCGGCACGATCCTGGTCGGGTACCTGCGCACCAACTTTGGCTGGAGCGCGGCGTTCGCGACCGGCGTGGGCTTTGCTCTGGCGAGCGCCGTCGTGTGGCTGCTGGTCGATACCTCGCGCCGCGTGGAGGCGACAGCGGTGAGTGCGTCCCGATGAGTGAAAAGCCGGGCGGTGCCGCGGGCGCGAAGCCGATTGCGCTGCGCGGTGTCGACGTGCCGCCCTTCTATGCCGGCAAGCTCGGCCAGCGCGCCGCCGAGATGAAGCGGCAGGGGCGCGAAATCATCCCGATGCACTTCGGCCAGCCGACCGCGGGCACGCCGCCCGCGGCACGCGCGGCGGCTGAGCGCACGCTTAAGCTCGACCCGACCGGCTATGTCGAGTCGCGCGAGCTCATCGAGCGCATCGCGCGCCACTACCGCGACGCCTACGGCGTCGAGGTGGCCCCCGAGCGGATCCTGCTGACCGCCGGTGCCAGCGCCGCGCTCGTCGCGGTGTTCGCGGGCCTCTTCGAGCCGGGCGACCGGATCGGCATCGGCACGCCGGGCTACCCGCCCTACCGAAATGCCGTGCGCGCGCTCGGCCGCGTGGCGGTCGAGATCGACTGCGGGCCGTCGGTCGGCTATCACTTGACCGCCGCGCAGGTCGCGGTGGTCGCGCCGGCGCTTCACGGGCTCGTCGTCGCGAGCCCCGCCAACCCGACCGGTGCGATGCTCGGGCGCGCGGAGCTTGCGGCGCTCGGCGATGCGTGCCGCGCGCGCGGCATCCGCCTCATATCGGATGAGATCTACCACGGCATCAGCTACGGCGAGCGCGCGGTGTCGATGCTCGAGGTTGACGATGAAGCGGTCGTCGTCAACAGCTTCTCGAAGCTCTACCGGATGCCGGGCTGGCGCCTCGGCTGGCTGGTCGCCCCGCCAGCGCTCGCGGCGCGCCTGTCGCCCTACGTCGTCAACTTCTTCCTGACGCCGCCCACCATTGCGCAGTACGCCGCGCTCGCCGCGTTCGGGGACACGGCGGAGCTCGAGCGGTCGGTCGCCACCTACCGCGTCAACCGGACGCTCCTGCTCGAGGGCCTCGCGGCCATGGGCATCGACAGGATCGCCCCGCCGGAAGGCGCGTTCTACCTGTACGCCGACGTCGGGCACCTCACCAATGACAGCCTCGCGTTTTGCGAGCGCCTCCTCGTCGATACCGGCATCGCCACCGCGCCCGGCATCGACTTCGACCCGGAGGGGGGCCGGCGCTGCATCCGGTTCTCATTCGCAGTCAGTACGGAGCAGGTGCGGCGCGCGCTCGAGCTGCTGGGGCCCTGGCTCGCCGCCCAGCGACGCCTGTAGCCGGGGCTGCGCAAATTACGGATGGCGGGCGCGATCCGAGGCGCTAGGATGCCCGTAGAAGCATTCTTGCAAGGAAATCAGCCATGTCCGAGGCGAGTACCCGCACCCTGATCGAGGACCTGCGCGCCGTGGTTGCCGAGGCCGAGAAGCTGATCGCGGCGAGCGCGGAGGATGCGAGTGAGCGCGCCGGCGACCTAAGGCACCACGCGACCGAAGCGATCGGCAAGGCCCGCGCCAAGCTTGGGGAGCTCGAGGACGACGTGGCGGCGCGTGCCAAGGCGGCGGCGGATCAGGCGGCGAAATACGTCCGCGACAACCCGCTGCAATCGGTCGGGATCGCGGCCGCCGTCGGCATCGTCATCGGCCTCCTGCTCGGGCGCCGCGGATGAACGCCCCATCTCCGGAGACCGGACTCTTCGCATCGCTGCGGCGCACCTTCGCGACACTGATCGAGCTTGGCCGCACGCGCCTTGAGCTCGTCTCGGTCGAGATCGAGGAGCAGATCGAGTTCGCGGCGGGGGTGCTCCTGTGGAGCATCGCGGCGGTCTTCTTCGGCTCGCTCGCCGTGCTCCTCCTCGCCCTCACGGTCGTCATCGCGTTCTGGGACACGCACCGGCTGCTGGTCGCGGGCCTCGTCACGGGAGCCTTCGCGGCGATCGCGCTGACCGCGGTGCTGCTGGTCCGTGCGCGGATCGCTAGGCGGCCGCGCTTCCTCGCCGCGACGCTCGGTGAACTTAAGCGCGATGCGAGCTCGCTCGAGGGGCACGGCGAGTGACCCGGCGCAGCTCGGTACTCGAGTTGCGGCGCCAGCGGCTCATCGCCCGAAGCGCGGCGCTTCGCGCGGAACTCGAGCAGGACGGCCGCGAGCTCGCGCTGCGCTTCGCCGTTGCCGATCGCGTGCTCGGCGTCGTCCGCTCAGGTCCCGTGCGCGCGCTCGTGCTCGGCGGCGCCGCGCTCGTGCTCTTCTGGCACCCGCGGCGGCTCGTGCGCCTCGCAAGCCGGGCGCTGCTGTTCTGGCCCGTAATTCGTCCGTTCCTGCCCAGTCTCGTCAGGTTGTGGCGCGACCCGCCGACACCCGTTCCCTGAGGCGGATCTAGGGGCAATCCCGACGCTTGACGGGGCATTGTGCAGCGCAGACGCCGCGTTTCCTGAACCTGTGACGCATCCCGCAATCGCGACGCCAAGCCTGTGCGCTGCACCACGGATGCCGGGCGACCGGCGCGTAATCCTATGCGCCATATGTCCGAAGACACGATCATCCTGCCGGCGGTGCCGGTCAAGCCCCCGGGTCTGCCCCTGGTTCCGGCGCTCAGCATTGCTGCTCTCGCCGCCTCGATCGCGGCGCTGGTGCTGTTCATGCAGCTCAGCCAGCGCACGCAGGCGCTCGCCGCCGCCACGAGCCAGGCGACCCAGCTCAGCACCGACCTCGCCCGTAGCCGCCAGCGCGCCACCGAGCTCGAGACACTGCTTGCCGCCCGCCAGGTCGAACTCGACAGCGCGCTGATGGCGAAGCTTCCCGTCGACATCATCTTTCGCGTAGCCGACGGCGGTAGCGGGTTCGTCGCCCACTTTCAGAACCACTCTGCTGCGGGGCTCAACCTCATCGTGAACCCGCGCCGGCCGAGCAGCGGGGAGTACGCGAAGATCGAGCTGCCCGTCGCGCCGCAGGCGAGCGCGGACGTCACGGAGAAGCTCGGATGGGTATTTCGAAGCGGTGACACTCTCACCGTGAGCGCGGGCGACTACCGGCCGCTCTCGCTGCAGGTGCCGTAGGGCGCCTCGCCGCGCGTCCTAGCCGACGCGCACCAGCCAGTAATGGTCGACGAGCAGGGCTGCGAAGAGTAGCCCGAGATAATTGATCGACCAGCGAAACGTCCGCATCGGCATGTCGGGTGCGCCGTATTTCCACAACCGCCACGCGTACCCGATGAAGATCGCATCGAGGATCAACGCGCTTGCCGCATACACGAGCCCGCACATCCCGGTCAGGTACGGCAGTACCGTCACGACGCTCAGAAGCACGGTGTAGAGCAGTATGTGCAGCCGCGTGAGCTCGACGCCGTGGGTCACCGGCAGCATCGGCACGCCGACCTTGGCGTACTCGGCGCGCCGCGCGATCGCGAGCGCCCAGAAGTGCGGCGGCGTCCACGTGAACACGATGAGGAAGAGCAGGAGCGCATTCGCATCGATGCTGTTGGTGATCGCCACCCAGCCGAGCACGGGGGGAGCTGCGCCCGCCGCGCCGCCAATGACGATGTTCTGCGGCGTCGCGCGCTTCAGCCACAGCGTGTAGACGATCGCGTAGCCGATCAGCGAGCTGAACGTGAGGAGCGCGGTCAGCGGGTTCACCAGCAGCGTCAGCAGTGCCATCGAGGCGACGCCGAGCGCGAAGGCGAAGGCGAGCGCCTGCGGCTCGCGGAGCGAGCCCGTCGGCAGCGGCCGGTGGCGGGTGCGCGCCATCTCGCTGTCGATGCGCTGGTCGATGACGTGGTTGATCGCGGCGGCGGAGGCGGCGCCGAGCCAGATGCCGGCGCTGCCGAAGAGGAGCGCGCCGAGCGGCGGAAGTCCCGGGGTCGCGAGGAACATGCCGACGATCGCCGTGAAGGAGATCAACAGCACGACCTTCGGCTTCGTGAGCTCGAAGTAATCGCGCCAGGTCGCGCGGGCGCCCGCCACCGGTTCGACGCCGGGGTGCGGTCGGGGAGGCGCGTCGGAACTTAACGCCATGGGCCTGCCGGTCTCTTGAGTAACAGCCGCCGGCCACCGTCCGGCCGGGGCGCGCAGCCTATCACGGGGCCCCGCGGGCGGCCCTAGCGCCGCTGGCCGCCGCCAAGACCGAAGGCGATGCCGGGGCCGGCCGGGAAGAGGAACCGTACCAAGGCCAGCGTCGAGAGGAGCACGAGCACCGCCCCCGCATTGTGGGAAGTGCCGAGCCACAGTGGGAAACCCTGCCAGATCAGGTTCATGCCGATCAACCACTGCAGGCACACCGCGACCCCGACGGCGAGGGCGGCGATGCGCACGGCGCCGCTCTGGGCGCGCCGCAGGGCGCCGATCGCGAGGCTGAGGAGGAGGAGCGCGGTCACGACCGCCCCCGCGCGATGCGCGAGGTGGATCGCCGTGCGGGCCTGTTCGGCCAGCACGCCACCCTCGTAGTCGACGCCGATCTTGCGCCACAGGATGAAGGCAGCGTGGAAGTCCGTCGCCGGCGCCCAGCTGCCCTGGCAGGTCGGGAAGTCGGGGCAGGCGAGGGCCGCGTAGTTGCTGCTGGTCCAGCCGCCGAGCAGCACCTGCATGACGACCACCGCGAGCGCGATGAGCGCGAGGCGCCGGACCGGCCGCTCCGCGGCCTTGACGTCGCGCCGCTCAGGGCTAAGCGCCAGCCACCAGATCAGCGACAGCGTCGTCAGCCCGCCCACGAGGTGCAGCGTCACGATCAGCGGCTGCAAGAGCTTCGTTACGGTGAATGCGCCGAGCGCCGCCTGGAAGCCGACGGCGAGCACGAGTACCCACGGCAGGACCTTGGGCTGAGCGGGATCGCGACGGTTCCAGTACGACAGCACCGCGAGCCCGAGGATCAGCACGAGCAGGAGACCGGCGATGTAGCGGTGGATCATCTCGTGCAGCGCTTTCTGGTACTCGAACGGCCGCGCCGGGAACGCCGCATTCGCCTCGCCGATATTGGCGGCGACGCCCGCCGGGTGGATGTGGCCGTAGCACGCGGGCCAGTCCGGGCAACCGAGACCTGCCTTCGTGAGCCTGACCCACGCGCCGAGCACCACGACGATGGCGGCGAGCACGGCGCCGACGAGCGCGAGACGACGAAACCACAGCAACGAACGTTGGGTGCTCACGGGATCGGAACGCCTTCTCGGTGCGATTCTTAGATCGGCCGGCCGCAGTGTCGCGGATCCGGCCGTGCGATGCTACCCGGCGCGGGGAGCGTCCGCCGCGAGGATCGCGATCGCCGCGCGACCGGCGTCGCTCAAGTCCGCGCCGCCGCCGGCCCAGACCTCGACGATCTGCTTGCGCATGCGCGGGTCCCACGAGCGGCGGATGTGCGCGGCGATTTCCTTCGCCGCCTGCGCGGGCGGATGCGCGGGCGTGAAGAAATTGCCGATGTCGTTGACCATCTGCACGAGGTGTTCTGCGTCCATCGATCGGGTTCCTGCGTCTCGTCCGGCCGCTAGCTCGTGTGCGCCGGATGCTTCGATGGCGGCATCGCATCACGGCTCAGGCGATAGCGCTCCTGCCAGTCGAGCGGCTTGTCGACGCGCACGACCTGGACCGCTGTTACCTTGTACTCCGGGCAGTTGGTGGCCCAGTCCGAGTTCTCGGTCGTGACGACGTTCGCGCCCGATTCCGGGAAGTGGAAAGTCGTGTAGATGACGCCCGGCTGCACGCGGTCGGTCACGGTTGCCCTGAGCACCGTCTCGCCCGCGCGGCTCGTGATGCCGACCCAGTCGCCATCGACGACGCCACGCGTCTCCGCATCGTGCGGGTGGATCTCGAGGCGATCCTCCGAATGCCAGGCGACGTTCGCGGTGCGCCGCGTCTGCGCGCCGACGTTGTACTGGCTGAGGATGCGCCCCGTCGTCAGCAAGAGCGGGAAGCGCACGTTCACCCGCTCGCGCGTCGGCACGTACTCGGTCACGAAGAACTTGCCCTTGCCGCGCACGAACTCATCGATGTGCATCGTCGGCGTGCCCTCCGACTCATCGGTGGTGCACGGCCACTGCAGGCTGCCGAGGCGATCGAGTTTCTCGTAGGTGACGCCGGTGAAGGTCGGCGTCAGGCGCGCGATCTCCGCCATGATCTCGGACGGATGGTCGTAGTGCATCGGGTAGCCGAGCGCGTTCGAGAGCGCCATCGTCGCTTCCCAGTCGGCGAGCCCGGCGAGCGGCTCGATGACTTTCCGGACGCGCGAGATGCGCCGCTCGGCGTTCGTGAACGTGCCGTCCTTCTCGAGGAAGGAAGCGCCGGGCAGGAACACGTGCGCGAACTTGGCGGTTTCGTTGAGAAAGAGCTCCTGCACGACCAGGCACTCGAGCGATGAGAGCGCGGCGACCACGTGCTGGGTGTTCGGGTCCGACTGCGCGATGTCCTCGCCCTGCACGTAGAGGCCCCGGAACGTCCCGTCGAGCGCCGCCTCGAACATGTTCGGGATGCGAAGCCCGGGCTCGCCCTCGAGCGGCACGCCCCAGTCGCTCTCGAACAGATTCCTGACCTTCGTGTCGGTCACGTGGCGGTAGCCGGAGAACTCGTGCGGGAACGAGCCCATGTCGCAGGAGCCCTGCACGTTGTTCTGGCCCCTGAGCGGACTCACGCCCACGCCCTCGCGGCCGAGGTTGCCGGTCACCATCGCGAGCTGCGCGATGCCGAGCACCGTGGTGCTGCCCTGGCTGTGCTCGGTGACGCCGAGGCCGTAGTAGATCGCGCCGTTGCCGGCGCGCGCGTAGAGGCGCGCCGCCTGGCGGACGGTCGAGGCGGGAACGCCGGTGATCTCCTCGGTCGCCTCGGGCGAGTGGCGGGGGTCCGCGACGAAGGCCTTCCACGCCTCGTAGGAGGGGAGTTCGCAGCGCTCGCGGACGTAGTCCTCGCGAGCGAGCCCCTCCGTCACGATCACGTGCGCGAGCGCGTTCATGATCGCGACGTTGGTGCCGGGCCGAAGCTGCAGGTGGAAATCAGCCTCGATGTGCGGGGTCCGCACCAGCGCGATGCTGCGCGGGTCGATGATGATGAGGCCCGCGCCCTCGCGCAGCCGCCGCTTCAGCTGCGAGGCGAACACCGGGTGACCCTCGGTCGGGTTCGCGCCGATGATCATGACGACGTCGGCCTTCATGACCGAGGTGAATGCCTGGGTGCCGGCCGATTCGCCGAGCGTCTGCTTGAGCCCGTAGCCGGTCGGCGAGTGGCAGACGCGCGCGCAGGTGTCGACGTTGTTGTTGCCGAAGGCCGCGCGCACGAGCTTCTGCACGAGCCAGGTTTCCTCGTTCGTGCAGCGCGAGGAGGTGATGCCACCGATCGACTGGCGGCCGTACTTCGCCTGAATGCGCTTGAACTCACTCGCCGCGTACTTGAGTGCCTCGTCCCACGAGACCTCGCGCCAGGGATCGGTGATCTTCGCGCGGATCATTGGGCTGCGGATGCGATCGGCGTGCGTTGCGTAGCCGTAGGCGAAGCGGCCTTTCACGCAGGCGTGGCCCTGGTTCGCGGCGCCGTCCCGGTCCGGCACCATGCGGACGACGCCCGTCTCGTTGGCTTCCGCCTTGAACGAGCAGCCGACGCCGCAGTAGGCGCAGGTCGTCGTGACCGCCTTGGTCGGGCGCGCCACCTGCAAGAGCGACTTCTCCGAGAGTGCCCCGGTCGGGCACGCCTCGACGCAGGCGCCGCACGAGACGCACTCGGACTCGAGGAAGTTCTCGTTCTGGCTCGCGACGATCCGTGAGCCGAGGCCGCGGCCCTCGACGGTGAGCGCGAGCGTGCCCTGGGTCTCATCGCACGCCCTCACGCACCTCGAGCAGACGATGCACAGTTCCGGGTCGAAGTTGAAGTACGGATTGCTCGAGTCGATCTTGATCGGGATGCCGTTCAACTCGTTGAAGGCGTAGCCCGCGTGGTGGCCATCGTCGGCGTACGGGCTCCTCGTGACGCCGTGCAGGGCGGCCATGTCCTCGAGCTCGCAGTGCGACTCGGCCGGGCAGCCGGAACAGTTGAGCGGATGCTCGGACACGTAGAGCTCGATGACGCCCTTGCGAAGCTCGGTGAGCTTGTCGCTCGAGGTGCGCACCTTCATGCCGGCGGCGACCTGCGTCGTGCAGGAGGCGGGGTAGCCCTTGCGCCCGTCGATCTCGACGAGGCAGAGGCGACACGAGCCGAACGACTTCAAGCTGTCGGTCGCGCATAGCTTGGGCACCTGCGTGCCCGCGAGTGCGGCGGCGCGCATCACGGAGCTGCCTTCCGGCACCTTGATCGGCTGACCGTCGATTTCGATCTCGACGAGGACGGTCGAGTCGACCGGCCGGGTGCCGAGATCCTTGTAGTCGATTGCGTACATGCCCTAGTCCTCCGCCCCGCGGCGGTTGTCGAATGTCACGGTGTCAGTGCCCGGTCCGTGGCACGAAATCCTCGCCAAAATGCTTGAGCGCGCTCTTCACCGGGAACGGTGCCATCCCGCCGAGGCCGCACAGCGAGCCCTGGATCATCGTCTCGCACAGATCCTCGATCATCTTCAGCTGGTGGACCGGCTCCTTGCCCGCCAGCAGGTTGTCGATGAGCCCGACGCCGCGGCTTGAGCCGATGCGGCACGGCGTGCACTTGCCGCACGACTCGATCGCGCAGAACTCGAACGCGTAGCGGGCCATCTTCGCCATGTCGACGGTGTCATCGAAGGCGACGATGCCGCCGTGGCCGACCATCGCGCCGATGCCGGCAAAGGCCTCGTAGTCGAGCGGCGTGTCGAACTGCGAGGCCGGCACGTAGGCGCCGAGGGGCCCGCCGATCTGCACTGCGCGGATCGGCCGACCCGACCGCGAGCCGCCGCCATAGTCGTAGAGGATCTCCTTCAGCGTCACGCCGAAGGCGCGCTCGATGAGCCCGCCGCGCTTGATGTTGCCGGCGAGCTGGAAGGGCAGCGTGCCGCGCGAGCGGCCCATGCCAAAATTCTGGTAGTGCCCAGGCCCCTTCGCGAGGATCACGGGCACGGTCGCGAGCGAGATCACGTTGTTGACGATGGTCGGCATGCCGAAGAGGCCCTTCAACGCCGGCAACGGCGGGCGCACCCGCACTTCGCCGCGCTTGCCTTCGAGGCTTTCCAGCATCGAGGTCTCTTCGCCGCAGATGTAGGCGCCGGCACCGACCCGCACCGAGAGCTCAAAGCGCCTGCCGCTGCCCTTCACGTCGCGGCCGAGGTAGCCGCCGGCGTAGGCGGCCTTGATCGCCGCATTCAGGGTCGCGATCGCCTCCGGATACTCGACCCGGCAGTAGATGTAGCCCTGCGTCGCGTTGACCGCGAGGCCCGCGATGGTCATGCCCTCGATGAGCGTGAAGGGATCGCCTTCCATCAGCATGCGGTCGGCGAAGGTGCCCGAGTCGCCCTCGTCCGCATTGCAGGTCACGTACTTCTGGCTCGCCTGGGCCTCGAGCACGGTCTTCCACTTGATGCCGGTCGGGAAGGCCGCGCCGCCGCGACCACGCAGTCCCGACTCCGTCACGGCCTGAACGATGTCGACGGGCTTCATCGCGAGCGCGCGCTCGAGTCCCGCGTAGCCGCCCTCGCGCCGGTAGTCGGCGAGCGAGAGCGGATCGACGATCCCCACGCGCGCGAAGGTGAGGCGCTCTTGGCTCTTGAACCAGGGCAGGTCCTCGACCCGGCCGACGTTCAGGGCGTGCGCGCCGCCCGTGAGGAGTCCGGCGGCGAGCAGCCCCGGCACGTCGGCCGGTGCGACGGGACCGTAGCCGACCCGCCCGCTCGCGGTTTCGACCTCGACGAGCGGCTCGAGCCAGAGAAGCCCGCGCGTACCGGTGCGGACAAGTTCGATCGTACCGGCGCCCGCCGCAGCGATGAGTGCGGTGGCGACTTCATCGGCGCCGAGCGAGGTGGCGCTCGCATCCCGCGATACATAGACGCGGGTGCTCACTTCACGCGCTCCGGGCGGCGGGTCAGCGCATCGAAGCGCTCATTCGTCACGCGGCCGTGCAGTTTGCCCCCTAAACGGATCGAGGGACCGCAGGCGCAGTTGCCGAGGCAGTAGACCGCCTCGAGCGACAGCGCGCCGTCGGAGGTGACGCCGTGGAAATCAATACCGAGGCTCTTGCGCGCGTGCTCGGCGAGCGCCTCGGCGCCGACCGCCTGGCAAGCCTCGGCGCGGCAGACCTCGACCGTGCGCCGTCCGGGCGGGTGGCTCTTGAAGTAGTGATAGAAGGTCACGACGCCGTGGACCTCGGCGCGCGACAGGTTGAGTCCTGCAGCGATCTGCGGCACCGCCGCCGGCGGGATGTAGCCGATGGCGTCCTGGACTGCGTGCAGCACGAGGAGCAGGGGGCCGGGTTCGCCCTTCAAGCGTCCAAGCGCCGCGTCGATTACCGCCTGATGCCCTGCGTCGTCATTCGCCACCCGGACTCTCCGTCTGCAAGAACTTTACTGCACTGCGACAGTGCGCCGCGGCACCGCCTTAGCCGCGAAAGGCTAGCATAGGTGCACGGGCGCCCGCCCGCGCACGTAGTGGGTTGTTTCTATGAAGAGAATCGGGATTCTGGGCGGCTCGAGCGACCAGTCGACGGCCGAGTACTACCGGCGCCTCAACCTGGCGGTCAACGAGCGCCTGGGCGGCTGGAACACGGCGGAGCTCCTCGTCAGTTCCATGAACTTCGCGCTGTCGGAGCGCTGGGTCAGGACGGCCGACTGGGACGTGGCAGCGGAGTACCTCGCGGGCCGCGCGCGCGCGCTCGAGGGCGCAGGGGCCGACCTCCTCATCTGCGTGTCGAACACGCTGCACCGGGTCGCCGACCGGTTCACGGCCGGGCTCAAGATCCCGTTCCTGCACATCGCCGATCCGACCGCGGAGGCGATCAAGGCCGCCGGCTTCAGCCGCGTCGGCCTGCTCGGCACCAAGCCCGTCATGTCGACCGACTTCATGAAACGGCGTTACCTCGAACGCTTCGGCATCACGGCCGTTGCGCCCGCTGCCGCCGACCAGGACGTGGTCGATCGGATCATCTTCGATGAGCTCTGCCGCGGCCGCTTCCTGCCGGAATCAAAGGCGCGCTACCTCGCGATCTGCGATGCGCTCGCGACCGACGGCTGCGAGGCGATCATCCTCGGCTGCACCGAGATCCCGCTCCTCATCGCGCAGGCGGATCGACCGGCGCTTCCGATGCTCGACACGGTCGCGCTTCACGTCGCCGCGACGGTCGAGCGCGCGCTCGCCTGAGCGCGCGCGCGAGGATGCGCGAACTACATCAGGTGATGCGCGCAGAGCCCTCTGAGTGCTGCAGTTACCGGGTGTTGCAATCCGCCCCGCCGCAGGGTTGAATGATTCAAGCGTCGACGCGCGCCGGGAAGCGCATTGTGCGACGCAACAACGGCCAGCGAGCCCTAAGGGCAGCGGCCGGTCAGTCGATTTCCCATCGCGGAGTCCGACGAGATGATGCGAGCACGCCCATGTTTCTAGCGATAGCGGCCGGCCTGATCTTCCTCGTCCTCTGGATCATCGCGGTGCGCAAGCGCCCCGAACTCGGGTTCGGGATCGCCGTCGGCATCGGCATCGCGTGGGTGGGCCTGGCGCTCGCGCCGCAGATCCACATGAAGACGATACCGCTGTGGCTGCCACCGCTGCCCTTCGCGCTCGTCGCCATCACGCTCTTCTTCTTTGGGTTCCTGGCTTGGTTCTGGGGATCCGACAAGTAGCCAGATTCCCGCGCTGCCCCGCCCGTCCATCGACCGACGGTGCGGGCGTCCTGCGTGGAGGCGCATGGCTTCGGCGCACGCTTGAGGATTTGCCGGCACCGACCAGCTAAGGTCGCACCGATGAGATCAGTCCGGATACCGAGCACGCGCACGCGGCATCGGCGTCCATCCCGGGGGGTTGAAGATGAAGTGTTTCTACTATCTCGCGCCGACGATAAAGAGCACGCACGAGATTTCCGACGACCTGCACGGCGTCGGCATCAAGGACTTCTATATCCACGTGATCTCGAAGGATGAGTCGGGCCTCCGGCAGCACCACATCCACTCATCGAACTACCTCGAGACGCTCGACGTGATCCGGGTGGGCTTCCTCGGCGCCGCGTTCGGTTTCTTCGTCGGCCTCCTCTGCATCGAGGCGATGCGCTACTTCCAGCCGTTCGGGCCGGACGTCCCCGAATTCGTCTATCTCATCGTTGCGGGACTGGCGACCCTGTTCGGCGCCTGGGAAGGCGGCCTCATCGGCGTCGGCGTCGAGAACAAGAAGCTCGCGCGCTTCCACGACGACGTCGAGGCCGGCAAGTACCTGATCCTGATCTACGCGCGCAAGCAGAAGGAAGGCGAGGTGCGCGCGCTGATGACCGCGCGGCACTCCGAGGCGGAGCTTGCGGCCGAAGATCGCTACTTCCTGAATCCATTCTCTCGCGTCCTTCGCTCCGCGCGCGCAGGCAGCGACTCAAAAGCCATGCAGAAGGGTTAACGAGATGCCACTGGCAATCGTCGTCGTCCTGTTGGTCGTCGGCTCGGTCGTATTCCACATCCTGAGCCCTTGGTGGTTCCTGCCCATCGCCTCCGACTGGGGAATGATGGACAACACCGTGCAGCTCACCTTCTGGGTGACCGGCTTCGTGTTCGTCGCGGTCAACCTCTTCATGGCGTACTCGATCGTCAAGTTCCGCCACCGCGACGGCCACAAGGCCGAGTACCGGCCGGAGGACAAGAAGCTCGAGTGGTGGCTGACCGGCATCACGACGCTCGGGGTCGCGGCGCTGCTGACGCCGGGACTCTTCGTCTGGGCCCGCTTCGTGACGGTGCCGCCCGATGCCTCGATCGTCGAGGTCATGGGGCAGCAGTGGAACTGGAGCTACCGCTACCCCGGCAACGACGGCGCGCTCGGCGCGACGGACCCGAACCTGATCAGCCCGGAGAACCCCTTCGGCATCGACCCGAACGACGCGAAGGGCCAGGACGACGTGCTGGTGCAGAGCCAGGACCTACACTTGCCGATCGGCAAGCCGGTCAAGGTGCTGCTGCGCTCGCGCGACGTGACCCACCAGTTCGCGGTACCCCAGTTCCGCGTGAAGATGGACATGGTCCCCGGCATGGTCACGTACTTCTGGTTCAAGCCGACCAAGCTTGGAACCTACAACGTGCTGTGCGAGCAGCTCTGCGGCATTGCGCACTTCGCGATGCGCGGCCGCGTCGTCGTCGAGGAGCAGAAGGACTACGACGCATGGCTGGCCGCGCAGTCGACTTACGCCTCGATCGCCGCCACCAAGGCAGGCGACGCCAGCGCCGGTGCCGCGAACTACGCCGTGTGCAGCGCCTGCCACGGCGCGGATGGGCAGGGCAACCCCGCCATGAACGCGCCGAAGCTCGCCGGCCAGGAAGGCTGGTACCTGGCGCGGCAGCTCTACGGATTCCGCCACGGCCTTCGCGGCGGCGATGAGAAGGACACCTACGGCCAGCAGATGGCGCCGATGGCGATGTCGCTCGCCGATGAGACGGCGGTCCGCAACGTCGTCGCCTACATCGCCTCGCTGCCCGCCGGCGACAACGCCAGGCAAACGCTCGCCGGCAACGTCGCGCGCGGCAAAGCGCTCTACGTCACCTGCGGCAACTGCCACGGCGACAAGGGCGAGGGCGTATGGGCCACCAACGCGCCCAGGCTAGCCGGCATGAGCGACTGGTACCTGAAGCGCCAGCTCGAGAACTTCAAGAGCGGCGTGCGCGGCGCGCACGCGGATGACTTCCCGGGTTCGCAGATGGCCTTCCTGTCGAGCGTGCTGCACGACGACCGGGCAATCGCGGACGTGGTCGCCTACCTCGGCACGCTCTAGGCGCGTGCGCGGTCGGCCGGTGATTTTCCCGCGATGCGCCACGCGAGCGCACGCGGCATTGAATTGGTGAGAAGGAGCAGCTGATGGCTTACGTCGCAATGGCGGATCGGGATGACCCACACGCGCTCCACGACCCGCAGAGCTTCGTCACGAAGTACATCTGGAGCCAGGACCACAAGGTCATCGCGATCCAGTACGGCGTGACCGCGATCGCGATCGGCCTCGTGGCGCTCGTCCTCTCGCTCGTCATGCGCCTGCAGCTCGGCTTCCCGCACGCGTTCTCGCTGATCGCGCCGACGGACTACTACCAGGCGATCACGATGCACGGGATGATCATGGTGATCTACCTGCTCACCGCGCTGTTCCTCGGCGGCTTCGGCAATTACCTGATCCCGCTGATGTGCGGCTCGCGCGACATGGTGTTCCCGTACCTCAACATGGTGAGCTACTGGGTCTACCTGCTGGCCGTGATCGTGCTGGTCATCGGCTTCTTCGTGCCGGGGGGGCCGACCGGCGCCGGCTGGACGCTCTACCCGCCGCAGGCGGTGTCGAAGGGGACGCCAGGGGCGACCTGGGGCATCGTCTGCATGCTGATCTCGCTCGGCATCTTCATCGTCGCCTTCACGATGGGCGGCCTCAACTACGTGACGACCGTGCTGCAGGCGCGCTGCCGCGGGATGACTTTGATGCGCATGCCGCTCTCGGTATGGGGCATCTTCACGGCGACGATCCTGGGCTTGCTCGCGTTCCCCGCGCTGCTGGTCTCCGCGGTCATGATGACGCTCGACTCGACCGTCGGCACCAGCTTCTTCATGCCGGCGATGGTCTCGATGGGCCACTCGCCGACGCACTCGGGCGGCAGCCCGCTCCTCTTCCAGCACCTCTTCTGGTTCTTCGGCCACCCCGAGGTCTACATCGTGGCGCTGCCGGCGTTCGGCATCGTCTCGGACCTCCTCTCGACGCACGCGAGGCGCCACATCTTCGGCTACCGGATGATGGTGTGGGCGATCCTCGCGATCGGGTGCCTCAGCTTCGTCGTGTGGGCGCACCACATGTACGTCAGCGGCATGAACCCCTACTTCGGCTTCTTCTTCGCGACGACGACGCTGATCATCGCGGTGCCGACGGCGCTCAAGGTCTACAACTGGGTGCTGACGCTGTGGCGCGGCGACATCCACCTGACGGTGCCGATGCTGTTCGCGATCGGCTTCATCTTCACGTTCATCCATGGCGGCCTCACCGGCCTCTTTCTCGGCAACGTGACGGTCGACGTGCCGCTGTCGGCGACTTACTTCGTCGTCGCCCACTTCCACATGGTCATGGGCGTCTCGCCCATCCTCGTGGTGTTCGGGGCGGTCTACCACTGGTACCCGAAGATCACCGGCAAGATGATGAACGACTTCCTCGGCCGGCTGCACTTCTGGATCACCTTCCTCGGCGTCTACGCGATCTACCTGCCGATGCACTACCTCGGGATCTTGGGCGTGCCGCGGCGCTACTACGCCTACACGACGACTGACTTCCCGCAGTCGGTGCAGGAATTGAATCGCGCGATCACGATCTCCGCACTCATCGTCGGTGCCGCGCAGCTGATCCTCCTCTACAACCTCGTGTACTCCCTCTTCAGGGGCAAGCCCTCGGGGCCCAACCCGTGGCGCGCGACGACGCTCGAGTGGCAGACGCCGGACACGCCGCCGCACCACGGCAACTGGGGCCCGAAGCTCCCCGTCGTGTACCGCTGGGCGTACGACTACAGTGTGCCGGGCGCGAGCGATGACTTCATTCCGCAGAACGTCCCGCCAGGGCCCACCGCACCGGCCACGCACGGCCACGGGTCCGACACTTGACGCTCGGCGCCGCCTACGGCGCACTCTCGGCGGGAGCGCTCCTGTGGGCGTTCCTGGTCAGCCGGCTGCGCGCGAAGTCCTGGGAGACGAAGAGCGCGACCGGCGCGGTCCACGAGGGTGGCGACACGACGCTGACGCCGAACTGGATCGGGCTCGTCACGTTCCTCGGCGTCGTCACCTCGCTGTTCGCGTTGTTCCTGACCGCCTACCACATGCGCATGATGGACGGCATGGAGCACGGCGACTGGGTGCACTTCCCGGTGCCGCGCATCCTGTGGGTCAACACCGGCGTGCTGATGCTCGGCAGCATCGCGATGCAATGGGCGCGTGCGGCGGCGATCCGCGACGCGCGCGAGGCGATGCGTACGCGCCTCATCGTGGGTGGCGTCCTAACGGGCGCGTTCCTCCTCGGCCAGCTCATCGCCTGGAGCGAAGTGCGCACGAGCAGCTACTTCACGCCCGCGAACCCGGCGGTCGCGTTCTTCTACCTGCTGACCGCCGTCCACGGCCTGCACCTCGTCGGTGGCCTCGCCGTCTGGGCCCGCACGGTCAAGAAGCTCTTCGTGCCGGCCGCGAAGGCCGCCGATGTGAGCCAGATCGTGGTCCTGTGCACGATTTACTGGCACTACCTCCTGCTCGTGTGGCTCGTGCTGTTCGGCCTGATGTTGTCCACCTGACCTTTGTAAGGATTCCGAGCGTATGGCGACCGACGTAATGACCGCTCAGGCGCCCGCCGAGGGACTGCACGGCGTGGCGACCGACTTTGCCGCAGACAAGCAGGCTTTCCCCGTCCCATGGGGCAAGGTGATGATGTGGATCTTCCTGCTGAGCGACACGTTCATCTTCAGCTGCTTCCTGACGGGCTACATGAACGTCAGGATCTCGACCACCGCGAAGTGGGCGAACCCGAGCGCGGTGTTCAGCCTCGCGATCGGCCAGACGGAAGTCCCGCTCCTCCTCATCGCGATCATGACGATGGTGCTCATCACCTCGAGCGGCACGATGGCGATGGCCGTCAACTTCGGCTATCGCCGCAATCGCTCCGTCACGACCGCGCTCATGCTGGTCACCGCGGGCCTTGGCGCCTGCTTCGTCGGCATGCAGGCCTTCGAGTGGAGCAAGCTGATCCTCATCGAAGGCGTGCGCCCGTGGGGCTCGGCCCTCGGCCCGCCGCAGTTCGGCGCCGTGTTCTTCATGGTGACGGGCTTCCACGGCCTGCACGTGTCAGCGGGCGTCGTCTACCTCTGCGTCGTCGCGATGCGCGTCTGGAACGGCTTCTACGACCGCAAGGGGACGTACGAGACGGTCGAGGTCGTTGGCCTCTACTGGCACTTCGTCGACCTCGTGTGGGTATTCATCTTCGCCCTGTTCTATCTCTGGTAGTAGCAACCCATGGACCACACCGCCGATAAGAACCACGCCGAGGGCGTGCAGCACCCGGTAGCGATCTACCTGTGGATCTGGCTGCTGCTGTTCGTCGTCAGCTCCTTCTCGTACATGGTCGATTACTTCCACCTGCACGGGGCGCTCAGGTGGACGCTGATCCTGATCTTCATGATCGTGAAGGCCGGCTTCATCGTCATGATCTTCATGCACATGGCCTGGGAGCGGCTCGCGCTCAAGCTCGCGATCCTGGTGCCGCCGCTGGCCCTGCTGGTGCTGATCGGGCTCATGGCGATCGAGGGCGACTACACGTTCCTGACGAGGCTCGCTTCCTTCGTGCGCTGAACGGGCGGTTTGCGCTAATATTTGCGCATGACGAAGAAGCACGACAAGACATTCGTGAACCTGGTCAGCGTCGTTATCGGCGGCCTGATCGGCCTCGCGGTCTGTATCTTTGCGCTCGCCAAGTACGTCGGCGCCCGCGCCGAGTCCTTAAGCGAGACGGACGCGCAGTACCGGGCCCTCGTGCAGGAGCGCCTGACGCCGGTCGGCCGGGTTGCGGTCGCGGGCAAGGACAACTCCACGCTCGCGATCCCGGCAGCGGGCCCGAAGGTCGTCGCGGCCCCGGTTGCGATGCTCGCCGTGATGAGCGGCGAGCAGACCTACCAGATGACCTGCTCGACCTGCCACGCGACCGGCGTCGGCGGCGCGCCCAAGTTCGGCAACGCCAAGGACTGGTCGCGGCGCCTCGCCGAGGGCCTGCCGATGCTGAAGGAGCATGCGCTGCACGGGCTCACCGACGAGGGTGGCGTGATGCCGGCCAAGGGCGGACGCCCGGACCTGCCGGACGAATCCGTCGCGAACGCCGTCGAGTACATGGTCAAGGCCGCGAAGTAAGGCGCGACCCTCGTCGGTCTCAGCCGATGTGCGAGAGCTTGAGCAGGTGCTCGAGGTCCCTCAGCATGCCCTGGCCGGCTTCCCCGGCCGGATAGCGCATCAGCAGATTGCCAAGCGGGTCGACCACGTAGGTCCGGCCGGCGCGGCCGCCCGCCCCCTCCCCCGGAAAGCGCTCGAGCAGCATCCTGCCGTCCGCATCCGTCAGCCACCCGACGGCAAGTTCGGGGTCCGCGGGAACCACCGGCTCGCAACACGGGGCCACCACGAGGAGCACCCGCTCGACCCGCCGGACGTCGCCGCCGAGCGCGAGCCTGGCCGTGCCGCTCGCGCCGAGCGCCTCCCGGCAGGTGTGCTCGCACCCGCCCTCGGCGATGACGACGAGCGACCAATGGCCGCGCAAGAGCACCGCCGTCGTCGTCGTCGACCCCGCGCCGGTGCTGAAGATCGCATCGGGGAGCGGCCGCGCGGGCGTGATGAGCTCGCCGTGGTTGGTGCGCCCCGGTGGCCGGTACTCCATTCCGTAGTAGGCCCAGAACGAGAGCGCGAGCGGCCCGAGGAACAGCAGCGCAATCATCACGAGCTGCGCCCGGCGGCGAAGCACGACGGGCCGCGGCAGGGGTGGTGGCGTCGTCACTTGAGTACCCCGCGTTTTCTCAACGCAACGACCCCGAAGAGTACCGCGAGCGTGGCGGCGAGCGCGTACCACTGCACGGCGTAGCCCAAGTGACGCTCGTAGCTCAGCCCCGTCGGCCGCCAGTCGCGCAGGTACCCGTCGCTCGCGCCGGCATCGAGCAGCACGAGTCGCGGGTAGAGCGGCGAGCCCACCACCTGCTCGAGCGTCGCGGGCGAGGGGTAGTTGAGGACGCGCGGCCAGCCGTCGCCGGTCCCGGGCGGCGCGTCGATGCCGGCGCGCGGGAACTCATCGAGCCGCCCGCCGAGCGTGCGTGGGCCGCCCTCGACGCCGACGTTCGGTAGCTCCGCGCGGCTTCTGCCGAGCGGCACCCAGCCGCGATCGACCAGTACCGTCGCCCCGCCCGCCGTCCTGAACGGCGTCAGCACGCGAAAGCCGACCCTGCCCGCGTGCGTCATGTTGTCGAGGAGCACCTGCCGCTCCGGGACGTAGTGCCCCTCGAGGCGCACGCGCAGGTAGCGGACGGGCACCGCGGGAAGCACGCTCGCGATGAGCCCGTCCGACTCGAACGCGGCCGTCTGCAGGCGCTTCTCCTCGGCGCGGTGCACCTGCCAGGTACCGAGCCAGAGGAGGAGCGCGACGAGCGGCACCACGAGCAGCGTCGGCACGAGGCGCCGCGGCGACAGGCGGGAGGCGCCGGCGGCGCGCACTATACTGTCCGCCCGACCGGAGGCGTGATCGTGGACATCATCCGACTGCTGATCATTCTGACGTTGCTCGCGATCGTCTGGAGCCTCGGGACGGCGCTCTTCCAGCTGTCGAGGAAGCAGGGCAACTCCGACAAGATGCTGCGCGCGCTGACCTGGCGGATTGGACTCTCGCTCGGACTCTTCATCCTACTGCTGGTGGCCGGCCGCGCGGGCTGGATCGTCCCGCACGGCGTCGGCCACTAAGCCCGCCCATCCCGGCGCGGCAAGCCCCGCGCCCGGCTCGCTACAGCCAGTAGACAAAGATGTAGAGGCCGAGCCAGACGACGTCGACGAAGTGCCAGTACCAGGCGACGCCCTCGAAGGCGAAGTGCCGGTCCGGCGTGAAGTGGCCCTTCATGACCCGAAGCCAGATCACCAGCAGCATGATCGCGCCGATCGTCACGTGCAGGCCGTGGAAGCCCGTCAGCAGGAAGAACGTCGAGCCGTAGATGCCGGTGCCGAGCTGGAGCCCGAGCTCCGTGTACGCCTCGTGGTACTCCCGCGCCTGCAGGAACACGAAGAGGAAGCCGAGCAGGAAGGTCAGGGCGAGGAACACCTTGAGGACCCGGCGGTTGTTGGCCCGCAGCGCATGATGCGCGATGGTCACCGTGACGCCCGAGGACAGCAGCAGGAGCGTGTTCAAGGCCGGTACGCCCATCGCCGGGATCGTCTTGAACGAGCCGTCGGCGCGCGGACCCAGGAGCCCCGGCCCGTTCGAGGGCCAGTGCGCCTCGAAGTGGTTCCAGAGGAGTTCGCTGGTCAGGTGCTTGGAGCCCGCGCCCGACAGCCACGGCAGCGCGAGCTGGCGCGCGTAGAAGAGCGAGCCGAAGAACGCCGCGAAGAACATGACCTCGGAGAAGATGAACCAGGACATGCCCATGCGAAACGAACGGTCGACGTTCAGGTTGTAGGCGCCCGCCTCGCTCTCGTTGATGACGGTGCGGAACCACCCGAAGAAGAGCGCGAACACGAGCACGAGTCCAAGCGTCAGCAGCGACGGTCCCGCGCCCGAATCCTCGAGGGTCAGCGCCGCGCCCGCCATCAGCACAAACAGCGACACCGAGCCAAAGATCGGCCAGGGGCTCGCGTGCGGGACGTAGTACTTGCCTTCGCTTGTCGTCGTCTCAGCTTGTGCCATGGTCGTTCCTGAAGGGTCCTGGGTCGGTGTCGGTGAGCGTCAGCGCGCCGCCGTCGTCGCCTGCGGCAGGTCGAAGAACGAGTAGGCGAGCGTGACCCGGTCGAAGTCCGCCGGCAAATCGCGGTCGATGATGAAGCGGATCGCCATGTCGCGGCCCTCGCCGATCGCAAAGGGCTGCGGCCTGAAGCAGAAGCACTCGGTCTTCCTGAAGTAGCGCGCGATCGAGGCGGGCGCGATGCTCGGCACCGCCTGCGCGACGACGGCGAGGCCGGTGAGGTTGCGCGCGTAGAAGGTCGTCTCGTAGAGCTTGCCCGGGTGCACGGCCATCGTGGTCACGTGCGGCCGGAACTCCCAGTCGCCCGCACCCGGCACGTTGGCGATGAACTCGACCGTCACCAGCCGGTCGGGATCGGGGCGCTCGATGACCGAGGCCACGGCGGTCTGCGTGCCGTACCAGCGATTGCCGGTGTCCCACACCTGGCAGAGGACGCTGTAGAGCGGCACGAGCGCGAACCCGAACGCGAAGCTGCCGAGCGTGAAGAGCGCGAGCCTCAGGACGAGCGGGCGGTGCGCGTGGCGCTTCGCGCCCGGCGCCTCGGCGTTGACTCCGGGCAGGTCGTCGTCGGCCATGTCAGTGCCTGCCCGCGAGCACGCTGACGGCGATGAAGCCGACATAGAAGCCGGCGGCGACGAGGGCGAGCACGAGCGCGAGGCGCCGCGTCCGCTGCGTGCGTTCGGTTCGAGTGGGGTTAAGGCCAGATGCGGTCATGGGCGGGCGATCCCCTAGTGGATCTCGGGCGCTTCTTCGAAGGAGTGGTACGGGGCGGGCGAGGGTAGCGTCCACTCGAGCCCGT
This sequence comes from Pseudomonadota bacterium, assembly GCA_025356075.1. Lineage (GTDB taxonomy): Bacteria > Pseudomonadota > Gammaproteobacteria > Steroidobacterales > Steroidobacteraceae > CAIKZZ01. Next base: position 36,679 of record JANXUT010000068.1, on the reverse strand, counting down.
GCACGCCGGCGTCCCACACCTTGGCGGTGGCGGGCTTGCCGTACCAGACGCCGTGGATGATCGCGGCGACGAAGAGGAGCTGCGACACCCCGAACGCGAACCCGCCGATCGAGGACACCATGTTCCAGTCGGTGAACTGCACGCTGTAGTCGGGGATCCGGCGCGGCATGCCGGCGAGCCCGAGGAAGTGCTGCGGGAAGAACAGCACGTTCACCGAGATCGTCGACAGCCAGAAGTGCCACTTGGCGAGCGCCATGCTGTACATGCGCCCGGTCCACTTCGGCAGCCAGTAGTAGACGCCCGCCATGATCGCGAACACCGCGCCCGGCACCAGCACGTAGTGGAAGTGCGCGACGACGAAATAGGTGTCCTGGTACTGGTAGTCGGCCGGCGCGATCGCGAGCATGAGCCCGGAGAAGCCGCCAATCGAAAAGAGGAACAGGAACGCCAGCGCAAACAGCATCGGCGGCTCGAACGACAGCGAGCCGCGCCACATCGTCGTCGTCCAGTTGAACACCTTAACGCCGGTCGGCACCGCGATCAGCATCGTGCTCATCATGAAGAACATCTGCCCGGCGAGCGGCATGCCGACCGTGAACATGTGGTGCGCCCAGACGATGAACGACAGGAACGCGATCGAGGCGGTCGCGTACACCATCGCGTCGTAGCCGAACAGCGGCTTCCTCGAGAACGTCGGGATGATCTCGGAGACGATGCCGAACGCCGGCAGGATCAGGATGTAGACCTCGGGGTGTCCGAAGAACCAGAAGATGTGCTGGAACATCACCGGGTCGCCGCCGCCGGCCGGGTTGAAGAAGCTGGTGCCGAAGTAGTGATCCGTCAGCAGCATCGTCACGGCGCCGGCGAGCACCGGCATGACCGCGATCAGCAGGTACGCCGTGATGAGCCACGTCCAGCAGAACAGCGGCAGCCGCAGGAGCGTCATGCCGGGGGCGCGCATGTTCAAGATCGTCACGATCACGTTGATCGCGCCCATGATCGAGGAGGCGCCCATCAGGTGGATCGCGAAGATCGTGAGCGGAAAGCTCGTGCCCGCCTGCAGCGACAGGGGCGGGTAGAGCGTCCAGCCACCGGCAGGCCCGCCGCCGGCGGTGAAGAACGAGGACAACAGCAGCGTGAACGCGAATGGCAGGATCCAGAAGCTGTAGTTGTTCATGCGCGGCAGCGCCATGTCGGGCGCGCCGATCTGCAGCGGCACCATCCAGTTGGCAAGGCCCACGAACGCGGGCATCACGCCGCCGAAGATCATCACGAGCGCGTGGCTCGTCACGAGCGAGTTGTAGAAGCCGGGGTCGAAGAACTGCAGCCCCGGCTTGAAAAGCTCGAGGCGGATCAGCATCGCCATGAATCCGCCGAGCAGGAACATCGCGAGCGCGAACACGAGGTACATCGTGCCGATGTCCTTGTGGTTCGTGGCGAACAGCCAGCGGCCGATGCCATGCGGCTTGTGATCGTGGTGATCGTCGTGGGCGAGCGAGTCAGCGTGTGCCATGTCAGGAAACTCCGTCTAAACCGCTCTAAAGCGAAGCCGTCGGCGCCGCGGCGGTAGCCGCCGGTGCCGAGGGATCCGCGGCGCTGGCGCCGGCCTTGGAGGCCGCCACCTGGGCGTCCAGCCACGTCGCGAAGTCGGCCTTCGAGACCACGTTGACGACGATTGGCATGAAGCCGTGGTCACGGCCGCAGAGCTCGGCGCACTGGCCGGTGAAGCGCCCCGTGCGGTTCGCCTTGAACCACGCTTCGTTGATGTAGCCCGGGATCGCGTCCTTCTTCACGGCGAAGTCCGGCACCCACCACGAATGGATGACGTCATTGCCGGTGAGGAGGAGGCGAACCTTCGTGTCGACCGGGACGACGAGCGGATGGTCGACGTCCAGGAGGTAGTCCTTCACCGTCGTCGGGTCGACGCCGGAGCCGAGCTGGCGGGCGTAGTTCGATTCGGCGGCGAGCGTCGAGAAGAAGCTGACCCCCTTGCCCTGGTACTCGTACTTCCACTTCCACTGGTAGCCGACGACCTTGACGGTGAGTTCGGAGTTACGCGTGTCCTCCATCGCGATCAGGGTGCGCGCGGCCGGGATCGCGGTCGCGACCAGGATGATGACCGGGATGACGGTCCAGATGACCTCGACGTTGGTCGAGTGCGTCAGCGTCTGGTCGGCGACGGCACCGGTCGATTTCCGGAACTTCCACAGCGAATAGATGATTACGCCGAACACCACCGCCGCGATCGCGACGCACACCCAGAACATCATCATGTGCAGCGAAAACACGCGGGCGGAGATATCGGTGGCGCCCACCGGCAGGTTGTAGGTGCTCTCGTAGGCGAGCGCAGGCGTGGCGGCAGCCAGCCCCGCGAGCACGGTTGCGACTTTGCGATAGAACATCGATGCCCCTTAGCCTTGAGTCCGGTTCAGCGATCCGTTCGCGCCGCGCACGCAGCTCCCGCACCGGAGCCCGGCGCGATCGGCGGCCAGTCCCGGGTGCCTGCGTTCGTCCCCGCTGGCGTGGCCACGGTGCGCGGCGTTCCACACCGACGGAGGACCCCTCACCTCGCCGGTACGGCCACGCGACTCTGTCGGCAGCCGGCTGCGGCTGCCCGGTGCGTGGGCGGCGCAGTGTAACCTCGCGCCCGGGCGGGGAAAACAGGATTCGGGCGGCGCAGCGCCCAGGGTTCGGCGCCTCGATGGGCGAGGCTCGCGGCCCGCCTCGGCCGAGCGGGCCGATCGCCGCCGCAAGGCATGGCCCGAAGGCCGGCGCGGGCTTCCCGGCGACCGTAAAATCATCGACTTACAGGGACCGGCGCGCTCCATATCGCCACTCGTCGGCGTGCCGGGCCCGCTAGCGTCGTCCGATACGGTCAAACGGCACCACGATCTCGCCGCGGCGCGCGCGGATCGGCGGCGTTGCGCCCGGGCACCAGGCCTGTCCGTAGATGAGCTCGCAGCTCGCCGGCACGCGCCCGTCCGCGCCTCTGAACCGCTCGTACGCCGCCGAGAGCCGCTCGGCCCGGCCGCGACCGCCAAGCCCGCGGGGTCGTCCGCCGAGCGCGCTTTGCGCGCCGAGGCCACGCAGCTCCGCGACCAGCGCGGCGACGTCGGGGTACGTGAACGTGTAGCGGTCGACGTCCATGACCGGGTCCGCGAAGCCCGCGCGCACAAGCGCATCGCCGATGTCGTGCATGTCGAAGAACGAATGCACGTGCTCCCCGGCGTCGACCTCGCGCCAGGCAGCGCGCAGCTCCATCAGCGTGTCCGGGCCGAGCGTCGAGAAGCTCACGTAGCCCCGTGGCGTCAGCACCCGGCGAAGCTCCAGCAGCTGCGCATCGAGGTCGACCGACCACGGCAGCAGCAGATTCGAGAACACGAGGTCGACGCTGCCGGTTGGGAATGGCAATCGCGCGGCGTCGGCCTGCACGAGCTCGAAGCGCCGGCGCCACGAGCGGCGCCGTGCCGCCTCGCGCAGCATCCCAGGCGCGAGGTCGAGTGCGAGCACGCGCGCGGACGGCCAGCGCGCCTTGAGCGCGCGGGCGGCGTGTCCGGTACCGGCGCCGAGATCGAGCGCGATGGCGGGCCTGAACGCGAGGAGCTCGAGGCGCCGGAGCATCTCCTCGCGCGCGGTCGCTGCCAGCACCGCGTGCGCGTCGTAGACGGCGCTCGCGCGCTCGAACGCCCGCGCGATCGCCACCCGCTCGAGCGCAGGCTCAGGTCCGCCGCTCACGGCTCCCCCAGGAATTGCCCGAGGAGCGCGAGGAACTCCTCGCGATGCGACAGGAACGGCGCATGCGCGGCGCGCGCGATGCTCGCGTGGCGGGCGCCCTCGATGCCGGCGGCGAGCGCCGCGGCCGCGGCCGGCGGCGTCAGCCGGTCGTACTCGCCGCTGAGGACGAGCGTGCGGGCGGCGACCGCGCCAAGCTCGTCGCGCAGGTCCGCCGTGCGCAGCACCGCAAGCCCGGCTTCGAGCGCCGCGGTACTCGGCTCGCCGTGCGCGAACACGCTGGCCTTGAGCGTACGCAGCGTCTCGAGCTGCTTCTCATCGCCCCTCACCTGCAGGCTGAGGAAATCGTTGATCGTGCCGCGCCAGTCGCGCGCGAGTCCCTTCGCGACGCCGTCGATGACGGTGTCGTCGAGCCCGTGTGGCCAGTCGCGGCGCTTCCTGAAGCACGGCGTGGTCGCGACCAGCGCGAGCGTCGGCACGCGCGCGGGAAACAGCGTCGCGACCCGAAGCGCGACCAGGCCGCCGAGCGACCAGCCGAGTAGTGCGCAGGACTCCGGCAGGTTCTCGGCGACCTGGCGCGCGAGCCCCTCGAGATCGCCCGCTCCCTTCGACCAGCGCGAGCGGCCGTGGCCGGGCAGGTCGAGCGAGTGCACGCGGTAACGCTCGCTGAGCGCGGGGACGATGCCGGCGAAGAGGCCCCCGTGCAGGCCCCAGCCGTGCAGGAGCGCGACGTCAGGGCCACTGCCGGTCGTTTCGCGGAAGAGGCTCATGCGGTGCGCCCGGTGCCACGGCTGGCCGCGGCGGGCCGCGGCGCTTCGCTCGGTCTGGCTCTCGGGTCGTTGACCACGCACTGGCTCCGCCGCCGGTGGGAGGTGGCGGGCCTGCGAATGATGCGACGTGGAGCGCCCGCGCGCGAGCGCGATCGAGCGCGCCGCCGCGGGCGGGAGCGATCCGCCTAAGGTGAGCCGGCTACGCCCGGTGCGGCGAAGCGGGCGGCGCCCACGAGCGCCGCGGTCGTCGCGACCGGCGAGGGCGACGCGAACTCGCACTCGGCCGGCGGCGTTTCGCCGAGGCCAAGCGCGCCGAGTGCCGCGACGAGGAGCGCCGCGATGGCGCCGGTGGCGCGATGGTTGATGATGAACATGGCGGCCTCCCGGATCCAATCGACGGCGTCAGTCTAGGTCGCCACACCCTTCGGAAAAACCGGGTAACATCGATAACACTGTTCGGAATCTCCGATCTATCGGGAGCACCCGTGGACCGCCTGCAGGCCATGCGCATCTACAGCCGGGTCGCCCGGCTCGGTTCCTTCGCCGGCGCCTCGGTCGACCTCGACCTGTCGCGCGCGACGGTGAGCGAATCGGTGGCGGCGCTCGAGCGCCACCTCGGCGTACGGCTGCTCGCGCGCACGACCCGCCGCGTCACGCTGACGAGCGAAGGAGCCGACTACCTCGAGCGCTGCCAGCGGATCCTCGCCGAGGTCGATGCGGCCGAGGCCGCCGTGCGCGGCGCGCGCGACCGGCCGCAGGGGCCGCTCAGGATTGACGTGCCGACCGCGTTCGGCCGCTACCTGCTGGTACCGGCGTTGCCGCAGTTCATGAAGCGCTACCCGGAGCTCGAGCTTGACCTCAGGTTCAATGACCGGGTCGTCGACCTCGTCGCCGAGCGCGTCGACCTCGCGGTGCGCGTTGGTGCCGTCAAGCCGCAGAGGTTCGTCGCGCGGCGCATCGCGACGACGCGACGCGTCATCGTCGGCTCCCCCGCCTACCTCGCGGCGGCCGGCCGGCCGACGCGCCCCGAGGATCTCGCGAGCCACCGGCTGCTCGGCATGATCAACGGCGGCACCGGCCGGCGGATCGACTGGTCGTTTCGCGGCCGGCGGGTGCCGGCGCTGCGTTACGCGGCGACGTTCAACCTCGCCGAGGCACAGGTCTCGGCGGCGCTCGCCGGCGCCGGGCTCGCGCAGACGATCGACCTCCTCGCCGGCGAATACATCGCCCGCGGCAGGCTCGAGACGGTGCTCGATGAGTTCGTCAGCGAAGGACCGCCCATCTCGGTCGTGTACCCGGTGGCCGCGCGCGGGTCGGTCAAGGTGAAGGTATTCGCGGACTTCGCCGAGGGGCTCCTGCTCAGGTGGCGCGAGAGCCTCGCGGGCTCGACTCAACCCGCGCGCTAGCGCAGTCCCGCCTCGAACAGGTAGTCGAGCGCGATGCCGAGGAAGATCACGAGGCCGAACCAGTTGTTGTTGAGGAACGCGCGGAAGCATTCGCGCGGCACGCGCTCGCGGATGAGCCACTGCTGCCAGGCGAAGAGCGCTGCCCCGAGCCCAAGCGCGAGGTGGAACCAGCGGCCGAGGTGGGCCTGCTCGCCCGCGAGCCACAACGCCACCAGCACCATCGCCTGCAGCGCCGCGATGACGATGCGATCCGCATCGCCGAACAGGATCGCCGAGGAGCGGATGCCGAGCTTGAGGTCATCCTCGCGATCCACCATCGCGTACATCGTGTCGTAGACGACGGTCCAGAGAAGCCCGGCAACGAACAGCAGCCAGCCGAGCCGCGGAATCTCGCCGCTCGCCGCCGCGAACGCCATCGGGATCGACCACGAGAACGCGGCGCCGAGCCACACCTGCGGCAGCGGGAAGAACCGCTTGAGGAAGGGATAGACGATCGTGAGCCCCGCCCCGACCAGCGAGAGCTCGATGGTGAGCCGGTCGAGGGTCAGCACGAGCGCAAAGGCGAGCATCGACAGGATCGCAAAGATGAGGAGCGCCTCGACGGGGCCGACGCGGCCCGCGGCGAGCGGTCGCTCGGCGGTGCGCATCACGTGCCGGTCGAAGCGCCGGTCGGCGAAGTCGTTGATGGCGCAGCCGGCGCTTCGCATCAGGACGACGCCCAGGCTGAACACGATGAACGCGTGCTCGTTCGGGTGGCCGCTCGCCGCGAGCCAGAGCGCCCACAGCGTGGGCCAGAGGAGCAGCCACGCGCCGATCGGCCGGTCGAGGCGGATCAGGCGCGCATAGTCACCGAGGGTCGCCGCGGCACGCTTGAGCTCGGCGCGGGGACCGCGCAGTGCGGCCGGGCGCGGCACCTCCTTCAGCAAGGCACGAGCTCAGGCAGGAACACTTCCTGCATGAGGAGCCGCCGCCCGCGCAGGCCCACCCAGCGGCGCCGGGCCCACAGCAGCATCGGGCTCCCGGCAATGCCCGCGAGCGCGCGCGCCGCGAGCGGGTGCGCCGCCGGGAGCGGCGCGAACTCGAACGCGCCGTAACCGACGCCCTCGACCGAGGCGAGCGTCGCGCCGAGCGAGGCATCGCCGACTTCGGCGAGCCAGGGGTGGGATTCCAGCGTGTGATCGGGAATGAGCGACTGCGCGAACACCCACGGCCGGTCGCCGCCGCTCAGGAGCACCTCGCGCACGAGGCAGCTCGAGGCCGGCGCGGCGAGGAGCGCCTGCTGCTCGCGGCTCAGGAACCCGAGCCGCTGCTCGATGAGCCTGACACCCGCGGGGGCGGCGCTTTGCGCCGCGATGCGCGCGGTGAGTGGCCCCGCGTCGGTGAGCCACTCGCGAACGGCGGGCGCGAGCTCGCGCAGCACCTCGACTCCGGGCGCCCACATGTCGAAGGGCAAGAGTGGCGCGTTGGTCGGCGCGTAGGGATTCTTCACGGGGCGGGCCTCTCCCTGGATCTCATACCTTGCCGTAGCGCTCGCGCGCGCCGACCCAGCGGCGCAGCAGCGGCGCTATGTTATCGGGATGGCGCGCGAGCATCACCTCCGCCGCATGCTGCACCCGCGGCAGGAGGTCGGCGTCGCGGCTCAGGTCCGCCACCTTCATCTGCAGGAGCCCCGTCTGGCGGGTGCCGAGGAGCTCGCCCGGTCCCCGAAGCTGCAGATCCCGCCGCGAGACCTCGAAGCCGTCGTTGGTCGTGCGCATGACCTCGAGGCGCTCGCGCGCGAGCGGCGACAGGGGCGCGCGGTAGAGGAGGAGGCACGAGCTCTCGGCGACCCCGCGGCCGACGCGACCGCGCAGCTGGTGAAGCTGCGCGAGACCCATCCGTTCGGCGTTCTCGATCACCATCAGGCTCGCATTCGGCACGTCGACGCCAACCTCGATGACCGTGGTCGCGACCAGCACTTTGAGGTCGCCGCGCTTGAAGGCGGCCATGACGGCCTCCTTCTTCGCGCTCGTCAGCCGGCCGTGGACGATCCCGATCTTGAGCTCGGGTAGGGCTCCGACGAGCGCGGCGTGGGTCGCCTCGGCGGCCTGGTACTCGAGCTCGTCGGACTCCTCGATCAGCGGGCAGACCCAGTAGGCCTGCCGGCCCGCGCCGCAGGCGCCCGCGATCCGGGCGACGACCTCATCGCGCCGCGACTCGGGGATGACGACGGTCTTGATGGGCGTGCGCCCCGGCGGCAGCTCATCGATCACCGACACGTCGAGGTCTGCGTAGGCCGTCATCGCGAGGGTGCGCGGGATCGGCGTCGCCGTCATGATGAGCTGGTGCGGGACGCGGCCCTCGCTCGAGCCCTTCTCCCGGAGCGCCATCCGCTGGTCGACGCCAAAGCGGTGCTGCTCGTCGATGATGACCAGCGCCAGGCGCTTGAAGCGCACGCCTTCCTGGAAGAGCGCGTGGGTGCCGATCGTGACCGGCACGTCGGCGCCCGCGCGGATCGCATTCAACGTCGACTGCCGGGCCCGCCCGGTCAGCTTCCCGGACAAGAGCGCGACGGGAAGGCCGAGCGGCCGGAGCCACTTCTCGAAGTTCTGCCAATGCTGCTCGGCGAGGAGCTCGGTCGGCGCCATCAGCGCCACCTGGAACCCGCATTCGACGGCGGCGAGGGCGGCGAGCGCCGCGACCACGGTCTTGCCGGAGCCGACATCGCCCTGCACAAGCCTCAGCATCGGCGAGGGCGCGGCGAGGTCGGCACGGATCTCCCCGAGCACCCGCTGCTGGGCGTTCGTCAGCGCGAATGGCAGCCCCGCGAGGAACCGTTCGGCGAGTGCGCCCGGCGGATTGAGCGGCCAGGCGGCATCGGCGCGGATATCCTCGCGAAGCTGCCGCAGGCTCAGCTGGTGCGCGAGCAGCTCCTCGAAGGCGAGTCGGCGCTGCGCGGGATGGCGCCCGAGCGCGAGCGGCGCAAGGTCCGCCCCGGGTGGCGGGCGGTGCACGTAGATGAGCGCGGCGGCGAGCGTCGGGAGCCCCAAGTCCTCGAGGAGCGCCGGCGGCAGCCAGTCGCGCACGCTCGAGCGCTCGACCTCGGCGAGCGCGAGCGCGGTCAGGATCCTCAGCCGTCCCTGCTGCACGCCCTCGGTCGCGGGGTACACGGGGGTCAGCGAATCCTCGGTGCGCTGCGCATCCTCGCCATCGGCGCGCCGGTATTCCGGATGCACGATCTCAAGGCCGATCGTCCCGCGCCTGGCCTCGCCGTAGCACCGAAGCCGCACGCCGCGCTGCAGCTGCGCGGCTTGCGCGGCCGAGAAGTAGAAGAACCTGAGCGTCAGGAACCCCGACCCGTCGGACAGCCGCACGAGGAGCTGGCGGCGGCGGCGGAAGGCGATTTCGGCGAGTTCGACCACGCCCTCGATGACGGCACGGTCGCCGGCGCGCAGCGTGCCGATCGGGACGATCTGCGTGCGGTCCTCGTAGCGGGACGGCAGCAGGAAGAGGATGTCCTGAACCGTCTCGATGCCGAGCTTGCCGAGTTTCTGGGCGAGCGCCTCGCCGACACCCTTCAGCGTCGTGACGGGCTTGAGTTCGGAAGCGGCCTCGCCGCCAGCCGCGGCCACCCTATCCGCGCGTGGCCGCGGCGCGCTCACAGTTCCAGGATGCAATCCGCCTCGACCACCGCGCCGCGGGGGAGCGAAGCGACGCCGACGGCGGCGCGCGCCGGGTAGGGCTCGCTGAAGTACTCGGCCATTACCTTGTTGACGGTCGCGAAGTTGGCGAGGTCCGTCAGGTAGATCGTGACCCGCACCGCCGAATTGAGCGAACCGCCGCTCGCGGAGGCGATGGCCTTCAGGTTCTCGAACACCCGGCGGATGTGGGCCTCGAAATCACCCTTCACGAGTTCCTTCGTCACCGGGTCGAGCGGGATCTGCCCCGAGATGTAGACGGTCGTGCCGACCTTGACCGCCTGCGAGTAGGTGCCGATCGCAGCCGGAGCCGAGGGGGTCGAGATGATCGTGCGTGCCATGCGAACCTCGCGCTTGAGACTCGCGGCATTCTCGCACGCCGGCGCGTGAGCGGCTCAGGCGAGCGTCCGCTCCACCGACAGCACCTCGGGCATCGAGCGGATCGCGCGGATCACCTTGGCGAGGTGGGCGCGATCGCCGACCTGCAGCTCGAAGGTGATCGTCGATGTGTCCGAGTCGCGCTCGACCACCGACAGGTGCCCGATGTTGGTCTCGGTGGCCGCGATCGCCGAGGCGATCGCGGCGAGCACGCCGGGGCGGTTCTGGACCTCGACCTTGATCTCGGAGGCGAAGCTGCGCTCCTCGGCCTTCTGCCAGGACACCGGCAGCCACTTGTCGGGCTGCTTGTGCCAGCCGGCGAGGTTGCCGCAGCGCGCGCGGTGGATCACGACGCCGCGGCCCGTCGACAGGAACGCGATGATCGGGTCGTAGGGGATCGGGAAGCAGCAGCGGGCGTAGGAGACGACGAGTCCCTCGGTGCCGGCGATCGCCAGCGGCGCCGTCGTACCCGCCGTGCCGTCCTGGGTCTCCTCGTGCCGGTCGGCGGGCAGGAGGTGGCGCGCGACCAGGGGCGCGAGGCGCTCGCCGAGGCCCACCTTCTCGAACAGGTCCTCCGGCTCCTTCGTGCCGAGCGCGCGCGCCGCCGCGATCAGGATCTCGGGCTCGATGCCCTTCAGGTTCAGCTTGAACTCGCCGAGCGCCTGGTTGACGAGGCGCCTCCCCAGGTCAACCGCCTCGCCGCGCTTCATCGTCTTCAGGTAAGCGCGGATCGAGGCACGCGCCTTCGCCGTCACGACGAAGTTGGACCAGGCGGGGTTCGGGGTCGCGCCCTTGGCGGTGATGACCTCGACGGTCTGGCCGTTCCTGAGCGCGGTCCGAAGCGGCACGAGGCGCCGGTCGATCTTGGCCGCGACGCAGCGCCGGCCGACGTCGGTGTGCACGGCGTAGGCGAAGTCGACGCAGGTGGCGCCGCGCGGCAGCCTCAGGATGTCGCCCTTCGGCGTGAACACGTAGACCTTGTCCGGAAAGAGGTCGACCTTGACGCTCTCGAGGAACTCCTCGGGGTTGCCGCCCTCCTGCATCTGCATGAGGCTCGCGAGCCACTCGCGCGCTCGCTCGTGCTGGCTCGTGCCCGTGTCCTCGCCCACCTTGTACTGCCAGTGCGCGGCGATGCCGTTCTCGGCGAGCCGGTGCATGTCCTCGGTGCGGATCTGGATCTCGAGCGGCACGCCGTTCGGCCCGAACAGCGTCGTGTGCAGCGACTGGTAGCCATTCAAGCGCGGGATCGCGATGTAGTCCTTGAAGCGGCCGGGCATCGGCTTATAGAGCCCGTGCACGAGGCCGAGCGCGCGATAGCAGCCATCGACCGTGTCGACGACGACGCGGATGCCGTAGACGTCGATGACGTCGGAGAGCGCCACCCGCTTCCTGCGCATCTTCTGGTAGATGCTGTAGAGATGCTTCTCGCGCGAGTCGACCTGCCCGTTCAACGCGGCCTTCTTGAGTGCGCCCAGGATGTTCGAGGTGATCTTCGGCAGGAATTCCTTCTGGTTGCCGCGGCTTTTCCTGAGCTCGCGCTCGAGCACCTTGTAGCGCTGCGGGTAGAGCGCGCGAAAGCCGAGCTCCTCGAGCTCGAGCTTGATCGAGTGGATGCCGAGGCGGTTGGCGATCGGCGCGTAGATGTCGAGCGTCTCGAGCGCGATCCGGCGGCGCTTCGGCGCCGGCATCGCGCCCAAGGTCCGCATGTTGTGGGTGCGATCGGCGAGCTTGACCATGATGACGCGGATGTCGCGCACCATCGCGAGGATCATCTTCCGAAACGACTCGGCCTGCGCTTCCTTGCGGCTCTTGAACTGGACCTTGTCGAGCTTGGAGACGCCATCGACGAGCTCGGCGACCTCGCGGCCGAAGCGCGCGAGGATCTCGTCCTTGGCGGTCGGCGTGTCCTCGATGACATCGTGCAGGAGCGCCGCGCAGATTGTCTGCCCGTCGAGGTGCAGGTCCGCGAGGATGCCGGCGACCGCGACCGGGTGGGTGATGTATGCCTCGCCCGTCAGGCGCTTCTGGCCGCGGTGCGACTCATTCGCGAGCTCGTAGGCTTCCTGGATCCGCTCGACCTGCTCAGGCGGCAGGTAGCCCTCGAGCTTCGCGATCAGCTGGGAGATCCCCGGGGAGCGGCGCCCACCCGGCAGGAAGCTCAGCAGGGAGGACGCATAATCCATCGAGACCCTGCCGTCGGTAAGTCAGCTTCTCTCCGGTCAGTCGCCGAGACCGAACTGCGGCGCACGGAAGTCGGGCGGCAGGTCGAGCGGGCTCTCGGGCGTCATGCTCGGCTGCACGGGCTCGGGGTCTGCCTCGAGGAGGAGCGCGCTGTTCACCTTGCCTTCCGCGATCTCACGCAGCGCGACCACGGTCGGCTTGTCGTTCTGCCAGTCGACCAGGGCGTCGGCGCCGTTGGCGAGGCGTCGGGCGCGCTTGGCGGCGATGAGCACCAGTTCGAACTGGTTCTCGACGCCTTCCTGATGCAGACAGTCTTCGATCGTGATCCGGGCCATGGCGGGGCATTCCAGTAAGAATTAGAGACGGTCTGACAGGATAGCTGAAGGACCATCCCACGGCCACCGCGCTGCAGCACCCGCGGCGGCGTGGCCGCCCGGGTCCGGCGGGACGTTTAATCCTCTAATCCTTTGAATAACAACGTATTTTCGCCCGGTCGGGCGAGCGAGGGCGATCGGGTCAGGCGAGCAGGCTCGCCGCCAGGCGCGCGATCCCCGGCCGGTCGCGGCCGAGATCCTCCGCCTCCCCTGCAACAATGCGCTCCAGATCCCCGAGCGCCCGCTCGAAGTCGTCGTTGACGATCACGCAGCGGAACTCGTGCCAGTGGCCAAGCTCGGTGACCGAATCCTTCAGCCGCCGCGCGATCACCTCGGCGCTGTCGGTGCCACGCCCGCGTAGGCGCGCCTCGAGCGCCGCGCGCGAGGGCGGCAGGATGAACACGTCGCAGACATCCGGCAGCCGCGCGCGCAGCTGCGCCGCGCCCTGCCAGTCGATCTCGAGCAGGAGATCGCGCCCGGCGGCGAGCGCCGCCTCGACCTCGGCCCGGCCGGTGCCGTAGAGGTTGTCGAAAACGCTCGCGTGCTCGAGGAATTCATCGCGCCCGACCATGCGCTCGAATGTCGCGCGGTCGACGAAGTGGTAGTCGCGCCCCTCGACCTCCTGCGGTCGTGGCGGCCGGGTCGTGTGCGAGACGCAGTAGCGAAGGCCCGGCACGCGCGCGACCAGCGCCTTCACGAGGCTCGTCTTGCCGGTACCGGAGGCCGCGGCGATCACGAACAACCGGCCGCGGCGGGAGGGCGTCACGCTTGCCATCGGCTCACTCGACGTTCTGGACCTGCTCGCGCATCTGCTCGATCAGTACCTTCATGTCGACCGCGGCGCGGGTCGTCTCGCTGTCCTGCGATTTGGACGAGAGCGTGTTCGCTTCGCGGTTGAATTCCTGCATCAGGAAGTCGAGCCGGCGGCCGGCGGGCTCGGACCCGTCGAGCGCCTTGGCGGTCTCCGCGACGTGGCTCGACAGCCGGTCGAGTTCCTCATCGACGTCCATGCGGGCGAGCGCGAGCGCCAGCTCCTGCTCGAAGCGCTCGCGGTTGGGCTCGGCCGGCAGCGTCAGCTGGCCCAGGCGCTCCTCGAGGCGGACGCGGATCCGGTCGCGGACGTCCGGCTGGCGCGTGCGGATCGCGCCAACCAGGGCCTGCAACTGCGTGCAGCGGCTGCCGAGCATCACGGCGATCCGTTCGCCCTCGCTCGCGCGGCTGGTAGTGAGGTCGGCGAGCGCCTCTTTCAGCGTCGCGGTCGCGGCGCCCAAGAGCGGCGCGCGGTCGCGCTCGGGCTCCTTCAAAACACCCGGCCAGCGCATCAGGTCGAGCGGCGAGGGCGAGGCGAGCGTGCCGCGGTGCGCGGTCGCACGCCGCGTCACTTCCTGCGCGCGATCGATGAGCTCATCGAGGAAGGCGGCGTCTATCTCGAGCGAGGCGGAGGAGCCCTGCGGCGCGCGAAACTGCAGCGTCGCATCGAGCTTGCCGCGGCGCACTGCGCTACTGATCGTCGCGCGAAACTCGGACTCCAGCGAGCGGAAGTCATCGGGCAGCCTGAGGCTCAGTTCGAGGTAGCGATGGTTGACGGTCCGCAGCTCCCAGGCGAGCGTACCGAATGCGCCCGCGTGTTCGCGGCGCGCGAAGCCTGTCATGCTGCGGATCATTCTGGCTCGTGTGATATAAAACCGGGCCTCACTTTAGCAGCCCCGGCACGGACTAGGGGGCAGGGAAACGAGCCTTGCAGATCGAATACGCGGACCTGAGCCTTCTCGGTCACCGGGAGGACAACCAGGATCGCGTCGGCGTCGCGGCCGGCGAGCATGCCGCGCTCGTCATGGCCGTCGATGGCATGGGCGGGCACAGCGATGGCGCGAAAGCCGCCGAGACCGCGCTCGCCTCGCTGACGGCGAGTTTCTGGCAGCACGTGCATCCGCTGTTTGACCCGCTCGGCTTCCTGCACCTCGCGCTCGGCAAGGCGCACGAGGACGTCGTCGCGCTCGGCTACGGCCTGCCGCTCGACCAGCGGCCGCGCGCGACCTGTGCGGTATCGCTGGTGCAGGCGGGCTCCGCCTGGTGGGGCCACGTCGGCGACAGCCGCGTCTACCAGATCAGGAATGGCGATGTCATCGCGCGCACGCGCGACCACAGCCACGTCGAGCAACTGCTTCGTGACGGCGTGATCACCGAGGCCGAGGCACACGGCCACCCGATGCGGAACTTCGTCGAGTGCTGCGTCGGTGGCGATCCGATGCTGACCGAGATGACGATCGGCCGGCGCCAGCCGCTGAAGCGCGGCGATGTGCTCTTGACCTGCACGGATGGCCTGTGGGCCAACATGCGCGATTCGGAAGTGGCGGCGCCGTGGCGCTCCTCCGCAAACCTGCGCGAGATACTCGCCGAGATCTGTGCACGCGCGGTGCTCGCCTCGGCGCCACACAGCGACAACACCTCGGCCGCGGTCCTGCGCTGGCTGGCCTGATCGAGCGGAGATTCCATGCGTCCGAGCGGTAGAACCCCCGACAAGCTGCGCAGCGTGTCCTTCGAGCGGCATTTCACGCGCCACGCCGAAGGCTCCGTGCTCGTCTCCTTCGGCGACACGCGCGTCTTGTGCACGGCGACGATCGAGAACGGCGTGCCGCACTTCCTGAGGAACAGCGGCCAGGGCTGGATCACGGCCGAGTACGGCATGCTGCCGCGCGCGACCCACACCCGCAGCCCGCGCGAGGCGGCCAAGGGCAAGCAGAGCGGCCGCACGCAGGAGATCCAGCGGCTGATCGGCCGGAGCCTCAGGGCCATCGTCGACATGAAGGCGCTCGGCGAGCGGACCATCACGCTCGACTGCGACGTGCTGCAGGCCGATGGCGGCACGCGCACAGCCGCGATCACCGGCAGTTACGTCGCGCTCGCCGATGCGGTCGCGACGCTGATGAAGCGGCGCGACTTGGCCCAGAGTCCGCTGCACGGCCAGGTGGCCGCGGTCTCGGTCGGCATCGTCGGTGGCACGCCCGTGCTCGACCTCGACTATGCCGAGGACTCCGAAGCCGAGACCGACATGAACGTCGTCATGAACGGCGGCGGCGCATTCGTCGAGGTGCAGGGCACCGCGGAGGGCCACGCGTTTCGCCGCCACGAGCTCGATGAGCTCCTGAACCTCGCGGCCACGGGCATCGGCGAGCTCATCGCGTTGCAGCGCCAGGCGCTCGCCGACGGCGAGTAACGATGCCGGCCTTCCTGCCGCGACTCGTCGTCGCCAGCAGCAACCCCGGCAAGCTTCGCGAACTCAGAAGCCTGCTCGGCGGCTTCGCCGCTGAAATCATCCCGCAGTCGGCGCTTGGCATCGAAGGCGCCGCGGAGACGGCGGCGAGCTTCGAGGGCAACGCGCTCCTGAAGGCACGCCATGCGGCCGGGCAGGCCGGCGGTCCCGCACTCGCCGATGACTCCGGCCTCGAGGTCGATGCGCTCGGCGGCAGGCCCGGTGTCCACTCGGCGCGCTACGCGGGCGAGGAGGCGAGCGATGCGGACAACAACGCGCTGCTGCTACGGGAGCTGCGCGGCCATCCGGAGCCGCGCCGCGCCCGCTATCGCGCCGTGATCGCCTTCGTGCGCGAGCGGGATGACCCCGCGCCGGTCATCGCCGCCGGCAGCTGGGAAGGGCGCATCGCACTTCTGCCCCGTGGCAGCGGCGGCTTTGGCTACGACCCGCTCTTCGTGCCGGACGGCGGCACCGCGACGGCGGCCGAGCTCTCGCTCGAGGTGAAGAACCGGATCTCGCACCGGGCGATGGCGCTGGGCGCGCTGCTGATGCGCCTCGGCGTCTCGTGAGCGAACTCCTCGAACCGCCGCTTGGCCTCTACGTGCACCTGCCGTGGTGCGTGCGCAAGTGCCCGTACTGCGACTTCAATTCGCACGTCCACAAGGGCGCGTTGCCCGAGGGCGACTATATCGCCGCGCTCCTCGCGGATCTGGAGGCGGACCTGCCGCTCGTTCGCCCGCGCCGGGTCGACAGCATCTTCATCGGCGGCGGCACGCCGAGCCTCTTCAGTGCCGAGAGCATCGCGCTCCTCCTCGACGGGATCCGCGCGCGGCTCGAGCTCGCGCCCGGCGCCGAGGTCACGCTCGAGGCGAACCCCGGCACGATCGAGCACGGCCGCTTCGCCGGCTACTACGCCGCGGGCGTCAACCGGGTCTCACTCGGCGCGCAGAGCTTCAATGCCCGCCAGCTCGCCGTGCTTGGCCGCATCCACGGCGTGGCGGATACCGAACGGGCGGTCGGCGAGCTACGGGCCGGCGGCTTCACGAACTTCAACCTCGATGTCATGCACGGCCTGCCCGAGCAAACGGTCGCGAACGCGAACGAGGACATCGCAAGGGCGCTTGAGCTTGGGCCCCCGCACCTGTCGCACTACCAGCTGGCGCTCGAGCCCGGCACCGTCTTCCACGAGCGCCCGCCCGTGCTGCCGGAGGAAGAGGTCGCACAGGAGATCGAGTCGACCACCCACGCGCGGCTGCTCGAAGCGGGCTACCAGCAGTACGAGATCTCCGCCTGGGCGCGGCCGGGCCACGAGTGCCGGCACAACCTCAACTACTGGGAGTTCGGCGACTACCTCGGCATCGGCGCCGGCGCCCACGGCAAGGTCACCGACGCGAGGGGCGGGACGCTCAGCCGGACGCTGAAGACCAAGCAGCCGCGCGAGTACCTCGAGCGCGCGAGGCTTGGCACCTTGCAGAACACGATGGCGGAGGTGCCGGTCGAGGAGCGGCCGTTCGAGTTCATGCTGAATGTGCTGAGGCTCCCCGCGGGGTTCTCGGTCGGGCAGTTCGAGGCGCGCACCGGGCTCCCCCTCACGGCCGCATCGCCCGGGCTCGAGCGGGCCGAGGCCCGTGGACTCCTCGAGCGCAGCGGCGCGCGCTGGCAGCCGACGCCGCTCGGGCGCCGGTTTCTCAATGACTTGCAGTCGATGTTCCTGCCCGTCCGGGCGTAGTGCCGGGAGAGCTCCGGAGGCGCTCTGAAACGCGCCGCCCGGGCGCCCGGGGCGACCGCAAAAGCGCTTGACATCCGCATCGTTATGTAGAGTGCGCGAGCTTTCGCGGCCGAACTTGTACACACGCGCGGGCAGCTGCCGGAAAAGTGTGGACTAACGCACGTTTCCTGACTCACTACATCAGGAAGTAACGGATATCTAGTTGATCTAGAAGGGTTCTTTGCCGTGTTTACTTTTTAACCAAAACGACATGAAACGTATTTTGTGCGGCCTTGTGCGACCGCGCGGCAGAGTAATCCACACAGTTATCCACAGGAACTGTGGATAAGCCGGGCACCGTCTGATCCGCTATGCCGTTACGCTTTTCTCTTGAGACGACGCGACGCCTCGTGGCCCTAAGCCGAGGGCCGCGTGGAGGTTTTCACTCCGGGGTTGTTTGAGCTTCGGTTCGCCCCCATTGCTGCCTTGCGGCGGCAGACCCTGCCACCTATACTTCGCCCCCTTTTTCCCCGACCCGACCCCATAAAGAGCGTGCCATGAAGGCCGGAACCCATCCCGACTACAAATCGATCACCGTGACCTGCAGCTGCGGGAACACTTTCCAGACCGGGTCGACGCTCGGCCACGACCTGCAGATCGAGGTGTGCGCGAACTGCCACCCGTTCTACACAGGCAAGCAGAAGATCGTCGACAGCGGCGGTCGCGTCGACAAGTTCCGCAAGCGCTACGCGGCGGCCCAGGCCCCGCGCTGATCGAGGCGCTGCCCGCGGCCGCGGCCGCGGGTTGATCGACGAAGAACGCCCGGCATCGTCCGGGCGTTTCTTTTTTTGGTGGCGCACCGGTGCGCGTGAATGTGGTGAAGGGAAAACCCTAGCACCCGATCCGTCACGCGCGACTCGGACGGCCGCACAACGCCGCGCGTGCACCTCAATCCTCGCGCGAGCGACGGCATTTCGCTCGGCCAATCGCAATCAACGCGCGCACATTGCTGCGGACTTTTGCGTCATGTGGCTACGCGTGTACCGCGAGGCGAAGCAGCGGGGCTGTTACCTTGATTCTTGCGCTGCAGCGTGACAGGCTGACCTCAATCACGGAATTCCCCGATGCCGCCCAAGAAGTACACGCTAACGAACGTTGCGACCGGCAAAAGCAGCGAGCTCGACGCGCTGTCGCCGACCGTCGGGCCCGACGTCCTCAACATTGCCCCGCTCTACAAGGATCACGGGCTTTTCACCTACGATCCCGGCTTCATGTCGACGGCGGCGTGCGAATCGAAGATCACGTTCATCGATGGCGACAAGGGGGTACTCCTCTATCGCGGCTACCCGGTCGAGCAGCTCGCCGCCAAGAGCTCGTTTATCGAGGTGGCGTACCTGCTGATCTACGGCGAATTGCCCGGGCCCACGCAGCTCGCGGAGTTCACCCGCAGCATCACGCGCCACTCGATGATTAACGAGTCGCTCAGGCGCTTCTACAACGGCTTCCACCACGACGCGCACCCGATGTCGCAGGTCTCGGCGGTGGTCGCCTCGATGGCCGGCTTCTACCACGACTCGCTCGACATCAATAACTCCCGGCACCGCGAGATCTTCGCGCACCGGATCATCGCCAAGATGCCGACGATCGCCGCGGCCGCCTACAAGCACATGCTCGGGCAGCCGTTCATGTTCCCGCAGAACGAGCTCGGTTACTGCGAGAACCTGCTCAACATGTTCTTCGCCGTGCCGTGCGAGAAATACCAGATCGATCCCGTTGCCGCGAAGGCGCTCGACCTGCTCCTCGTCCTGCACGCCGACCACGAGCAGAACGCGAGCACCTCGACGGTGCGTCTCGCGGGCAGCACGGGAGCTAACCCCTACGCCGCGATCTCCTCCGGCATCGCGGCGCTCTGGGGCCCTGCGCATGGCGGCGCGAACGAGGCGGTCCTCCTCATGCTCGAGGAGATCGGCACCGCGGATGCGATCCCGAAGTTCCTCGCCAAGGTCAAGGACAAGCAGGACCACACGCGCCTGATGGGCTTTGGCCACCGCGTCTACAAGAACTTCGACCCGCGCGCGAAGATCATCCGCGAGACCTGCCACAAGCTGCTCGAGAAGCTCGGCCGGACGGACAATCCGCTCTTTGAGCTCGCGCTCAGGCTCGAGGAAATCGCCCTCAAGGACGAGTACTTCGTCTCGCGCAAGCTCTACCCGAACGTCGACTTCTACTCCGGCATCATCTACAGCGCGCTCGGCATCCCGCGGGCGATGTTCACCGTGATGTTCGCGATCGCGCGCACCGCCGGCTGGGTCGCGCACTGGCAGGAGATGATCTCCGATCCCGCGATGAAGATCGGCCGGCCCAGGCAGCTCTACACGGGCAAGGCCGCGCGCGACTACCAGGACATCGACAAGCGCTGAGGCCGCGGCGCGTTTGCGCCAGAGGACGTCGCCGCGGCGACGCGCCCGGGGCGCCGCGCATGCGACAATCGTGCCGCGCGCCGGCCCGGCCCGCCGGGCGCCGCCGACCCGATCCTCGCCGCTGCCGATCCACCTGACACCCGAGTGCGCGCCAACCATTTAAAAGCCATCGGCACGATGGTCACCGGGGTGTTCTTCTTCTCGGTACTCGACGCCGGGCTCAAGCACCTCGCCGGCACCTACCCGCCGATCGAGGTGATGTTCCTGCGCGCCGCCGCGTCGCTCCCCTTCCTCGGCGGTGCCATCGCGGTCACGGGCGCATGGAGCGAGCTCAAGGTGCGCCGGCCGGTCCTCTACCTGATGCGAGCCGTGCTCGGCATGGTGGTGCTGTGGACCTTCATCTACGCGGTCTCGGTCCAGTCGCTAAGCTATACCTACGCGATCTACATGAGCGCGCCGCTCCTCGTCGCCGCGCTCGCAGGTCCCGTGCTCGGCGAGCGCGTGCCGGCGGCGCGCTGGGCGGCTATCGTTGTGGGCCTCGTCGGCGTCGTCATCGCGCTCAACCCGGGCGGCAACTTCGTCGCGCTCGGTGGCCTCGCCGCGGTACTCAGCGCCTCCTGCTACGCCGTCAACGTGATGGCGGTGCGCCTGATCGGCCGCACCGACTCGAACTACGCGGTGGTGTTCTGGCACCTCGTGCTCGTCATGCTCGCCTCCGGCGCGATCGCTTGGCCGTCGTGGCGACCGATCGCACCGGAGCACTGGCCGTGGATCGCGCTCTGCGGCCTCACCGGTGCGCTCGCGCAGTACCTCTTCACGGCCGCGTTTCGACTCGCGCCCGCATCGACGATCGCGCCGTTCGAGTACACCGCGATGCTGTGGGGCATTGCGCTCGACTGGCTTGTCTTCGCGACGGTACCGCACCTGCGCGTGCTGGTTGGCGCCGGCATCGTGATCGCGGCGGGCCTCTACGTCGTCATTAACGAACACCGCACCGGGCACGTGCCGGTGACCGAGGTCCAGGTCGGCTGACGGGGCCTAGGCGACGGCCGCGGGCGGCAGGCTCCGGCCGTGGCATCATCCCCCTCCTGGGGGAGTTACCACGGCGGGGTCGGGTGATGGACGGTGGCGCCGCGTTCGTTCAGCTTCGCGACCGGTTCCTCGAGCCGGATCCCGCGCGCGCGCCGACGACGCTCAGCTGGCGGGATGTCGCCTCGTTCAACTGGGCGCGCGACTACTTCGATCGCATCGCCCGGGACAACGACCGGCCAGCCTTGCGGCTCATCGACGATCGCGGCCTCGACCGAAGCCTGAGCTTCCGGGAACTCTCCCGGCGCTCGAACCAGGTCGCGAACCACCTTGCCGGCCACGGGCTTCGCTCTGGCGATCGCATCCTCCTGATGCTCGGCAACGTCGAGGCGCTGTGGGAGACGATGCTCGCGGCGATGAAGCTCGGGGCCGTGATGATCCCGGCCTCGACCCTCCTGCAGCGCGCCGATCTCGAGGATCGGCTCGCGCGCGGCGCCGTCCGGGCCGTCGTCACGGAGTCAGCGCTCTGCGCGCGCTTCGAGGGCCTTGCCGGCACGTTCCTCAAGGTCGCCGTCGGCGGTGCGCCGCCCGGCTGGCTCCCCTACGAGGCGAGTGAGCAGGCGAGCGCCGATGCCGTGCGCTCGCCGCCCACCGCCGCGGATGCGCCGCTGCTCCTCTACTTTACTTCCGGCACCACCGCGCGGCCGAAGCTCGTCCTGCACACGCACACGAGCTATCCGGTCGGCCACCTGACGACGCTGCGCTGGCTCGGCCTCAGGCCCGGCGATATGCACCTCAACCTGAGTTCGCCCGGCTGGGCGAAGCACGCCTGGTCGTGCTTCTTCGCGCCGTGGAATGCCGAGGCGACCATCCTCGCCTACCAATACGAGCGGTTCAGCGCCCGTGACCTGCTCGACCAGCTGGTGCGTACCCGCGTCACGACGTTCTGCGCGCCGCCCACGGTCTGGCGGATGCTGATCCAGGAGGAACTCGAACGCTGGCGGGTTTCGCTGCGCGAGGTCACAGGCGCAGGCGAGCCGCTCAACCCGGCCGTCATCGAGCGGGTCAGGGAAGCGTGGGGGCTCACGATCCGCGACGGCTTTGGCCAGACCGAGACGACCGCGCTCGTCGGCAACCCGCCCGGTGAGCCGGTGAAGCCAGGCTCGATGGGCCGACCGCTGCCGGGCTACACGATCGCGCTGCTGGACGGCGAGGGCCGGCCGGCCGACGTCGGCGAAATCTGCGTCGAGCTCGCCTCACAGCCGGTCGGCCTGATGGGCGGTTACCTCGATGACCCGCAGAAGACCGCCGAAGTCATGCGCGAGGGCTACTACCACACGGGCGACGTCGCCGAGCGCGATCGGGACGGCTATCTCACCTACGTCGGGCGGCTCGATGACGTGTTCAAGTCCTCCGACTACCGCATCAGCCCGTTCGAGCTCGAGAGCGTGCTGATCGAGCACAAGTGCGTCGCCGAGGCCGCCGTAGTCCCAAGCCCGGACGCCCTCAGGCTCGCGGTGCCGAAGGCGTTCATTGTCCTCGCGGCGGGCACGCTCCCGGACGCGGCGACGGCGCGCGCGATCTTCGAGCACGTGCGCGCTCGCGTGCCACCGTTCAAGCGCGTCCGCCGACTCGAGTTCGCGGACCTGCCGAAGACGATCTCCGGCAAGATTCGCCGGGTCGAGCTCAGGCGCGCCGAGGCGGACCGAAGTGCAGGGTGCGCGCGGAACACGCGCGAGTTCTGGGAGGAGGACATGCCGGGGCCCGGTGCCGTGCACGCGCCCGTCGAGGACCGCGAATGAGCATCGACCCCGTGGCAACAAGCTTCGTGTCGGGGGTCAGCACCGAGCCGCTCCTCCACCAGACCGTCGATGGAGTACTTGGAGCCGCCGCAGTCCGCTATCCCGCGGCCCTTGCGCTCGCGACCAGCGAGCGCGCGGTGCGCTACACGTTCGCTGAGCTCGATGCGGCGGTCGAGTCCTTCGCGCGCGGCCTCGTCGCGCTTGGCCTCAAGTGCGGCGAGCGGATCGGCATCTGGTCGCCGAACCGAAGCGAATGGGTCATCACGATGTTCGCGGCCGCGCGCGCCGGCCTGATTCTCGTCAACATCAACCCGGCGTACCGGAGCTACGAGCTTGGCTTCGCGCTCAAGCTCGTCGGCTGCCGTGCGCTCGTGTTCGCGCCCTCGTTCAAGGGCGCTGACTATCTTGAACTCCTCCGGGACATCATCCCGGAGCTTGCGGCGGCCGAGCGTGGGCCACTGAACGCGCGCGGCTTTCCGGAGCTGAGGCTCCTCATCGAGCTCAACGAGGTCGCCTCGCCCGGCTGCATCACGTTCGGCGACGTCTGCGCGGCGGCAGCGGAACTTCCCGCGGACGCGCTCGCGATGATCGGCGCGAGGCTCGACCCCGACCAGGCATTCAACATCCAGTTCACGAGCGGCACGACCGGAACGCCGAAAGGCGCGACGCTGTCGCACTTCAACATCGTCAACAACGGCTACTTCGTGGGCGAGTGCCTGCGCCTGACGAGCGCCGACAGCCTCTGCATCCCGGTGCCGATGTACCACTGCTTTGGCATGGTGCTCGGGGTGCTCGCGGCGATGACGCACGGCGCGGCGAGCATCTTCCCGAGCGAGGGCTTCGATGCGCTCGCGGTGCTCGAGACCGTCGCCAGCGAACGCTGCACGGTGCTGCACGGCGTGCCGACCATGTTCATCGCGATGCTCGAGCACCCGCGCTTCGCCGAGTTCGACCTAAGCTCGCTCAGGAGCGGCATCATGGCGGGGGCGCCCTGCCCGATCAGCGTGATGCGTCGTGTGATCGGCGAGATGCACATGGCCGGGGTCACGATCTGCTACGGCATGACCGAAACCAGCCCGGTCAGCTTTCAGAGTCTCACCGACGATCCGCTCGAGCGTCGCGTTGGTACGGTCGGGCGCATTCATCCGCACGTGCAGGTGAAGATCATCGATGGCGAGGGGCGCGTGACACCGCGCGGTGTCGCCGGCGAGCTGCTGACCCGCGGCTACTCCGTCATGCAGGGCTACTGGAACGAGCCCGAGCGCAGCCGCGAGGCCATCGACGCCGCCGGCTGGATGCACACGGGTGATCTCGCGGTGCTCGACGCCGAGGGCTACTGCAACATCGTCGGCCGCGTGAAGGACCTCATCATCCGCGGCGGCGAGAACATCTCGCCACGCGAGATCGAGGAGTTCCTCTACCAGCACCCGGCCGTGCTCGATGTCGCGGTGGTCGGCGTGCCGGATGCGAAGTACGGCGAGGCCGTGTGCGCCTGCATCCGGCTGCGGGCGGGCGCGAGCGCGACGGCGGAAGAGATCCAGGGCTTCTGCCGTGGCCGCATCGCGCACTACAAGGTGCCGCGCCACGTGCGGTTCGTCGAGAGCTTCCCGCTCACTGTGACCGGCAAGGTCCAGAAATTCCGGATCCGCGAGCAGATGCGCGTCGATCTCAACCTCACCGAGGAGCAGTACGCATGAGCATACACACGGAGGCGACCACGCCGCACGAGGCCGGCGGGGACGTCGCGCTCGTGCGGGTCGAGCGACAAGGATCCGTCGCGCGCCTGACGCTGATGCACGGAGCGAAGTACAACGTGCTGTCGCGCGCGATGATCGCCGAGCTCGGCGCGGTGCTCGGCGGCATCGGCAACGACCCCGCGATCCGCGTCGTCGTGCTCGCGGCCGAGGGCAAGGCGTTTTGCGCGGGGCACGACCTCGCGGAGATGGGCGAAGGAGCCGACCTCGCCTCGCTGAAGGAGCTGTTCGCGGCCTGCAGCGAGCTCATGCTGCTCATCCAGCGCATGCCCCAGCCCGTCATCGCGCGCGTGCACGGCGTCGCCGCAGCCGCCGGCTGCCAGCTGGTCGCGATGTGCGATCTCGCGGTCGCCTCGAACGAGGCGCGCTTCGCGGTGTCCGGCATCAACCTCGGGCTCTTCTGTGCGACGCCGTCGGTCGCGCTGTCACGAAACGTCCTGCAAAAGCCGGCGCTCGAGATGCTGCTGACCGGGGATTTCATCGACGCGGCGACCGCGCGCGAGCGCGGGCTCGTCAACCGCGTCGTCGCGATGGACGCACTCGATGCGGAGATCGATTCGCTCGCCGCGAGCATCGCTGCGAAGTCGCCAGCCGCGATCGCCGCGGGCAAGCGGCTCTTCTACCAGCAGCGCGAGCTTGGCATCGAGGCGGCCTACCAGGCTGCCGGGGACGTGATGGCGTGCAATGCCGTGATGCACGAGACGCAGGCGGGCATCGCGAAGTTCGCGAAGCGCGGCCGCTGAGGCCTCAGTAGATCGGTTCCTTCGGCGCCGTCTCGAGGAGCGTGCGCACCTCGGCAGCCGCGGCGCGGCGCATGGGCTTGCCATCGGTCGGCGACAGCGGTGCCTGGCGGATGCCATCGCGCGGGAACACCGTCGCATCGACGGGGCAGTCGAACACGGTGAACTGGATCGCCGGGTACTGCAGCACCCGGTCGGTGTTCATCTTCACGCGGTGCTCGGCGATGCGGTACTGGATGTGATCGTCCAGCAGCTTGATGCTGACCGCCTCGGCCGAGTCAGAGAACACGTGCAGGCTGATCTCCTGGTGCGGCGTCGCGGTGCCCGTCAGGACCGGTCCCACCAGGCGCGGCTCGAACTCCTCCAGGAGCTGCATCGCATCGAGCGCGGCGCGGCGTTGCTCGGCGAGGGTCTCGGCGTGGGTGTCGGCCGCGAACAGGCGCTGGTATTCCGCGAGCGCCGCGTCGATTTCCGAGTTCTTGGGGAGCACCGCGTACTCGCCGGCACCGAGGCGCTCGGCGGCCTTGCGCTTGGCGAAGCCGTAGTCGTCGACGCCGTGCTCGAACATCAGGCGGGCTGCCTCCTGGGCGAGCGCGCGCCGCAGGTCGTCTCCGCGGATTGCGCGGGGCCGAGTCATCTTGTTCTCCGACGGCTTCGACGCATCGACTCTAGCACACGCCCGACGTCACGCCGTCGGGCGGAAAATCAGAAAATCGGCTCGTCGCTCTGCGTCGCCGACTTCGAGGCGGAGTTCGCCGGCGTCGCGCCCGTGGCACCGCCCGGCAACCGTCCCGCGAGGAAGAGCTCGAACATCGCATCCGGCTCGTTGCCGCGCGCAAGCTCGCCGGTCGCGGGCGCTATACGCGCGCTCACGATCCCGTCCGGCTGCGGCAGGCGGTGCTCGGGCCTGCCGCCCAGCACCTCGCCCATGAAGTACACCCACATCGGCAGCGCCGTGTGGCCGCCTTCCTCGCCCGCGCCGAGCGAGCGCTCCTGGTCGAAGCCGACCCAGGCGCCGGCGACGATGTCGGCGTTGAAGCCGACGAACCACGTGTCGCGCCGGTCGTTGGTGGTGCCCGTCTTGCCGGCGATGTCGTCGCGCTTGAGCGAGAGCGCGCGGCGCGCGGTGCCCTTGCGGATCACATCGCGCATCAGGTCCGTCATGATGTAGGCGTTGGCGGATGAGATCACGTGCGCGGCGCGGCGCTTGGTGCCTGGGCCCGCCACGCCATCGCCGAGTTCGCTCATGCGCGTGACGCCGGCGGAGTCGCTTCCCATCACGGCGGGTTCCAGGGTGTGCGGGCTCTCGGCGCGCGCCCCAGGCTCGGTCGGCGCCGCGACGGCGGCAACGGGCTCCGCCGGCGCATTGCCGACGGCTGCGTCCGCCGGTACCGGCAGCGGCGGGTCGATGGGCAGGCCGCACTCGCGGCAGGCGACCACGGGGTCGGCGCTGAACACGTTCTTGCCGCCGGCATCGACGATCCGGTCGATCAGGTACGACTGCACCGCGAAGCCGCCGTTCGCGAACACGGCGTAGCCGGTCGTGAGCTCGAGCGGGGTCAGCTGCGCGGTGCCGAGCGCGAGGGTGAGGCCGTGCGGCAGCTCGTCGCGATCGAAGCCGAAGCGGGTGGCGTAGTCGAGCGCGTAGGGCACGCCGAGCGCGCGCAGGATCCTTATCGACACGAGGTTCCGCGAGCGCGCGAGTGCATCCCTCAAGCGCGTGGGCCCGTAGAAATGCTTCGCGTCGTTCTCCGGCCGCCACACGTCCTCGAGCCCCGAGCCCTCGATGACGACCGGCGCATCGAGGATGACGGTCGCCGGCGTAAAGCCATTCTCGAGCGCGCCCGAGTAGATGAACGGCTTGAACGAGGAGCCGGGCTGGCGCCTCGCCTGCACGACGCGGTTGAACTTGCTCGCGTAGAAGTCAAAGCCGCCGGCGAGCGCGGTGATCGCCCCGTCCTGCGGATCCATCGATACGAAGGCGCCCTGCACCAGCGGCACCTGGGCAAGGAGCGCCTGCCCGCCGACCGAGGGCTGCAGGTAGACGACATCGCCCGGCGCGAGGACTTCGCTCGCCTGCTTGGGAGCCGGGCCCGTGACACCGGACTTGTCGGGCCGGCGCGCCCAGCTCAAGCCCCCCTCCCACGGCACGACGTAGCGCTGGCCATCCTTCGCGAACGCGGTCGCGGACTTCTGCCCGACCGTTGCGATGACCGCCGGCACGAGGCCGCCGACCGGCGCGAAGTGCTCGAGCATGTCGGCGGCGAGGCGGGCGTCGGTCGGCGGCGTCGGCGAGTGGCCGACCGCGCCGCGCCAGCCGTGGCGGCGGTCGTACTCAAGGAGCGCCGCGCGCAGCGACCAGTCGGCCGCGTGCTGCAGCCGGCTGTCGATCGTCGTCACGACCTGGTAGCCGGCGCTGTAGACGTCGTCGCCGTACTGGTCCTGCAGCTGCGCGCGAACCATCTCGGCGACGTACGGCGCATCGACCTCGACGCTCGGGCCGTGTTCGGTCGTCTCGATCGGCGCGTTCACGGCGAGATCGTGCTCGGGCTTCGTTACGTAGCCCTTGTCGAGCATGCGCCGCAGCACGTAGGCGCGGCGCTGGCGCGCGCGCTCGGGGTTCGCGATCGGGTTCAGCGTCGAGGGCGCCTTCGGCAGCGCCGCGATCGTTGCGATCTCGGCGAGGCTCAAGTCACCGAGGCGCTTGCCGTAGTACACCTCGGCGGCGGCGGCGACACCGTAGGCGCGCTCGCCGAGGAAGATCTTGTTGAGGTAGAGGGTCAGGATCTCTTGCTTCGAGAACTCGCTCTCGATCCGGAACGACAGGAAGATCTC
The DNA here is from genome assembly GCA_025356075.1 of Pseudomonadota bacterium. Classification (GTDB taxonomy): domain Bacteria; phylum Pseudomonadota; class Gammaproteobacteria; order Steroidobacterales; family Steroidobacteraceae; genus CAIKZZ01. The sequence goes on along the minus strand of JANXUT010000068.1, from coordinate 8,620 downwards.
CTGCAGCTTGCGTCTGAGGTGCTTCTCCGGGGTCAGGAACATGTTGCGGGCGAGCTGCATCGTGATGGTGCTGCCGCCCTGGCGGGCCTCGCCGGTGGTCGCCGTCACGACGAGGGCGCGGAGGAGCCCGCTCACGTCGATGCCGCCGTGCGAGAAGAACCGGTCGTCCTCGGCGGCGAGGAAGGCATTCACGAGCGGCTTCGGGACGTCCTCGAACCTGATCGGGACGCGGCGCTGCTCGCCGATCTGGGCGAGGAGGCGTCCGTCGCGGGTGTAGACCCGAAGGGGCACCTGCATCCGGACGTCCCGGAGGGTGTCGACCTCGGGCAGTGTCGGGGCCAGATAGTAATAAGTGGCGAGTCCGGCGAGCAGGATGCCGCCGACGATCGTGACCACCAGGGCCCCTGCGAGACCCCCGAGCCAAACATAACGTGAGTTGAAAGGAATCGGCTGCAAGTATTTGCCTCGCGTATGTTGATTATGCATAGTAGCCGCCGCTCAATGGCAAACCCATCGAAAGGTGGGGACGCAAAGCTTCCGGTCTAAGGGTGACGGCGACAGTGAAGTCAGACCGGCCTAAGACAGCGGGGTTGCCGGCCGGAAACCAGGGTCGAGGCGGAACGCCTCGTCGTCCCCGCCGCCAGCAACCCGCCGATCCTAAAGCCGACCCCTGTTCCTGCCGACAGTTCCCAGACGACCGGGCCGCAAGCGGCCTTGCGTCGCGGTTTTGAGCAGGATTGACGGGGGTTTTGGGGCTATCGGGGGCGAATCGTGAGCAGCCTCACGTTCCATTTAACAGTTTGTTGCTATAAAGTTGCTCGGGAATCCTAAAGCGGATCGGCGGCAAGGCTATTTAAGACCTTGTATTAAAAAGGATTTATGAAGCTCTCTTTGCCGCAAATGTCCTTCTCGCTGGGACAAAAATACCGTCCTCTGATCGGGTTGGACATCACGACATCGTCGATCAAGCTCATTGAGCTCGCGATGACCGGTGGCCAGTACCGTGTCGAGGCCTACGCCGCTGAGGCGACCCCGCACAGCGCCATCAACGAGAAGGCGATCGTCGATGCGGAGGCCGTGGGCGAGGCGATCAAGCGTGCGGTGAAGCGCTCCGGCGCCCGCAGCAAGGAAGTCGCCCTCGCGATCTCGGGCGACGCCGCGATCACCAAGGTCATCCAGATGCCGCGCTCCCTCTCGGCGCGCGATCTCGAGACCCAGGTCGAGCTGCAGGCCGACCAGTACATCCCCTTTCCCATGGACGAGGTCAGCTACGACTTCGAGGTCATGGGCCCGTCCGAGAAGGACGCCGAGATGCAGGACGTCCTCCTGGTCGCGACAAGGAGCGAGAACGTCGAGCAGCGCCAGGCCGCGGTCAGCGCCGCCGGCCTCACCTCGCGGATCGTCGACGTCGAGGCCTTCGCGCTCGAGAACGCCTGTCGCCTGCTGACCCACCAGATGGTCGACGGCGGCAACGAGCGGACCATCGCGGTCGTTGATTTCGGCGCGAGCACGACGACCTTCAGCGTCCTCAAGAACCTGCGCGTCATCTACACGCGCGACTTCGCCTTCGGCGGCCAGCAGCTGACCGAAGAGATCATGCGTACCTATGGGCTGTCGATGGAAGAGGCCGGGCGCGCGAAGAAGGAAGGCGGCCTGCCGTCGAACTTCCAGCCCGAAGTGCTGGACCCGTTCATCGACGACATGACCCAGCAGGTCAGCCGCAGCCTCCAGTTCTACCTCGCCTCCGGCGGTGGGCGCGAACAGCCCGAGCAGATCCTGATCTGCGGCGGCTGCGCCAACATCTCCGGGGTCGCCGACGTGATCGCGAGCCGGGTCGGCATCAGCGCCGAGCGCGGTGATCCTCTCGGCCAGATGAAACTGTCGTCAAAGGCGAAGGCGCAGGGCGTCAAGAAAGACGCGACCGCGCTGCTCATTGCCTGCGGCCTCGCCCTGCGGAGCTTCGACTGATGCCGCAAATCAACCTACTGCCGTGGCGGCAACTCGAGCGCGCGAAGCGCCAGAAGGAATTCGGCCTGCTGGCCGTCGGCGCGCTGCTGGCCGCCGCCGCCGTCATGCTGTTCACCATCTGGGGCATCAGCAGCGCGACCGACCGGCAGCGCGAGCGCAACGAGCTCCTGAAGACCGAGATCTCCGAGCTCGACAAGCAGATCACCGAGATCCTCGGGCTCGAGGCGCAGAAGGGCCGCCTGGTGTCGCGCATGGAGATCATCGAGCGACTGCAGCGCAGCCGCCCCGAGGTCGTGCACGTGTTCGACCAGCTCGCCCGCACGCTCCCCGACGGCGTCTACCTGACGGCCGTGAAGCAGACCGACAAGAAGCTCGAGCTCAAGGGCGTCGCGCAGTCCTCGACCCGCGTGTCGACGCTGATGCGCAACATCGAGGCCTCGCAGTGGCTCGCCGATCCGCAGCTGCAGGTCGTCGAGACGATGAAGCAGGGCGGCGCCGGGTCCGAGTTCACCCTTTACGCGACCCAGAAGAGCGCGACGCCCGCGGAAGACGAGAACAAGCCGCAGCGTAAGAGCCGCGCAGCGGGGTCCGGCTCATGAACTTCGTAGAAGAACTGAAGAACCTCGACCCCCGCGACGTCGGTCGCTGGCCGCTCCTCTTCCGTGCGCTCGCGATCGGAATCCTGTTCGCGGTGGTCACGGCGCTGCTCGTCTACTTCGTGCCGATCAGCCACTACATGCCGGACCTCGAGGCGGCGCGCGTGCAGGAACAAGACCTGATGAAGACATTCGACGAGCGGCAGCACAAGGCCGCCAACGTCGATGCCTACAAGGCGCAGCTAAAGGAGATGGAGCGCTCCTTCGGCGCGATGCTCCGCCAGCTCCCCGGCCGCACCGAGGTGCCGAGCCTCTTGGTCGACATTTCGCAGACCGGCCTCGCCGCGGGACTCCAGGAGAAGCTCTTCCAGCCCGCACCCGAGGTCAAGAAGGACTTCTACGCGGAGCTGCCGATCAAGATCCGCCTGACGGGCTCCTACCACGAGTTCGGCACGTTCGTGAGCGGCATCGCGGCGCTGCCGCGCATCGTGACGCTGCACGACGTGACGATCTCGCAGGAGAACAAGGACGGCGGCGCCGATCACCTCACCCTCGATGTCACCGCCAAGACCTACCGGTACCTCGATGACTCCGAGACGGCACCCGACAAGGGCAAGCCCGCCAAGGGCGCGGCCGCCGCGGCCGGAGGCGCCTACTAATGTCCAACCTAACGCGCCAGATCCTGGTCTCGCTGCTCGGCGCCCTGCTGCTCGGCTCGCTCGTCGGCTGCGGGGCAGGCACGAGCGACCTTAAGCTCGAGCTCGAGGCGATGAAGAAGCGTCCGGGCGGCCGCATCGAGCCGATCCGCGAGATCAAGCCGTACGAATCCTTCGTCTACGACCCGAGCCAGCTGCGCTCGCCGTTCCAGCCGAGCGTGCCAGTGGTGGCGCCGGGCGCCGGCGGCGTCAGGCCCGACCAGCGTCGCAACCGCGAGTTCCTCGAGGGGTTCTCGCTCGATACGCTGAAGATGGTCGGCACGCTCAAGCAGACCGGCAAGATTTTCGGACTCGTGCAGACCAAGGACGGGCTGATTCACCGCGTATCGACCGGCAACTACGTGGGCCAGAACGACGGCCAGGTACGCGCCATCACTGATTCAAAGATCGCTGTCGTCGAGATAGTGCCGGACGGACTGGGCGGCTACATGGAACGCTCGGCTGCCATCACGCTCGGGACCAACTGATTGCTACGGGGAGTAGTGGGAATGAATGCCAACATCGGGCCTGTTACCGCCGCGCCGCGCGCCAGGAGCGTGGGCTTTGGCTTCGCAGCGCTCGCACTGATCCTCGGGCTCGCGCCCGTCGGCGCATGCTTCGCGCAAGCAGCCGTCAACCGGCTCGAGTCGGTTGATGTCACCACCCTTCCCGGCCAGCAGGTCCAGCTGAAGTTCCACACTTCCGGACCCGCGCCGCAGCCGCTGTCGTTCACCATCGACAAGCCCGCGCGCATCTCGCTCGACCTGCCGGGCGTCTCGCTCGCACTTCCCAACCGTCGCATCGACGTGAAGTCGGGCGGCGTCGACAGCCTCGTCGCCGGTGAGGGCAGCGGTCGCACGCGCCTCGTGCTCAACATGGACGCGCTCGCCCCGTACGACACCCGCGTCGATGGCAACACGATCATCGTCACCGTCGGCCAGACCAGGAACGGCGCCGCGGTGCCGGTCTCGACCAGCGCCGTCGCCGCAGCCTCCTCGCCCGCCGATGCCGCCGCCGGCGCGGGCGATCGCAAGATCGCCGGTATCGACTTCCGCCGCGCTGCCGATGGCACCGGCCGCCTCACCGTCGCGCTCACCGACCCGCGCACGCCCGTCAACCTCCGCCAGGAAGGCCAGCAGGTCGTCGTCGACTTCGTCGGCGCCAAGATCGGCCCGGATCTCGTCAAGCGCTACGACGTCGTCGACTTCGCCACCCCCGTTACCTTCGTCGATGCGCTGAAAGTCGATGGCAGCTCGCGCCTGGTCGTGAACGCGCAGGGCGACTTCGAGCAGCTCGCCTACCAGACGGACAACCAGTACGTCATCGAGGTTCGCAACTCCACTTCGACCAAGGGCAAGGTCACCGAGGACAAGAAGGAATACACCGGCGAGCGCCTGACGCTCAACTTCCAGGACATCGATGTTCGCGCGGTGCTGCAGCTCCTCGCTGACACGAGCGGCCAGAACATCGTCGTCAGTGATTCGGTGCAGGGCGGCGTGACGCTGCGCCTGCAGAACGTGCCGTGGGACCAGGCGCTCGACATCGTGATGCGCACCAAGGGCCTCGCGATGCGCCGCCGTGACAACGTCATCCTGGTGGGACCCGCCGAGGAACTCGCGAACCGCGAGAAGGCGGAGCTGCAGGCCCGCAAGGAAGTCGAGGAACTCGCACCGCTTCGAACCGAGTACCTGCAGGTCAACTACGCGAAGGCGTCGGATCTCGCGCTCCTCATCAAGAGCAAGGCCGGCAACTCGCTGATCTCGTCCCGCGGCAGCGTCGCGATCGACGATCGCACCAACACGCTGCTGCTGCAGGACACGGCCGACCGGCTGGCCGATATCCGCCGCCTCGTGACGACGCTCGACATTCCGATCCGCCAGGTGCTGATCGAGTCGCGCATCGTGATCGTGAACGACGACTTCACGCGCCAGCTCGGCGTGCAGCTCGGCACGACCGACGTGCGCTCGAAGGGCAACAACGGCCTCGTCGCGATTTCGGGCAACGCATCCGCGAACAACACGATCGTGAGCTCTGCGCTGACGAACCTGCAGAGCGGCTCGGGCACGCCGTTCCCGGTCTCGATACCGACCGGCTCGACCGACTTCAAGAACCGCTACAACGTCCAGCTGCCGGTCGCAAACCCGGCGGGCTCGATTGCGCTGTCGGTGCTGAGCGGCAACTTCCTCGTGGACCTCGAGCTCTCGGCGGCGCAGGCCGAAGGCCGCGGCGAGATCGTCTCGGCCCCGCGCCTGATCACTTCCAACCAGAAGGAAGCGTCGATCGAGCAGGGCGTGGAGATTCCGTACCAGGAATCCTCGGGCTCGGGCGCGACGACGACCCAGTTCAAGAAGGCGGTGCTGTCACTCAAGGTGAAGCCGCAGATCACGCCTGACAACCGCGTCATCCTCGACCTCGCGGTCTCGGACGACAGCGTCGGCCAGGTGGTGCAGAGCGCGACCGGCGGCCAGGTGCCCTCGATCGACACCCGCGCCATCACGACCCAGGTGCTCGTCAACGACGGCCAGACGGTCGTCCTCGGCGGCATCATGGAGACGACGCGCAGCACGAGCGACAAGAAGGTGCCGTTCCTCGGCGACATTCCGCTGCTCGGCTACCTGTTCAAGAACACGACCCGGACGAACAACAAAGACGAACTCCTGATCTTCGTGACACCGAAGATTCTGCGTGAGGGAAGCAACCTGTACTGACGCGCTTGCGGGAAGCAGGTGCGGACACGATGAATTGGGAGGACGGATGAAGATTCTGAACTTGATGAGCGCGGTGTTGGCTTCGAGCCTGCTGCTGATCGGATGCGGCGGCGGCAACACGCTGACGGGCCCTCCCGGCGGCAGCAGCAGCGGTGGCGGCTCCACGGTGGCGACCGTCACCGTTTCCTCGAGCACCCCGACAATCGCCGCCGACGGCAGCACGACTGCGACGATCACCGCGGTCGCGCGTGATGCGAATAACGCATTCGTGGCGAACGCGAGCGTGACCTTCGGGTCGAGCGCGGGCGGCGTTGCGATCGTCAGCGGCACGACCGACACGAACGGCGCGGGCAGGGCGACCCTGTCCGCCTCCGGTGCGCCCGCCGGCACCGCGATCGACGTCTCGGCCAAGGTCGGCACGATCACCGGCCATACGACGGTCAACGTAGTCGCGATTCAGCAGACGCTGACTCTCTCGACGACCCTGCCGCAGGTTCCGTCGAACAGCAACAAGCCGGCGACGATCTCGGCGCTCCTGCGCGATGCGAACAACAACGTGCTGCCGAACGTCGTCATCCACTTCTCCTCGACCTCCGGCGCCATCACGCCGGTGCAGACGCTGCTCGGCGGATCCTCGCTGCCAGCCATCGCGGCGGGCACGACCGACGCGAACGGCGTCGCGACGGCGGCATTGACCGCCGGCAACGACCCGACCAACCGCTCGATCACGGTGACGGCATCCGGCGGCTCCGCGCCGGCGGCGACGATTGCGGTCGCCGTCACCGGCACGCAACTCGTCGTCAGCGGCCAGCCCTCGCTCGTGTCGGGGAGCTCATCGCCCTACACGGCGCTACTGACCGATTCGGCGGGCGTCGGCATCCCGGGCGCAAGCGTGGTCTTCGCCTCGGCCTCCGGCAACGCGCTCAGCATCAAGACCGGCACGACGGATTTCAGCGGCCACGTCACGGTTCAGCTCACGGCGTCCGTAGCCGGCAACGACACGCTGTCGGCCACCTCGCTCGGCCTCACGGCGACGCAGGCGATCGCCGTCAGCAACCAGAGCTTCACCATCGTCCCGCCGGTCCTCGGCACGCTGATCCCGCTCGACACGGTCCCGCCGACCAATACGCCACCGCTCATCAAGGTCGTCTGGACCAGCAACGGCGCTCCGGTCGTCAATACGGCCGTGGCGTTCGCGACTACCCGCGGCTCGATCCTGAGCGCGACGCCGCCGTACGCGGTCCTTCCCGCGCCCACGGTCAACACCGATGCGACGGGTACCGCGACGGTCGCGGTCGCCTCGAGCCTCGCCGGCCCGGCGATAGTCTCGGCGACGGGCACGGGCGTATCGGCGCAGCTGCCGGTCACGTTCGTAGCCCAGGTGCCGGCTTCGATTGCGGTGCAGGCGAGCCCGGCCACCGTCGCTATCAACGGCTCGAGCGTCATCGAGGCCGTCGTTCGCGATGCCAACAACAACCTCGTGGAAGGCGCGACGGTCGACTTCAACCTGACGGTCGACCCGACCGGCGGGCAGCTGTCGGTCCCCTCCGCCGTCACGAACCTCCAGGGCCGCGCGCAGACCATCTTCACGGCGAGCGCGACGACGAGCGCCGCCAACGGCATCACCGTGACCGCCTCGGTCCAGGGATCGTCGGTTAGCAATATCGCGACCCTATCGGTCGGCGGCCAGACGGTGTTCCTGTCGCTCGGTACCGGCAACAAGATCAATTCGCCGAACACGGCCGAGTACGAGCAGGACTGGGCGGTGCAGGCGCTCGACTCGCACGGCGGGGCGGTCGCGACCCAGACCATCACCGTGCAGATCCTGCCGCTCTACTACTTCAAGGGTTTCCGCTACTTCGTGAGCCCGGTGTGGGTGACGGTGAACTCGATCCCGAATTGCCCGTACGGAACGGGAACGGGGAGCTGCCTCGATCCGCTCGTGTACGTGCCCAAGAACTACACCTTCGTGCCGAACGGTACCCAGTGCGCGAACGAGGATGTCGGCTGGACCGGCATCTTCGTCTCGTCCGAGGACCTCAACCAGAACGGCAAGCTGGATCCGGGCAACGTCGCATCGGTTACGGCCGCCAACAGTGGCGTGACGGACGCATCGGGTACGGTCCTGCTCGCGGTCACCTGGCCGCAAGACCACTCCTACTACGTCGGTGTGCGCCTCATCGCGACGACGACGGTGCAGGGTACGCAGAGCAGCACGAGCGCCGACTTCCTGTTGCCGGGGCTCGCCTCCGACTTCAACAACCCCGCCAACGAGCCGCCGGGCCCGGTCAGCCCGTACGGCAGCCAGGCGTCGCCGGTCGGCGATTGCAGCAACAAGAAATAGCCGCCGCGCGTTCCTGCCCGGGACGCCGACGACTGTGACTACACTGCGGGCATATGGACATGCCCGCAGATGACCACGCTCTAACCAGCTTCTTTCTCGTCGGGCCGATGGGCTCCGGCAAGTCGGCCGTCGGCCGCGCGCTCGCGCGGCTGTGCGGCCGCGGTTTCCTCGACAGCGACGCCGAGATCGAGCGCCGCACCGGCGTCGACATCAACTTCATCTTCGAGAAGGAAGGCGAAGAGGGCTTTCGGCTGCGCGAGCGCGAGGCGATCGACGAGCTTTCGAAGCGGCCGGGGATCGTGCTTGCGA
>JANXUT010000066.1 GCA_025356075.1 Pseudomonadota bacterium | reverse complement strand
TGACTCTCGATGAGGCCGCGCTGCTCCGGCAGCTGGAGGATCTCGGCCGCGTCGGCCTCGACGACGCGGCCGGTGGACGGACCCGGATTGCCCTCACGGACGCCGACCGCGCCGGTCGCGACCTGCTGCGCTCCTGGATGGAAGAGCTCGATCTTAGCGTCAGCATCGACCGGATCGGCAACCTCGTCGGGACGCTGCCGTCCGACACCGGTGCTCTCGCGGCCCCATTCATGATCGGCTCGCACATCGATTCCGTCCGCAACTCGGGCGCCCTCGATGGCTGCTACGGCGTCCTCGCCGGACTCGCGGTCGTGCGCGCGTTCCGCGCCGTCCGCCGAAGCCCTGCGCGGCCGATCGCGGTGGCCGCGTTCACGAACGAGGAGGGCGTCCGCTACCAACCGGACATGATGGGTTCGCTCGTGCTCGCCGGCGGCCTTGCGCTCGAAACGGCACTCGAGACGATCGGGAGCGACGGCACGCGCCTCGGCGATGAGCTCGCGCGGATCGGCTACGCGGGCCAGACGGAGCCGGCGGCATTGCGCCCGCACGAGTACCTCGAACTGCACATCGAGCAAGGCCCGCTCCTCCATGCGCAGCGCATCGCTATTGGTGTCGTCGAAACGCTGCAGGGAATCTCGTGGCAGCGGATCGTCATCCACGGCAACGCCAACCACGCCGGCACGACACCGCTACGGCTGCGGCACGATGCCGGATACGCGGCGGCGGCGATCGTTGCCTTCGCGCGCGAGTCAATCGCGGCTCCCTCGGGCGGAACGACACTCGCGACCACCGGCTGCCTGAGCCTCGAGCCCGACGTCATCAACGTAATCCCGCGGAAGGCGACCCTGACGGTCGACCTGCGGGATCCCGACAACGGCCGCCTCGACGACGCGGAGCGCAGACTCGCGGCATTCCTGAGTACGCTCGCCGAGCGCGAGGGAGTGAGGATCGAGTCCGAGCGTCTCGCGAGGTTCGACCCAGTAGTCTTCGACCCCGGCCTCGCGCAGGCTATCGAAGCGGCGGCCGGCAAGCTCGGGCTCACGCACCGGCGGATGACCTCCGGCGCCGGCCACGACGCGCAGATGATTGCGCGCGTCGCCCCGGCCGCGATGATCTTCGTCCCGAGCCGCGAGGGGATCAGCCACAACCCGCGCGAGCACACGGACGCAGCCGACCTCCTGAACGGTGCGCGGGTACTGCTCGAGGTCGTGCTGCAGCGGCTCGGGGCATCCGGCTGAGTGCGCCTCACGCGCCGGCCTGACGCGAACCCCGCGCGTATCGCTTGTCGATGCGGAAGGCGCGGCGCCGCCGCTTGGGACCATCATTGGGAGCCAGAAGCAAAAGCAGTTGAGAGTTGTCGATTTGGGCCTATCTCGAACGTCGAGTAGGTGAGCGGTGACCCCGCGTATCCAGCACAGAACGGGACTTGCAGCCATGGGGGAATCACCATGACCCTTCCAATGACCCCCACCATCACCGCCATTGAGCGGTCGCCCGATCGCGGCAGGGGACTGGCGCGTGACATGCGGGTTCGCTGGGCGCTCGAGGAAGTGGGCCAACCGTACGAGGTTCGTGTTGTTTCGTTCGGTGCGATGAAGGAACCGCCGCATCGGGTGCTGCATCCTTTCGGGCAAATACCGACCTATGAAGAAGGTGATCTCGCCCTGTTTGAGTCGGGTGCGATCGTGTTCCATATCGCGGAGCGCCGTGCGGGGCTGCTGCCGCAGGATGCGAATGCCCGGGCGCGCGCGATCGCATGGATGTTTGCCGCGCTTAACACGGTGGAGCCGCCGATCATTGAGCGCGGATTCGCCTTCCTCGTGGAGCGCGACAAGCCTTGGCATGCGGAGCGCCTGCCGATGCTCGAGGAGCGCGTCCGCGTACGCCTGGCTGAACTTTCGAGTCGCCTTGGCACCGCGGACTGGCTCGACGGTGCGTTCAGCGCCGGCGATCTATTGATGGTGACTGTGCTGCGCCGGTTGAGCGGCCAGGGAATAGTGGAGAAGTATGGGAACCTCGCGGCCTATGTCACCCGTGGCGAGGCGCGGCCCGCCTACCGGCGTGCTTTCGACGCCCAATTGGCGGTGTTCGCTGCGACCCTGCCGACGAGCTGATCAAGGTCAGCTCCGGGCAGAACGCCGCTGAGGCGCGTCGCTGACCAGTCGGTCGGACGAGGGCCACTGACGGGTTTAAGGGGCTGACTTTTCGTAGCTCGTCGACGGGCGTCGGGCCCGCTGCTGGCGGTCGGGTTGATCGGCGAGGCCTGGGACCGTGGCTCAGAAGCGCGGGGTCGGTTGTAGGCAACACCGGGGCGTCGGCGTCAATCGTTGGCGAGCCACAAACCCAATGGGCCCTCGTTCCGCGAGAACCGGTGAGCTCAACATCTCTCGCAGGCGAAGGCTTGCGCCTCGCTGAATCCGCAAGGCGACTCCGGCCGCCGCCGAGGGACCAAAAGGTTCGGTTCTCGCGCGATTTGCGCTGTCAATCCGTCCCGCACTGCAGGGAACGTTCGCTGGCGCACCGTGTAGACCGCCAGGACGACCGTTATTGTGGCTCCAGAGGCCCTATTGAGCGCCGACCGGGATTGTTGCTTCTGCGCGACGATATTTTTGCCGTCTTTTGTTCAATCGGTTGCCGGCGCTCAGGTCCCGGTGTCAGATTTATGGACGTGGCGCACGGGGGGCTGTGGCGCTGCGATCGACGAGGGCTTGCATCATGAGTAGTTCGAAGGGAACCCACGCGAGGGCGCACCTCGGCGGCGATGTGCATACGCGCCCGGCCGGCGTCGAGCGACGCCGCACCGCGGCTCGTCCGGGTACCGGGCCGCACCGCACCGACCGGATCGGCTCGATTACGCTCAGCGTCATGCGCTCCGTGGTCGTCGCATCGGACCGCCTCTCCGCGTATCTCGTCCGGCAGCAGCTGGAGGTCGTCGACCTCGACATGCTCGCCGAAACCGGCAGCGAACTTGCCGAACTCGTCCGGCACTACCAGTCGGCCGCCCGATTGCTGGTCAAGGACTGGCTGCGTAACCCGCATCACCGCGCATGGCGAGTCGACTCGAGTTCGGGCCGCAATATCTCGATCGGTGCGGCCGACGTGCCGGGTGAACTCCTCGCGCAATCCCGCTTCGCGTTCGCCGAGGACCAGCCCCTTTACGGCCTGCACCGGCGCATCGCCCGCGACGGTGTTGGCATTCCGCTCACGACCTGGACGCGCCGGCCAGGCACCAAGGCGCCGGAACCCTCGGCCGTGACCGTCGCGAGCGCGTTGACCGCTGTCGTGAGCACCGAGCGCGACGCCGACCGACGCGTCCGCAAGGTTCGCGTCGAGCTCCTCGACCCGGCAGCCTCCGCCACGACCGGGCTTCGCGGCGTCTCGATGCCGCTCGCCGCCGATTTCACGGCGCCCGTGTCCCTGACGCTCGCGCTCGAGCGCAAGCCGAGCGCCGTCTCCTATGGCATCCGCGCCATCGAGCGACGCGGGACGGTCGAGGGCTTCTCCGCGCTCACGCCGGGCGGCGCGGGGCGCGCACCGCTCGTCCTCATCGACGGCGCGGGGCTCGCGCCGACGCTGACGGCGCAGATCGCGAACGAGGTGGCGGGCGCCGCGGCGTTGCGCGATCGCTACCAGGTGTGGCTGTATCGCTACGCACACACAGCGCCGCTCTTCTTCTCCGCCAGCCAGTTCCGCGGCGACTTCGAGCGCTTCCTCGACCTCATCGATGCAAGCGACGGAGCGGGGGCGTCCTGCCGTGCCGTCATCGTCGGCCATGGCGCGGGCGCGTTGCTGGCGAAGTCGATCCTCGCCGATTCCGGGACCCATCTCTGGGACGGGCTCTTTGCGGTGCCAGCGGAGCAGACGGACCTCGAGGCATCGGATCGCGAGCTTCTGGCGCAACTCTTTAACTGGCAGCGATCCACCCGGGTCGAGCGAGTGATCCTGATTCGTGAACCCACCAACGCCGGCGCGATCGCAAGCGGCGTCGGCGCCCGCGCGGTCCAGCTGCTGAAGCGCCAGTCCGGCGAGTTCCGCACCGCGATCGAGCGCATCTATCGCCGCGGCAAGCGGCACCTGCGGCCGAGCGGGCGCACGGAGTCGGGCACGGAATGGAGTGACCTTGAGGGCGAGGCCGATGCGCCGATTATCGAAGCACTGGCCCAGGCGGCGGTGGCGGCGGATCTGGCTCTCTTGTCACTCCTCAACGTCGGCGCCGGCATTGTCGGCGACGTCGCCTCGTACGAGCCGATGACCGGTCTCGCGCCGCGCGAAGCGGCTTCCGCCGCACCGGCGGCGCTGATCGGCGCAATGCTGCCGCGCGTCCTCGCGCTCCTGCCATTGGCCGCCGCTGACACGACGGACGAGCCGACGCGACACTAGCCGGCTTCGCGGGATCCTTCGTCCGCCTCGTCTGCGACGCGGGGCCCCGTGGCTTGCGGCTGGCCGCGCGTAGCTTGCCGGCGCACACTCTGGTCCGTCACCCTCGGGAACCGGTCGCGATGAGAGTGCTCGTCCTTGGTGGCACCGGCTCTATCGGAGCTGGCGTCGTCGACGCCCTGATCACGCGCCGGCACGATGTCGTCGGGCTTGCGCGGTCGGCGAACGCCGCCAAGCGGCTCGTCGCCGCGGGCGCGTCGGTCCTTCCGGGAGACATCCGCGAGCCGCTCGCCTGGATCGGCGCCGTCAGCGGCTTTGATGCAGTCGTGCAGGCCGCCTCCGCGTTCGGCGCGGATGATGAGCGCGTGGAGGGAGCCCTCGTTGACCTGCTCCTCGGGCGTCTCGGCACCACCGACCGACCGCAGTCCTTGCTCTATACCGGCGGGTGCTGGCTCTATGGTGCGAGCGGGGATGCGGTCGCGACCGAGGACACCGCATTTGACCCGCTACCGGCCTTCGCGTGGTCCGTCGCGCATGTAAATCGCGTCCGGTCGGCAAGCCACTTGCGAGGCATCGTGATCCACCCGGCGATGGTCTACGAGCGCGATGGCCGCGTGTTCGAGCGGTTTAGGCGCGATCTCGACTCGCACCGGCGCATCCGGATCGTCGGTAGCGAATCGGTTCGCTGGCCGCTCGTGCACCGGCGCGACGTAGCCGCCCTCTACGCGCTTGCACTCGAGTCCGCGAATGCCGGTGCCGCCTACAACGGTGCGACGGTCGACTCCGTGCCGGTGGGTGAGATCGCGCGGGCGATGAGCCGCCGCGCCGGCCACTCGGCGCCGCCCGCGATCCAGACGACGGACGAGGTGGCGGCGGAACTCGGCGAGTGGGCGCGGGGGCTCGGGCTCGACCAGCGAATGAGCGGCTGGAAGGCACGGCGCGAGCTCGGCTGGGTTCCGTTGCATCCGGATCCGCTCGCCGATATCGCCTAGCCGCGGTGACCGCGCTCCGCAGGCGCCATGGCCGCGCTTCGACGTCGCACGACCCCGGTGGTAGTGTTGCGAAAGCGGCCGCGGGCCCGGGAGTGTCGCTCCAACCACAGACCTTCCGGACGCAAACGCGGTGTCCGCGCGGTCTCCTCGAGGGGAAACATGGCCAGAAATCTTCCAGTGTTGCTCGCGGCCGTCGCGATGCTCGGCCTCGCGGCGACCGCGGCGGTCGCCGCCGAATCGTCCCCGCCCAACAAAGACGCGATTTACCTGGCCTCGGCCTCCGGGCAGACGGAGGACGACGCCTACACCCGCTACGAGCTGCTCGAGCCGGAATCGAACAGCTTCCGGATCTACTACGAAGTCACCGCGACGACCGCGGGCGCCAAGTTCTACTACAACCCCATTCGCAAGGGCAGCCGCGCGAGCAACGAGAGCGCGATCGACGCGATGCTCGGGACGCCGCTGCACTTCGCGGTGGTTAGCGGCCGCGAGGCGCGCAAGGACCCGTTGATGCCCGATGCCGACCCCGGCACGGAGTACATCAAGGTGACGCTGGCGCGGCCGGTGCCCATGCACGGCCAGGCGCGGATCATCATCCTAAAGACGTACAAGGACGCGAAAAGCTACCACCTCGACGGCAAGGCGATCGTGTTCAATCGCCCGCTCGGCGTCCAGCGCAACAAAGTCGTGCTGCCGCCCGGCTACGAGGTCGTCGGGCTCACCGTGCCATCGCAGATCAGGACCGAGCAGGACGGGCGTCTCGCAATCAGCTTCCTGCACGCGGGCGCCGGTGAAGCGCCGCTCGAGCTTCGCGCGGTGAAGGGCGCGCAGGTTGGGGCCGCGGCGCTCCCGAAGGCACCGACGACGCAGAAGAGCTGGGAATCGCCGTTCGAAGGCCTGCCTGAAGACGAACGCTTGTCGGAGCGCGCGCACGAGGACCGCAGCATCGTGTACTTCCTGCAGCAGCCGGAGACGCATTCGTTCGCGCTCTACCACGACTACACCGAGTCGCGCCCGGGAGTGAACGGCTACGCCAACGTGGTACGGACCGGCAGCATCGCGAGCCATCCGTCGGCGAGCATCCTGGATACCGGCGATGAGCTCAAGACCGAAGAAATGAGCGGCGCGGAGATGACGGCCTCGAAGATCAACGTCGGCGAGAGCGTTGACCCCGCGGCGCGCGTGGTCGTGATCCCGTTCGCGGCGCTCAAGGTGGGAGAGACGTTGCGGCTGCGGATCGCCGAGACCTACACGGCACCCGCCAGCTACCGGCTGGACGGTGATGAACTCGTGTTTGACCGTAGCCTCGGTCGCCCCCGTAACGCGATCGTGCTGCCATCCGGCTGGTACTGCGCTTCAAGCGCGGCTCCCGCGACCGTCACCCAGCTACCCGACGGCAGGGTTCGGCTCGACTACTGGGACGATCGGCCGGAGGCGGTCGACGTGCTGTTGAAGGCGAAGCGACGGCTCGCCAAGGATTAGGCCGTCGCGACGAGCGCGGACGGAGGAACGGATGCTGTCGAATCAATTGGCCCGGGGTGGCAAGCTCAACCGGCTGAAGGCCGTGTGGCGCGGCGGCGGCTGCACGCTTGGCGCAATCGTGACGATGCCGTCGGTCCAGGTCATCCAGGTGATGGCGCGCTCCGGGCTCGACTGGGTGGTCATCGACCTGGAGCACGGCGTCATCGACCTCGGCGCACTCCATGCACTGATCGCCGCGACGGCCGGAACACCACTCGTGCCGCTCGTGAGGGTAACGGCGGGCGCCGCCTGGCATGCGAAGGCACCGCTCGACTTTGGTGCACTCGGCGTCGACTTCCCGATGACGACGCGCGGCGCCGACGCCGAGGCGATCGTGCGCGCGGTGCGCTATCCGCCCGAGGGCGAGCGCATGTGGGGACCGTTCTATGCGCCACTCCACTGGAACCTGTCGATGCAGGAGTACCTCGACTGCGCGAATGACGAGGTACTCGCGATCGGCACGGTCGAGCACATCGATGCGCTCGAGACGATCGGCGAGGTCGTGCGCACGAAGGGGCTCGATCTCGTCTTCATCGGCCCGGGGGATCTTGCGACCAGCATGGGACTCAAGGGGCACCCGGAGGACCCGCGCGTCGTGGATGCGATTGAGCGACTCGAAGCTGTGATCCGCCCGAGCCCGGTGATCCTCGGCGGCGTCGCCCGCACTCCGGATCAGGCAAATGCGATGATCGCGCGCGGCTACCGGGCGCTCGTCGTCGGCTTCGACTGGTCGTTACTCCAGCGCGGCATCGCGGCCAGCATCGACGGAATCAAGCGGGGCGGCGCGCAGTAGCGGTACGTCTTCCCGGGCAACGGCGAGGCGCCCCGCCAAGAGCGCAGGAATCGGAGCGCCACCGCGCGGGACTTTCGCCACTCTGGCACCGCACGTCGCGGCCGCAGGCAACCTGCCTTGAGCGGCGGCGCTCGCGTGCGTCACCCGAGGCGAAGCCAAGTGAATTCCCGACCGTTGATACCGACGAGCTCTGCCGCCGCCATTAAGCGGCTCAAACCTCGCGCGATCCTCGATTCCATTGACCGGACTGGCTATGCGCTCTCGGCGCCCATCGTCGGCGATGAGGAGTGCCGCGCGCTGGCTGCGCTCTACGAGGCGGAGGCGGCCAAGTTCCGCTCGACGGTGACGATGGCACGGCACGGCTTCGGTCGCGGGGAGTACAAATACTTCGCCTATCCGTTGCCGCCGCTCGTTGCCGAGCTGCGGCGGCACCTCTATGAAGTGCTCGCCCCGGTCGCCAACGAGTGGAGCACCCGACTTGGCGGACTAGCCGACTGGCCCGCCCGGCACGAGGCGCTCCTCGAGCGGTGCAGCGCCGCCGGTCAGCCGCGGCCGACGCCGCTGCTGCTGCGCTACGGCGTCGGCGACTTCAATTGCTTGCATCAGGACCTCTACGGCGCAATCCACTTTCCGCTGCAGGCGATATTGCTGCTCGACCAGCCGGCAGTCGATTTCGACGGCGGCGAACTCGTGCTGGTCGAGCAGCGTCCGCGGCGCCAGTCGACTCCGATCGTCGTACCGCTCGTCCGCGGCGCCATCGCGATCGTCCCCGTCAAGGAGCGACCGGCCGAGGGCCCTCGCGGCTTCGCCCGGGTGGGCGTCCGCCACGGCGTGTCCTCGCTTCGGCGCGGCTCAAGGCGGACGCTCGGCCTCATCTTTCACGACGCGGCCTGACGCCCGAACCGCCAGGCGGAAGTCCACGCGGTCGGCGCGCGCAGGCCTCGAATGGCGTCAGCCCCCGTGGAGGTGGCGTGCGATCGCGTTGAAGCCGGGAAGATGCGCGAGGGCTATCACGATCAGGATGCTCCCGAGAACGATAGCGACGATCTTGAGGGTCGTGTTCATACGATGGTCTCCTTCATTGATACGCAAGTGCTTCGCGGATGGTCAGGCGCGAGGCGCGCCAGGCGGGGATCGCGCTCGCCACCGCCGCTGCGACAACGACGATGCCGAGCCATATCGGGAGCGCCCGTCCCGACACGATGACGTCAAGTGCGGGGCCGAGCGAAGCCGTGCCGACGACGCGCGCGACGATGGCGGTCAATGGCACCGAGACGACAACGGCCACGAGGACGCTGAGGAGCGCGACGAACACCCCTTCGGCGATGACGCTTCGCTGGATCGTCGCCGCTTGCGCGCCGACAGCCCGGAGCACCGCGAACTCGCGCGTCCGCTCAAGCACGCCGGTCGCGATGGCGGAGGCGAGCCCGAGGACGCCGACAGCGCCCATCAACAGCGACATCACGAGCAGGATGAAGATCAGGATGAATAGGTGCCCGCCGAGGGCCCGGCCGAGCGCGATCTGCGAGATCGACAACGCCACCTTCACGCCGGACGCCGCGAGCGCGCGCTCGGTCGCCGCAATCGAGGCGGCGACGGAGTCCGCGTCCGCGCGCTCGAAGCTAAGCCGCAATCCGCTCGTGAGGCCCGCAGTGCCCGTGTGGCGCTCAAGCGTGGCCGGCGTCAGGTAGACCGACGCGGGGGTCAGGTGCTCGCGGATGAGGCCCACGACCCGTGCGCCGAGAACCCGGCCACGGACCCGCAACTGAATCCCAGCTCCGACCCGCACTCCCGGCAGCATCGCGAGCGCGCCTTCGTTGAGCACGACCTCGTCCGCATCGGGGAGCGACAGCCACTTCCCCTCGAGTAGATGCGGTGCCACGAACTCGCTGCCCAGCGGTACGGCCTGAAGGCGCAGGCTGCCGTGGCCGCCGTCCGGGTAGGTCGTGACGAGATTCAGGCCATCCGCACGCTCCGGCGCGACCGATTCCGCACTGTAGGGCTCGATGCGGCGAACACCGGGGACCGCGCGGACGGCGGCAAGGGCTGTCGCCCGCGATTGCGGATGCGTCAGGTAGATTTCGGCGTCGAAGTGCCGTTCCGCCGTCGCCTCCACGAGGTTCTGCTGCCACGCTGACTTGACGTTGAGGCTGGTCATGAAGAGCGCGCCGGCCGTCGCGAGGAGGCCAAGGGTGAGCAGCAGTCGACCCCGCCTGCGTAACGCATTTCTGACGGCAAGCACGAGCGCCGTGTCGCGCGCGAGGAGCGGGAGGCGCCCGAGCCATGCATTCGGTCGGCGCGATGGCGCATCGATGCCGAATTCGGCGAGGCACTCGCGGACCGGCCGGTGCGTCGCGGCATCTATCGGCACGAGGGCCGCGAGCAGCGGTATGCCAACGCCCGCCAGGACCTCCACGACGTAGAGCCACGCCGGCACCGCGAGGCTCGAGAGCTCGAGGTTGAGGAGTTGCGCCGTATTTGCGGCCAGTGCGCGGCCGGCGGCGATGCCGAGGGGGAGGCCAAGCGCGACCGCCGCCAGGCCGACGCCGAGAACGAGCGTGGCGTAAAGCGCGAGAATCTGCCGGCTGCCGGCCCCGACGGCCTTCATGACGGCGATCTGCCGCACCTGCGGCGCGAGGAGGCTCGCAGTCAGCGTCCCCGTCAGGACCGCCCCAAGGACGAGCGTCAAAGCGCTGAACACGAGCAGCATCCGCACGACACTCGTCATCTGCGACTCGTGCGGGTGCTGGTACGGCGGAATCCGTATCTCGCTGCTCGGATGGCCCTCGCCCGCGAGCCATTGCGCGACGCCGACCGACGTACGCTCGAGACCCGCCCGGTCACCGCCGGGATCCCGGACCGTCAACTTGAGCGTGTGCAGGTTCGCGTCGCCGCCGAGGAACTCGATCGTCGCCGGCGTCACGTAGCCGTAGACCGTCTGCTCCTGCCAGGCAGGCGCCAGGCTTGCATCGTGGACGGCGCCGGTGATCGTGAGCGCGTGAGGCGCGCCGGTCGGCAGCTGGACCGTGATCGACCCGCCGACGACTCCGTTGGCGACCGGCAGCGCCGTCCGCTCGAGGACGATTTCGCCCGGCGTCGCCGGCCAGCGTCCGGCGCCGAGCTCGACGGTCGCGATTTGGGCCGTGCGCAGCTCCGGCGTCACGAAGAGGAGCAGCGGCAGCCACTCATCCGGCCGCACCTCGACGCGGCCGCGCAGGCGACCGGAGGCTTCCGCCGCAATGATGCCCGGCTGGCGCCGCACCCCCGCGACGAGCGCATCGTCGAGTCGCTCGACCTCGAGGAGCGCTGCGGCGGGGTTCGTCGCCAGGTAGCCGCGGCGAATTTCGCGCTTCAGGATCGTATAGCCCGTCGACATCGCGGTGACCGCGAACACGCCGACCGCGATCGCCGCGACCATCATCACGAGCCGCCCCTGGCCGTCGCGAATGTCGCCGAGGAGCTTGCGCCAGCGAGGCGCGAGGCTCATGACCGGGCGCTCGCGGGCTCGACGACCCGGCCGTCGGCGAGCGTGACCGAGCGCGCGAAATAGCGCCCGAGGTCACGCTCGTGCGTCGCCATGACCACGGTCTTGCCCGCCCGGGCGCACGCGGCGAAGAGCTGCATGACGTCTTCGGCCGTCCGAGAGTCGAGGTTGCCGGTCGGCTCATCGGCGACGAGCAGCGACGGGTCGTTGGCGAGCGCGCGCGCGATCGCCGCGCGTTGCTGCTGGCCGCCGGACAGCGCCGTCGGCAGCTTGTCGGCCTGATCGCCAATGCCAAGCTCGGCGAGGAGCCCGAGGGCGCGGGGACGCCGCTCGCGCGGCGGATAGGTGCCGCAGAAATCCATCGGCAACATCACGTTCTCGGCGACGGTGAGCGAGGGCAGGAGCTGGAAGAACTGGAACACGATGCCGACCGAGCGCCCGCGCCAGCGCGCGAGCGCCTCCTGACCGAGCGAGTGGACCTCCGTCGCCGCGACGCGTATCTGGCCGGCGGTGGGGGAGTCGATGCCGGTCAGGAGGTTGATAAGCGTGCTCTTGCCGCTGCCCGACTTACCGATGATGGCGACCAGCTCGCCGCTGCCAACCTCAAGGTCCACATCCTCGAGCGCGCCCACGCGGCCGGCCGCGCTCTCGTAGATCTTGGAGACGCCGCGCAACGAGATGAGGGGTATCGAACGAGGCTGGTTCTGCTCGGCCATTGGAACTCCGCGGACAGGGCTCGCGCCGGTGGATGGGGCGAGTCGCAGCGTAGCGCCGGCCGCGCGACCCCGCGATCGTTGTGGGGTGAGCGGAGCGAGGCCGGGACGAGCGGGAATCAGCCGCCGGTGCGCGCGAAGAGCCCGGCGGCGTAGCGGCGACTCAAGCGCAGGCACTTGCCGGACCGGAGCCGGATCTCGTAGTCGCCCTTGAACAGCGGCGCGAGCGCATCGATGTCACCGAGGTTCACGGCCGAGGACTTGTGGATGCGCACGAAGCGTTCCTCCCCGAGCTGCAGCAGGATGTCCTGCAGCGTCCGGCGCACCAGATAGTCCTTATTCGCGGTGTGGACGTGAACGTAGTTGCCGTCGGATTCGAGTGACTGGATGGCGGCGCTATCGATGAGTTTGAGACCGGCGCTGTCCGGGACGAGCAGCCGCTCGCTGGCGCCACTTTGGGCGCGCGCGACGCGCACGCTGGCGCTGCCGCCAGGAGCGCCGCGCAAGCGCAGTCTTATCCGCTCGAGCGCGCGCTCGAAGCGCTCCTCGTCGTAGGGCTTGAGGATGTAGTCGACAGCTCCGAGATCGAACGCCGCCACCGCGTGCGCGTCGTAGGCGGTCACGAACACGATGAGGGGTGAGCTATCCGCCTCGAGTTGCGCGGCAACTTCAAGGCCGCTCAAGCCCGGCATCTGCACGTCGAGAAATACGACATTCGGTTCAAGCTCGGCGATGGCGCGCGCCGCGTCGAATCCGTCGCTCGCCTCGCCCGCGACCTCGATGTCGGGTCGCGCGGCTGCCCACAGCCTGAGTTTCGCCCGGGCCGGAGCCTCGTCATCGACGATCAGGACGCGGATCACGAGGTCGCTTCGGTGAGCGGCAGCCGGATCCGTGCGACGACGCCACCGTCCGCGCCGGTCGCGAGCTCACACGTGCCCTCGGATCCGAAGCGCACGCGCAGATGCTCGAGGGAGTTCGAAAGACCAACCCCCGCGCGCCAGTCTGCCGCGAGTACCGACCCGGTGTTGTGGATCTCGAGCACGAGCGCTCGGCCATCCTGATGCGCCGACACCCGGATCCGCTCGGCATTGCGGCTTCGCTCAAGTCCATGCTTGAACGCGTTCTCAAACAGTGGTTGCAGGAGCATCGCCGGTACCTCGCTGCGCAGGAGCGATTCCGGGACGTCCCATTCGAGCACCAGACGGTCACCGAAGCGCTCGCGCATGATCTCGGCGTAGAGCCCAAGCAGCCGGATCTCCTCCTGCAACGGCACCGCATCGCGTTGGCCCGCCGCGAGACTGGCCCGCAAGAGCTCACCGAGATTCGCAAGAACGCCGTCCGCGCGACGCACGTCGCTGTGCATGAGTGCGGAGACGGTGTTGAGCGTATTGAAGAGGAAGTGTGGGCGGAGCTGCGCCTGCAGGCGGCTGAGCTGCGCCTCGATGAGGACCTTCTGGACCTCGGTGAGCCGCGCGCTCTGCTCGCGCCAGTGCAGCAGGCTCAAGGTACCGTAGACCAGGCCAAGCCAGAGGCAGTAGAAGAGCGCGACCTTGACGGACTCGTAGAGGATGAGCGGCGACCAGGCGAGGTGAACGTAGGTGGCGCCGGCGAGCGCGAAGCTCACCTGCCGCAAGCCGAACACGATGACGAAGTAGCCGATCGCAACCAGCGGCAGGCGCCTGAGGTGATGCAGGAGCCAGGTGCGTCCCGGCTCGAGTGCCGGCTGCAGGTAGCGCTGGGACCTAAGCTCGACGAGCAGCCACACGGCAACGGTCAGCGCCGATATGGCGACGAGCGCGACCGGCTGCCACAGCGGAATCCCCGGGCTGTGGACGTAGAGCTGGATTTCGACCAGCGTCAGCAGCGTCCACAGCATCAGCCAGAGCGCGCCCTGCATCAGGAAGGGCGACCGCGGCCACGGGAGCGAGGGCGATGGGGCGGGGTGGTTCACGCTAAGCGGGTACGATCAGCCGGAGCCGACTATGCGCCGAGTCTACCGAGGCCCCTGCGGCGCGCGAGCATGTTGGGATGACCGGGACGGAAGGCCGCCGTACTCCCGGGTCCATTGAGACTCGCCGCGGAGTACACCTAACTCCCTGAATATGATTATTCTTTTCGCCTCGGGCAAAGATGCAGCTTTGCCGCCGGCGGGCCGCCCCGGAAGTTGGCCTGCGGGCGGAGGCCGCTGGCAAACTGGCAGGCGCGACCGTTACCCGATGATGCGCCCGGCGCCGGGCGTTTGAGAACCACGCAAGGAGATACGACGATGCGAACTTCCTTTGGCCCCAGGCTGGTCCTGGCGGTCCTGTCGCTCGCCTCGCTCCTCGCGTGCTCGCGCGGCACTCCGCCACCCGCCGCGCCCGCGACGCCGGCCACCCCGGCGCCGATGGCGGGCATGCCCGCCGCACCGACTACGCTCGCCGAATGGGCGCACGGCGCGCAGATGTTCGACGGACTCGGAACCTTTCACCGGACGATCACGACGAAGTCCGCCGAGGCACAGGCCTACTTCGACCAGGGCATGCGGTTCATGTGGGCGTTCAACCACGACGAGGCGACCCGTTCGTTCGCGCACGCCGCCGAGCTCGACCCGAAATGCGCGATGTGCCTTTGGGGCGTCGCGCTGACCGCGGGACCCAACCTCAACCAGCCGGCGATGGCGGCGGCGCGCGCGAAGCTCGCGCATGAGCTGGTCGGGCGCGCAACGACGCTGGCTGCGAACGGCACGGCCGTCGAGCAGGCACTCATCGGCGCGCTCGCCGCACGCTACCCGACGGAGGCGGCCCTTGATCCTTCGAATGCCGCCCCCGTGTTGCTCGCGTTCGCAAACGCGATGCGCGACGTCGCCACGCGCTTTCCCGATGACTCCGACGTGCAGGTGATGTGCGCGGAAGCCATCATGAACACGAACGCCTGGAAACTTTGGACGCTCGAGGGCGAGGCCGCGCCCGGGACTGCGGAGATCGTGACGCGACTTGAGTCCGTCATCGCGCGCGACCCGACGCACCCTGGCGCCAACCACTATTACATCCACGCGATCGAGGCATCGCCGCATCCCGAGAACGCGGTTGCATCCGCCGAACGGCTGCGCGGCATGATGCCGGGCGCCGGCCACCTCGAGCACATGCCCTCGCATATCTTCCAGCGAATCGGTCGCTACGAGGAAGCGGCCGAGGCGAATCGAAAGGGCGCAGCAGCCGATGGCGCCTACCTCGCCCGCACGGCGCCGCCCGACTACTACCCGATGTACGTGGCGCACAATTTCCAGTTCCTCGCCTTCGCGACCGCGATGCAGGGGCGCCGGGCGGCAACGCTCGAGGCCGTCAATTCGCTCAAGGCGTCGATTCCGGAAGCGGTGCTGACGGAGATGCCGGGGACCGACTGGTACATGGCCGAGTACTACATGGCACGCGTCCGGTTCGGGCAGTGGGATGAGATCATCGCCGAGCCGCGGCCGACCGCCGCCCTCAAGGCGCTGACTGGTGGCTACCTGTTCGCAACCGCCGCCGCGCTCGCCGAGCGCCGGCGGATTCCGGAGGCGGAGGCGCGCATCGCCGAACTCGACCAGCTGCGCGCGACGCTGCCCGCCGATGCGCCGGCGGGGTTGAACAACGCGCCGGATGTGCTCGCGCTCGCCTCCACGATCGGCAAGGCACGCATCGCGCGCGCCAAGGGCGACCGCAAGGCCGTCATCGAGCTCCTGACCCAGGCCGTCGTGCAAGAGGACAAGCTCAGCTACGACGAGCCGGCCGACTGGTTCTTTCCGGTGCGTCACTTGCTCGGTGCAGAGCTCCTCGCCGCCGGCAAGGCGATCGATGCGGAGGCCGTCTATCGCGCCGACCTGCGACGCAACCCCGGCAATGGGTGGTCGCTGTTCGGGCTTGCGCAGGCGCTGCACGCCGAGCACAAGGAAGCCGAAGCGCGCGCGATCGAGGCGAAGTTCAAGACGGCCTGGCAGGGCGCTGACGTGACGCTCCTCTCCTCCGCGATGTAGCGGTCTCGGCCGGCATCGCTCGGATCCGCGGCGGCACTCGCGTGCTCGCGCGAGCCACGGCGTCGTCCCCATGCGACTGACGGGATCCTGACGCAACCACCTGCATCCGTCCGCCGGACCCGTCGCCGGTTGCGCATATATAAGAGCGCGGACCGGACGGTGTATCGAACCAGGACCGCCGGTGATTTACTCGACGTCGCGCGGCGACGCTTGTCGCCTGTGAGGTAGACCGATGGCGCAGCCAGCAACGATCAGTCTCGGACACTGGGCGCTGCGTGCGGCGACGTGCATGTCGTTGAGGCCACCGCGACCGTCGCGCACGCCGACGACCCGTGCTCGGCGTTCACCTGGGACGTCACCTACGAGCGGGCGTTGTTCGCGACCGTCGCACGCGGTTTGAAGGCGGGAACGACGCCCGAGACCGCGCCTGCCATCGAGGTCGACCACGCCTACCGGCTCGCGCTCGGCGCCCCGGCGGGAGTGCACTTCGCCGCTCAACCGGGAAACTCGACAGCCGCCGACGGCACGTTCGCGGGACTCGTGCGGATCTCCGTCGCGAACGGAGGCACCTGTCAAATCGCACTCGACCAGGGATCCTGGCTCGACGTGGTCGCGGACGGCACGGCGCTCCGGGCGCTCGACTACCAGGGCCGCAGCGGCTGCTCCTCGCCCCACCAGATCGTCGAATTCGCATTCCCTGCGGGCAAGTCGTTGCTGCTGCAGTTGAGCGGTGCCGGGGCTCCCACCGTCACCCTCACGGTCACGCGCTCACCCACCCCGCCAAACTAGCGAACTGCGAGCGCGAGAACCGCGTTCGCGCGTAGCCGCGCAGGGTCGTTCGATTCCCGACGCGGCCGGCTCCGGGGTTCACCCCGTCTTTGCGAGCGGTGGCGGCGGGGTGATCCCGCACTCCATGAGCCGATCGCGACCGGCGCGCTTCGCCGCGTAAACCGCAGCGTCGGCGCCGGCGAGCAGCGCCGCCGGATTCGGGAACGGCCGCTTCGGCGTCTGGATCGCAAGCCCGAGCGAGGCGGTGACCTGGATCTGCCGCTGGCCCCCGTCAACCGGCACCACGTGCTCGTGCTCGCGCAGCACCTTGAGCAGGCGCTCGCCGAGCGCGCGCGCATCCGCCGCACTCGTGCCCGGAAGCAGCACGACGAATTCCTCGCCACCGTAGCGGGCAATGAGGTCACCGGCCCTCAGCGTCTGCTGGAGCAGACCCACCGCGCCGCGAAGCACCGCATCGCCGGCCGCGTGGCCGTAGCTGTCGTTCACCTTCTTGAAGTGGTCGAGGTCGACGAAGAGCGCCGGGAGATCCCAGCCGCCGGTCTGCGCCGCCATGAATTCGACCGCCAGGCGCTCGTCGAGGTGCCGGCGATTGAACGCGCCCGTCAGCGCATCGCGCCGCGTTGCGTCCTCGAGCTCCGCCGAGCGCGCCGCTGCGGAGTGGGCGGCATGCTCGAGCGAGTCGATCTTCTGCAGCGATTGAACGCTTCGCGCGGCGAGGAGTTCCTGCGCCTGCTCGGTAAGCGCCATTGCGTCCTCCGCCGACAAAAGCGTCGTCTCGAACAGCCGGCCGAGATCGGGCGTGAGCTCGGTGACTCGCTCGACGACCTTGCCGACTTGCTCGGGCTTGAGGCCGATCACCTTTTCCGCGTGCGCGGCGAAGTTCGCGATCGAGACCCGCACGTCGGGCGCCAGGAACGCCGATGCGAGCTCACCGCCGAGCGCCACGCAGCGCGCGAACTGGCCCTGGAGCGAGGCACGGTCGGCCTGCTCCGGGGAATGGCTGAGCTCGACCGCGAGGACGAGGTCGTCGGGAAGATTCCAGCTGCCGAGCAGCCACGCGCCGAGCGCGGCATGATCCTCGCCGAGGTGCTGGCGCTCGTAGGCGATCCGCTCAGCGTGGCCGGCTTCGCGCGGCAGCTCGCCATAGAATCCCGGCTTTGCCCGATCGAGGGCGAGCACTCCAATGTCCTGCAGGAGGCCACCTAGGAAGAGTTACTCGCTCGAGGGCAGCCCGAGTTCCTCGCCGATGCAGCGCCCGCCGAGGCCGGCGAGCAGCGAGCGGCGCCAGTAGCGCGTGTAGTCGATCGCGCCAACCTTGGCGCTGCGAAAGCTACCGGCGATCGAGAAGCCAAGGCACAGCGTCATCGCCGCATCCAGACCCATCATCGTGAGCGCCTGGCGAAGGTTCTGGCTGCGCCGGCGCTGTGCGTAGAGCGCGGAGTTCGCCATGCGCAGCACCTTGGCCGCGAGTGCCGGGTCCTTCGCGATCGCGCCGGAGACTTCGCCTATGCTGACTTCCTCGCTCTTGGCGAGCTGGATGATTTCCTGGGCGATCCCGGGCGGCGACGGGAAATTGCCGAGCGCTTTGAATCGCGCTTTTATGTCTTCGTTCACTAGCGACCCCGATCGTGGTGTTCGTCGCCGTCAGCGTTTCCGTCAACGGCTCAACCGGGTATCGGCCCGCTCGATCAGATCTTTAGGGGATTGCCCTACGCAAGGCCCGTTCCGGGGAACTCCCCCCTAACGTGAGTCCCGGAGAGTTCGTAACCCACTGATTAGTGACTTCTTCCCGCGAGAGGGGTCGCCCCGGAGCAGCGGGGATGCCTCCCGGCGGCCCGGCTGGCGCGCCCACCGCACGCCGGGCTCAGCCCGCTTTCGAGCCCGGCTCCCGCTTCTGGGCATCGCGGCGGATGCGCTCGAGGAGCTCGTTCAGGATGCGACGCGAGCCGGTGGAATCCGTCTGCAGGCTCTCGCGGCTCTTTGCATAGACGACTCGGTTCCGGCCGGCGCGCTTGGCATCGTAGAGCGCGGCGTCCGCCCGTCCCATGATCTCGTCGATCGAATCGGCCGGCGATTCGTACCAGGCGACGCCGATACTGACGGTCACCGTGACGTTCATGGAGTTCAGCTTGAACGGCGTGTCGGACACGCAACTGCGCAGTCGCTCGACCGGCGTCTCCGCCTCGCCGCGCGTCAGTCCCGGCAGCACGACGACCAGTTCCTCGCCACCGAAGCGGCCGAGCCAGTCGGTCGTCCGAAGCGCCGCGCTGAGTCGCGCCGCCAGCTCGCGCAGGATCTCGTCGCCACCCAGATGACCGAACGTGTCGTTGACGTGCTTGAAGTGGTCGGCGTCGATGACGCCGACTGCGAGCGGCGTACCGGCGCGTTGCGCCTGGCCAAGCTCGCGGCCAAGAATCTCGAGGATCGTGGCCCGGTTCCACAGTCGCGTCAACGGATCGCGTGTCGCGCGCTCGAGGAGCGCCTCGCGCTCGCGGAACTCCGCCTCGAGCGCCGCACGGCGAGCGCGCAGCTTCTGGTTCTGCCGGCGCCACGCGAAGACGAGCGAGGCGACGACAAGGAGCGCAAGCAGGATGCGCACGGTGAGCGTTCGCCACCAGGGCGGCAGCACCTCGAAGGCGAGCGTCATGACGGCCGACTTGCGCCCGTGCGGCGTGTCGACGGCGACGGCCTCGAGGCGATAGGAGCCCGCGTCGAGCGCCGGCACGTGCACGTCCGAATTGGGCGAGCCGAACCACTCCGAGGAAAGGCCGACCAGCCGGTACCTGAATTCGGTCTGGGAGGAACGGGCGTAGCTGTTCGAGCTCAGGCGCACGTCGAAGGCCATGTCCGTGTGCCACGGGAACGTCGCCGCCGCGCCCGCCACTTCGAGCACGTGCGGCCCGAGCTTCGCGCTCGCGATGCGAAGGTCGAGCGCGCCCTGCCCGTGGAGCAGCCGCTCGGGATCGCGGACGTGCGTCAGCCCGGCGGCGGTGCCGATCCAAACCGAGCCGTCGTAGTCGGCGAAGAACGAGAAGGCGTCTGTGTCGTTCCATACGAGCCCATCGTCGACATCGAAGCGCCGCCAGCTTTCCATGTCATAGACGACTGCGCCGTGATCGGTATTGACCCACAGCCAGCCCCGTCGGTCGGTCCTGAGCGAATAGATGCTCGCATCAGCCAGCATCGCCGGGCGCAGCCACTCGCGACGCTCGAGGTTGGGTCCGCGCGCGCGCATGACGCCCTTGCCGAAATTCGAGAGCCACACCGACCCATCGGGCGTCGTCGTCACCGAGGCGAACACTTCGGAATTGCCGTGCTCGCCGAGCACCGGCAAAAACGTCCAGCGGTTGTCGGAGTAGCGAAAGAGACCGCCGGAGGAGGCGATCCAGAGAGTCCCTCCGGCATCCTCCGTCATGTCATAGAGCCGCACATCCGAGCGCGGCAGCTCGACGTTGGCGATCCGCGAAGTTTTCGGGTCGATGCGAAACAGGCCGCGATTCAGCGATACGATCCAGCCGACGCTCGCCCGGTCGAACTTGATCAGCGAGATCCGCGACTTGTCCGTCGGGACGACGACGGGCGTCGCCTCGCCACCACGTTCCGGGACCGTCCAGACCTCGCCGTTGTCGAGCGCCCACCAACTCGTGCCATGGCTGTCGACGGCGAGCGAGGTGACCTCGGCCTGCGGCAGCCCCGCGAAACGGCACGGCACCACGCGTGCGGCACGCTCGTCGAGCTTCTGGCAGCCGCGCTCCGTCCCGATCAGCAACTTGCCGTCGCGACCGCGGACGATGTCCCAGACGCTCTGCGAGGCGAGACCTTCGCTGCGAGTCCAGGATTCGACGTTGTCGTGCCCGCGCCAGCGCCAGATGCCGACGCCCGCCGTGCTGAGCCACAGGCTTCCTTCGCTGTCGATCTGCGCGCGGATGATCGCGTTGTCAGGGAGCCCATTGTCGGTCGTGAATTCCGTCCAGCCGCTGCCGCTCCAGCGAGCGACGCCACGCTCGGTGCGCACGAGCAGCCTGCCACCCGTGTCCGAAGCGAGCAGCGGCTCCGTCACGCGCGTCTCGAGGCGCGCGTGCGGCGGGTCGTTGCGCGTGAACTTCGTGGCGCCTGGTTCGCGGACGATGAGGTGCGCATCACTTCGCATCCAGAGGCGGTGCGCGGGATCGAGGAGCGCCGCGGCGTAGGCGCCGTTTGGCGCGCCTTCCTTGTCGGTCCAGACGTGTACCGCCCCGTCGGTGTAGCTGCACAGCCGCGTGTCGCAGCCGATCCAGATCGTGCCGTCGTCCCCGGCGTAGACGCTCTTCACGCGATCGAGGGCCGGGGTCGCCTTCAGCTGCTCGTCGCTGAAGAACCGCGTCTGCTTCCAGGCCTGCGTCGAGTCGGCCGGATCGTGCGCGAGGTCGAGTACGTGGCCGTCGCTGATGACGAGCACGTGGTTGCGATCGATGAACGCGATCGCCATTGCGATGTGGATCTCGGCGATCACCGGGCCGTGGTCGGTCTCGATGGCCTGGAATCCGGCTGCGGTGCCGATGAAGAGGTCGCGATCCATCGCCACCCAGATCCGTCCCCACGGATCCATCGTCATCCCGCGCACGGTCTCGGAGGGAAGGCCGTGCGCCTCGCGGTATGGAACGAACGCGGTGCCGTCGTAGCGGAAGAGGCCGCCGTCCGTGCCGACCCACAGGTCGCCGCCGGCATCGGCCACGAGGTACGCGGCGGCCAGGTTCGGCAGGCCATCGCTTTGGGTGTAGCGACGGAAACTGAACTGCTGCGCGGTGGCGGCGGGAGCGCTGAGAGCGATCACGAGGGCGGCGAGGAGGCCAAGCCACGCGCGCGCGCAGAGGGGACGACGACCGGCCGATGGCTTAGGCGCAGGCACGACGATCAACTGCGCCAGCCCGGGGGGGCGAGCGCTGTGCGGCAGTGCGGCAGAATGTTCGGGCAGGCCCATTGGATTCGGACGGACACCGTGAAAAATAGGGCTTCCTGACGCGGGACGGCGGGCGGTCGAAGGCACCTTATCGCAGCGCTGTCACGGCCCGCGCGAAGCTATGTCATAAACTTTATGTGAGAAGCGCACCGGCTTTTGAGTCGCCGCCCGGTCGCGCCCGGCCCTCGACGGGCAATACCGTGAATCACTCGCTTGTTTCGGAGCCATCGGCGCTCGACCGACACGCTGAACCCACGCATTCACGCGCCAGCGCGCACCGGCCCAACATGAAGACACGCGGAACCGTGATGGGGATCACGCGACGGACGGTGACCGAACGGCGGCCTCGCCGACGCGGGAGAACGCCCCAAGTCGACCGCGGCCTTGCCGCGACGCTATAGTGCCGGCCGACTTGGGGCAGGACGGAGTGCGCAATGGCCGGCGATCGAACCGAATCCGTGCCGCCGGATCAATCCGCGGACCTCGCGCGGCGGATCGCCCGCCATCGACCCGGCCACGCGCTCGATCGTGCCTTCTACACCGACGCCGGCATCTTCGAGCGCGACCTCGACCGGATGCTGCTGAAACACTGGTTCCTCGCCGCGCACGCAAGCTCGGTGCCACGTACGGGTGATTTTCGCGTCGTCGACCTCGGCGCGGAATCGATCATCATCGTGCGCTCCGCGCCCGCGGAAATCCGTGCGCTCCTCAATGTCTGCCGCCACCGCGGCTCGCGGGTCTGCACGACGGCCTCTGGCCGGGCCACCGCCGGCCGCCTGACCTGTCCGTACCACGCCTGGACATACGGCCTCGACGGCCGGCTGCTCGTAGCGCGGGAGATGCCCGAGCCCTTTGACAGGAGCGACTTCGGCCTCCGATCGCTGCCGGTGCGCGTAGTCGAGGGCCTCATCTTCACGACCTTCGCGCGCGAGCCACTCGATTTCGCCTCCGCGGAGGCGGCACTCACCGGCAGCGCCGGCGTTCACGGCTGGGCCAAGGCGAAGGTGGCCCACAGCGAGACCTACTCGATCAACGCGAACTGGAAGCTCGCGATAGAGAACTACATGGAGTGCTACCACTGCCAGCCCGCGCACCCCGAGTTCTCCAAGCGCCACGTGTACGCGCGGCCCGCGGCACAGAGTGAGGCTATCGAGCGCGAAGGTCGCCGGCGCGCCGATGCGCTCGGCATCGTCATCGCCGATGTCGATGAATACGGCGAGAGCTCCCGGCCGGGCGGCGAGTCGGTGTCGGTCTTCCGTAGCGCGCTCAACGAGGGCGTCGACAGCGCGACCCGGGACGGACGACGGATCGCGCGCCTGATGGGCGCGTTTGGCGGGCACGACGGCAATTCGACCTACTTCGACATCGGTCCCATCAGCGACTTCCTCGCCTACGCCGACCACGGCGTGATCTATCGATTCATCCCGCGGTCGGTGCTGCACACGGAAATGGAAGTCATCTGGCTCGTGCACGAGGATGCCGTCGAAGGCACCGACTATGACGTGGCCCAGCTGACGTGGCTCTGGAAGACCACGAGCATCGAGGACAAGCGCATCGTCGAGCACAACCAGGCGGGCATCAATTCGCGCTTTTTCGAGCCGGGCCCGTACTCCTCGCAGGAGCCTTACGCCCGTCGCTTCGTCGACTGGTACCTGCGCGAGCTCGCCGGCAATTAATTAGCGGCTCAACGCGACCCTTTCTGGTGCGGCCGTCGCAGGGGGGCGTCGCGACGGGTGACCGGCTATCGGCCCGGGCGCGGCGGCCCTATAGTCGGGACGGCCGCGCGCGTGCGGCCCCGGCAGGGGATTCAGGCGATGGCAACCCACTCGAACGGTTCTCAAGCGGGAGCCACGCACCGCGTCGGCGTGATCCAGGCGGCCTCCGTCGCCTTCGACATCGCCGCCACGCTCGGGAAGGTCCGCGACCTCGCCGCCGACTGCCGCGCGCGGGGCGTGCGGCTCGGGCTATTCCCGGAAGCGTTCGTCGCCGGCTACCCGCGTGGACTCAGCTTCGGCGCGGTCATCGGCTCGCGCACGCCCGAGGGGCGCGAGGAATTCCGACGCTGCTTCGCGAGCGCCATCGAAGTCCCGGGACCTGAAACGGCGGTGCTCGCCGGCGTCGCGCGCGATAACCGCATGCACCTCGTCATCGGCGTGATCGAGCGCGAGCGCAGCACCCTTTACTGCACCGTGCTCTTCTTCTCGCCCGACGGGGAGCTGCTTGGCAAGCACCGCAAGCTGATGCCGACCGCGAGTGAGCGGCTGATCTGGGGCTGCGGCGACGGCTCGACGCTGCCCGTCTTCCCGACGGAACTCGGGCGCCTGGGCGCGGTGATCTGCTGGGAAAACTACATGCCGCTCTTGCGCACGGCGATGTACGCAAAGGGCATCGAGATCTACTGCGCGCCGACAGCCGACGGCCGCGACACGTGGCAAGCCACCGTGCGCCACATTGCGCAGGAGGGGCGGTGCTTCGTGCTCTCGTGCAACCAGTTCTCGCGCCGCAAGGACTACCCGGGCGACTACGCGAGTGAATTCGGCAACGAGCCACAGACCGTTTTGTCCCGCGGCGGCAGCTGCATCGTAGGTCCCCTTGGGCAGGTGCTCGCGGGTCCCAACTTTGAGGGCGAGTGCATCCTCACGGCCGACATCGACCTTGCGGATATCGCCCGCTCGCGCATGGACTTCGATCCGGTCGGCCACTACAGCCGCCCGGACGTGTTCCGGCTCGAGGTCGATGAGACGGTACGACCGGGCGTTGCATTTCGGGACAGCGCGCCGGCCGATGCACCCGCGAGAAATCCGGTCAACGATGTGCACGCTGCCCCGGTGCGCACAGGCTGACTCTGCGTCAGAATCCTGTCAGACTGTGCCTCGCGAAGTGTAGGTCCGCGGTGCGACCGAGTAAGGTGACGCCGGAGGCGCTGATGCAACGAGTGCGCATACCCGCGATCGTGATGCTGGCAGTGATCGGCGGCTGCACGACGGCGCGCGCGCCGGCACCGGCCGCGACGCCGCCTCCGAACTCGACACCGGTGGCGCCCGCCGCCGCACCGCAGTCCGCCGCTGCGACGGCACTCCCGGCCCCAGGGCCCCGCGCGGCCGCGCCGTCGCCCGCGAAGGTGCCCGCACCTTCACCGACAGTCGCACCGCGCCCGGCGCCCACCGGTAGTGCCGCCCTGCTGCCAGCCGCTCCAGCCGCGGCAGCGCCGCCAGCCGCGAAGCCAGGGCCGCCGCCACTCGATCTCGGCTCGCTCGAGCAGCGGCTGCGCGATACGCACGCCATCGGCGTCTTCACCAAACTTTCCCTCAAGAATCAGGTCGATGCACTACTCGAGCAGTTCCGCGCGAAGCACAAGGGGGCCTCGATACCGACCCTCGCCGAGCTACGCCAGCGCTACGACCTGTTGCTCATGAAGGTGCTGTCGCTCCTGCAAGATGACGACCCGACGCTCGCGCAGGCGATCACAACCTCGCGCGAGGCGATCTGGGGAATTCTCGCGGACCCGCGAGAGTTTGCGAAGATATGACGTGCCAGGCAGGAGAGCTTATGCGCCAGCGAATGTTCGGTTGGGTCTTGGTGGCCGCCGCGGCGGTCGGTAGCGCACCCGTGATTGCGGCCGACGACGTCTCCACGGGGCAGGACCTCAAGGCGACGATCGCACTGCAGGGGATGCCGTGCGACCAGGTGGTCAACGTCAAGCACAACGGCGACAGCGATTACCTCGCCACCTGCAAGGACGGAAATCGCTACCACGTGTTCGTGAACGGCCAGGGACGGGTCGTCGTCGAGAAGCAGTGACGGGCGCCTAGCGCCGCCGCCGCGCGGCTGCCGTCGACCGGCCGCCCGCCGCCGATATCCGGCGGGTTCCGCAACGACCGGACGGTCGTACCGGTAGCGTCGACCGGGAGCCGTCCCGTATCCGCCGATGCGCGCCAGCGCGGTGAATCGGCGATACTGCCGAGGACGATCGCTCGCGCTGCCACACAAAAAAAGAGGCTGCCATGTCCAAGATGAGTCGCCGTGAGTGCCTGGGTCTCGGCGCAATGTTCGCCGCGCCTGCGTTCGGTGCCCTCGCAGCACCCCCGTCGCCGGGCACGCGGCTGTCGCCGGACCTGGTCCTCGTCAACGCCAACGTGCTCACGATGGATGAGGCGACACCGCACGCCGAAGCCTTCGCCGTGAAGGACGGCCGCTTCGTCGCGATCGGCACGAGCGCCGACATGAAGTCGCTCGCAACGCGCAACACCACAGTCATCGATGCCGGGAAGCAAACGGTTACCCCCGGGTTCATCGACGCGCATTGCCATCCGGGCGAGCCGGAGGAACTCTACGACGTCAACGTGGACCTGCGCAGCATCGCCGAGATCCAGCGGGCGCTAAGGAAGCGTGCCGCCGACAGCAAGCCTGGCTACTGGGTCCGCGGTTTCAAGTTCGACGACACCAAGCTCACCGACGGGCGGGCGCTCACCCGCAAGGATCTCGATGCGGTGAGCACGGACCATCCGGTGCGAGTCGACCACCGCGGCGGCCACACGAGCTGGTTCAACAGCAAGGCCTTCGAGCTCGCCGGCATTACCCGCAATACGCCCGATCCTTCGGATGGCCGCTATTTCAAGGACGAGAGCGGCGAGCTGCAGGGGCAGGTCGCCGAGCTCGCCCGCAAGGTGTTCGACAACGTCGGCGGCTACGAGACGTTCAGCGGCGCGCAGCTGCAGGAACGCGGCCGGGCCGCGACCGCGTTCATGTCGAAGCGGCTGACGGAGGCGGGGCTGACGACCGTGCACGATGCCTCGGCCGACGCCGACAAGATCCGCTCCTATCAGGACGCGTACGCCGGCGGCGAGCTCCTGCACCGTGCCTACATCCTCGCGGTCGGCTACGACCGCCGCGGGGCGTTCCAGAACCTGCGCGACGCCGGCGTGCACACCGGACTCGGCAACGACTTCGTGCGGATCGGTCCCGTCAAGTTCGTGGCGGACGGCTCAGCCTCCGAGCGGACGATGCGCATGAGCACGCCGTATGTCGGCAAGCCGAACGACTACGGCATCTCGACGATGGACCAGAAGCAGCTCCACGAGGCGGTCGAGGACGCGCACCGCCACAACTGGCAGGTCGGCATCCACGCGAACGGCGACGTGACGATCGACATGGTGCTGAACGCATACGAGCGCGTGCTGAAGGAGTGGCCGCATCCCGACCGGCGGCACCGGATCGAGCACTGCTCGCTCGTCAATCCTGACCTCATCCGCCGCATCAAGGCGACCGGCTCGATCCCGACGCCGTTCTGGACGTACGCCTACTACCACGGCGAAAAGTGGAAGGCCTACGGCGAGGAGAAGATGCGCTGGATGTTCGCGCACCGCTCGTTCCTCGACGCAGGCATCCGCGTGCCGGGCGCTTCTGACTACACGCCGGGCCCGTTCGAGCCGATGATGGCGATGCAAAGCCTCGTGACGCGCAAGGACTACGCAGGCAGGGTGTGGGGTGCCGAGCAGCGCGTCACGATCGACCAGGCCCTCAAGATCGGCACGATCAACGGCGCGTACGCCTCCTACGAGGAGAACGCGAAGGGCTCCATCAGCGCCGGCAAGTTCGCGGACTTCGTCGTGCTTGAGCAGGACCCGCATGTGGTCGACCCCGACAAGCTCAAGGACATCCGCATCATGCGCACGGTCGTCGGCGGCAAGACCGCGTACCTGCGCGCGTGACGGCACACGAGCCCGCCAAGACTCCATGCTGAATACCTACAGCACCGCCGCCAGCGGCCGTGGGCCGCAAAGCGCCCGGCGCGTCTGGTTCGACCTCCTCGACCCGACGCCGGAGGAAACCGCCCACGTCGCCGCCGAATGCGGCATCCAGGTGCCCTCGCGCGCATCGCTGCAGGAGATCGAGGCCTCGAGCCGCGTGCGCGCCGACGGCAAGGTGCTCTATCTCAGCATGCCGCTCGCGAGCGCCGATGACCCGGTGAGCTTCTCGCCGGTGCCGCTCGGCTTCGTGCTCTCGCCGCAGACGCTGATCACGGTGCGCTACTCGGAGCTCGTGGCATTCACGCACGTGCGGGAGCTTCTGAAGACGAGTCCGCACGCCGATTCCGCCGGCGTCTTCGCGTCGCTGATCGAGGCAATGGTCGACTACGGGGCGGACATGCTCGAGAAGCTGGACAGCGAGCTCGCGTCCGTCTCGGCGCGCGCGTTCGGCCCGCGCCAGACGCCACAGCGCGGCAAGCGACTGACGCGGGCGCTGCGCGGGTGTCTGACGGAGATCGGCACCGCCGGCGATCACTCCTCGCGGATCCGCGAGAGCCTGCTGGGACTTCAGCGCATCACGGGCTTCGTCTCGGAGCTTGCCGCCGACTGGCTCCAGCCGGAACTCCAGGTCCGCCTCAAGACCGTGCGCCAGGACTTGAGCTCGCTCGTTGATTTCGAGTCGCACCTCGCCGGCAAGACGCAGTTCCTCCTCGATGCGATTCTCGGCTTCATCAGCATCGAGCAGAACGACATCTTCAAGGTGCTGACGATCGCCTCGGTCATCGGCATTCCGCCGACGCTGATCGCGAGCATGTACGGCATGAACTTCCATTACATGCCGGAGCTCAGCTGGCACTTCGGCTATGCCTACGGCCTCGGCCTTATCGCGCTCAGCACGCTCGTGCCGGTCATCTGGTTCAAGCGGCGCGGCTGGTGGTAGCCCGAACCCGCGGCGTCGACCGGGCGGCGCGGGGCGGGCGGCGGTGAACCAGTCCGTCGCGCTGCTCGTCGGCGTGCTCGTTCTCGCGGCCGTGGCGCGCGCCGAACCGGTCGCCGAACTTGCGGCGAAGCCCGCGGTTCGCAGCGCCCTCGAAGCGCTGCGGCTGGCGGAGCCGGAGACGATTCGCGAGCAGATCGCGCTCTGCGAGATACCCGCGCCGCCCTTCGGCGAGGCGAAGCGGGCCGAACGCTACCGGGAGCTCCTCGCCGCAGCGGGCCTCGATCACGTTCGCATCGATGCCATCGGGAACGTAATCGGCGAGCACGCAGGCTCGGGGCACGGGCCGGTGCTCGTGCTCGCCGCGCACCTCGACACGGTCTTTCCGGCCGGCACCGACGTGAATGTCGGACGGACGGGCGCCGTGCTGAAGGGTCCTGGCATCGGCGATGACTGCCGTGGACTTGCGGTGATCCTCGCCGTGGCGCGCACGCTCGCGCGGACGCCGGTCACCACGCACGGCAGCGTGATCATCGTCGCCGACGTCGGCGAGGAGGGCATCGGCAACCTCCGCGGCGTGCGCCACCTGGTTACGACTGAGCTCAAGAGCCGGCCCGCGCATTTCATCAGCGTCGATGCGGACGGCTACGACCTCGTGAACCAGGAGATCGGCAGCAACCGCTATCGCGTGACGTACAAGGGGCCCGGTGGTCACAGCTACTGGGCATTCGGCTTGCCGAGCGCGATCCACGCGCTCGGCCGCGCGATCGACAAGATCGCCCGCTTCAAGGTCCCGGAGCATCCGAGGACGACCTTCACGGTCGGACGCGTCGAGGGTGGCACGTCGGTCAATTCAATCGCGGCAAGCGCCTGGATGGAGGTGGATCTTCGCTCCGAGGACGCGGCCGAGCTCGGCCGCCTCGATGCGATGCTTCACAGCGCGGTCGCAAGCGCGCTCGCCGAGGAGAATGCGTTCTGGTCGAGCGAGCAGAAGCTCAACGTCGACGTCGAATCCATCGGCGTGCG
The DNA here is from genome assembly GCA_025356075.1 of Pseudomonadota bacterium. Classification (GTDB taxonomy): domain Bacteria; phylum Pseudomonadota; class Gammaproteobacteria; order Steroidobacterales; family Steroidobacteraceae; genus CAIKZZ01. Next base: position 25,080 of record JANXUT010000066.1, on the reverse strand, counting down.
CCCGGTCGGCCGCCAGGCGCCGCGTGCACCGATTGTCGTAACGGCGCTTGCCGCCGACGCCGCGCTCGGCCTCGCCTCGCACGTGACCTCGAGCAGCACCGATGCGGGCTTCCCGGTCAGCCTCGGCATCGAGGCGATCGCGATCGGCGCTGGGGGCCGCTGGCTCGGGATGCACTCGCTCGAGGAGCGCTTCGATACGACCGACAGCTACCTTGGCACCCAGCGCGCCTTCCTGATCACGCTGGCACTCGCCGGCATTGAGTAGCGTCCGGCGCCCGCCCAGCGCCGGCTTGACTTACTGTAAGCATTAACTTACCGTAAGACATGGCTTACGGAACAACGCTCGCCGCGCTCGCCGACCCCACCCGCCGCGCCGTATTCGAGCGCCTGCGCGATGGCCCGAAATCGGTCGGGGAGGTCGCGCGCACGCTCCCGGTCAGTCGCCCGGCGGTTTCCCAGCACCTGAAAGCACTCAAGGTCGCGGGCCTCGTCAGCGACCGCGCGGAGGGCACGCGCCGCGTCTACGCGATCGACCCGCAGGGGGTCGGCGAACTCAGGCACTGGCTCGACCAGTTCTGGGGCGATGCGCTCACCGCGTTCAAACACGAAGTCGAGCTCGGCGAGCCGCCGCGTCGAAGGAAGAAGCCATGACCCGCACGATCCCCATCGCCCCGGTCCGCAAGACGCTCGTCGTCGAGGCGAGTCCCGCACGGGCGTTCGAGGTCTTCACCGCCGGCGTCGATCGCTGGTGGCCGAAGACGCACGGCATCGGGTCGGCGCCAGTTCGCGAGTCGATCATCGAGCCGTTCGTCGGCGGGCGCTGGTACGCACGCTGCGAGGACGACAGAGAAGTCGTCGTCGGGCACGTCCGCGTGTGGGTGCCCGCCGCGCGATTCGTCGTCAGCTGGGAGATCAACGCCGCATGGAAGCCGGATGCTCGCGTCGCCTTCGCCTCGGAGGTGGAGGTGCGCTTTGCGGCGGAGGGCGCGACGGCGACGCGGGTCGAGCTCGAGCACCGCAACTTCGAGCGCATGGGAGCGGAGGGCGGCGCGACGATGCGCTCCCAGGTCGACGGCGGCTGGCCGAAGCTGCTCGAGCTCTTCGCACAATCGGCCGCCAGCCGCCCCTGACCGCCGCACGCCTGCCCTCACCGACCGACACGCGAGGACTGAATCCCACGACTGACTTCGTCGTTCACACCGTCCCCGGCAGCCCCTACGGTCGCGCGGTGCTCGTCGCGCTCGAGGAGAAGGGCGCTGCCTATCGCGCGGTGCCCGTCGCTCCCGGCACGACGCGAGCGCCAGCGCACCAGGCGCTGCACCCGTTTGGCCGCGTGCCCACGATCGAACACGGGGCGTTCAGGCTCTACGAGACACAGGCCATCCTGAGGTACATTGAACGCACCTGTCCGGCGCCCGCGCTGACGCCGAGGGACCCGCAGGCCGGCGGTCGCATGGATCAGCTGATGAACGTCAATGACTGGTACCTCTTCCAGGGCGTTGCGAACGTGATCGTCTTCGAGCGGCTGCTCGCGCCGCGACTCCTCGGGCGCGCCGCCGATGAGAACGCGATCGTGGCGGCGATGCCGATGGCACACGCGGTCTTCGAACAGCTCGCGCGCGAGCTCGCCGACCGGCCATATTTTGTTGGCGAGGCCGTCTCGCTCGCCGACCTGCTCATCGCCCCACAGCTCGATTTCTTCAGCGAGGCCGCGGAGTGGGGACCCTTGACCGCGCGGCGTGCGAACGTGCGGGCATGGCTCGAGCGGATGCGAGCCCGGCCGAGCCTCGGCGCGACGACGCGCGAGCGCGTCGTCGCAATGGCGCAGCGCGCTGCCTGATCGGGCCGGTCGCGGCAATTGCCGCGGCGACGGTTCGCCGCTAGGCGGACGGGCGAGCGGCCGGCGGCGTCGCGCCGAGAGGCATCGAATCGAGCGCATCGAGCCAGAGTTCAACCGCTGCATCCGTCCGCTCGCGGTCACGCGATGCGCAGTAGTCGAGCATGAAGCCGCGAAAGCCCGCGAGCACGACGGTCGCGTAGGCCCTCGCGACGGCGACGGAGTGGCCCCGCGCGAGCACGGGTGCGGCGAGAAACTCGAGCCAGTCCTCGATCGCGGTGTGCAGGAATTCCCGGAAACGCTCGGGCTCCTGCAGTCCCATCGAGTAGGCCTGGAAAAACATCCTGAAGAGCGGCTCCGATGAGGGCGCGCTCAGGTGCCGCCAGATCGCACCGCACGCCTCGCGCGGGTTCGCGCTCGCGGCCGCCTTCATCTGCGCATAGGCCCCGCGTTGCCGCTCCCTGAGCCGCGCGAGCGCGCGCGCGATCAGCTCTTCCTTCGACCCGAAGTAGTAGAGGAGCACGCGCGGGCTCGAGCCGACCGCGCGGGCGAGCGGCCGCAGCGATGCGTCGGCGAGCCCGTGCGTCGTCAGGTAGGCAACGACGGCATCGAGGAGCTCGTCCGGGCGCTCGGGATTGGCGGTGCGGGCCACTGGGACGCAGTTTACGATACTTGAAACGATTGTTTCAAGTATGGTTTAGTCCCTCCCACGGGGTTAGAACAATGAAAACGCTCATTCGGGTGCTCTTCGGCGTCGCGATCATCGTGGTTCTCGCGACCGCCTCGCTGATCGCCTTCGGAACCTCGCAGGCGCCAACCTCGAGCGCACTGGTCGCCGCCTACAAGGGCGCCGATTTCAGCTCGCTCCCACAGGTTGAGCACTACGCCGCGCACGACGGCGCCTCGCTCGGCTACCGGCGATACGGCGCCGCCATCGCCGGCGGCCGCGTCCTCGTGCTGATCCACGGAGCATCCGACAGCGGGCTCGCACTGCACCGCCTCGCCGAGTCGCTCAAGGCCGCCAACGTGACGACCTACGTCCCGGAGGTGCGCGGCCACGGCAGTAACCTGCCGCACGGCGACATCGCCTACGTCGGACAACTGGACGATGACCTCGAGGAATTCGCTGCCGCGGTGCGACAGCGCGAGCCGGCGACCCCGCTTCGACTCGCCGGGTTTTCGAGCGGCGGCGGCTTCGTCCTCAAGTTCGCGGGCGGCCCGCACGCCGCGCTGTTCGATCGCTACCTACTCTTGTCGCCGGGGCTCGCGTATCAGGGCCCGATCGTGCGGCCGAAGCCTGCGCAGCCGAGCGCCGCAAGCTTATTCACCGTTCCCTACGTGCCGCGCCTGATCGGCCTCGGGCTTGCGAACGCGGTCGGTGTGCATGCCTTCGACTCGATGCCCGTGCTCGCCTTCGCGGTGCCGGAGGACTCGAAGGTGCTGACCCGCACCTACTCGCTCCGGCTGCTCAACAACCTGCTGCCCACCGACTACGCCCGCTCGATCGACGCGGTAAGCAGGCCCATGAGCGTCATCATCGGTGATGCGGACGAGTTCAGCATCGCAAGCGAGGTCGCACGTGCGTTCGCCGCCGCACGCCCGGCGATCCCGGTCGAGATCCTTCCCGGCGTCGGCCACATGGGGCTACTGAGGGAACCGGCCGCGATCGCCGCCATCACCGGTTGGGCGACGGCGGACTGACCGGCACTCGCCGATCGCGCCGGCCGCTCACTCGATCGCGTAGAGGTTGCCGTCAGTGCTGCCGAAATAGACGACGCCGTTCACGACGAGTGGCGAGGAGAGGATCGATCCGATGCTGAGCTCCCGCTCGGCCGCGACGATCGGCGCCTCACGCCACTCCGACGTATAGAAGAACGGCGCGTTGAAACGCCGGTCCGCCGTCAGAATCCAGCCCGCGTTGCGCCTGGAGGCTTCCGTCTCGAAGCTCCAGAGTACCTCGCTGGTCGTCAGATCGCGCGACTCGAGCGTGCCATTCAGCACTCCGATCAGGACGGTATCGCCAGCAACCGCGGGTGATGAAAACATGTAGGCCTTGCTCTGCGCCTGCTGCAGCCCCTTGCCGGTCGCCGCATCGACTACGTGGTAGCGGCTCGAGTCCGAAGTCGCAAAGATGACCTTGCCGTCGACGACGGCGGGCGAGGTGATGACCCAGCTGAGCTCGGTGCCAAAGCGCCACTTCTCCTGCCCGGTGGCGGCATCGAGTGCGTACAGGTTCGAGTCGCGGCAGCCCGTGTAGACAACGCCATCGACGACGGCGGGCGAGGACTGGAACCCGACCTGGTTGTGGTTGTCCGGATCCTCGCCCGAGTGGAAGCGCCACTTGAGCGCACCGTTCGCGGCATCGATCGCGTAGAAGTAGCTGTCCCAGCTACCGATGAAAACGACTCCGTTCGCGTAGGCGGGCGATGCGTGCACGACATCGCCGGTCCGGTATTTCCAGCGAAGCGCGCCCGAGGCCGCATCGAGCGCGTACACGTTGCCGTCGCCGCTGCCGAAATAGACGGCGCCGGCTGCGACTACCGGGCTCGACAGGTAGATATCGTATGGATCGGCGATCGTCTGGTTGTGCGGCTGCATGCCGTGCAGCCCACGGGCCTCGAAGCGCCGCTCGCCACCGGTCGCGAACTTCCAGCGCGTGACGCCGGTGCGCGCGTTGAGTGCGTAGAACTTGCCGTCGTAGCTCATCACGTAGACGGTGCCCTCGGCGACGGCCGGGCTGCCCGCGACCGGACCCCCGGTCGCATGGCGCCACAGCTGCCGGCCGCTCGCCGCCTCGACGGCGTAGATGCTGCCGTCATCGCCACCGACGTAGAGCGTACCGTCCGCATACACGGGCGAGGAGACAATCCGCCCGCCAGTCGTGAACGTCCAGAGCACGCGATGGAACTGGCGCGGACCCTGCGACGCGTAGACTCCGGTGTGCGCCGCATTGCCACGGAATACCGACTGGGCGAGGCCGGGTGGGCTGGCCGCGAGGCCGAGAAGCGCCAAGGCTGCCGCGCGCGCGATCATCGCGCGCTCCCGCTGACGCGCGTCAGCACGATCGGCGCCTCGAACGCTCCCTGCTCGACGATTCCGGTGAGTTCGCCCGTCGTCGTGTTCAATCGACCCTCGAAGTTGACGGAAAGCTCGCGCGATTCGACCCGCAGGAGCCCCTCCTGCTCGATGACGAGGTTGACCGCGAGCGTGTGCGGACTCTTGCCGACGAGCAGGAATTCGACGGTCGCCGGCGCACCCGGGTGATTGACGAAGCCCAGTGTCACGCGATGGGCGTAGCCGGCGAGCTGGTAGTCGCCCCGCCACGTGCCCTCGACTGCCGCCTCGACCGCCGTGCTTTCGGGCGGGCGCTCAACCTGCGGTGGCCCTGCGCGCGTCAGCACGAACGGCGCCGTGTTGCCGCCCTGCGTGAACGACCCGGAAAGCGTCGCGCCGGATTTGATGTCGCCCGTGAACGTGGCGGGCGCGTCGGGCGGGCCACCGAGCGCGCTCTCGATCGAGAACACGACGTGGTTGGCGGTCGCGCTGATCGGCGAGAGCGTGGCGCGCGCGAGGTTGAGCCCAGGCATCGTGACCGCGCCGCGCCACGCGCCGCTCGGATCCTGGTCGAGGTCGACGACAAGGGTAAGCTCCTCGCCCGGGACGTGCACGACACCGCGCCAGCGCGCGGCCGCCGGTGACGCGGCGAGCGCATTCGAGGTGAGTGCAGCGAGCGCGAACAAGATGAACAGCCTGCGCATCGGGTGACCTCGGGGTTACGGTCGGGCGCGCCGACGTCGGGTCACGGGGCGAGCGGCCCGAACGATAGCAGGGCAATCCTGACGACCGACTCCAGTCATCGCGCTGCTCACGCGTCTCGTCGCGTCGCGGGTCCAGCGGCGCGGAACGGGAGGTCGAGCCACGGCACCCAGCTCTCGGGGCCCGCGGTCGCGCGCACCGCCGTCTCGCGGGCGCCCGCCGGGACACGCTTGCGGGCGCCGCGCGAGCAAGCGCCATCGAGCTACACATAATGCGGGAGTGGTGCCGCGACCACGTCGGCCGTGGCCCGGCGCGCGGTCCAGCAGCGTCGCCATTTCTAGACAGTGTTCGCGGGCGCGCTCCCGCTCTAGAGTGTCGGTGCCGTGCGCCGCGCTCAGTCGGGAGGACTCGCCATGTCGAATCGATGGGGACTCGCGCTCGTTGCGCTGCTGGCGCTTGGCTGTGGTGGCGGTGGCTCCGGTGGCGGCAGCTCAGCGCCTACGCCCGTCGCGCCTTCGATCACGACCCAGCCCGCCGCGGTGAGTGTCGCGGGCGGGCAGACTGCGCAATTCTCGGTCGTCGCGACCGGCACGAGCCCGCTCGGCTACCAGTGGCAGGCGAACGGCCAGGATGTCGCGGGCGCGACGGCGGCGAGTTACACGACGGCACCGACGGCCGCCGCGGACGACGGATCCGCGTACACGGTGATCGTCTCGAACACCGTGGGCTCGGTCACGAGCGCTAGCGCACGCCTGAGCGTGACGGCGGCCGCAGCGGCGACCGACGTGCTGACCTATCACAACGACAACGCGCGCACCGGCCAGAACCTGAGCGAGAGCATCCTCACGCCTGCTTCGGTCAACGCGGCGCATTTCGGCCTGCTGCGAAAGCTCAGTGTCGACGGTCTCGTCGACGGCCAGCCACTCATCGTCACCAACCTCGCCGTCGGCGGCCAGTCGCGCAACGTACTCTACGTCGTGACCGAACACGGCAGCGTCTACGCCTTCGACGCCGACACCGGCACCGCCCTGGCGAACCGCTCGCTGTTGCCATCGGGCGAGACGACCAGCGACAGCCGCGGCTGCGGCCAGGTGGCGCCCGAGATCGGCATCACCTCGACGCCCGTGATCGACCGCGGAGCCGGCGCGCACGGCACGCTCTACACGGTCGCGATGTCGAAGGATGCCAACGGTCGCTACTGGCAGCGCCTGCATGCACTCGATCTGGCGACGCTCGCCGAGCAGGCGCAAAGCCCGATCGTCATTCAGGGAACGTTCCCGGGAACCGGTGCCAACAGCACGGGCGGCAATGTCGTATTCGATCCGGGTCAGTACAAGGAGCGTGCGGGCCTGCTGATCGTGAACGGCATCGTCTACACGGCGTGGGCGTCGCATTGCGACATCCAGCCCTACACGGGCTGGATCATGGGATACGACGAGTCGAGCCTCACGCAGACGCGGATCCTGAACGTCGTGCCAAACGGCAGTGAAGGCGCCATCTGGCAATCGGGCGGCGGCATGGCCGCGGACGCGCAGGGCAACGTCTACGCGCTGGTCGCGAACGGCACGTTCGACACGACGCTCGACTCGGCCGGACGCCCGTCGCAGGGGGACTACGGCAACGCGTTCGTGAAGATCGCGACCTCGAGCCCGCTCCTCGACAGCGACTACTTCGCGATGAGCAACGCAACCGCCGAATCTGCCGCCGACGTCGACCTCGGCTCGGGCGCGCCGATGCTGCTGCCCGACCAGCAGGACTCGACCGGCACCGTTCGACACCTCGCGGTCGGTGCCGGCAAGGACGGACATCTCTATGTCGTCAATCGCGACGACATGGGGAAGTTCATGACCTCGACGAACTCGATCTGGCAGGACCTCGGCCACGCGCTGCCGGGCGGGATCTGGTCGGCGCCGGCCTACTTCAACGGCCAGGTGTATTTCGGCGACGTGAACGGAACGCTGAAGGCATTCGCGCTCAATCAAGCGAAGTTCGGCGCATCGCCCGCCTCGGTGTCCGGCAACGTCTTCGGCTTCCCCGGCGCCTCGCCCGCGGTGTCGGCGAATGGCTCGACGGGGGGCATCGTCTGGGCGGTGGAGAGTTCGAGCGGCCAGGCGGCGGTGCTGCACGCGTTCGATGCGTCAAACCTTGCGACCGAGCTCTACAACAGCAACCAGGCCGCCGGCGGGCGCGATCACTTCGGCAACGGCAACAAGTTCATCACGCCGACGATCGCGAACGGCAAGGTCTACGTCGGCACGCCAAACGGCGTCGCGGTGTTCGGACCCAACCCGTAGAAGAGGGCGACCGGCCGGCGCGGCCGTGCGCCGCGCCCTTAACCCGCTGCCGTCCACCCTCCGGTTCCTCCTGCCGGACGCCGTTTCCATCGCCAGTCGGTCACGCAGTCTTTGCGTCGGATCGATTTTTAGATTATAAATCTGTGATCAAACATCAAAGGGGGCCGAATGAGTGACCATTCGCCGCTGGGGCTCGTCCGGATCGAGCGGGAGACCGTCCAGGAGCGCGTTTATGCTGCGCTGCGGGATCAGCTCATGCGGGGCGGCTTCGAGCCCGGCCAGAAACTCAAAATCGGCGCCCTCGCTGCCGCGTTCGGCACGAGTGCGATGCCGGTGCGCGAGGCGCTCAACCGGCTGACGGCCGAGCGCGCGATCGAATCGATGCCGAACCGGAGCGTCCGGGTGCCGGCGCTTTCGAAGAGCGCGCTCCAGGACCTCATGGAGACCCGCTTCGCCGTCGAGGGACTCGCGGTCGCGCGCGCCGCCGCCAACATGACGAGCCGGACGCTCGCGGAGCTTCGTCATCTCATCCACGCCCAGAGCGAGACCGATGCCGAGCACATCTCGGAGGCGAGCGCGAAGCAGAACCGCGCCTTTCACTTCACTATTTACCGCGAATCGGGCTCGACGGTGCTGCTGCCGATCATCGAGAGCCTGTGGCTGCAGTTCGGCCCCTACTTGCGCGTGGCGTCGGAGCGATTCGACGGCCGCGAGGGCCGGGGCACGAACTTCCACGTCGAGATCGTCGAGGCGCTCGCGCGCCGCGATGGCGCGGCGGCGTGCGCCGCGCTTGAGCTGGACATCGGCCGCGCGTTCGAGCTCGTGATGAATGCCGACACCGTCTGGCAGGGCCGGGGCGGGGTCGCATGACGACGCCAGCTGCCGAGGCGGGCTTTGACCTCTACGACCTCAGGGTCGAGGTCGTCGGACCCGCCGACCGGCCGATCTACTGCAGTGCGCGACTGGGTGATCACTTCGAGCTGCACGGCGAGATGCTGAAGCTGCCGCCCGGGCAGGGCTTCTCGATCTACTCGCTCGCAGCGCTGCTGCCGCTCCTGCCCGCGAAGCAGCGGATCACCGACCCCAACGACTGGATGAGCTCCGATGCCGAGGTCGCGTGTCCCGACCCGCATTGCCCGACGCGCTTTCGGATCACGCGGACGGGCCGGCGGCATTTTCGCCGCGACGAGGTTACCGCCGTGCCGCTGCCGCCCGGGACTGTGCCTTGATCCCGCGCTTCGAGCTCGATGACGGCTACGCGATCTCGCGCATCATCAAGGGCGGCTGGCATCTCGCGGGTGATCACGGCGCGATCGACCCCGACCAGGCGCGCGCCGACATGGCGCGGTTCGTCGAGGCCGGCATCACGACCTTCGACTGCGCGGACATCTACACGGGCGTCGAGGAGCTGATCGGCAGCTTCCGCGCGGCCTACCCGTCGCTCGCGCGCGGCACCCAGGTCCACACCAAGTTCGTGCCGGACCTTTCGGACCTCGCCTCCGTCGACCGGCGCTACGTCGAGACCATCATCGACCGGTCGCTCGAGCGCCTGCGGATGGAACGCCTCGACCTGGTGCAGTTCCATTGGTGGGATTTCGGCGTGCCGCGCTACGTCGAGACGGCGCTGGAGCTCGCGCGCCTGTGCCGCGCCGGCAAGATTGCGCGGATAGCCGTCACGAACTTCGACACGCCGCACCTCGCGGCGCTCATCGAAGCGGGCGTCCCCATCCTCGCCCACCAGCTGCAGTACTCCCTCGTCGATGAGCGCCCGGCGGCCTCGATGCTCGACTTCTGCCGGGCGCACCGGATCGGGCTCCTCTGCTACGGCACCGTCGCGGGCGGCTTCCTGTCGGACCGCTGGCTCGGCGAGCCTGAGCCCGCCTGGGCGCCGGCTAACCGCTCGCTCGTCAAGTACAAGCTGATCATCGATGACTTCGGCGGCTGGGCGCTGTTCCAGGAGCTCCTCGGCACGCTCGCGCAGATCGCGCGCAAGCACGCGACCGACATCGCATCGGTCGCCACTCGCGCGGTCCTCGACCGCCCGCAGGTCGCGGCGGCGATCGTCGGCGCGACCAACACGCTGCACCTCGCCGCGCACGCAGGCGTCGCGGCGCTTCGCCTCGATGAAGGCGACAGGGATGCAATCGCGGCGATCACCGCGCGCCGGCGGGGCCCCGCCGGCGATGTCTACGCGCTCGAGCGCGACCGCACCGGCCGCCACGGCCAGATCATGAAATACGAGCTCAACTCGGTTCCGGGGAGCCCACAACCGGCCACCGCGGCCGCACCGGCGAGCGCCGGCTGATCGAGCCCCAGCATTTGCCGAACGCCACTGAACACTCAAGCGCGGGAGTTAAGGACATGACTCGGGAACACAACTCGACTTCGACGCGAGCCAAGCCGGCGCGCGTTCCGGCCCACGCCGCCGCGGCGGGCGCGATCGGTCTCCTGGCGCTCGGCAGTGCCGCGCTTGCCGACCAGGCAGGTCCCGCCGGCGGCGCGCAGGCACCAATCGCCGATCTCCAGGAGGTCGTCGTGACCGCCGAGAAGCGCGAGTCGACCGTGCAGAAGACGCCCATCAGCCTGACGGCGATCACCGGCGCCGACCTGCAGGCGCAGGGCGTCACCGATTTCCTCAGCGTCGCGCAGCAGGTGCCGGGCATCTCGTTCAAGACCTCCGGCCCCGGCCAGACCGAGTTCGAGATGCGCGGCCTCACCTCGACGGGCGGCGAGTCGCCGACCGTCGGCTTCTACCTCGACGATGCGGCGCTGACTCCGGCAGCGATGGCGCAGAACGGCAAGACGGTCATCGACCCGAGCCTGTTTGACCTGAACCGCATCGAGGTGCTGCGCGGGCCGCAGGGCACGCTCTACGGCGCGGGGTCGATGGGCGGCACGATCAAGCTCGTGACGAACCAGCCGGACCCGCGCGCGTTCGCCGCGAACGTCGAGGTGATTGGCTCCGACACGACCGGCGGTGGCGGCTTCAACCACACCGAGAACGCGATGCTGAACCTGCCGCTGTCGCAGGACGTCGCGGCACTCAGGCTGGTCGGCACCGACAAGCACATCGCCGGCTGGATCGACCGCGACGTGCTGACCCCGTTCCCCGTCGAGGTCAACAACAGCACGGCGCGCGGCGATGTCGCGGGCACGCCCGTCTCGCAGCGCTTCGAGCACTCGAACTGGGAGACGCTGCGCGGCGGCCGCGCCTCGTTGCTGCTCAAGCTCGGCGAGCGGTTCAGCATCACGGCAAGCGCACTCCGCCAGGACCTGACCCAGGGCGCTCCGAACACGATCGACAGCCCGCCGCAGAACGAGGTGCACTACCAGCCGTTCGACGTGGCCGAGCCCTTCAAGGACACGTTCAACCTCTTCTCGCTGACCGCCAAGTACAACGCCGATGCGTTCCAGGTCGTATCCGCGACCGCCTACTGGGATCGCCAGCAGAACCAGACGCAGGACATCTCGGAGGCGATGCAGTTCTACATTGGCGGCTTCTTCGGCCCGCCGGCCGTCTGGCCCTTCAACAGCACCGACACCGTGACGGAAGCCGGCAACACGTGGTTTGGCCTCGGTGCAGGCACGATCAGCGAGGATGACTACACGCGCCAGTTCAGCGAGGAGCTCAGGATCGCCTCGAGCGGCGACGGGCCGCTGCAGTGGCTCGCGGGAGCCTACTACAGCAGCTTCGGGGCGACCTCGCACGTCTACTCGTTCTACCCCAACACGACGAACGGCTTCAACGGCGACTTCGGCACGACCAATCTCGCCGACAACCATCGCAAGGTCGACATCGACCAGTACGCAGCGTTCGGCGAGGTGTCATACCTCCTCGCGAGCCACCTGAAGGCGACGGTCGGTGCGCGCTACTACACCTACCACAGCAACTCCGTGACCAGCGTCAGCGGCGTGTCGGCGAATGGTACGAGCAATCCGCTCCTTGGGCTCGCCGCGAACTCGGGGATTACGCCCAAGCTCAACCTCGCCTACCTCCCGGACGACAACACGACGATCTACGGCACCGTCTCGAAGGGCTTCAGGCCCGGCGGCCCGAATTCGCCGATCCCGGTGCCGCCGTGCCCGGGTGCGGCACCGACCCAGTTCGGCCCCGACAGCGTCTGGAACTACGAGCTCGGCGAGAAGCTCCGCTTCCTCGACTCGAAGGTGTCGCTCAACGGCGCGATCTACTACGAGGACTGGTCGAACGTGCAGCAGCAGGTCGCCCCCGGCTGCGGCTTCAAGTACACGGCGAATGCCGGAAGCGCCAAGGTCTATGGCGCGGAGCTCGAGCTCGCCGTCGTGCTGGCGCCGGGACTCGTGCTTTCGCAGAACCTCGGCTACACCAACGCGACGAACGCGACGACGCTGCCGAGCGCCGGCGTCGTCTCGGGCGAGCGCCTGCTCGATGTGCCGGAGATCACCGCCAACACCTCGCTCAGCTACAAGCGCGCCTTCAACGAGAACATGAGCTTCAGCGCGCGGCTCAACAACAGCTACGTCGACTCGATCCATGACATCACGTTCGTCCGAAACACGCTGCCGTCCTACGACCTCGTCGCGCTCAGGTTCGGGCTCGAGGGCAACCGCTGGTCGGCATTCCTGTTCGCGGACAACCTTACGAACAAGATGGCTCTCTTGAGTGACACCGGAGCGCTCTCGGCGAACATCTCGATCCTGAACCGGATCGCGACCGTCCAGCCGCGCACGATCGGAGCGGATCTGTCGTACCGCTTCTGAGGCGCCGGCGATTGGCACCGCTGGACGAGGACGCGACTTACCCTAACCGGGGCTACGCCTGGGGCGTGGTCGCGATCCTCGTCGGCACTGCAATCCTCTCGTACACCGACCGGCAGGTGCTGAGCCTGCTGGTCGATCCGCTCAGGCACGACCTCGGCATCGACGATACCGACGTCGGCAAACTGTTCGGCCCGGCCTTTGCGCTCGTCTACGGGATCGCCGGCATCCCGCTCGGCTACTTTGCCGACCGGTTCTCGCGCCGCTACCTAATCTTCGGCGGCGTGATCGTCTGGAGCCTCGGCACCATTGCCTGCGGCTTCGCCGGCTCGTTCGCCTCGCTTTTCGCTGCACGCATCGCCGTCGGGTTCGGCGAGGCGGTGCTGTCGCCGGCGGCGATCTCGATGATCAGCGACTACTTCCCGCCGTCGCGGCGCGGCACGGCCGTCGGCTGCTTCCTCAGCGGCATCGCGATCGGCATCGGCGTCTCGATCCTGATCGGCGGCGGCGTCCTGCACGCGGTGGATGCCGGGTTCCTGAATGGCACGGCTTTCGCGCACTACGCCTCGTGGCGGCTCGTGCTACTTACGATCGGCGCACCCAGCCTCGTCTGGGCGCTCGTGATCCTCGCGATCCGCGAGCCGGCGCGGCGGGTCGAGCGCGCGAGGGCCGGGGGTCCGCTCGAGGGGTGGCGGTCAATCGCGTGGGGCCGGATAGCGCCCGTCTACCTCGTCGTCGCGATGGCCTCCCTCGTCGACAACGCCGTCGGTGCCTGGGCACCCTCGCTCCTGATCCGCTCCTTCGGCCAAGGCGCGGCGGAGGTGGGCGTGCGACTCGGGGTACTCATCGCCGCGGCCTTCGGCGGCGGGGTCCTCGCCGGCGGCTGGCTCGCCGACCGCGCGGGCGCGTTTGGTGGCTTCACCTACAAACTCGGCGTCTGCGCGCTTGCAAGCGCACTCATCCTGCCGGCCTCGCTGCTCATCAACTCGAGCGGGTTCGAGGTCGCGCTCTGGTCGGTGCCCCTCTACTTCGCCTTGTCCGGCATCGTCACGGCGTGCAGTTTCTCGGCGATCCTGGACGTCGTTCCCAACGGCTCGCGCGGACTTGCGATGGCCGTCAGCTTCTTCCTCAACGTCGCACTCGGCGCCGGACTCGGGCCGGTCGCGGTCGCCTATGCGAGCAAGTATGTGTTCGGCGCGGCGGCGGGACTCGGGCCGGCGCTCGAGTCGACGGTCCTGGCCGGCTACGGGATCGCGATCGTCGGGCTCGTCGCAGCGTTTCGAAACGTCAGGGTGCGAGGGCCGGTGCCGGCATCGGCGTAGGCGGGCGACTCAGCCCGACTAGCCTGACTTGGCTGCGTGCGCCTGCTGCCGGAGCACGTGGCGCTGGATCTTGCCGGTCGGTGTCTTCGGCAACTGCGCGACGAACTCGATGAGTCGCGGATACTTGTAAGGCGCGACCGTCGCCTTCACAAAGTCCTGGAGCACCCGGCAGAGCTCGGGGCCCGGTGCGTGGCCGGGCGCGAGCACGATGAACGCTTTAACGACCTGGCCGCGCTCGGCATCCGGCACGCCGATCACCGCGACTTCACGCACCGCCTCGTGACCGATCAGCGCGCTCTCGACCTCGGGTCCGGCGATGTTGTAGCCGGAGGACACGATCATGTCGTCGGCGCGGCTCTGGAACCAGAAGTAACCGTCCGCATCGACGAGGTAGCGATCGCCCGTGACGTTCCAGCCATTGACGACGTACTCCGCCTGCCGCGGATCATCGAGGTAGCGGCAGCCGGTCGGCCCCCGGACCGCGAGCTTGCCCACGACGCCGGGCGCGGCGGGCCGTCCGGCCTCATCGAGCACCACGGCCTCGTATCCCGGCAGCGGCCGGCCGGTGGAGCCGGGCCGCACCTGCGCACCCTTGGCGGAGATGAAGATGTGCATCATCTCGGTCGCGCCGATGCCATCGATGAGCCTGAGCCCGGTTGCGGCGTGCCAAAGGTCCGAGGTCGCCGCAGGCAGCGGCTCGCCCGCCGAGACCGAGCGGGTCAGCGTCGCGAGGTTGCGGCCGCCAACGAGCCCGGCGAGCGTGCGAAACATCGTCGGCGCCGTGAAGAGGCAGGTGACGCCGTGGCGCTCGACCGCGGCGATGAGGTTCTCGGGCGAGGGCTGCTCGATGAGCGCGGCGGTCGCACGGAACCTGAGCGGAAAGGCGAGGAGCGCACCCAGCCCGAACGTGAAGCCGAGCGGCGGACTGCCGGCGAAGACATCACCGGGCCCCGTCTCGAGGAGCTCGCCACCGACGATGTCAGCCATCGCGAGCACGTCGCGATGAAAGTGCATCGTCGCCTTCGGCATGCCGGTGGTACCGGAGGTGAATGCGATCACGCAGGTGTCATCGCGCGAGGTCGCGACCGGCTCGAAGCTCGATGAGCGCGACTGCATCGCGGCCTCGAGGCGCCCGTCGCCGAAGGCCAGGATGCGCCCGATCCGCCCGGTGTCGCGCGCCGCCTGCTCGAGTTCGGGCAGGAGGCGCGCATCGCAGAGCGCGATGTCGACCTCGGCCTTCGTCGCGATCTGCACGAGTTCCTTCGCCCTCAGCATCGGCATCGTCGTCACGGCGATGGCGCCCGAGCGGACGACGGCGAGCCAGGCCGCGACCAGCATCGGCGCGTTCGGGCCACGGAGGAGCACCCGGTTGCCGGGCACCACGCCAAGATCGGCGACCAGCACGTTGGCGATGCGATTGCTCTTCTCGAGGAGCTCCGCATACGTCCAGCGTACGGTGTCCGAGACCACCGCGATCCCATCGCCGTGCCCCTCGGCGACCGCCGCATCGAGCAGCACGCGGCCGCAGTTGAGAACCTCCGGATAGCGAAGCGCCGGCGTGTCGAAGCGAAACTCCGGCCACTGCGAGATGGGCGGCAGGTGATCGCGCGCGAAGGTGTCGACGTGCGCCGAGCGCGGGTCGAGCGAGGCGGGGCCGGCCTCGCCCGGCTGTCCCGGCGATCCGCTCGGCCGCCGGGAACTCACGTGACGGCAGCCCGCACGCTGCCGGGCGAGGTGCGATAGGAGCCCGACTCGACGACGGTGCGCAACGCCTCGGCCGCGTCCCAGACATCGACGTAGCGCACGTAGAGCGGCGCGAAGCCGAAGCGCAGCAGGTTCGGCGCGCGGAAGTCGCCGATGACGCCGCGCGCGATCAGCGCCTGCATGATCGCGTAGCCGTCGGCGTGCGCGAACACGACGTGGCTGCCGCGGCGCGCGGACTCGCGCGGCGAGGCGAGCCTGAGGCCGGCCGGCGCGCCGCCCGCCTCGACGATCGCGACGAAGAGCTCGGTGAGCTCGATCGACTTGCGCCTCGCATCGTCGAGGTCAAGGTCGTCGAAGGCCTCGAGCGCGCCCTCGAGCGATGCGAAGGCGAGGAGCGAGGGCGTGCCGCAGCGGTGCCGGGTCATGCCGGTCGCAGGGCGGTAGTCGTCGCTGAACTCGAACGGCGCATCGTGGCCCATCCAGCCAGTCAGCACGGGTTCGACGCTCGCGTGCAGGTCGGAGCGCACGTAGAGGAAGGCGGGCGAGCCCGGGCCCCCGTTCAGGTACTTGTAGGTGCAGCCCACCGCGAAGTCGGCGCCACTGGCGCCGAGATCGACGGGCAGGGCGCCGACCGAATGCGAAAGGTCCCACAGCATGCGCGCCCCGACCGCGTGGGCCCGGGCCGTCACGGCCTTCATGTCGAAGCACTCGCCGCTCTTGTAGTGGACGTGCGTGAGGACGACGAGGAACGTATCCTCGTTGATCGCCTCGAGCAGCCGCTCGCGCGGTACGACGACAAGCTCCGCCGCGCCACCGGAGAGCTGGGTCAGCCCCTGCAGCACGTAAAGATCGGTCGGGAAGTTTCCCGTCTCGCTCACGATGCGCCGGCGCGTGCCGCGGCCGCGGGTCGCGGCGGCGGCGAGCTTGAAGAGGTTGATCGAGGTCGAGTCGGCGACTAGCACCTCCTCGGGCTTGGCGCCGATGAGCCGGGCGATCTTGGCTCCCAGGCGTTTCGGCAGGTCGATCCAGCCGTGCACGTTCCAGCTCTTGATGAGGTCCCGGCCCCATTCGCCGTGCAGCATCCCCTCGACCCGGCGTGCGGCCGTGTGCGTGAGCGGTCCGAGTGAGTTGCCGTCGAGGTAGATGACCGCGGGGTCGAGCGCGAATTTCGCCCGCCGTCCCGCGAGCGCATCCTGCGCATCGCGCGTCTCGCACTCGGCGCGGCTCGCCGGCAGCCGGCGTTCCGCGGGAGCCGGCTCGTAGGTCGGGATCTCGTGCTTGACGGCCATGGCGCTGCCTAGAGGGACGTCCGCACGGTCCACAGCTCCGGGAAGAACTGCAGATCGAGCGCGCGCATCAGGTAACTGACGCCTGAGGTGCCGCCGGTGCCGCGCTTGAAACCGATGATCCGCTGCACGGTCTTCATGTGGCTGAAGCGCCAGACCTGGAACTGGGTCTCGACATCGACCAGCTTCTCGCCGAGCTCGTAGAGGTCCCAGTAGCGCTCAGGGCTCCGGTAGACCTCGAGCCACGCCGCTTCGACCGCCGGGTGCGGGACGTACGGAACCGTGAAGTCGCGCTCGACGTGTTCCGCCGGGATCGCAAAGCCGCTGTCGCGCATCAGGCGTATCACGAGGTCGTAGAGGCTCGGCTCCGACAGCACCTTCAGCAGCATCTCGTACACGGCAGGGTTGTTGCGGTGCACCTTCACGGTGGTCGGGTTCTTGTTGCCAAGCCTGAACTCAAGCACGCGGTACTGGTAGGACTGGAAGCCCGAGCTCTCCCCGAGCGAATCGCGGAAGGCGCTGTAGTCGGACGGCGTCATCGTCGCGAGCACGCTCCAGGACTGCGTGAGCTGCGCCTGGATCTTGGCGACGCGCGCCAGCATCTTGAGCGCAGAGCCAAGCTGCCCGCGGCTGACATCGCGCATGGCCGCCGCGAGTTCGAAGCCCGCAAGCTTCATCCAGAGCTCGGACGCCTGGTGGATCGTGATGAACAGGAGCTCATCGTGAGCCTCCGAGCGCGGCTGCTGCAGCGACAGGAGCGAATCCAGGCATAGATAGCCGCCGTAGCTGAGGCCCGGGTTCCAGTGAATCTGCTCGTCGCTCACGTCGACGACGCTGCCGGAAGCGGGGCGATTTTCACCGGTCATCTTTCAGTTCCTCGGGCAATCGGACCAGACTACTGCCGGAGCATGCTAAAGTGATATTCAACTTTTGCAATTAATTGTTGAGAGGAATTCAAGTCGATGCCGACGCTCGACCTGCGCCACCTGCTGATGCTGGAAGCGATGGCCGCGACTCCTTCCTTCGCCGACGCCGCGGATCGCCTCAACATCACCCCCTCCGCCCTCACGCATCGGCTGCGCGAGGCCGAGCGGCGGCTCGCGCTCCCGCTCGTCGCGCGCGACGGCCGCCGCGCTCGTCTGACGGAGGCCGGCAAGCGCATGTTGCTCGCCGCGCAGCGCTGCCTCGCCGAGCTCGAGGCGGCCGAGCGTGAGGCGCAGAGCAGCCACGGCGTCAGCCAGCAGGTCGTGCGGCTCGGCGGCTCCGCACTTTGCGGCTACGACTGGCTGCCGGCGCTCCTCAGGCACCTCGAGCGGGCGCGGCCCGAGATCGACGTCGAGGTCGTCATGGACGTATCGCTCAACCCGCTCGCGGCGCTCAATGACCGGCGCATCGACCTTGCCGTGATGCCGACCCGCATCAAGAGCCGCTCGGTCACTTCCGTGCGGCTATTCCAGGACGAAATGATCGCGCTCCTGCCGGTCGCCCACCCGAAGGCAGGGCGACGCCATCTCGAGGTGAGCGATGTCGCGGCCGAGGTCTACGTCGCGGACACCGTCACGCCCGAGCACGGCCGTGAGTTTGAGCGGCTGTTCGAGCCGGCAGGACTTCGGCCGGCTCGCGTGCTTCGCGCCGGCCACATGGCCGCCGTCGTCGCGCTCGTGCGGGCAGGCCTCGGCGTCACGGTCACGACGCGCACGAGTGCCGCACCTTTCGTCGCGGGCGGGGGACTCAGCGTCGTCCCGCTGACCGCGAGCGGGCAGTTCCTGACGTGGCACGCGATCATCCGAACCGCCGCCGGGCGGGGCTCGGCGCCGCGACTCGTCGCGGACGCGCTCGCGCACGTCGTCGGCCCGAGCCGGAATGCTGCGGCGCAGTAACCTGATCGTCGAGCGGAGCCTTGCGGTCATATACTTGACATCTAAACTATTTAGGCCCGTAATATATCGACGAGCGGGAGGCCTGCGGTGAAGCGAATCGTCTGCGTCGGTGGCGGGCCTGCGGGGCTCTATTCGGCGATCCTCTTCAAGAAGGCGCTGCCCGCGGCCCGCGTGGAGGTCTTCGAGCGCAACCGCCCCGATGACACTTTCGGCTGGGGTGTCGTGTTCTCCGACCAGACGATGGAGGGGTTTCGTGCCATCGACCGCCCGACGCACGATGCGATAACCGCGAGCTTCCATCACTGGGACGACATCGCCGTCCACTTCAAGGGCGAGGTGATCGTCAGCGGCGGCCACGGATTCTGCGGCATCGAGCGCAAGCGGCTCCTCAACATCTTCCAGGAGCGCGCCGCGGGACTCGGCGTCGAGCAGCACTTCGAGCACGAGGTAGATGACGCCGGGCGCTTCGCCGACGCCGACCTCGTAGTCGCGGCGGATGGCGTCAACAGCCGCACCCGCGCCCGACACGCCGAGGTCTTCCAGCCCGATATCGACGTACGCAAGTGCCGGTTCATCTGGCTAGGCACCGAGCAGCAGTTTCCGGCCTTCACATTTGCCTTCGAGAAGACCGAGCACGGCTGCTTCCAAATCCACGCCTACCAGTTCAGCGACCGACTCTCGACGTTGATCGTCGAGACGCGCGAGGAGACCTGGCGTGCCCACGGCCTCGAGAGCTACACGACGCCCGAATCGATCGAGTTCTGCGAGCGGCTGTTCGCACGCTACTTAGGGGGGCACCGGCTGCTGTCGAACGCGAAGCACTTGAGAGGCTCCGCGTGGCTCAATTTCAACCGCGTGCTGTGCCGGCGCTGGCACCACGGCAACGTCGTGCTGATCGGCGATGCCGCGCACACGGCGCATTTCGGCATCGGCTCCGGCACCAAGCTTGCGATGGAGGACGCGGTCGCGCTCGTGCACCACGTGGCGCTCGCCGGCGACGTCGAGGCGGGGCTCGAGACCTACCAGGCCGAGCGGACGATCGAGGCCCTGAAGCTGCAGAGCGCCGCGCGCAACCGGATGGAGTGGTTCGAGAACGTCGCGCGCTACACGCGCTTCGAGCCGTGGCAGTTCGCCTACAGCCTTCTGACCGGCAGCCAGCGCATCGGTCACGCGAATCTCAGGCTGCGCGACGGGAAGTTCGTCGACTCGGTGGAGGCACGCCTCGCCGGGAGTGCGGGTTCACAAAAGGCGCCGCCACCGATGTTCCTGCCCTTCAGGCTGCGCGGGCTTGCACTTACCAACCGGGTCGTCGTCTCGCCGATGGCCCAGTACATGGCCCGCGACGGCATCCCCTCGGACTGGCACCTGGTGCATTACGGTGCGCGCGCGACCGGCGGCGCGGGACTTCTCGTCACGGAGATGACGTGCGTATCGCCCGAGGGGCGGATCACGCCCGGCTGCACGGGTCTTTGGAATGCGGCACAACGCGACGCGTGGCGGCGCATCGTCGAGTTCGTGCACGAAAACTCGCGCGCGGCGATCTGCCTGCAGCTCGGCCACTCTGGGCGCAAGGGTTCCACGCAGCTCGGCTGGCAGGACGCCGACCGTCCGCTGCCGTCGGGCAACTGGGCGACGCTGGCGCCCTCGCCGATTCCGTACCTCGAGAGCGTCAGCACCGCGCCGCGCGCGATGACGCGCGCCGACATGGACCGGGTGCTCGAGGAGTACGTTCAGGCGGCCGGGTTCGGCGTCGAGGCGGGCTTTGACATGCTCGAGCTCCACATGGCGCACGGCTACCTGCTCGCGAGCTTCCTGTCGCCGCTCACGAACCATCGTACCGATGAGTACGGGGGCACCGTCGAGAATCGGCTGCGCTATCCGCTCGAGGTGCTGCGCGCGGCACGGGCTGCCTGGCCCGCGGCGCGACCGATGTCGGTGCGGCTCTCCGCGAGCGACTGGGCGGAGGAGGGCCTCAGCGAGGCCGACCTGCTCGCAATCGCGACAGCCTTCAAGGAAGCCGGCGTCGATGCACTCGATGTCTCGAGCGGGCAGACCGTTGCCTGGCAGAAGCCGGTCTACGGGCGGATGTACCAGACACCGTTCTCCGACCTGCTGCGCAACACCGTCGGCATTGCGACGATCGCGGTCGGCAACATCTACGAGGCGGACCACGTGAACTCGATCATAGCCTCGGGGCGGGCGGATCTCTGCGCAATCGCACGCCCGCACCTCGCCGAGGCCGCCTGGACGCTGCACGCCGCGGCCTCGCAGGGTTACCGGGAACAATGGTGGCCAGACCCGTACCTGTCGGGTAAGGCACAGCTCGAGCGAAACCTCGAGCGGGCGGCCGCGGCGATTGGACCGGTCTGAGGCGGGAACATGGGAAACGCACTGAACGGCAAGCATGCGCTCGTCACGGGTGGCGGCCGCGGCATCGGCGCCGCCATCGCCGCTGCACTCGCCGGGGAGGGCTGCCGGCTCACGCTCCTAGGTCGCGACCGCTCCCGACTCGAGTCGCGGGCGCGGGAGCTCGCGGGCGATATCCAAGTAGTAGTCGCCGACGTGGCCGACCGTGCCGAGGTCGCAAGCGCCTTCGCCGCGGCGCGAGCCGCCGTGGGCGACGTCGACATCCTCATCAACAACGCGGGCCAGGCGGCAAGCGCCCCGCTTGCGAAGACCGACGCCGAGCTCTGGCAGCGCATGCTCGCGGTCAACCTCACCGGCGCCTACCACTGTGTCCAGGAAGCGGCGCCCGCCATGGTCGCGCGCGGCTACGGGCGAATCGTCAATGTCGCAAGCACCGCGGGCCTCGTCGGCTTCGCCTACTGCGCCGCCTACTGTGCGGCCAAGCACGGCGTCGTCGGCCTCACCCGCGCGCTCGCGCTCGAGTTCGCGACGCGCAACATCACCGTCAACGCCGTCTGCCCCGGCTTCACCGAGACCGATCTCATCCGGGACGCGCTCGCCAACATCAAGCAAAAGACAGGCCGAAACGACACCGAAGCGGTCGCGGCGCTCGTTGCGCACAACCCGCAGCGGCGACTCGTGCAGCCGGCCGAGGTCGCGAACGCCGTACTCTGGCTGTGTCTTCCCGGGGCCGAGGCGATCAACGGCCAGAGCATCGCCATCGCGGGCGGGGAAGTCACCTGATGGCCAGGGCTGCCATCCGTAGCGCGAGCGCCGCACCGGACGCCGAGACCCGCGCGAACACCGACCATCACGATGCGCTGCGCGTGTGGCTCAGGATGCTCGCGACGACAACGCTGATCGAGACCCACGTCCGCTCGCTGCTGCAGGAGCGCTTCGCGACGACCTTGCCGCGCTTCGACCTGATGGCACAGCTCGAGCGCGTGCCGGCCGGGCTCAAGATGGGGGACCTGTCGCGGCGCATGATGGTGACCGGCGGCAACGTCACCGGCATCACCGACCTCCTCGAGCGCGAGGGGCTCGTCGTGCGAAGCGCCGATCCCGACGACCGCCGCGCGCTCCGGGTTTGCCTCACGGCGGCCGGCCGCAAGGCATTCCGCGCCATGGCGGAGACTCACGAACGCTGGATCATCGAGGCGTTCGGAACGCTCGACCGCGGCGAGCTCGGCCGCCTCGCCGACCTGTTGGCCCGCGTCCGGCAGCACGTCCGGGCCACGCACAAGGAGACCGAATGACCCCCGAATCCGCTCCCACGGCACTGTCCGGCTACGCCGCCCGTCACTTCAGGTGGCGCGTCGAGGATCGCGTCGGGCACATCACGCTCAATCGCCCGGAGCGCAAGAATCCGTTGACGTTCGACTCCTATGCAGAGCTTCGCGATCTATTTCGCGCGCTCGTCCAGGCGGAGGATGTCCGCGCGATCCTGATCAGCGGGGCGGGCGGCAACTTCTGCTCTGGCGGCGACGTGCACGAGATCATAGGGCCCCTGACGCGCATGGACGTGACGGGGCTCCTGCGCTTCACCCGGATGACGGGCGACCTGGTCGCCGCGATGCGCGCCTGCCCGCAGCCCATCGTCGCCGCGATCGAGGGTGTCTGCGCGGGCGCGGGCGCGATCCTCGCGCTCGCCTCCGACTTTCGGCTCGCGGCGCCGAGCGCGAAGGCGTCGTTCCTGTTCACGCGCGTCGGCCTCGCCGGCTGCGACATGGGCGCCTGCACGCTGCTGCCGCGCCTCATCGGCCAGGGGCGCGCCGCCGAGCTCCTCTACACCGGCCGCGCACTCGGTGCGGAGGAGGGCGAGCGCTGGGGATTCTTCAACTCGGTCGTCGCGGCCGGTGAGCTGCCGGCGCGGGCACTGCAGCTCGCGACCGACATCGCAAGCGGCCCGACCTATGCCCACGCGATGACCAAGACGATGCTCCACCAGGAATGGAACCTCAGCATCGAGCAGGCGCTCGAGGCCGAGGCCCAGGCGCAGGCGCTGTGCATGCAGACAGCGGACTTTCGCCGCGCCTACGAAGCCTTCGCCGCGAAGCGCTCCCCGACGTTCGAGGGCAACTGATGCAAGGCCTGCCCGAACACCTGAGCTGGCCCTTCTTCGAGGCGCCGCATCGCGAGCTCGCGACCAAGGTCGAGGCCTGGGCCGCGCTTGCGCTCGCGGGTGGGCATCACCCGATGGACCGCGCGGGTGTCGATGCGCGCTGCCGCGAGCTCGTCGCGGCCCTCGGCCGCGCCGGGCTCACGCGCTACTGCGTCAGGGCCGCCGACGGCGGCGCGCTCGCCGAGCTCGATGCGCGCGCGATCTGCCTCGTGCGCGAGACGCTCGCGCGCTGGGATGGGCTCGCAGACTTCGCCTTCGCGATGCAGGGGCTCGGGAGCGGCGCGCTCGCGCTCGGCGCGGGCGAGGCGTTGCGCAGCCGCTACCTGCCCCGGGTCGCCGCGGGCGAGGCGATCGCCGCGTTCGCGCTGTCAGAACCGGAGGCGGGCTCCGACGTCGCCGCGATGACCGCGTCCGCGCGCCGCGAGGGCGCCGGCTACGTCCTCGACGGCACCAAGACCTGGATCTCGAACGGCGGGATCGCGGACTTTTACTGCGTATTCGCGCGCACCGCCCCCGGCGAGCGCCGATCCGACGGCACCACCTCCGCCCAGGGGATCAGCGCCTTCGTGGTCGAGCCCGGCGATCCGGGCTTTCGGATCGGCGCGCGCATCGACGTGATGGCGCCGCACCCGCTTGCCGAGCTGCGCTTCGACTCCTGCCGGATCCCGGCGTCGCGGCTGATCGGCGTCGAAGGCGAGGGCTTCAAGCTCGCGATGCGCACGCTCGATATCTTTCGGCCTTCGGTCGCCGCCGCTGCCCTCGGGTTTGGTCGTCGCGCGCTCGAGGAGGCGATCACGCACGTGAAGGAGCGGCCCATGTTCGGCAAGCGCCTCGCGGACTTCCAGCTGACCCAGGCCGCGCTCGCCGACATGGCGACCGGTCTCGATGCGGCGCGCCTCCTCACCTACCGGGCGGCGTGGCTGCGCGATGGCGGGACACCCGCGACCCAGGCGGCAGCAATGGCGAAGCTCGCGGCCACCGAGAGCGCGCAACAGGTCATCGACCGGGCGCTGCAGATGTTCGGCGGTCGCGGCGTCGTGCAGGGCGAGGTCCTGGAGCGCCTGTACCGCGAGATCCGCGCACTTCGGATCTACGAAGGGGCCACCGAGGTCCAGAAACTCATCATCGCGCGGGAACTCCTCAAGTGACCGCGCCGACCGGAACCCCATGAACCACGACATCCTTCAGCCCGCCGGTTGGACGCGTCCGCGCGGCTACTCCAATGGCATCGCCGCCGACGGCCGGCAGGTCTACATCTCGGGCCAAATCGGCTGGAACGGGCAGTGCGAGTTCACGTCCGACCGGTTCGCCGACCAGGTCCGGCAGGCACTCACCAACATCGTCGCGATCCTGGCCGAGGCGGGCGGCCGACCCGAGCACCTCGTTCGGCTCACCTGGTACGTGACGAGCCGCGTGGAGTACCTCGCCGAGATCGGCGACGTGGGCGCCGCCTACCGCGAGGTCATCGGCAAGAACTTCCCGACGATGGCGGTCGTGCAGGTCGTTGCGCTCGTCGAGGCGCGCGCCCGCGTCGAGATCGAGGCAACCGCCGTGATCCCGCACCCGGCTTAGTCGCATCGGCGGGATCCATCGCTTAGGATGGGCTGCTCGCCAGCCGTGGCCCCGTGCAGCGCGGCACGACGCGAGCGCCAGCTTCTCTACCGGAGGACCGCCGATGAGATACCCACGAGTGTTTGCCGCGACGATGGTGCTGTGCTCGCTGACCGCGGCCGCCG
>JANXUT010000023.1 GCA_025356075.1 Pseudomonadota bacterium | reverse complement strand
GGAGTTGCCGGCGGGCGTCGAGATGGTCATGCCGGGCGACAACATCAAGATGGTGGTGGAGCTCATCAGCCCGATCGCGATGGAGGACGGCCTGCGGTTCGCGATCCGCGAGGGTGGCAAGACCGTCGGCGCCGGCGTCGTTTCCAAGATTCTTGCGTAATTTGCCGGCGGGCCGCGTACACTGCGCGGCCCGCCGGCGACCGACGGGTATCTCAGGCAGATCCTGAACGTTTCTGCCGCTCTTTGACCAAGGGGTCCGCGACATGGCAAACCAGAATATTCGTATACGGCTCAAGGCCTTCGATCACCGCTTGATCGACACCTCGGCCCGTGAAATCGTCGAAACGGCGAAGCGCACCGGGGCGACCGTCAGGGGTCCGGTGCCGCTGCCGACCAAGATGGAGCGCTTCACGGTGCTCGTCTCGCCGCACGGCGACAAGGATGCCCGGGACCAGTTCGAGATCCGCACCCACAAGCGGCTCATGGACATCCTGAATCCGACCGACAAGACGGTGGATGCGCTCATGAAGCTCGAGCTGCCCGCCGGCGTCGACGTCCAGATCAAGCTGAATTGACGGGGTCGCCGGCTTGGCCGGCGGCAAGATGTTGCATTGATAGGGTTTGCCGCCTAAAATAGGCGGCTCGATTCGGCTCGTCCGCCCGGACGGGCCGTCCGCAGGTCGACCCAGACAACCGTCCGGTGGCGCAAGCCGCCCGGCACGGCGCGGGGTCGATACCACGTGACGGATCCCGGGCCGGCCGTGATCGAAGTGTAGGGATGCCCTGCAGGGCCTTACGGGGCCTCGGACGGGGCGTGTGTGAAGTGCCACCTGCCAATTGCAGCAGGCGGACGTAAAGAGGAAGACCAATGAGCCTTAAATCTGGCTTGGGCCTCGTCGGCCGCAAGCGGGGCATGACGCGCGTCTTTACCGACGCGGGTGAGACGGTACCGGTTACCGTCATCGAAGCGCTTCCCAACCGCGTTGCCCAGGTCAAGACGACCGACACTGACGGCTATCGTGCCGTGCAGGTGTCCTTCGGGCAGAAGCGCGCCTCCCGGCTGTCGAAGTCGGTGCAGGGCCACTACGCGAAGGCGAACCTGAGCCCCGGCGAGGCACTCTTCGAGTTCCGCCTGGGTTCCAAGGACGGCGAGGACCTCAAGGCCGGCAGCGAGATCAAGGTCGACATGTTTACCGTCGGCCAGGTCGTCGACGTAACCGGGACGACCATGGGCAAGGGCTACGCCGGCGTCATGAAGCGCCATAACTTCGCGGGCGGCATGGCGAGCCACGGCGCTTCGCTCACGCACCGCACGCCAGGCTCGATCGGCCAGCGCCAGACGCCGGGCCGCGTGTTCCAGGGCAAGCGCATGTCCGGGCACATGGGCGTCCGCCGTCGCACGATCGAGAATCTGAAGGTCGTCGAAGTGGATGCCGAGCGTAACCTGCTCCTCATCCGCGGCGCCGTCCCGGGCACCGAAGGCGGCACCGTCGTTGTGCGTCCCTCGGTGAAGGCGAAGGGCCAGGCGCGCCGCAAGCGGCTGCAGCCGGCCAAGAAATAATCCCGAGGCACACCCATGAAACTCAAGGTTGTGAATGCCGCTGCGGGCAGCGCCGAACTCGAACTGGCCGATGCCACGTTCGCGCGCGAATTCAACGAGACGCTGGTCCACCAAGTCATGGTCGCCTACATGGCGGGCGGCCGCTCCGGCACGAAGGCGCAACTGACCAAGGCCGAGGTACGCGGCGGCGGTCGCAAGCCGCACGCGCAGAAAGGCACCGGCAGCGCGCGCGCCGGCAGCAGCCGCAGCCCGATCTGGGTCGGCGGCGGCCGGGCGTTTGCCGCGAAGCCGCGTGACTACACGCAGAAGGTCAACCGCAAGATGTACCGCGCGGCGATCCGCGCGATGCTGTCGGAGCTCGCCCGCACCGAGCGCCTCATCGTGACGCCATCGGTCGAGCTCGCGGCGCCGAAGACGAAGCTCCTCGTCGAGCACCTGAAGAGTCTCGGGCTCGAGCGCGCGCTGATCCTCGTCGAGGCGTTCGAGGAAAAGCTGTTCCTCGCGGCGCGCAACCTGCCGCACGTCGAAGTGCTTGCGGTCGCGCAGCTCGACCCCGTCAGCCTCGCGCGCCACGACAAGGTCCTCGCGACCGTCGGCGCGCTCAAGATGCTCGAGGAGCGCCTGGCATGAAGCGCAACATTCCGAGGCCGGCACCGCCGGCCAAGGCCCTGATCGCAGGGCAGGCGACCGAACGACTGATCACGGTGCTGCTGACGCCGCATGTCTCGGAGAAGGCCGCTCGCGCCACCGAGAAGGCGAACCAGTACGTGTTCCGTGTCCGCACGGACGCGACCAAGTACGAGATCCGCGCCGCCGTGCAGCTCATGTTCACCGTCGAAGTCGAGGCCGTGCAGGTCGTCAACGTCGCCGGCAAGGAAAAGCGCTTCGGCCGCTCGGTCGGCAGGCGGTCAGACTGGAAGAAGGCGTACGTGAGCCTTAAGGCCGGCCAGACCATCGACTTCACCGGCGCCACCAAGGCCTGAGCCGGGCAGAAGGACCTAGACAATGGCAATGATCAAACTGCGGCCCACCTCCCCCGGAACGCGCTTCGTTGTGAAGCCGAACCGGCAGCACCTGTTCAAGGGCAAGGGCCACACACCGCTGCTCGTCTCGCAGAATTCGACCGGTGCGCGCAACAGCTCCGGCCGAATCACCACGCGCCATAAGGGCGGCGGTCACAAGCAAAAGTACCGGATCATCGACTTCCGTCGCGACAAGGACGGTGTCGTCGGCGTGGTCGAGAACATCGAATACGATCCGAACCGCACGGCCCACATCGCACTCGTCCTCTACAAGGACGGCGAGCGCCGCTACATCCTCGCGCCGAAGGGCCTCAAGCCCGCCGACGAGGTGCTGTCGGGTTCCGAGGCGCCGTTCAAGCCTGGCAACGCGATGCAGTTCCGGCACATCCCGGTTGGCAGTTCCGTGCATAACATCGAGTTGAAGCCCGGCAAGGGCGGCCAGCTCGCGCGCTCCGCCGGCGCCTCGGCCCAGTTCACCGCCCGCGAAGGCCTGCACGCGCTCATCCGCCTGAAGTCGGGCGAGATGCGCAAGGTCCACGTCGACTGCCGCGCCACGATCGGCGAGGTTGGCAACGACGAGCACAACCTCAGGGTCTACGGCAAGGCAGGCGCCAAGCGCTGGCGCGGCATCCGCCCGACCGTCCGCGGCGTCGTCATGAACCCGGTCGACCATCCGCACGGCGGTGGCGAGGGCAAGTCAGGCCAGGGCAACCCGCACCCGGTTTCGCCGTGGGGCTGGCAGACGAAGGGTAAGAAGACGCGCCACAACAAGCGCACGAGCTCATCCATCGTGCAGCGGCGCAAGAAGTAACGCGAGGGTCTCACCGTGCCACGTTCACTAAAGAAAGGCCCGTTCGTCGATTTGCCCCTCGCCAAGAAGGTGCAGATCGCGGCCGCCAAAAATGATCGCCGTCCGATCAAGACCTGGTCGCGACGCTCGATGGTCACGCCGGAAATGGTGACGCTCACCATCGCCGTGCACAACGGCCGCAACCACGTGCCCGTCCTGATCACGGAGAACATGGTCGGCCACAAGCTGGGCGAGTTCTCGCCGACGCGCACCTTCAAGGCGCACGGCGGCGACCGCAAGGCGTCGGTGGAATAACGCCATGCAGACTTTCGCAAAGCATCGCCACGCCCGCATCTCGCCGCAGAAGTGCCGCCTGGTCGCCGACGTCGTGCGCGGCCAGCCGGTCGGCAAGGCGCTCGCGATCCTGAAGTTCATGCCGAAGAAGGGCGCCGACCTCGTCCGCAAGGTGCTTGAGTCCGCCATCGCGAACGCCGAGCACAACCACAACGCCGACATCGACGAGCTCAAGGTGTCGCGCATCGAAGTCGACACCGCGCCGACGCTGAAGCGCTTCCATGCGCGCGCCAAGGGCCGCGGCAACGGCATCGTCAAGCGCAACAGTCACATCACGGTTTACGTAGCGGATGCGGCCAAGTAAGGCCGGGGACTAGATACTCATGGGCCAAAAAGTAAACCCGATCGGCATCCGTCTTGGCATCACGCGGGACTGGACCTCGAAGTGGTACGCGCACTCGAAGAACTTCGCGGCCTACGTGCGGACCGACTTCCTGGTGCGCGAGTTCCTGAAGAAGCGTCTCGCCGACGCCTCCGTCAGCCGCATCCACATCGAGCGCGCCGCGCGGCGCGTCAACATCACGATCCACACGGCACGTCCGGGCATCGTGATCGGCAAGAAGGGCGAGGACATCGAGAAGGTGCGCGCCGAGGTTGCCAGGCGCATGAAGCTGCCCGTCGCCGACGTGCGCCTCAACATCGCCGAGATCAGGAAGCCCGAGCTCGATGCGCAGCTCGTGGCCGAGGGCATTGCCCAGCAGATCGAGAAGCGGGTGATGTTCCGCCGCGCGATGAAGCGCGCCGTCACCAACACGATGCGCAGTGGCGCGCTCGGCATCAAGGTGCGTGCCTCGGGGCGCCTCAACGGCGCCGAGATCGCGCGTACCGAGTGGAGCCGCGAGGGCCGCATCCCGCTGCATACGTTCCGCGCCGACATCGATTACGGCCTTGCCGAGGCGCGCACCACCTACGGCGTGATCGGCGTCAAGGTGTGGATCTTCAAGGGCGAGGTGTTCGACAAGGCGACGCTCGAGGCGCAAGCCGCCGAGGCCGCGCCGGCCGTTGCCGCGCCTGAGGCCGCTCCGGCGGTCTGATCCGCTGAAGTCCGGGAATTACGACCATGATGCAGCCAAAGCGAACCAAGTACCGCAAGCAGTTCAAGGGCACGAACTCGGGCTCCGCGCACCGCGGCAGCTCCGTTGCGTTCGGTGAGTACGCCCTGAAGGCGACCGACCGCGGCCGGATGACCTCGCGCGAGATCGAGGCGGCGCGCCGCGCGATGACCCGCTACGTCAAGCGAGGCGGGCAGATCTGGATCCGGGTCTTCCCGGACATCCCGGTCACCGCGAAGCCGCTCGAGGTTCGCATGGGCAGCGGCAAGGGCAACGTCGAGTTCTGGGTCGCACGAGTGCTGCCCGGCAAGGTGCTGTTCGAGATGGAAGGCATCACCGAGGCCGACGCGCGCGAGGCGTTTCGCCTGGCCGCCGCCAAGCTCTCGCTGCCGACGATGTTCGTGAAGCGCCAGGTGCGCTGAGCACGGGACACTTAGGAAAGAACATGATTTTCAAGGATCTCGCCAAGAAGACGCCCGCTGAGCTGACGGAAGAACTCCTGAAGCTGCGTCGCGAACAGTTCAACCTGCGGATGGCTGCGGCGGCCGGGCAGCCTGCCAAGCCCGACCAGTTCGGCAAGGTGCGCAAGAGCATTGCGCGCGTGAAGACTGCGCTCAACCAGCAGCGCGTCGGAGGTAAGGCCTGATGTCCACCGAGATTTCAACGAATGCCGCACCCGCAGCGGGTGAGCGCACGCTCACCGGCCGCGTCGTCAGCAACAAGATGGACAAGACCATCTCCGTCGCCGTCGAGCGCCTGATCAAGCACCCGACGTACGGCAAGTACGTAAGGCGCACGACCAAGCTGCTCGCCCACGACGAGCAGAACGAGTGCAAGGAAGGCGACGTCGTGTCGATCACGCCGTGCCGTCCGCTGTCGCGCCACAAGAGCTGGAAGCTTGTGCGCGTCGTCGAGCGCGGCGCGCGCTGAAGCCTAAGGGAACATCGACATGATTCAGATGCGAACCTTGCTTGCGGCGGCCGACAACAGTGGCGCTCGCAGTCTCATGTGCATCAAGGTGCTCGGCGGCTCCAAGCGCCGCTATGCGAGCGTGGGTGATGTGATCAAGGTCAGCGTCAAGGACGCGATCCCGCGCGGCAAGGTCAAGAAGGGCGAGGTCTATGACGCCGTCGTCGTGCGCACGCGCCATGGCGTGCGCCGCGCGGACGGCTCGCTGATCCGCTTCGACGGCAACGCGGCGGTGCTGCTGACCAACAAGCTCGAGCCGATTGGCACGCGCATCTTTGGACCAGTGACGCGCGAGCTGCGCACCGCGCAGTTCATGAAGATCATCTCGCTGGCGCCCGAGGTCCTGTAAGGGACCCGGGGAAAAGGACGAGGACTAGCAATGAATCGACTTCGCAAGGGCGACCGGGTCATCGTGACGACCGGGCGCGACAAGGGCCGGCAGGGCACCGTGATCCGCGTGACGGATGACGAGCATGTCGTCATCGAGAACGTGAACATGGTAAAGAAGCACCAGAAGCCGAACCCGCAGCGCAACCTCGGCGGCGGAATCGTGCAGAAAGAAGCGGCGCTGCACGTCTCGAACGTCGCGCTCTTCAACCCGATCACGAAGAAGGCTGATCGCGTCGGCTACAAGAAGCTCGACAACGGCCGCAAGGTCCGCGTCTTCAAGTCGAACGGTGAGGTTGTCGACGCCTAAGCGTCGATACCTCGGCAAACGGATACAGGACCCTACGATCATGGCCAGGCTTCAGAAGCACTACCGCGAAGTCATCGTGCCGCAGCTCATGAAGGAGCTCGGTGTCACCAATCCCATGCAGGTACCGCGCATCGAGAAGATCGTGGTCAACATGGGCGTGGGCGAGGCCGTCGCGGACAAGAAGCTGATCGACAACGCGGTCGGCGACCTGACCAAGCTCACCGGCCAGAAGCCGATCCTGTGCAAGTCGAAGAAGGCGATCGCGACGTTCAAGCTGCGCGCGGGCCTTGCGATCGGCGCCAAGGTGACGCTGCGTGGCGCGCGGATGTACGAGTTCCTGGACCGCCTGATCAGCATCGCGATTCCGCGCATCCGCGACTTTCGCGGCATGTCGGCGAAGGCGTTCGATGGCCGCGGTAACTACAACTTCGGCGTGAAGGAACAGATCATTTTCCCCGAGATCCAGTACGACCAGATCGACAAGGTCCGGGGCATGGACGTCACGATCACGACGACCGCGATGGACGACAAGGCGGGACGAGCGCTCCTTACGGCGTTCAGCTTCCCGTTCCGTAAGTAATTTCTCCCAAGACTGCCCGCAAGTAGTTCGGAAAGGTATCGGCAATGGCCAAGACCAATATGCTGGAGCGCGAGAAACGCCGTGAGGCGCTCGCCAAGAAGCATGCGCAGAAGCGCGCGAAGCTCAAGGAGCTGATTCGCGATCCGCGCAGCTCGCCGGAGCAGCGCGTGGCCGCGCAGGAAACCCTGCAGAAGCTGCCGCGCGATTCGAATCCGAACCGTCAGCGCAACCGCTGCTCGGTTACCGGCCGGTCGCGCGGTGTTTACCGCAAGTTCGGGCTGGCGCGTACCAAGCTGCGCGAAGCGGCGAACCGCGGTGAGCTCCCGGGACTGACTAAGGCAAGCTGGTGAGGGCGCGTTCATGAGCATGACCGATCCAATTGCTGACTTCATCACGCGCATCCGCAACGGCCAGACCGCTCGCAAGAGCGAGGTCAGCTGCGCAAGCTCGAAGGCGAAACTCGCCATCGCGCAGGTGCTGCGCGACGAGGGCTACATCGCGGGCTTCGCGGCGACCACCGAGGGCGGCAAGACGACGCTGACGGTGACGCTGAAGTACCACGACGGCCGTCCGGTCATCGACCGCATCGAGCGCGTCAGCCGGCCGGGGCTTCGCTCGTACCGCGGCAAGACGGCGATCCCAAAGGTGCTCGGTGGCCTTGGCATCGCGATCGTATCGACCTCGCGGGGCGTCATGACGGACCGTCAGGCGCGTGCGGTCGGCCAGGGCGGCGAAGTCCTGTGCGTGGTTTCCTGAGGAACCCGACATGTCCAGAGTTGCAAAGAAACCAGTAGACCTGCCGCAGGGCGTGACGGCGACCGTCACCGCGGACAGCGTCACGCTGAAGGGCGCGAAGGGCTCGCTGTCGGTGGCGCTCGCCGAGGGCCTGTCGGTCGCGCAGGACAAGCAGACGCTGACCGTGCAGATGGGCTCGCTCGCGATGCGCCCGGCCGGTGGCGCGGTGCGCGCGCACCTCGCCAACATGGTGATCGGCGTGACCAAGGGTTTCGAGCGCAAGCTCGAGCTCGTGGGCGTCGGCTACCGCGCGTCGTTGCAGGGCAAGGCGCTGAACCTGACGCTCGGCTTCTCGCACCCGGTCGCCTATCCCGTGCCAGAGGGCATCACGATCGAGACGCCGAGCCAGACCGAGATTCTGATCAAAGGCATGGACTGCCAGAAGGTGGGCCAGGTCGCCGCGGAGATCCGCAGCTATCGGCCGCCGGAGCCCTACAAGGGCAAGGGCGTCCGCTACGCGGGCGAGAAGATTGAGCTCAAGGAAGCCAAGAAGAAGTAGGCCGCCATGAAGAAGATCATCGACAAGAAGGGCACGCGGCTCAGGCGCGCGACCCGCACCCGGGCGAAGATTCGCGAGCTGCGCGTTGCGCGCCTTACCGTGCATCGCACGCCGCAGCACATGTACGCGCAGATCATCGACGGCGCGGGCGGCAAGGTGCTCGCGAGCGCCTCGACCGTGCAGGCCTCCGTCAAGGAAGGCCTCAAGGCGACGGGTAACGTCGCGGCGGCCGCGGCCGTCGGCAAGGCGATCGCCGAGCGCGGCAAGGCCGCCGGGATCACGACGGTTGCATTCGATCGAGCGGGATTCCGCTATCACGGCCGCGTCAAGGCGCTGGCCGACGCCGCCCGCGAGGGCGGGCTGGTTTTCTAACAGGATTCAGGCAGGGATTTCACCATGGCGAGACCCGAGAAGAGCTCGAGCGGCGACGACCTGATCGAAAAGCTGGTTGCGGTCAACCGCACGGCCAAAGTCGTGAAGGGCGGCCGTCAGTTCGGCTTCACCGCGCTGACCGTCGTTGGCGACGGCGCCGGCCGCGTGGGCTTTGGCTACGGCAAGGCGCGCGAGGTGCCGACCGCCATTGCCAAGGCGATGCAGCAGGCACGCAAGAACATGCTGACGGTGCCGCTGCGTGAGGATTCGATCCACTACGCGATCAAGGGCGCCCATGGCACGACGCGCGTCTACATGCAGCCGGCCTCGAGCGGTACCGGCGTCATCGCCGGCGGCGGCATGCGCGCGGTGTTCGAATGCGCAGGCGTTCGCAACGTGCTCGCGAAGAGCTACGGCTCGCGCAACCCCATCAACGTGGTGCGCGCGACGTTCAACGCGCTCGCGCACATTTCCTCGCCCGAGGACATCGCCGCGAAGCGCGGCAAGACGGTCGAGGAGATCCTGACCTGAGGGTCGGGAGTCGCCCGAGGAACATACATATGAGCGGCAAGATCAAGGTTACGCAGATCCGCAGCACCGCAGGGCAGCTGCGCAACATCCGTGCGTCCGTGCAGGGCCTCGGGCTGCGCCGTATCCGCCATTCGGTCGAGGTGCTCGACACGGCGTGCAACCGCGGAATGATCAAGACGGCTGAGCACCTGCTCGCGGTCGAGAAAGCCTAAGCGAAGGTAGTGCGATGAAACTCAACGACATGCAGCCGGCTCCCGGCAGCAAGAAAGTCAGGCTCCGCGTCGGTCGCGGCGCATCGGCCGGGCAGGGCAAGACCTGCGGCCGCGGCGTCAAGGGCCAGCGCGCGCGCAAGGGCGGCTACCACAAGGTCGGCTTCGAGGGCGGCCAGATGCCGCTGCAGCGCCGTCTGCCGAAGATGGGCTTTCGCTCGCACGTGAAGCCCACGCGCGGCGAGATCACCCTCGATACGCTCGGGGCGCTCGCGGCCAAGGGCGGCGGCTCGGTCGACCTCGCGGCCGTGAAGGCGGCGAGCGCGGTGCCGAATGGCGTCGCGAAGGTGAAGATCATCCTGTCGGGCAAGATCTCGACGGCGGTGACGGTCAAGGGCCTCCTCGCCACGAAGGGCGCGCGCGCCGCGATCGAAGCGGCCGGCGGCCGGATCGAGTAGGCGACCCGTGTCCTCCACCGGCAGCAATCCGATGGCAGGTCTCGGCCAGGCAGCGCGCCTGACCGAGATTCGTCAGCGGCTGTTCTTCCTGGCCGGTGGCCTCATCGTCTATCGCATCGGCACGTTCATCCCGACGCCGGGCATCGATCCGATCGCGCTCGCCCGCTTCTTCCAGGAGCAGGAGGGCACGATCCTCGGGCTCTTCAACATGTTCTCGGGCGGCGCGCTGTCGCGCCTCTCGATCTTCGCGCTCGGCGTGATGCCCTACATCTCGGCCTCGATCATCATCCAGATGGTCGCGGTCGTGTATCCGCCGTGGGCGGAATGGCGCAAGGAAGGCGAGTCCGGACGCCGGCGCCTCACCCAGCTGACGCGCTACACGACGGTGGTCCTCGCGTTCTTCCAGGGAGCGGGCGCCGCGTATGCGTTCCAGAACCAGGGCGTGGTGCTGAACCCGGGCCCGTACTTCATCGTGGTCGCGACCTTTACGCTGACCACCGGCACGATGTTCCTGATGTGGCTCGGCGAGCAGATCACCGAGCGCGGCATCGGCAACGGCATCTCGATGATCATCCTGTCGGGCATCATCGCAGGGCTCCCCGCGGCGCTCGGCAACTCGCTCACGCAGGTCAACAACGGCGAGATGAACGCGGCCTTCGCGATCGTGCTGATGCTGGTCATTGCGGCGACGACAGCGTTCGTAGTGTTCGTCGAGAGCGGCCAGCGCCGGATCGCGGTCAACTACGCCAAGCGCATGGTGGGGCGGCGCATGACGCAGGGCCAGGCGAGCCACTTGCCGTTCAAGCTCAACATGTCGGGCGTGATCCCACCGATCTTCGCCTCCTCGCTGCTCCTCTTCCCGGCCACGCTCGCGAACTTCGCCGGCACTGGAACGGGCGAGACGGGCCTCGGCGGCACCTTCAAGATCTTCATGCAGAATTTCGCGGCCGCGCTTGGGTACGGACAGCCGCTGCACATGGTCCTGTACGCGACCCTGATCGTGTTCTTCTGCTTCTTCTATACGGGCCTCACCTTCAGCGCCCGCGAGACGGCCGAGAACCTGAAGAAGGGCGGCGCGTTCATCCCCGGCATCCGGCCCGGCCAGCAGACCGGCGAATACGTCGACCGCGTGCTGACGCGTCTCACGCTGTGGGGTGCGATCTACGTGACCTCGGTGTGCCTGCTGCCCGAGATCCTGATTTCCTGGGGCAACGTGCCGTTCTACTTCGGCGGTACCTCGCTCCTCATCATCGTCGTCGTGGTCATGGACTTCATCGCCCAGCTACGTGCGCACCTGACGTCCCACCAGTACGAAGGCCTGATC
Organism: Pseudomonadota bacterium; assembly: GCA_025356075.1. Classification (GTDB taxonomy): domain Bacteria; phylum Pseudomonadota; class Gammaproteobacteria; order Steroidobacterales; family Steroidobacteraceae; genus CAIKZZ01. The sequence continues at coordinate 19,745 of JANXUT010000023.1, read as the reverse complement.
AAGAAAGCCAACCTGCGCGGCGCCGGCCGCCCGGGCGGGTCGCGCTGAGCGCGGCCCTGGCAGCTCCACGAGAGGTTTCCGAGTCATGAAAGTCCGTCCGTCCGTGAAGAAGATTTGCAAGAACTGCAAGGTCGTCCGTCGACGGGGCATCGTCTTCATCATCTGCTCCGACGCCCGCCACAAGCAGCGCCAGGGCTGATTGGCGTAAGGCGCGTCCATCGCCCCCGAGGGCTTGAAAAGACGCGCTGGAGCCTCAAAAACCCGGGTTTCCGGGTTGAGTGAATGCAGTTTTTTGGATATACTGCCGCGCTTTTCCGCGGCGTTTCTTAGGGCAGCAAATGGCGCGCATTGCCGGCATCAACATCCCGATGAACAAGCACATTGTCATCGGGCTGACTCATATTTTCGGCGTCGGCCACACGACCGCCCGGAAGGCCTGTGAGGTCGCGGGCGTCGCCCCGACGACCAAGACCAAGGACCTGACGGAGGCCGAGGTTGCGGCGCTCAGGTCGTTCATCGCGCGGATCACGGTCGAGGGCGACCTCAGGCGCGAGACGGCCATGAACGTCAAGCGGCTCATGGACATGGGTTCATACCGCGGCATCCGGCACCGCAAGGGCCTGCCGATGCGCGGCCAGCGCACTCGCACCAATGCCCGTACCCGCAAGGGTCCGCGCAAGCAGGCGGTGAAGCTGAACGCACCCCCGGGCAAGGTCTGATCCAACTCGTTTTAGGAAGAATCGCGAATGTCTGATCAGAAGCCGCCGCAGGGCGCCGATGCCGGCGACAAGAAGGCACCGCGCGTCAAGAAGGCCCGTCGCCAGCTGAGCGATGCGGTCGCGCACGTGCACGCCTCGTTCAACAACACGATCATCACGATCACCGACCGGCAGGGCAACGTGCTCAGCTGGGCGACCTCCGGCGGCTGCGGCTTTCGCGGCTCCAGGAAGAGCACGCCGTTCGCGGCCCAGGTCGCCGCCGAGAAGGCCGGCGTCGCGGTCCAGGAATACGGTGTCCGCAACGTCGAAGTGCGCGTCAAGGGCCCGGGCCCGGGCCGTGAATCCGCGGTACGCGCGTTGAACGCGTGCGGCCTCAAGATCACCAGCATCTCGGACGTGACTCCCATCCCGCACAACGGCTGCCGCCCGCCGAAGAAGCGGCGCGTCTAACGCGCCGGCTAGTCGCGACCAGTTTCGAGGAACGCAATGGCAAGGTATCTCGGTCCGAAATGTAAGCTCTCGCGTCGCGAGGGAACCGATCTCTTCCTCAAGAGCGGCGTCAAGACGCTCGAGTCGAAGTGCAAGCTCGAGGTCCCGCCGGGTGGCGTCAAGGGCGAGCGCAAGCAGCGCCTGTCGGACTACGGCATCCAGCTGCGCGAAAAGCAGAAGCTGCGCCGTATGTACGGCGTGCTCGAGCGCCAGTTCCGCAATTATTACCAGAAGGCCGCGGGCCGCCCGGGCGCGACCGGCGAGAACCTGCTGAAGTCGCTCGAGCGCCGGCTCGACAACGTCGTGTACCGGATGGGCTTCGCGACCACGCGCGCCGAAGCGCGCCAGCTCGTGTCGCACAAGGGCATCAACGTCAACGGCAAGCTCGTCAACATCGCCTCCTACCAGGTGAGTGCCGGCGACACCGTCGACGTGCGCGAGCACGCGAAGACGCAGGGCCGCATCGCCCACGCGCTCACGATCGCGGCCCAGAACGGCTTTCCGGACTGGGTGCAGGTCGATGAGAAGAAGATGACCGGTACGCTGAAGACCGTCCCCGACCGGGACGAGATTCTGCCGGACATCAACGAGAACCTCGTCGTCGAGTTGTACTCGAAGTAATTTGAATCAGGCTCCCGCCCGGGAGCCTTGGTCGTAAGACTCCAGGTGCCGCACATGCAGGGATCCGTCGCAGAATTTCTGAAGCCGCGCGTCGTCAAGGTGACCCCGCAGGGTCCCCGGCATGCGCGCGTCGTTATCGAGCCGTTCGAGCGGGGCTTCGGCCACACGCTCGGCAATGCGCTGAGGCGCGTGCTCCTGTCCTCGCTCCCCGGGGCGGCCATCACCGAGGTCGAGATCGACGGCGTGCTGCACGAGTACACCTCGATCGAAGGCGTGCAGGAAGACGTGGTCGACGTGCTCCTGAACCTGAAGCTCGTCGCCGTGCGCATGCACGCGCGCGAGGAGTCGGAGCTTCGTCTCGTCAAGAAGGGCCCGGGACCGGTGCGCGCCGGCGACATCCAGGGCGACCACGACGTCGAGATCCTGAACCCCGAGCTCGTCATCGCGAACCTCACCAAGGCTGGTGAGCTCAACATGACGCTCAAGATCGAGCGCGGCCGCGGCTACCGCCCGGCAGTTGCGCGTGGCTTCGAGGAGCAGACGCGCCCGATCGGCCGGCTGCAGCTCGACGCCTCGTTCTCGCCCGTCAGGCGCGTGACCTACAACGTGGAATCCGCGCGCGTCGAGCAGCGCACCGACCTCGACAAGCTGATCATCGACATCGAAACGAACGGCACGATCGACCCGGAAGAGGCCATCCGCCGGGCCGGCGGGATCCTCAAGGACCAGCTGTCGGTGTTCGTTGACCTGCAGGGCCAGGAAGAGGGCGGCCAGAAGGCGGTCGAGACGCAGTTCGACCCGATCCTGCTGCGCCCGGTCGACGAGCTCGAGCTCACCGTCCGCAGTGCCAATTGCCTCAAGGCCGAGAACATCCACTACATCGGCGACCTGGTGCAGCGCACCGAGGTCGAGCTGCTCAGGACGCCGAACCTCGGCAAGAAGTCGCTTACCGAGATCAAGGAAGTGCTCGAGGGCCATGGCCTCTCGCTCGGCATGCGTCTCGATGGCTGGCCGCCGGTCACGCTGCGGCGCGAAGACGAGTACAAGACGGCCTGACGGTCACGTCAGGCCACACGCGGAAGCTTAAGCAAATATGCGTCATCACCTTTCCGGTCGCCAGCTGTCTCGCAACAGCTCCCATCGCCACGCGCTGATGCGCAATCTGTCGTGCGCGCTGTTGCGCTACGAGACAATTCGCACGACGGTTCCGAAGGCGAAGGAACTCAGGCGCGTCGTCGAGCCGATCATTACGCTCGGCAAGACCGACAGCATCCACGCGCGGCGTCGCGCGTTCGCGCAGCTCAGGGACGAGGCACTCGTCGAGAAGCTGTTCACCGACCTCGGCCCCCGCTTCAAGGCGCGCGCTGGCGGTTACACGCGCATCCTGCGCATGGAAGATCGTCCGGGTGACTCGGCGCCGATGGCGCTGATGCAGCTCGTCGACAAGGCTGGCGCCGTGGAAGCCGCGGCTCCGGAGACGGAAGCGAAGGCGGCACCGAAGCGCGCCAAGAAGAAGGCGGCGCCCGCGGCCGAAGCCGAGGCGGCCCCGGCGGCGAAGAAGCCCCGCCGCAAGAAGGCGGCGGCCTGAGGCACGATTAGTCCGGCGTATTCCGGAGCCTGGCAGCAGGCTCCGGGTCGCCATAGTAGTAGGCCGGGCTAATCCCCCGGCCTTTTTTTTGGACAGCGAGCCGCACGCGGTCCGCGCGGCGCCTCACAGACGGGCACCCCCACGATGGACACGGGAACACCACTCGCCCAGGTCGACCACCTCGTCTACGCGGTTCCCGAACTTGAGCGCGGCATCGCCGACCTCGAGCAGCTGCTTGGCGTGCGCGCGGCGCGCGGCGGCCGCCATCCGACGTGGGGCACGTGCAACGCACTGCTCGGCTTGGGTCGACGCGCCTACCTCGAGATCATCGCGCCGGATCCGGAACTGCCGGCGCCGGCCGCCGGGCGACCGTTCGGACTCGACACCGGCGGTACGCCAGGACTGGTCGCGTGGGCGGCCGCTGGCGGCGGACTCGACGCTCTGTGCACCCGCGCCGCCTCGCAGGGCGTGGCTCTCGGCGCCGTCCAGCCCGGCAGCCGGCGCGCACCCGATGGCACGCTGCTCGAGTGGCGGCTCACGGACCTGAGACACGCGCTTCTCGATGGCGTCGTGCCGTTCTTCATCGACTGGGGAACGACGCCGCATCCGGCGCTCATCGCGCCGGTGGGCGCGACGCTCACCGCGCTTCGCATCGAGCACCCGGATCCCGGGCGGGTTCGAGCGACACTCGGCGTGCTGCTGGGTATTGATCTGCCGGTCTCGGCCGGCCGCACAGCGGCGCTCATTTCCGAGATCGACTGCCCGCGGGGTCGCACTACGCTGCGCTGAGCAGGGCCGACGCGGTGTCGCGCGCGGCCCCGGTACCAGCCTTCGTCGGGAAGCGCTCGACGGACGGAGCGGCCTTTCCGGCGCACCCGTCTGCTACGTTCTTTCTCAGGTGATAACGGCTCATCGCCGGGACTGAGGCGCGGAGTAGCGTGCGCGAGAGGCACGATGTCGTGATCGTCGGCGCCGGCCAGGCGGGCCTCGCAGCCAGCTATTTGGCTCCGCGAGCATGCGCGGGAGCACGTCATCTTCGAGCGCGCCGCCGTCGCCGAACGGTGGCGGAGCGAGCGGTGGGACTCACTCCACCTGCAGTTCCCCAACTCCTAAACATGTTCGGCTTTGCCTACCAGATCGATCGCGCCGGGATCCGGAGATGGTCGCGGCTCGAGGCCAGCTGCGCCGCTCCCGACGGGGAGGTGAAGTTCGTGCTCGGTCCCATTTGCTGGCGATCGGAGCCCTGCGCGAGCGGCGTCCTCATGGCGTGGCAGTCGAGCTACAGGAGCAAGGTCGCGCGCACAAACCACCCCGAGGACTACGACTACGCGAGCATCGACGGCAAGGCGCTCGCTTTGCGGGGCAACTGGCCAGCGCGGCGGAGCGGGACGGCGCGCTTCGGATGCTGCGAAGTCCCGCTAGGCGGGGCGGTAGCGCATCCGGGTGCCTAGGCGCACCGACATCTCGATCTCGACGGGTTCGAGTTCGACCGGGAAGAGGACGCCCGAGACATGCGCCGCGTGCAGGCTCGCGCCCTCGAGCCGCGTCTTCGACAGATTGAGCCCCCGGAGATCCGCCTGGCGCAGGTACGCGCCCGACAGGTCGAGCCCGGTGGGATCAAGCGCGCGCAGGTCGAGCCCCCGGAAGTGGCAGTTGCGAAGGTCGCAGCGATCACCCGCCGCCTTGCGGCGATTGAACTCCTCGACCCGTCCTTCCCGGATCAGCAAATAGAGCGGATCGGCGCTCAGGCGCGGCTTGTCGGTGCTCATCAGGCCCTCCCTCCCAGACTCGGCGATGATTCGATCGAGGCGAACGCGGCGCGCGTCAGGTTCTCGGGTCCCGCCGCTGTCGCGACGACGTTGTCCTCGATCCTGACGCCACCGTAGGGCGCAAGATCGGCGACCGTGTCCCAGTCGATGTGTCGGCCGCGACCGTCGCTCTGCGCTTTTTGAAGCAGCAGGTCGATGAAATAGACGCCGGGCTCGATCGTGACGACAGCGCCCGCCTCGAGCCTGCGCGTCAGGCGCAGGAACTGGTGCGCCGCTGGCGGCGGCGCGACGCCACCCGTCTCCGCGGCCTGGTGGCCGCCGACATCGTGCACCTGCAGACCGAGCAGGTGGCCGACCCCGTGCGGGAAGAAGACTGCCGTGAGGCCAAGGTTGACCGCCGCCTCCGGCGCGCACGTCACGACGCCGACGTCGACGAGCAAAGCGCCGATCAGACGGTGCGCCGCAAGGTGTATGTCAGGGTAGTAGGTACCGGGCGCGACCATCGCGCACAGCTGCTGCTGCAAGCGTTCGACGCCGGCAACGAGGTCCGAGAACGGACTCAGCGCCGTCGCGTAGGTCCGTGTGATGTCGGAGGCGTAGCCACGGAACTGCCCGCCCGCATCGATCAGGAACGAGCGGAGCGTGCCGGCGGCGGTGCGCTTCAGGTCCGTGTAGTGGAGAATCGCCGCGTGCTCGTTGACGGCGATGATGTTCGAGTACGGCAGCTCCGCTTCGAGGAGGCCGGACGCCGCCAGGTACTCGAGGTGGATCTCGTATTCCGATGCGCCGCCCTCGAAGGCGCGCAGTGCCGCGCGATGCCCGAGTGCGCCGATCGTGGACGCACGGCGCATGCAGGCGAGCTCGTACTCGGTCTTCGCGGCGCGCGCGAAGTGCAGTAAATCGAGAAGCGCCGGCGGATTGAGCGCCGCGAAGCCCCATTCCTCGGCGCCCGTGAACACCTCGCCGACGTAGGCGGTGCGCGGCGGCATGAAGGCGCGCGCCTCGTCGGCGTGCCGAAGCACGTGCACCTCGAACTGATCGAGCCAGACGCCATCCGGCAGGCTCGGTGGCTTGTGCCAGTAATCCTCGGGCTGCAGGAACAGCAGGGTTGGCCGGCGACCCGGCACGCAGATCACGAAGGAGCCGGGCGCATCGAGGATCGGAACCCACGCCTTGAAGTGAGGGTTCACTGCAAAGGGGTCCGGGCGATCGTCGAGGAAGCGGTATTTCGTGAGGCCGGCGCCGATGGCCAGAGCCCCGCAATCGATGCTGACGAGCGCGCGGCCGACGCGGCCTTGCAGCGCCGCGACGTGCGCGGGGTACAGTCGATCCAGATCGTCGGCCGTTTGCATGCGTTTCCCCGCGCCGGGCCGCGCGGCAATGCGTTCGCGCGCGAGTGTAGACGGGTATGCCCGCGCCGCGCCACGGCCCGAACATTTGCGCGCAATTGGCCCGAAAGTCTGTACAATCCGTGGCCGTGGACCGGGACCGCATCGCGGACCGGCCGCGATTTCTTACCACACCTGAATTTGGGGTATCGACCGATGAACCTGAAAATCGCCTTTGGCGCCGCCGCGCTGGCGCTCGTGATCGTCGCCTGCGGCGGAAAGAAGGAAGAGGCTGCCGCTCCCGCTGCTGAGACGGCTGCTCCTGCCGCCGCCCCTGCTGCTCCGGCTGCCGATGCCGCTACGCCTGCTGCCGCTCCGGCCGCCGACGCTGCTGCTCCGGCAACTGCCCCGGCCGACGCGCCGAAGCAGTAATCGCGACGCGCAAGCGTCTGCGATATGAACCGGGTCGGGTCCCCAGCTTGTCTGGTGGGTCCGCCCGGTTTTTTTCATTCTGGGGGCGGGGCCTAGATCCCCGACGGATCTCCTTGTGAGCGTGACACTGCGTGACGCGCGGACCCTCGCCGAGGACCGCAGCTGGATCCAGGCCGTGTATCCCGAGTACATCGAGGAACTGGCCGAGGTGTCGCACTCGGGCACCGGTGTCTTCCCGATCACTGGCGAGCACGGCCCGCGCGAGGCGGAGCTCCTGGCGCGGTGGTTCCGGGACGACCGATCCCACCCCGTATTGATCCTCGAGAGTGGCCGCCCCGCCGGGTTTGCCCTCGTATCCCGCCCGCTAGTCGGGCCGCCTGGAGGGGCTCCCGCGGGCTACCGCATGGCGGAATTCTTCATCCGCCGGGAGTTTCGCCGGCGGGGCATCGGCCGCGTGGCGGCGGGGCTCATATTCAGCCGCTTCGCCGGCAGCTGGGAGGTCGCCGAGGCGACTACCAACGCCGAGGCAGTCAACTTCTGGCGCCGTACCGTCATGCAATACACGCGCGGCGACTACGAAGAACGAGTGCGGGATGGCGAGGTGCGCCAGCGCTTCGTCAGCACCAATTCCCCGGGCCTCGGCCGGACCTGACCCGCTCTAGCCTGCCCGATGGGCGGTCTTGGCCGCAGCGCAGCACCGCCCGGCGTGGTGCCGGAGCCCGACTCACCCCCCCCTACGGACCCCGCCCGGCGGCCCCGTCGGCTCCAACCGCCGTCTCCTACCGGCTCAAGCGTCCTTCCAGATCGCTGATTTAACTCAATTTCGGCGTCGCTGCGCCGACTAACTAATAGGGAGACCCCGACAACCGTCGGCGCCAGCGCGCCGCACTCGAGACCGGATGCGCGCCCCGTGCCGCGCGGAGGATCGGCGATGTCCTTCGATTTGGAACTCGAGGAGATCCACAAGCTCTTCTTCGAGGAATGCGCTGCCGGCCTCGACCTGATGGAGGCGGGGCTCCTCGCGCTCGAATCGCGCTCGGACCCCGAGACTGTGAACACGATTTTTCGGGCCGCCCACTCGATCAAGGGCGGCGCCGCGACGTTCGGCTTCAGCGCGATCGCCGAGGCGACCCACGGTCTGGAGACGTTCCTCGATGGACTGAGGAACGGGACGCGCCGTGCCGACGGCGTGACGGTCCGGCAACTGCTCGAGTGCGTCGACGGGCTGCGCGCGATGATCCTGGGTCTCGAACGGGGGGAGCCGACCGACGCCGATCGACTCGGAGCGTTGCACGCGAAGATTGCCGACCTCCTCGCGGGGCGCCCGGCCGGCGTCGCCGGCGCGAGCGACGCCCGCCCGGGCAGCGCGCCCGCATCCGCCTTCCTCGGCGGGCGCGCCGGCTGGATCATCGACTTTCGACCGAGCGCGGAACTCCTGCGATCCGGCAACGAACCGCTGAGGCTCGTTGCGGCGCTCGAGGCGCTCGGTCCGGTCCATCTCGTCGTGGAGTTAGCGGCCGTGCCGCCGCTCGCCTCGCTCGATCCCACCGCGTGCTACCTAAACTGGCGCATCGAAGTTGCGGCCGATGTCGAGCGAGGCGTCCTCACGGAGATCTTCGACTGGCTCGACGAGCGCTCGGAAGTCGCCTACCGCCGCTGCGAGGGTGAGGGCGCGCCCGCGACCGGCGCCGCATCGAGCGCCGCGGTGCCGGGCGGGACGCCCGAGGCGGGATCGCTCAGGGTTTCGACCGACAAGCTCGACCAGCTCATCAACCTCGTGGGGGAGCTCGTGATCACCCAGTCGATGCTCGCGCGCGCGGCCGACGGCAGTGCGGTAGCCGGGCTCGACGCCCTGCAGGCGGGCCTCGCGCAGCTGACGCGCAACACGCGGGAGCTGCAGGAAAGCGTCATGCAGATGCGGATGCTGCCGATCGGCTTTGCGTTCAACCGGCTGCCGCGACTCGTGCACGACCTGTCGGCCGAGCTTGGCAAGCGCGCCGAGCTCATCCTCGCAGGCGAAGCAACGGAACTCGACAAGACCGTGCTCGAGCGGATCTCGGACCCGCTCGTTCACCTCGTCCGCAACGCCCTCGATCACGGCATCGAATCGCCCGCCGAACGGCATGCCGCCGGCAAGGCCGAGACGGGCAAGGTCACGCTCTCGGCGTTCCACGAGGGTGGCCACATCATCATCGAGGTGAGCGATGACGGCGGCGGGCTCAACCGCGAGCGGATCCTCGCGCGCGCGCGCGCGCGCGGGCTCGTGGCGGCGGACACCGACCCGGGCGAGGAGGCGATCCACCAGCTCGTCTTCGCCGCCGGCTTCTCGACGGCGGATGCCGTCAGCGCCGTCTCCGGACGCGGCGTCGGCATGGACGTCGTCCGGCGCAACATCGAGGGCCTCGGCGGCCAGGTGCAGATCCGCTCAACGCCCGGCCGCGGCAGCACGATACGGATCCGTCTGCCGCTGACGCTCGCGATCCTCGACGGGCAGCTGGTCCGGGTCGGTGGCGAGACGTACGTGATCGCGCTCGCCGCGATCACCGAGACGGTCAAGGCCGACGAGGCACAGTTGGTCGTGGCGCCCGACGGTGGCCGGTGCTATCGGCTGCGCGAGGAGTTCGTGCCCATCGTGCCGGTCGGTGCGCTCTTCGGCCTCGCGGGCGCGCGCGAGGCGGACGCGGCGGGCCTCCTCGTCATCGTCGAGAGCGACGGCGGGCGATTCGCGCTTGGCGTCAATGAGCTCCTTGCCCAGCAGCAGGTCGTCATCAAGAGCCTCGAGCGCAACTTCCGCGCGGTTCCCGGCATCGCCGGCGGCACGATCCTCGGCGATGGCGCCGTCGCGCTCATCCTCGACGTGCCGGGGCTCGTTGAGCTTTTCAACTCCGCCGCACTGTCGCGCCGGACACTGGCCGCGTGAGCGGCCCTCACCCCCTGTGGCCGGGAGGCAGAACCCCGTGAACGAATCGGCACAAGCAAGCGAGGAGCGAGCCGGGCGCGGACAAGGCGCCGCAGCGCCCGAGTTCCTGACGTTCCGGCTGGCCGGCGAGGAATACGCGATCGAGATCCTCAGGGTTCAGGAGATCAAGGGCTGGGAGCGCGCGACACGCGTTCCGCATACGCCGCCCTACGTACTCGGCGTCGTTAACCTGCGCGGTGCGATCGTGCCGCTGATCGACATGCGCCGTCGCTTCGGCCTTGAGCCCGTCGTGCTCGGCCAGGCGACGGTCGTCGTCGTCGTGCGCGTCGGCGCGTCGACGGCTGAGCGTATCGTCGGGCTCGTCGTCGATGCGGTCTGCGAGGTCCACCGGATCCCGGCCAGCGACGTGCAGGCGCCGCCCGAGGTCGGCGCAGGGTCCGAGACGGGCTTCATCCGCGGGCTCGCCGCCGTCGAGGGCAGGATGCTGATCCTGCTCGATCTCGATCGGCTCGTCACGGCGAGCGTGCTCGAGGCGCTCGGCGCCCGCGCCGCCTGAGGAAGGCACGTGACGCGTCTGCCGGGCAAGCGGGCCGCAGTGAAGCGCAAGCCACCGCCGGCGTCCGCGGTGCTGCCCGCATGCCTCACGATCCGCGAGGTCTCCGCCGTACACAAGGAGCTCTGCCGCGCGCTGCGGGCCGGGGCGACCTCGATCGATGCGGGCGCCGTCGCCCTCATTGATACGGCGGGCCTCCAGCTCCTCCTCGCCGCCGCGGTCGGTGGGCGCGTCCTCTGCACCGACCCGAGTGCGGCGCTGCGCGCCGCGGCGGCGCGGCTCGGACTCGATGCCGCGCTGCGGCTCGACGCACCGCCCGCCGCGGCGGCTCCAACCGGCCGCGGCGCCGCAAGCCGATGAGCCAGGCCCACAGCCGCGAATTCCCGCTCTCGGACGGCGAATTCGATGAGATCCGTGCGCTCGTGCGCGAGCACACGGGCATCGCGCTCGCGCCGTCCAAGCGCGAGCTCGTCTACGGGCGCCTCGTCCGGCGCTTGAGGCGCTTGAAGCTCGGCACGTTCCGCGACTACATCGGCCTCCTCGAGCGGGGCGGGTCTGCGGAGCTCGATGAGTTCACCAACGCGATGACGACCAACCTCACCTCGTTCTTCCGCGAGCCCCACCATTTCGACTACCTGCAGCGGACGGTGCTTCCCGCGCTCGAGACGCGCAATGCCGCGACGCGCCGGCTGCGCGTCTGGTGCGCGGGCTGTTCGACCGGCGAGGAGGCGTATTCGGTCGCGATGGTGCTGGCCGAGGCCGGCGCGCGCTTCGCCGGCTGGGACGTGCGCGTGCTCGCAACCGACCTCGATTCGCAGGTGCTCGCGGCCGCCGAGGCTGGCGAGTACGGCGCCGAGCGGCTCGCGCGGCTCACCCCCGCCGCGCGCGAACGCTGGTTTACCCCGACCTCGCCCGCCCGCTCGGTGGTACGGCCAGAGCTTAGGTCGCTGGTCGCGTTCCGGCGCCTGAACCTCGTGCGCGACTGGCCGTTCCAGGGACCCTTCGACGTGATCCTGTGTCGCAACGTCGTCATCTACTTCGACCGGCAGACGCAGTCGCAGCTCTTTGCGCGGATGGCGGCGTACCAGCGCACGGGCGATCACCTCTTCGTCGGCCACTCCGAGTCGCTCTTCAGGCTCTGCGACCGCTACGAGCTCATCGGCAAGACCATCTACCGGCGGCTCGAATGAGCGCGGGCGGCACGGCGTCGCTGCCGGCGGTCGGTGCCGTCCTGCCGGCGTCGCTGCCGCAGTTCGCGCATATCCGTCGCTACTGGGATCCGCTCCACGACAGCTTCGCGGCCAAGCTCCTGCCGGGCGAGTACTACGTGACGATCGCCGCCGAGCTCATCTGCACGGTTCTTGGCTCCTGCGTGTCGGCGTGCGTGCGCGACGCTGAGCTCGGCATCGGCGGCATGAACCACTTCATGCTGCCGCTCGATTCCTGCCGCGGCGAGCGGGGGTGGGGCGCGGCCACGAGCGCGGCGACCCGCTACGGCAACGTCGCGATGGAACGGCTGATCGGCGATGTCCTCGCCGCGGGCGCGCGCCTCGAGCACCTCGAGTTCAAGCTCGTCGGCGGCGGCAAGGTGCTCGCCGCGCTCACCGACGTAGGCCACGCGAACATCCAGTTCGTGCGCGCGTACCTGAAGGAGCGGGGCCTCGCGGTGGTGGGCGAGGACCTGGGTGACGTGTACCCGCGCAAGGTCCATTTCTATCCGGCCTCCGGCCGCGTCCGCGTGAAGAAGCTCCTCTCGACGCGCACCGGCACCATCTATGCGCGCGAGCACAACTACCTGCGGGAAGTGAACGGCGCGTTGCCCGAGGTGAGTGCTGCCGGGAACCGGGGGGTCGCGCCGTGAGGAATCCCGGCGGCGCGAAGGTGCGGGTGCTCATCGTCGATGACTCGGCGCACGTACGCCAGCTGCTGACGGAGATACTCAGGAAGGATCCGGCGATCGAGGTGGTCGGCACGGCGCCTGACGCCTACGCCGCCCGCGCCAGCATCAAGCGCCTGAATCCCGACGTACTCACGCTCGACGTCGAGATGCCGAAGATGGACGGCATCCAGTTCCTTCGAAACCTCATGCGGCTGCGGCCCATGCCCGTCGTCATGTGCTCGTCGCTGACCGAGGATGGCGCGGCGGTCACGCTCGATGCGCTCGGGCTTGGCGCGGTCGATTTCGTCACGAAGCCAAAGCTCGGCGCCGCCGGCTCGCTCGCCGGGTACGCCGCCGAGCTCGCCCGCAAAGTGAAGATGGCCGCTCACGCGCGGCTGCGCGTGCCGCTCTTCGTGCCGCCCGCGGGCACGGGCGAGCCGCTGCCGCGGCCGAATGCCGGCGAGCGCCGGCGCGCGGCCGCTCCCGGGTCGCTGGTCGCGATCGGTGCCTCGACCGGTGGCACCGAAGCGATCCGCGAGGTGCTGTCGCGCGTCCCGCCCGGCGGCCCCGCGATCGTGATCACGCAGCACATCCCGAAGGCGTTCAGCGGCGCATTCGCGGCGCGCCTGAATGCCCACTCGCTGCTTGAGGTGAGCGAAGCCTTGGACGGCGCGGAACTTCGCCCGGGTCACGCTTACCTCGCGCCGGGCGACCGGCACCTGCTCGTGGTTCGCGATGGTGCCGTGCAGCGTATTCGACTCGACGACGGGCCGGCCGTCCAGCGGCACAGGCCGTCGGTCGACGTGATGTTCCGGTCGGTCGCCACGGCTGCCGGACGCAATGCCGTCGGCATCATCCTCACCGGCATGGGCCGCGATGGCGCGGCCGGCCTCCTCGCCATGCGCGCAGCCGGCGCCGCGTGCATCGGCCAGGACGAGGCGAGCAGCGTCGTCTGGGGCATGCCGGGCGCGGCGGTTGCCCTGGGCGCGGTCGAGTCGTTGCATCCCCTCGATGCGATCGCGGCGCGAATCGGGGCGCTCGGGCCCGCCCGCGCGAGCGGGCGCGAGGACGCCGCGTGATGCGCGTCACAGTTGCGCGCCCGCCCGGCGCGAGGACTCGCCCGCCCGCGCGCCCGCGCCTAAGGAGTCGGCGCCCGGCGCCGATAACCGGGGGGCAGCGTCACATAACGCCGCCCGCCGGCCGCACTGCGGGCGCCGGACGGAAATGGATTCGGAGTGACCCGATGAAAATCATGATCGTCGATGATTCCGCGGCGATGCGGATGATCGTCAAGAAGACGCTCCGCCAGGCCGGCTTCGAGGGCCACGAGATTTCCGAGGCCGAGGACGGGGTCAAGGCGCTGGCCGCAATCGAGTCCTCCTCGCCCGACCTCGTGCTGTCGGACTGGAACATGCCGCGGATGACCGGCATCGAGCTACTGGAGCGGCTCGCCGCCGCCGGCCTCAGGTTCATCTTTGGCTTCATCACCACCGAGGCGACGCTCGAGCAGCGCACGCGCGCGACCACCGCCGGCGCAAGCTTCCTGATCTCGAAGCCCTTCACGCCGGAAACCTTCAAGGCGGCACTCGCTCCGCACATTCACTAGCGCGGCCGCGGCGCGAAGTCATGGCGACCGCCTACCCGATGCCCGACTTAAGCAAAGTAAGGTCCGTGCTCGGACTCGTCTTCGAGGGCCTGCAGGTTAGGAGCGGCCGCGCCTTCGACGTGCTGCCGGGCTCCGGCTGCTGGGTCGGCCTTTACGTCGCCGACAGCGGCGCGCCGGTCGCCGCCTGCATCGCCGACTCATCGCTCGCGGCGCATGCGAGCGCGGCGCTGTCGATGCTGCCGGTCGCCGTCGCGCGGGATGCGGCGGCAACGAAGGAACTGAATGAGCTGATGGTCGGGAACCTGCGCGAGGTTCTCAACATCTGCACGCGCCTCTTGATGAGCGAGGAGTCCGCGCACCTGAGGCTCGAGGACATCTACCCGGCACTCGCCATGCCGGCCAAGGTGGCGGCACTGCTCGGTGCCCAGAAGGGACGTATTGATTTTGAGTTGACCGTTCCGAAATACGGGCCCGGCACCCTCGCCGTGGTCAGCACCTGAGAGAAGCCGAAATGGAAGCCGCCAAGCAAAGCGCCGGGTCGACCGGCAAGAAGACGCAGCAGCAGCTCGCATTCGAGTTCGCGACTGCGCTCGCCTCCGAGCTCTCGGGAGGCAAGATCGAGCTGCCCTCGTTCCCGGACGTCGCGATCCGCGTGCGCCGCGCACTCGCGAGCGACAGCACCGGTGTCGAGCAGATCGTGCGCATCGTGGGATCGGAACCCGCGCTCGCCGCCCGGCTCCTCAAGATGTCCAATTCCGCCGCGCTCAACCGCAGCGGCAGGCCGATTACCGAGCTAAGAACCGCGATCGCCCGCATGGGCTACAACATGGTCAGGAGCGCCGCGATCTCCTTCGCGATGGCACAGATCCGCGCGAGCGATGGACTGAAGGGCCTCGAGAAGCCACTCGAGTCACTGTGGCGCGGCAGCACGTTCGTCGCGGCCTTCTGCTTCGTGCTCGCCAAGAACCACACCAACCGCAACCCCGACGAGGCGTTCCTCTGCGGCCTCCTGCACAGCGTCGGTCGGCTCTACCTGCTGACCCGCACGCCACAGTTCCCCGAATTCCTCGGCGACCCCGTCTCGCTCGCGGAGACGATGCGCGACTGGCACGCGGACGTCGCCAAGGCGATCCTCGAGAACTGGGAGATGAACGAGGATCTCGTACAGGCGATCACCGACCAGGACGACGTCGATCGCACGCACGCGGGCCCCCCCGACCTCACCGACATCGTCGTCGTCGCGAACATGATGGCAACCTACATCGACCACCCGGAATCGCTGATCCTCAACATGAGCGGCGTGACCGGCTTCAAGATGCTCGGCCTCGACGAGAAGAACTGCGCGGAGGTACTCGCGCAGTCGCGCGACGAGATCGAGGCGCTCAGGCAGGCGCTCGGAACCTGACGCGGGCGTCTGCCGAAATCACCTACGCGCGCGCCTTGCGGCGCGCCGCCGCGGACCCTATCGTCGGCCCAGCTAGGGAAGCCGCGTACACGCAGGACGAGAGCATGGACCCCGGGCCCGCCGCGCACAGCCGACAGGACGACCAGACGCTGCTGGATGCGACCGTATGGGCAGCCGAGCTCGGCGCCTACGCGTGGGACGTCACCAACGACCGGGTCCACTGGCTCAACGACTGGTGCCAGCGCCACGACATCGACCCGTGCGACGGCGAGCAGCACGCGGTGCGCTGGCGCGCGCGCGTGCACGCGGACGACCGGGCCGCGGCGCTCGCGGAATTCGAGGCGCACTACGCCGGGCAGCGCGACTGCTTCGAGTCCACCTACCGCGTGCAGACGCTTCACGGCGGGTGGCGCTGGATACGCAATCGCGCCTACATCGTCCGCGGCCCGTCGCCGGATGACCCGGTGCGGCTCCTCGGCGTCTGCCACGACGTCAACGAACGGCGCCTGCTCGAGAGCCAGCTCGAGCGCAGCCGCGGCAACCTCGAGGCGCTCGCGGCCGCGGCCCCGATCTGGATGATGCTGCTCGACGCCGACGGCATCATCGAGTTCGCGAACCGGCCGATCCTCGGGGTCAGCCCCGCCGCGCTCATCGGCCGCCCGATCTGCAGCGTCATCGCCGATCCGAGCGAGGCGGCGGCGGTCGAGGCGTTCCGCGCGACGGTGATCCGCACCCGCAAGCCGCAGATGTACACGACGGTGCTGCGCGATGGCCGCTCGATCGGCACCTGGGCGACGCCAACGTTCCAGGATGGCCGCATCAGCGGCATCGCCTCGGTGAGCGTCGACCTGTCGGAGCGGCGCACGCGCGAGCGCGACCTTCTCGAGGCCGTAACGCGCGAGCAGCGCCGCTTCGGGCACGACCTGCACGACGGGCTCGGCCAGGAATTGACCGGGATTGCGCTGCTTGTGAAGACACTGGTCAAGCGCGCGGAACGGGAGTCACCCGCGCTCTGCGAGGGGCTCATCGAGGTGCTCGACTACGTCACCGGCGCCATCGCCACGAGCCGCGAGGTCGCGCGCGGCGCATCGCCCGTGGGCCGCGAGCACGGCGGGCTCGGTCGCGCGCTCGTGGAGCTCGCCGGTCGTTGGCCGACCGACGGCGAACTCAGCGTCGCGTGCCGGGTGCATCCGCGGGCGGGCGAATTGCTCGAGCCGCTCATTGCGGAGAATCTCTACCGGATCGCGCAGGAAGCGCTCAGCAACGCCGTTCGCCACAGCGGCGCGCACCGCGTCAAGATCACGCTCGAGGACACGGTCGAGGGCGCCGGCTCGGGAGTCAGGCTCATCGTGGAGGACGACGGCCGCGGCATGCGCGCGAGCGAGATGCTGGCCGAGGGCCTTGGCCTCAAGATCATGCGCGCCCGCGCCGAGCTCATCGGCGCCGTGCTCAGGGTCGGCGCCCGCTCGCCCGCGGGGACCCGGGTCGAGTGCCTGTGCGATGGTCGCGGCGCCGGCGCCGTCCGCGATCGCTAGGCGCGGCGCCGTTCGCTCGCGCGGCGCTTGCCGAGCACACCGCGCAGGTATTGGCCGGTGTAGGACTCCGGCACCCGCGCCAGGTCCTCAGGCGTCCCGACGCCGAGCACGCGCCCGCCACCGTCACCGCCCTCGGGACCCAGGTCGATGATCCAGTCGGCGGTCTTGATGACATCGAGGTTGTGCTCGATGACGACGATGGTATTGCCTTCCTCGCGCAGTCGCGTGAGCACCCGGAGGAGCTGCGCGATGTCATGGAAGTGCAGCCCCGTCGTCGGCTCATCGAGGATGTAGAGAGTGCGCCCCGTCGCGCGCTTGGAGAGCTCCTTGGCGAGCTTCACGCGCTGCGCCTCCCCGCCCGACAGCGTCGTCGCGTTCTGGCCGAGCCGGACGTAGGAGAGCCCGACGTCGAGCAGCGTCTTCAGCTTGTGCGCGATGACCGGCACCGCCTGGAAGAACACGTGCGCATCCTCGACGGTGAGTTCGAGCACCTCGCTGATGGTCTTTCCACGGTAGCGGATCTCGAGCGTCTCGCGGTTGTAGCGCTTGCCCTTGCAGATATCGCACGGCACGTAGACGTCCGGCAGGAAGTGCATCTCGACCTGGATCACGCCGTCGCCCTGGCAGGCCTCGCAGCGCCCGCCCTTGACGTTGAAGCTGAAGCGGCCGGGCTCGTCGCCGCGGGCGCGCGACTCGGGCGTCTGGGCGAACATCTCGCGGATCGGCGTGAACAGCCCCGTGTACGTCGCCGGGTTCGAGCGTGGTGTGCGGCCGATCGGGCTCTGGTCGATGTCGATGACCCGGTCGATATGGCTAAGCCCCTCGATCCGCTCGCACGGCGCCGGCTCATCGCTCGCATCGTTGAGGGACTGGGCGACGCGCCGGTAGAGCGTGTCATTCACCAGCGTCGACTTGCCCGAGCCCGACACGCCCGTCACGCAGGTCAAGAGCCCGATCGGGATCTCGATCGTGACGTGCTTCAAGTTATTCCCGGTCGCATCGACGATCTTGAGCTGGCGCTTCGGATCCGGCACGCCGCGCTTCGCCGGCACCTCGATGCGCTCGCGACCGGACAGGTAGCCGCCGGTGAGCGAGGCGGCGGACGCCTCGATGTCGGCGACGCTGCCCTTGGCGACGATCTCCCCGCCATGGACGCCGGCACCGGGACCCAAGTCGACGACGTAGTCGGCCTGGCGGATCGCATCCTCGTCGTGCTCGACGACGATGACGGTGTTGCCGAGGTCCCGGAGCCGAATCAGCGTATCGAGCAGGCGCTGGTTGTCGCGCTGGTGGAGCCCGATCGAGGGCTCATCGAGGATGTACATCACGCCGACGAGCCCCGAGCCCACCTGGCTGGCGAGCCGGATGCGCTGCGCTTCCCCGCCCGAGAGGGTCTCGGCGCTCCGATCGAGCGTGAGGTAGTCAAGACCCACGTTCGAGAGGAAGCCGAGCCGATCGGCGATTTCCTTCCGGATCTTGACCGCAATGGCGCCCCGCCAGCCCGGCAGGTTGAGCTCGCGGATGAGCTCGAACGCGCGCCCGACGGAGAGGCGCGTGACCTCCGCGATGTTGCGCCCGGCGACGAACACGTGGCGCGCCGCGACGTTGAGGCGCGTGCCGCCGCAGTCGGTGCAGGGCTTGCTGCCGAGGTACTTCGCGAGTTCCTCGCGCACCATCATCGAGTCCGTTTCGCGGTAGCGGCGCTCGAGGTTCGGCAGGATGCCCTCGAAGGGGTGGCGCTTGCGCGAGGTGCCGCCGCGACCGTCGAAGTAGCGGAATTCGATCGTATCCTCGCCGCTGCCGTAGAGGAGCACCTTCTGCACGCGCGGCTCGATGTCGCGCCAGGGCGTCTCGACGTCGAACTTGTAGTGGCGGGCGAGGGACTGGATGAGCGTGAAGTAGTAGGCGTTGCGGCGGTCCCAGCCGCGCACCGCGCCGGCGGCGAGCGACAGCTGCGGCTGCGTGACGACCCGCGCCGGGTCGAAGAACTGCTTCTGGCCAAGGCCGTCGCAGGCGGGGCAGGCGCCCGCCGGGTTGTTGAACGAGAAGAGCCGGGGCTCGAGCTCGGCGAGCGACCAGCCGCAGAGGTTGCAGGCGAACTTGTCGGAGAACACGAGCTCAGGTCGCTTCGGCGCGTCGAGGAAGGCGACCGTGGCGATGCCGCCGCCGAGCCTTAGCGCCGTCTCGAACGACTCGGCGAGGCGCTGCGTGAGGTCGGCGCGCACCTTGAAGCGATCAACCACCGCCTCGATCGTGTGCTTCTTGCGCAAGTCGAGTTCCGGTGGCGAATCGAGGTCGACCACGCGCCCATCGATGCGCGCACGCACGAAGCCCTTGCCCTTCAGCTCATCGAGCACCTGTGCGTGCTCGCCCTTGCGCTCCTTGATCACGGGCGCCAGCAGGAGGAGCGCGGTGCCCTCGGGGAGCTCGAGCACCTGGTCGACCATCTGGCTGACCGTCTGCGCGGCGAGGTCGAGGCCGTGATCGGGGCAGCGCGGGATGCCGGCGCGCGCGTAGAGGAGCCTCAGGTAGTCGTAGATCTCCGTGACCGTCGCGACGGTCGAGCGCGGGTTGTGGGAGGTCGATTTCTGCTCGATCGAGATCGCCGGCGAGAGGCCCTCGATCGAGTCGACGTCGGGCTTCTCCATCATCGACAGGAACTGGCGCGCGTAGGCGGACAGGGATTCCACGTAGCGGCGCTGCCCCTCGGCGTAGATCGTGTCGAAGGCGAGCGAGGACTTGCCGGAGCCTGAGAGCCCGGTCAGCACAATCAGTCGGTCGCGCGGCAACTCAAGGTCGATATTCTTGAGGTTGTGGGTCCTGGCGCCGCGAATGGAAATGGTGTGCATCGTCTACCCGGGAATTTCTGGCGAATTCGCTAGAATACAAGGCCCGTTCCCC
>JANXUT010000022.1 GCA_025356075.1 Pseudomonadota bacterium | reverse complement strand
GCCTGGTTCGAGTATCGCGCCCTGTGTTCGCGCGAGGACCTGCTCGGGACGCCCGTCGCCGCGGCGATCACGGCGAATGGCAAGCAGCTCGCCTACCACCGCTTCGACGACCCGAAACCCGACGACCCGTGGCGCCGCGCGCGGTGATGTCATGAGTGACGACGGCCAAGATGACAAGGATCGGGAGGAGGGGCTGCGGCCGATCCTCGAGCTCCTGCCGCCTCTGCCGCCGCGGCCGAAACCGAACCGTCCGCATCTCGGAAAGCTCGATGAGTTCGTGAGCACCGACGACGATCCGACCGGGATCGTCTACCAGCATTCGGTGCTCTGCCAGACGTTTCTGCCCTACCGCGATCCCGGCCCGGACGTCCACGCGTGGGAGCGCGCGAACGGGTTCCTCAATCTGAAGGTTGTCGCCGGCGACTCGGTGGATCCGGCGACGGGCGAGTTCGTCGCCGTCGGCCTGCCGTTCGGTCCGAAGGCGCGGCTCGTGCTCTATCACCTGAACGCCGAGGCGCTTAAAACCCGCTCGCCGGTCATCGAGCTCGCGGCGAGCCTCACGAAGTTCGTGCGACACACTCTCAGGCTCTCGAGCGATGGACGATCGCGGCCGTGAAGGATCAGCTGACGCGACTCGCGGCGGCGGATTTTCGCGTGCTCATGCGAAAGGGCGACGAAGCGCACGTGCTCAAGGGAACATTCGTCGAGAGGTTTTCGCTGTGGGCCCCGCGGGACGGGAGTGCACGGGACCGCTCGCCGACCACGGTGCAGCTCTCGCAGCCGTACTTCGAGAGCCTGCTGAGTCGCGCCGTACCGCTCAACGAAAGCGCCGTCTGGTGCCTCTCGCACAACGCGATGGCGATGGACATCTACGCCTGGCTCGCCCAGCGGCTCCATCGGATCGATCCGGAGAAGGGTGAGGTGCTCGTGCCCTGGCCGCGGCTGCACGAACAGTTTGGGGCGGGGTACGGGGCGCTACGGAAATTTCGGCAGGTGTTCCTGCCGACACTCGCGCAGGTGACCGCGCTCTATCCGCAGGCACGTCTTTCAGTCGACCGCCGGGGAGCGCACCTGAGGCGCAGCCGGCCGCCGGTGGCGAAGAGACGGTTACTGGTGACACGGCCCGTTGACGGGTTCTGATCGGAGCCCGGGCTTTCCCTCGAGAGTAACGCCCGGCCGAGCTGCGGCCGGCCCCAGTCCATGGGTTGCTGTGGATAACCCTGTGAATTCAGCCACTTATCCACGAGCACTTTGGTACGCCCGACACGAGCACTTTGGTACGGTTTGGCGCCCGAAACCACGAGCACTTTGGTACGCAATCCTATAGTTAAGACCCTATAGGTCTCCGGTAGTGTCCGGCATCGCGCCGGGGACAGCGAAGAGGGCCTTCGGCCCGCTGTCCCCCGCACTCGCCGGCCGGGGGACCTGGCTTCCAACAGGCCCGCAGTCGAAGCCAGGCGAGTCCGGGAGGGAGTGCTCAGCGGTCCGGCGGACAGAGGATCGGAATGATTTCGCGCTTATTGCGCCGGTACACCCGAAAGTCAGTCCGGTCGATGGTGATCACGGAATGCTTCGGAAAGAGCTCGCTCATCCGGACGAGGCACAGATCCGCGAGGTCGGGTTTTCGGTCCGCGTAGCGGTCCGCGAGCCGGGTGAGCTGGACGAGGTGATCGCGGCAGTCAAAGGCCAGCGACACGAGCCCGTCATTCACCATGGCGAGCGTCACCGACGTGCTCTCGAGATGGAATGCCGTTTCGGCGAGGACGGCTTCGCAGGTCAGGAGTGGTTCCGTAATGCCGGCCGCGAGTTCAACCGCCCAGGCGTGGTGCCGGTCGTTGGCATTGGCGAAGGCGACCAGGAAGCCGGTGTCGGCAAGGCCCTTCACGCGCGCGAGAAGCCCTTACGCGCCGACAGATCCCGGGCGCCGCGAACGGTGCCCGCGAGGCGCATGAAGGACTGCTCGCCGCCACTCTCGCGCGCTTTTTCGAGCTGCTCGCGAATAATGCGGCCGCGGGGGATACCCGACCGCTTCGAGGCCTGCTCGAGCCAGGTGGCGAGTTCTTTTGTAAGACGGATTGTGACGGTCTGACTCATATGGCGAAAGTGTAATACACCCCGCAAGGACCGGCAACGGACCGGAAACGCCGGCCAGCGCTGATGCCCGCGGCGCCGGGGGCGCGTCGGTACCGAGCGCACAAATCCCGCTAGAATCCAACAACCCTCTCTCTGGAGATTGCCGTGGCCCGCACCTCGAGAAAACGAACGATCAGTCCCTGGACAGCCGGCGACCTCAAGGCATTGCGGCAGCGCGCCGGCCGCGAGTCTGTTTCGAAGATCGCGCGTCAGCTGAAGCGCTCCGGGAGTGCCGTCTACCAGAAGGCGAGCCAGCTCGGCATCAGTCTGCGCCCACGGTAGACGAGTGCTGCGTCGAACGGCGCGGCGAGACCTGTCATGACCACCCGCGAGCCGAGCGCCCCGACGGAGCTCCTGGCCGGCTGGGTGGAACGGGTGACGTTCCACAACGAGGACACCGGTTTTTGCGTGCTGCGCGTGAAGCTGCGCGGGCAGCGCGAACTCATGACGGTGGTCGGGCACGCCGCGACGATCTCGGCGGGCGAGTTCGTGCAGGCGACCGGCGCGTGGATCAACGACCGCACGCACGGTGTGCAATTCAAGGCGACGGTTCTGCAGGTCAGCGCGCCGACGACGGTCGAGGGCATCGAGAAGTATCTCGGTTCCGGAATGATCCGCGGCATCGGGCCGGCTTACGCCGGCAAACTCACGCGCGCCTTTGGCGAGACCGTGTTCGAGGTCATCGAGCAGGCGCCGGCGCGATTGCGCGAAGTGACCGGCATCGGACCCCGGCGGGCGGCGTCGATCCTCGCCGGCTGGGCCGAGCAGCGCTCGATCCGCGAGATCATGCTGTTCCTGCACAGCCACGGAGTCGGGACCTCGCGCTCCGTTCGCATCTACAAGACCTACGGTGCCGAAGCGGTCGCGCTCATCTCCTCAAACCCCTACCGGCTCGCACAGGACATCCAGGGGATTGGCTTTCGCACCGCCGACCGGATCGCCGCGACGCTCGGTATAGCGCCCGATTCCCTCGTGCGTATTCGCGCGGGAATTTCCTTTGCGCTCGGGGAGGCCCTCGGGGACGGGCACTGCGGACTGCCGCGCACCGAGCTCCTTGCCGCGACCGAGAAGCTGCTCGAGGTGCCGGCGCTGCTGGTTGCCACCGCGCTCGCGCTTGAGCTCGAGGCGGGGACGGTCGTTGCCGACCGCCTCGGAGATGAGGAGGGCTGCTTCCTCGCCGGGCTCTACAGCGGGGAAGTCGAAATAGCCGCGACGCTCGCCGCCCAGCGCCAGGGCCACCCGCCCTGGCCGGTCATCGATCCGGACAAGGCAATTCCGTGGGTCGAAGCCAGGACGGGCCTCGAGCTGGCGCCGAGTCAGCGGGCGGCGGTACGGGTCGCGCTTACATCGAAAGTCCTGGTCATTACCGGAGGCCCCGGGGTCGGCAAGACGACGCTCGTCAATTCGCTCCTCAAGATCGTCACCGCCAAGCGCGTCACGGTGGCACTCGCAGCTCCCACCGGGCGCGCCGCGAAGCGTCTCTGCGAAAGCACCGGGCTCGAGGCCAAGACGCTGCACCGGCTCCTCGAGACCGATCCGAAGACGGGCGGCTTTCGGAGGAACGCCGACTACCCGCTCGAGAGCGACCTCGTCGTCGTCGATGAGACCTCGATGGTCGATGTGCCGCTCATGCGCGCGCTCGCGCGAGCTCTGCCGTCGCACGCGGGGCTGTGGCTCATCGGCGATGTCGATCAGCTGCCGAGCGTGGGGCCCGGCCAGGTTCTCGCCGACATCATCGATTCCGGGACCGTCGGGGTCGTGCGCCTGACCGAGGTGTTCCGTCAGGCGGCGACGAGCCGGATCATCGTCAACGCCCATCGCATCAACCAGGGCCTGATGCCGGAGTTTCCGGACGACCCGAATTCCGATTTTTTCTTCGTCGAGGCGCAAGAGCCGGAGGTCGGCGTCGCGCGGATCCTCGAGATCGTACGGGACCGGATTCCGCGCAGGTTCGGTCTCGACCCGATCCGCGACATCCAGGTCCTGTGCCCGATGAACCGCGGCGGCCTCGGCGCGCGATCGCTCAATCTCGAGCTGCAGAAGGTGCTGAACCCGCCGGGCGACCGCCGGGTCGAGCGCTTCGGCTACACATTCGGCCCCGGCGACAAGGTGATGCAGACGCTGAACGACTATGACAAGGACGTGTACAACGGCGATCTCGGCATCGTGGCGGACGTCGACGACGCGGTCGGGGAACTCACCGTCACGTTCGATGATCGCACGGTGAGCTACAGGTTCGGGGAGCTCGACGCGCTGGTGCTCGCCTACGCGACGACGATTCACAAGGCGCAGGGATCGGAGTATCCGGCGGTCGTGATCCCGGTCACGACCCAGCACTACCTCATGCTCAAGCGCCAGTTGCTCTATACCGGTGTGACCCGCGGCAAGCGCCTCGTCGTGCTCGTCGGTACTCGCAAGGCGCTCGCCATCGCGGTCAAGGGCTCGCAAGCCCACCGCCGCTGGTCGAAGCTCAAGGACCATCTCAATGCGCAGGCCCGGGCTCCATGAGGCGACAAATCGCTTGACCCGGGCGGTGGCGTCGCGGGCGGCGGGCCGCAACCGGTCAGGTTGCGCGCCTGGAAGCGATCCGATGGGCGAGCCATCGCCACCGAGCGGCTGCCAAGCAGCACGGTAGACTCTGGGTATGCCGGCATCGACGGGTCATCTCGCCCTCACTCCACACGGCCACCTTGTATTTGCGCCGTCGGGCGATGCGCCGGAGCTGCCTGACGAGGTCCGCCGGCGAATCGAACCGCCGTTTGAGCGCGGTGCCGGCCACGGGCTTCTGCAACTTGGGCTCGGCGAGGTGGGTACCGCGCTTCCGACGGCCTTCGCGTACTGGCGCGACTTCGCGGCCCTGTACGTCACCGCGCTGTGCACCTCCGGGGAATCCGGGGATCGCGATGTCGTACTGCCGGCGATCGGCGCACCCTCGAAGGATGCGCTGGAAGCGCTCGTCGCCGCGGCACCGCCGATGGCGGGCGGGGAGTACCTGACCGTCGCGGCGCTCGAGACGCTGTGGGAGCAGGTCGACACCGCGTGCCGCGCGGATCGCGCGGCGTCGAGGCATTCCCTGCAGGACTACCTCAACGCACGCAACTCCGCGTGGAGTCTCGTCGGGCGCGTGCATTTCAATCTCGCGGAGAACCGCAGCGACGAGCAGGCGCCGTTCGCATTCATCGCGACGTACACGACGCAGCTCTCCGCGCAAGGCCGCGCACAACACCAGCCGCTCGCCGAGGCATTGCGGGAATACGCCGGCGCCAGGAACCAGGCGCGCCTGTTGTCGCTCCTGAAGCCCGTACAACGGGCCGCCGCACAGTGCGCCTGGTTGCGCGCGATGGTCGAGGCGGGCGAGATCTACCATCCACTGCGCTTCACGCCCGCGGAGGCATTCCAGTTTCTGACCGACGTTCCGGCCCTGGAAGCCGCCGGCATCGTGATTCGGACGCCAAGCGCCTGGACGGCGGGCCGGCCGGCGCGTCCGAAGGTCAAGTCGACGGTCGGCGGTCGGGTCCCCTCCGTCCTTGGCAAGGATGCGCTCCTCGACTTCAGCGTCGAGCTCACGCTCGGCGATGAGCGCCTGACCGATGCCGAGATCCGCTCATTGCTGGCCGGCTCCGACGGGCTGCAGTTCCTGCGCGGTCGCTGGGTCGAGGTCGATCGCAGGACGCTCTCGGCGTTGCTCGAGCGATTCCAGCGCGTGGAAAAGGCTGCTACCGCGGGCGGCGTGCCGTTCGGCGAGGCCATGCGGCTGATGGCCGGAGCGGGCGTCGCGGAGGAGGGCACCGAGGAGGCGGATCCCGCGTGGTCTTCCGTCGTCGCCGGTCCTTGGCTTGCCGAAACGCTAAAGGGGTTGCGCAGTCCCGAAGGCCTCGCACGCGTCGATCCTGGAGCGGCACTCAAGGCGACGCTGCGTCCCTATCAGCAGGCCGGCGTCCGCTGGCTCTACCTCCTCAATCGCCTGGGGCTCGGCGCGTGTCTCGCCGACGATATGGGATTGGGCAAGACCATTCAGGTGCTCGCGCTGCTACTGGTGCTCAAGAAGGATCGGCGACCCGACCGAGCGGAGCGCCGGCCGAGCATTCTGGTCGCGCCGGCCTCGCTCCTTGCCAACTGGGCGGACGAAATCGAACGGTTCGCACCGGGTCTGTCGGTGCTCGTTGCGCACCCGTCCGCACTCGACGCCCGGGAACTGAAGGCCGTGGACCCAGAGCGCCTCGCGACGATTGACCTCGTGATCACGAGCTACGGTGCGACTCTGCGCTACCCCTGGCTGAGCGAGACCGAATGGCGCGTCGCCGTGCTCGATGAAGCGCAGGCCATCAAGAACCCGGGTGCCAAGCAGACGCGTGCGGTCAAGAAACTCAACGCCACCACCCGCATCGCGCTGACCGGCACACCGGTCGAGAACCGGCTCTCGGACCTGTGGTCGATCTTCGACTTCACGCACCCGGGGCTCCTGGGCTCTGACCGGGCGTTCTCGTCCTACGCGAAGCGGCTATCGACGAACGGCAACTTCGGGCCGCTGCGCGAACTCGTGCGGCCCTACATCCTTCGGCGCCTCAAGACTGACAAGTCCGTGATCGCGGATCTGCCGGACAAGACGGAGATGAAGGCCTTCTGCTTCTTGAGTCCACCGCAGGCGGCACTCTATGAGCGTGCGGTAGGGGAGCTCGCCGAGGCGCTCGATACCGTCGAGGGCATGAATCGCCGCGGCACGGTCCTCGCATATCTGATGCGGTTCAAGCAGATCTGCAACCACCCGTCCCAGTGGCTCGGCGACGGTGCCTGGGCCCCGAGCGACAGTGGCAAGTTCGCGCGCCTGCGCGAGCTCGCCGAGGTGATCGCCGCCAAGCAGGAGAAGATGCTCGTCTTCACGCAGTTTCGCGAAGCAACGCAGCCGATTGCGACGTTTCTCGGCAGCGTGTTCGGACGCGAAGGGCTTGTGCTGCATGGCGGAACGCCGGTCGCGAAGCGCAGGGAATTGGTGCGGCGGTTCCAGGACGAGGAGCTGACGCCGTTCTTCGTCCTGTCCCTCAAGGCCGGCGGCGCGGGGCTGAACCTCACGGCCGCTTCCCACGTCGTGCACTTCGATCGTTGGTGGAACCCGGCCGTGGAGAATCAGGCGACCGATCGGGCCTTCCGCATCGGCCAATCCCGAAACGTCCTCGTCCACAAGTTCGTCTGCCGCGGGACGGTCGAGGACAAGATCGATCAGCTGATCGAATCCAAGCATGCACTCGTCAGGGATGTACTCGAGGGCGGTGCGGAACTGCAGTTGACGGAGCTCACGGACAAGGCATTGCTGAATCTCGTGGCGCTTGATATTCATTCGGCGCAGGCCGAAGCCTGACCTGACAGCACTATCGGACGGCCACAGATGTACTTTCGCTGGAAGCCCTATGTCCCCGTCGCGCAGCGTCGCCAGAAGGCCGAGCGCGCGGTCGCGAAGCTCAAAAACTCGGGCCGGGCCCTCGCGCCGGTCACGGCCGGCCGTGGGGCGATTGCCAGGACGTTCTGGGGAAAAGCCTGGTGCCAGAACCTCGAGCGCTACAGCGACTATTCGAACCGGCTGCCGCGGGGACGGACGTACTTGCGCAACGGTTCGGTGATTGATCTCAAGATCGCGGCCGGGGAGGCCACGGCCCAGGTGATGGGGTCGAGCCTCTACCGGATCCAGGTGAAGATCGCGGAAGTTCCGGCACCGACGTGGGATGACATCGTCCGCGACTGCTCGCAGTCGATCGACTCCCTGGTCGAGCTTCTGCAGGGGCAGTTGTCGACGTCGGTGATGGAGCGAATCACACGGCCCGGGACCGGCCTCTTCCCGTCCCCGAAGGAAATCACTTTCAGCTGCAGTTGCCCGGATTCGGCCGCGATGTGCAAGCACGTCGCGGCGACGCTGTACGGCGTCGGCGCGCGACTCGATACGGAGCCGGCGTTGCTGTTCAGCTTGCGTCAAGTCGAAGCCAAGGAGCTGATCACTCGCGCCGGCGAGGCCGGCCCGTCGGTTCAAAAGGCGCCGGTTGCGAGTCGCATACTGGATTCCTCGCAGCTCGCAAATGTCTTCGGGATCGATATGGTCAGCCTCGAAATGAAGGCACCGCCGGTCCGAACGGCTGCGGCCGCCAAGAAGAAGGCGCCGGCCGCGAAGAAGGCAAAGACCGTGGTGTCGAAGCGCAAACGGCCAGGCCGACCCCGTCGTTAGGCGACCTCGCCGCGCTTCCTGAGCGCCTTGAATGCCGGCCGCGCACCGGCCCCGATCCGTCCGCGCCCGCAGTTCTGGCCGCGATCATGCACCGTCCGCCTGGGCCGGGCGGTTGCTGGTGTGGCCGACGACGGCATATCCCACCAGGACACGGGCGGACTTTCACTATGTACCGCACGCTACCGTGCAGGGAGAGGGTCGGGAGTCGCCAGTGACGGCCAGTGTCCACGTTGATTTGCGCCGGTCCGTCCGGGACCTCGAACTACGTGATTCTGCCGCCGTCCTCGCGGAACTGACGGTGGGGCGTGTGTGGGTACTGTGGCGCTCCGCGAGTGCCCTTGAGGACACGCGCGGCGTGCAGCACTGATGGAGTCACCTTTCACGTGCTCGCTTTCGACGTGCTCTCGGGACGATCCGAGCCGCGTGGGTCGGCGCCGGATCTCGTCTGCGTCGACTCCTTCGAGGTGTGGGGGTATCGGCACTACGCCAACGCAGTCGCCATCATCCGTTCATTCGAGGCCGGCGCCGCGGTGGCGTGCGCCGCCTTCATGCCGGATGAAGTCGCGACCGACGAGCGCTTTGCGCGGGCCGTGGAGCGTCTGGTGGAGCTTCGCGTGCCCCGCACCTCGTTGAAGTCCCCGACGGGCAAACTCCCCCACCTCGAACCGCTCGACACCGTTGCGACCTTTGAGCGCAAGGGCCTCAAAACGCATCCGGGACTGATGGGGACGCCCAGCGATCGCACGCTCGGCTATCTCGAGACCCTGCGGCTGCTCGATCCGTTCGGCGAGGACGAGGAGGGGACGTCACCGCTCTTCGAGGCCATGGCGGAGAACTTCCTCGAGGAGCCGGAACGTCTGCGCGGGAGCGCGCGAAATCGGAGCGAATGGAAGTCCGGGTGCATGTCGTTAATCCCGCGGCGACCGTGCTCGTGCATTTCGGGTTGCCCGCGGATCCGCGGGCGTCCTGGCGTGACAGAACCTCGTCGCCCGTGTCAGCGCCCTCCATCCCGTCGCGGTCGTGCGATCCCGGTACGACGGTACTCCCCGATCCCGTACAATCACGTCCCCCCGACAGGAGATACTGATGGCGCGAGCGCGCAAGAGAACGCAACGGATCCCGTGGAAAGCGTCGGACCTGAAGACGCTTCGCAGTCTCGCCCGCAAGCACAGCGCCGGCGCGATCGCGAAAAAGCTGAATCGCACCGAGAGCGCAGTCCGGCAGCGGGCTCACAGTCTCAGGATCAGTCTCCGGCTTGCGTAGCGTGCGACGCGTGGCCCTGTGCTGAATTCGCCGACCGCACCGACCGCACCGACCGCACCGACCGTGCAGGAGTTCCGCACGTTGGCATCATTGATGGACGCGCGGGTCCGGCAACTTGTCGCGGACGGTGTGCGGGGACTCGCATTGATCCCGCGGATGGCGGGACATCTGCCGGATCTTCACCGGATCTGGACGGGCGCGTCCGACAAAGAGCTCGCGATGCTCTGCCACGACTATCCGGGGTTCTTCCGCTACGCCAGCCTCATGGAGGAAGCGGCGGAGACAGAGCGTCACCGTCCGAAAGCGGGGACTCGGGACTTGCCCGAGCTG
>JANXUT010000007.1 GCA_025356075.1 Pseudomonadota bacterium | reverse complement strand
ATTCAAGGACCGTAATTTTTCACGCAGCCGCAACGGCAACGCGTGACTCAAATTCCCCGATTCGACATCTGCCCTGTTCGTTGCATTGCTGCAATCGATCGAAGCCCCGGGATCCCGGTGACGCTAGCTTTGCGCTGAAATCCCGCTACCCCTGCGCGCATCATGCGCGATATTCGTCGTCATTGCGACGTTGCGTATCGGCAACAAACGTCGTGTTCTGCCGATCGGGCGCCTGCTCCGCCCCCGTCATTCCTAAAGCGCCAGCACCGTGCGCCCGGGTGCTGCATTCGGCCTCAAGTGGCGGCCTGCAGCTCCCCACCCGAGACTTTCATATTCGCGCGGCAGGTCCAAGCCGAGAAAATGGATCGGGGCATCCAAAAAAAACATTGGCGCCTTTCTCGCCACCCCGATCCCGGCCTGCCGGGAAGCGGACGCGCCCCGCTGCTGCGATGCACCATTCATTCACCCCGGGGCTGGGAATTCTTGCCAGCTGGTAGAAAAACTTGTCCGCGCAGGGGGATAGGGCGTGCGAGGCTAGCCTTTGGCGGTCGCGGCGGCGGGCCTTCGCCCCAAGGCCCGTACCCGACCGATCCCGGGACCGCGCTCGAGGCCCGGTCCCCTGCAGCGTGCTACGGTCTTGAGTCGCAGCACTTTCGGGAGTGAGCACGTGACGGAAATCCAGAAGGGCTGTCGACGACCGTCCGGCCGCGATGCGCGACGGGCGCTGCGTTCCGGACCTCTGCCCGACTACTTGAAGCCCGTGAAGCCCGGCCTCGAGAGCGGTCGGTATCGGCCGCTAACCGACGCCGACGTCAACCAGATTCACCAGACGGCGCTCAGGCTCCTCGCCGAGGTCGGCCTCGCCGATGCGCCCGAGTCCGGCGTCGAGTACCTGACCCGCGCGGGCTGCACCGTCAGCGACCACGGCCGCCTCCTGTTCCCCAAGGCCCTCGTCGAGGACACGCTCGCGAAGGCCGCCCGGCACTTCGTGCTGCACGGCCAGGAGCCGCGCTACGACATGGAGCCGTGGGGCAAGCGGGTCTACTTCGGCACCGCCGGCGCCGCCGTCAACATCGTCGACCCGGAGGTTGGCTACCGCGAATCGCTGATCAAGGACCTGTACGACATCGGCCGGATCGTCGACGTCATGGAGCACATCCACTTCTTCCAGCGCGCCGTCGTGCCGCGGGATATCCCCGACCCCTTCGAGATGGACTTCAACACCTGCTACGCCTCGGTCATGAGCACGACCAAGCACGTCGGCAGCAGCTGGGTCCATCCGGACCACGTCAAGGCGTCGCTCGAGATGCTGCACATGGTGGCTGGCGGCGAGCAGAAGTGGCGCGAGCGCCCGTTCGTCAGCCAGTCGAACTGCTTCGTCGTGCCGCCGATGAAATTCGCTACCGACGCTTGCCGCTGCATGGAGGTCGCGGTCGAAGGAGGCATGCCGGTGCTGCTCCTCTCGGCCGGACAGGCGGGTGCCACCGCGCCCGCCGCGCTCGCAGGCGCCCTCGCGCAGGAAGTCGCCGAGGTGCTGGCGGGCCTCGTCTACGTGAACGCCATCAAGCCCGGCCACCCGGCGATCTTCGGGACCTGGTGCTTCGTCTCGGACCTGCGCACCGGCGCCATGTCGGGCGGCAGTCCCGAGCAGGCGCTCCTCTCGGCCGCCGCGGGGCAGATGGCCCACTTCTACGATCTCACCGGCGGCACCGCCTCCGGCATGACCGACTCGAAGCTCCCCGACGGGCAGGCGGGCTCGGAGAAGGCCCTCAACCACGCGCTCGTCGGCAACGCCGGCGCGAACCTGATCTACGAATCAGCCGGCATGCACGCGAGCCTGCTCGGCTTCTCGCTCGAGAGCCTGATCATCGACAACGACACGATCGGCGCGACCCAGCGCACGATCAAGGGCATCGACGTGTCGGAAGAGAAGCTGTCGTTCGAGACGATCAAGGACGTGTGCCTGAACGGTCCCGGCCACTTCCTCGGCTCCGACCAGACGCTGCAGCTCATGCAGACGGACTACCTTTACCCCGCGATCGGCGACCGGAAGAGCCCCAATGAGTGGAACGAACTCGGCGGGCACGATGTCGTCGAGCGTGCCGCGATGAAGGTGCGCGAGATTCTCGCCAGCCACTACCCGAGCCACGTGCCGGAGGCGGTCGACCAGGCGATCCGCGCGCGCTTCCCGATCCGCCTGCCGCGCGAGCAGATGCTCGCGCCGGCGGGCATCGACGGCGGCGTCGATCAGCCGAAGGTCATTGGCATCGGCGAACGGCGCGCCTGAGGCGCGGGCGAGCCGCGCCTCAGCCTAGTTCATCGCCGAGCGAACGGCGCCTGCGCTCGACGTACTCGCCGAGCGCCTCGTCGATCGCCACGTCCAGGGGCGGCGCCTCGTAGCTTTGGAGCTGCGCCTTCCAGCGCCGGTTCGCCCGGGTCAGCTGATCCTGTGAGCCGTCCGCGCTCCATTGCTCGAACGAGTTGTTGTCGGCGAGCGCGTAGTCGTGGAAGGCGGTCTCGTAGTTCGCCATCGTGTGGGCGGACCCGAGGTAATGGTGTCCCGGCCCGATTTCGCGGAATGCCTCGAGCGCGAAGGCATTCTCATCGAGCGCCATGCCGCGGCAGAGCGTGTGAAAGCCTCCGCACTGGTCGACGTCCATGACGAATTTCTCGTAGGACATCGTCAGTCCCGCCTCGAGCCAGCCGGCCGAATGCAGCACGAAATTGGCTCCCGCGAGTATTGCGGGCCACATCGAGTTCGCGCTCTCGACGCCGGCCTGCGCATCCGGGACCTTGGAGCTGCAGAGGTTGCCGCCGCACCGAAGCGGCACCCCCAAGCGCCGCGCCAGCTGGCCGATCGCGAAGTAGGCGAGCGCGGGCTCGGGCGTTCCGAAGGTCGGCGCGCCGCTTCGAAGTGACATCGACGAAAGGAAGTTGCCGAGGATGGCCGGTGAGCCGCGACGCTCGAGCTGGCCGAGAGCGACGCAGAAGGTCGCCTCCGCGAAGCACTGGGCGAGCCCGCCCGCGGTCGTCACGGGTCCCATCGCGCCGCCCAGGATGAAGGGCACGCAGACGGGCGCCTGGTTGGCCGCCGCGTAGGTGCGAATCACGCGGCTCGCCTCGCCATCGAGCACGAGCGGGGAGTTCACGTTGACGTTGCCCAGGATCACGCAGTTCTGGTCGACGAACTCCGCCCCGAACAGGATCCGGCAGAGTTCGATCGAATCGGCGGCGCGCGCTGCGGTCGTGACCGAGCCCATGAACGCCCGGTCCGAGTAGCGCATGTGGGCGTACACCATGTCGAGGTGGCGCCGGCTGACGGGAACGTCGACGGGCTCGCACACGGTGCCGCCGGAGTGGTGCAGCCACGGCGAGACGTAGGCAAGCTTGATGAAGTTGTGGAAGTCCTCGAGCGTCCCGTAGCGACGGCCACGGTCGAGGTCCGACACGAATGGCGAGCCGTAGGCGGGCGCGAAGACGGTGTGGGCGCCGCCGATGGGCACGCTGCGCGCAGGATTGCGCGCGTGCTGCGTGAACTCGCGCGGCGCCGAATCGCGCACGATCGCGCGCGCGAGGCCTCGCGGCACGTGGACGCGCGTGTCGTCGAGGATTGTCGCGCCGGCCGCGCGCCAGAGCGCAATCGCTTCTGGATCGCCGCGGATCTCGAGCCCGATTTCCTCGAGGAGGAGATCGGCGTGCGCCTCGACGGCCAGCAGCCCTTCCTCGGACAGGAGCTCGTACGGGGGGATCGCGCGGGTGATGTACGCCGGTCCCGCGGGGCGCGCTGCGCGTGCCTTCTGCCTCGCATCCCGTGCGCTCGGCCGGGCCCGTCGGGCGCCGGGTGGCTCGCTCGCCATCAGCGCGCCCGCGCCGGAAGCGGATCCCGCGCTAGAATCACGGCCGTCCGGCTCCGCTGACAGTTCAGGACCTTCATGACTGCCCGCATCATCGACGGCAAAGCCGTCGCCCGCAAGTTGCGCGCCGAATACGGTGCGCGGGTCGAGCAACTGGCCTCCCGGCACGGCGTACGTCCCGGGCTCGCCGTGATCCTGGTCGGCGACAACGCGGCCTCCCGCGTCTATGTGAGGAACAAGGTCCGCGCCTGCGAGGAAATCGGCATCCGCTCGGAGCTGATCGCGCTGCCGGCGGATGCGCCCGAGGCCGTCCTGCTCGCCGAGATCGACCGCCTGAACGCTGATTCCGGTACCCACGGGATCCTCGTGCAGTTGCCGTTGCCCGGCCACATCGCGATGCGGCGGGTCCTCGAGCGGATCTCGGTCGACAAGGACGTGGACGGGTTCCATCTCTATAACGTCGGTGGGCTGATGACCGGCACGACCGTGTTCCCGCCGTGCACGCCGTTCGGCGTACAAAAGCTCCTTGAGCACGAGCGCGTCGAGATCGCCGGCCGCAACGTCGTCGTCGTCGGCGCGAGCAACATCGTGGGCAAGCCCACCGCCATGATGCTGATGCAGAAGGATGCGACGGTGTGCATCTGCCACAAGCTGACGCGCGACCTCGCTCAGTTCACGCTGCTGGCCGACATCCTGGTCGTTGCCGCCGGTGTCCCCAACCTGATCGTGCCGCAGATGGTGAGGACCGGGGCGGTCGTCATCGACGTCGGCATCAACCGCCTTGCCGACGGTAGCATCACGGGCGACGTCGACTTCGCGGGGGTGAGCCGTAAGGCATCGCTGATCAGCCCGGTCCCGGGCGGCGTCGGGCCCATGACCGTGACGATGCTGCTCTTCAATACGCTCAGGTCCGCCGAGCGGGGGGTCGGGATCGTCGATGAGACCGACGGGTTGCTGGCGGGAATCTAGCCGGGAACCAGCACGATCTTGCCGACGTGCGCCTTCGACAGGAATTCCTGCTGTGCCGTGGCGATCGCGCGCAGCGGGTAGGTTGCACTCACGACGGGTTTGATCTCGCCGCGCTCGATGTAGCCGACGAGCGCTTCGAAGAGGCCGGGTGCGGGAATCGTGCAGCCGAAGAGCGAGAGGTCCTTGAGATAGAGCGTCCTGAGGTCGAGCGCGACCTCGGCACCGCCGATCGCGCCGGCCACCGCGTAGCGCCCGCCGCGCGCGAGGAGTTCGAGCAGGCGGCGAAACTCGGCCCCGCCGACGACATCGATGACGACGCTCACGGACTCGCGGCCAAGCTCGGCAACGAGATCGGCATCGCGGCCGAGCACGCGCTCGGCTCCGAGCGCGCGCACCGCCGCGGCCTTCGCCGCGCCCGCGAGGGCGTACACGCGCGCGCCGCGCCGGCGGGCGAGCTGCACTGCTGCCGAGCCCACGCCGCCGGAAGCCCCTGTCACGAGTACCGTATCGGTCGCCGCGACATCGGCGCGACAGAGCATGTTCTCGGCGGCCGTGTAGGCGCAGGGAAACGAGGCGAGTTCCACGTCCGTCAGGCCGCACTCGAGCGGGATCGCGCTCGCCCCCGGAACGCACAGGTACTCGGCGAACGCCCCATCGCAGTCGGAGCCGAGGTAACGAGGCTCGGGACCGTGATCGCCAGCGGCGCGGGCGAGGATGGGGTTCACGAGGACCCGCTCACCCAGGCGCTTCGGGTCGATCGCAGTGCCGACGGCGACAACCCGGCCGCAGGCGTCGGCGCCCTGGATCCGCGGGAATTCGAGTGCGGAACCGGTCCAGCCGGCGTCCGTCGCCGCGGCGTGGGCGCCCGCGCCGGCCGTCTTCGAGTACCAGCCGATGCGCAGGTTGATATCGGTGTTATTGAGGCCGGCGGCGCCCACGCGGATGAGGACCTCGCCCGCCGCGGGCGCGGGCGTCGGGACGTCGTCGCGGATGCTGAGGCACTCGAGGCCGCCGTGCCCGGTGAGCAGAACCGCCGTCATCGTCGTTGGAATCATCGCGGCCACTCCCGTTCGGCCGCTCGCAGCGTACCCGAGCGGGGTTGGTTCGAGGCGACCGCGGCGCTCGTGGCGGCTGTGATGGGCCTCCGCACAATGTTCATATTTATGAAAATTGACACGGTATCGGATATACTTGTGAACATTGCGGGACACGTTGGTGGGGGCGAGGCGTGGGGCCAAAGGCCGACTCGAAGACTCGACGCCGGCGACCGGTGCGCCCGGCCGCGGCCGGTGCGCGCGCCAGGGAGGTATTCCCGCTCAGCCCGCTCGGCGGCCAGATCCGCGACCTCAGGGCCGCGCGAGGCTTGAGCCTCGCGCGGCTTGCCGAGGAGATCGGGAAATCGGTCGGCTACGTGAGCCAGATCGAACGCGGCCGCTCGGAAGTGTCCATTTCGACGCTGAAGGCGATCAGCGATGCGCTCGATGTGCAGATCGGCTGGTTCTTCCAGGGCTACGACCCGAGGGTCCCGGCCGAACACGGCCGCGTGGTCCGTCGCGAGAACCGGCGCCGGCTCAACTTCCCGGGCACGGGCATCGAGGAGGAACTCCTCTCGCCGACGCTGACGGGCGAGGCCGAGCTCATCCTGAGTACCTTCGCGCCGGGCGCGCGGAGCGGGGATGAGCAGGTCTCGCGCATGGCTGAGCAGTCGGGCTTCGTCGTCGCGGGCGAGCTCGACCTCGACGTCGGCAAGCAGACGTTTCGGCTTCGGACCGGCGATAGTTTCCGGATCGGTCGCGGCGAGCCCTTCAGCGCCGCGAATCCGGGGCCGGAGGTTTCGGTGTCGCTGTGGGTGATCGCGCCGCCGCGCTACTGACGGTCGGCGCGTCGACAGGTTTTGACAAGGGGCGGATGAATGGCACTTCCGAGCCGGACGAGCGTGGTGATCGTGGGCGGCGGCATTGCCGGCTGCTCGATCGCCTACCATCTGACCAAGATTGGCGTCACCGACGTCATCCTCCTCGAACGCCGCCAGCTGACCTGCGGCACCACCTGGCACGCGGCGGGCCTCGTCGGGCAGTTGCGGGCGACCCGAAACCTCACCGAGCTCGCGAAGTACACCGCCGAGCTCTACCGCTCGCTCGAGGCCGAGACCGGCCAGGCGACGGGGTTCAAGCAGAACGGCTCGGTCAGCGTCGCGAAGACCCACGCCCGCTTCGAGGAGCTGAAGCGCGGCGCCTCGATGGGCAAGACCTTCGGGCTCGACATCAACGTGCTGACACCGGGTGAGATCAAGGAGCGCTGGCCGCTCCTGCGCGTCGATGACATCGTCGGCGGCGTGTTCCTGTCGAAGGACGGCCAGACCAATCCGATCGACACCGCGAACGCGCTCGCGAAGGGCGCGAAGATGCGCGGCGCGCGCATCTTCGAGAACACCAAGGTCACCTCGATCCGCCTCGAGCGCGGACGGGCGACCGGAGTCGACACCGCCGAGGGTTTCATCGCGGCGGATACCGTCGTGCTCGCCGCCGGCATGTGGTCGCACGCGCTCGGTGCCGCTGCGGGCGTTGCCGTGCCGCTGCACGCCGCCGAGCACTTCTACATCGTCACCGAGCCCATCGCGGGGCTGCCGCCAAACCTGCCGGTGCTGCGCGTGCAGGATGAGTGCGCCTACTACAAGGAGGATGCCGGCAAGCTCCTGATGGGCTGCTTCGAGCCGGTCGCCAAGCCCTGGGGCATGGCCGGGATCCCCGAGGATTTCTGCTTCGACACGCTGCCGGCCGACTACGATCATTTCGAGCCGATCCTTGCCGATGCGACCCGGCGCGTGCCGGCGCTAGCGGACGCAGGCATCCAGCTCTTCTTCAATGGCCCCGAGAGCTTCACGCCCGATGACCGCTACTACATCGGCGAGACGCCGGAAGTGCGGGACCTTTTTGTCGCGAGCGGCTTCAATTCCGTCGGCATCGCCGCGAGCGGCGGCGCAGGCAAGGTCGTGGCGCAGTGGATCCTCGATCGCAAGCCGCCGGTTGACCTCTGCGACGTCGATATCCGGCGGGTGATGCCGTTCCAGTCCAACCGCCGCTACCTGCGCGACCGTACCGTCGAGACACTCGGCCTCCTCTATGCGATGCATTGGCCGTACTACCAGTACACGACGGCGCGCGGAGCCCGTCGCAGCCCACTGCACGACCGCCTCATCGCCGCTGGCGCCTGCATGGGTGAGACCGCGGGGTGGGAGCGGCCGATGTGGTACGGGCGGCCCGGTTCCGCCCCGGCCTACGAATATTCCTACGGCCGGCAGAACTGGTTCGAGGCCTGCCGCGAGGAGTGCCTGGCGGTGCGCGATGCGGTGGCGCTCTTCGACCAGACGAGCTTCGCCAAATTCCTGGTGCAGGGCGCCGATGCGTGCCGGATCCTGAACCGCATGTCGACCGCCAACGTCGACGTGCCGCTCGACAGGATCGTCTACACGCAGTGGCTGAACGAGCGCGGCGGGATCGAGGCCGACCTGACGATCACGCGGATCGGCGCGCAGGAATTCATGGTCGTGACGTCCGCGATCTGCCAGACGCGTGATCTTGCGTGGCTCAAGCGACAGGTCGCCACCGTTGAGGGCGCGCACTGCACGGTGACGGATGTGACCGCCGGCATCTCGATGCTTGGCGTCATGGGGCCACTGAGCCGCGCGCTCCTCGAGCAGCTCTCGGGCGCCGACCTTTCGAATGCCGCCCATCCGTTCGGGTACTCGCGCGAGATCGACATCGGCTACGCGCGTGTGCGCGCGAGCCGGATCACCTACGTCGGGGAGCTCGGCTGGGAGCTCTACCTGTCGGCCGAATTCTGCGGCGAGGTGTACGAGCGGCTGCTCGAGGCGGGCGCGCCGTTCGGCCTCAGGCACGCTGGCTACCACGCGATGGCAGCATGCCGGGTCGAGAAGGGCTACCGGCACTGGAGCCACGACATCGCCGACGAGGACACGCCGCTCGAAGCGGGACTTGGCTTCACCGTCGATTGGCAAAAGACCGACGGCTTCATCGGCCGCGACCCGCTCCTCGCGCAGCGCGCCAAGGGCGTGCTGCCGAAGCGCCTCGTGCAGGTGATGGTCGCGAATGATTCGGCCACCGCGCCGCTCCTTTACCACGAGGAGCCGCTCCTCCGGGACGGCGTTATCGTCGGCTCGATCAAGTCGGGCGCGTGGGGGCACAGGCTCGGCAAGTCGCTCGGCCTCGCCTATGCGCACGCTAGCGGCGGCGTCACGCGCGAATGGCTCGAATCGGGAACGTGGGAGGTCGAGGTCGCCTGCGAGCGCCACGCGGCGCACGTGCAGCTCGCGCCCTGGTACGACCCGAAGAATGAACGGATCAAATGCTGAGTCGTAGACCGCGCGCCTCTTTCGCGCCGGCGGCGACACTCGAGTGGAGTTAGGAACGCCATGAAGACGCATGCGCAGGTGGTGGTGATCGGTGGCGGGGCGGTCGGCTGCAGCGCGCTCTATCACCTGACGGAACTCGGTGTGCGCGACTGCGTACTGCTCGAGCGCGATGAGCTGACGGCGGGCTCCACGTGGCACGCGGCGGGGAACTGCCCGAACTTCTCGACCTCGTGGAACCTGATCAAGCTGCAGCGCCACAGCACCCGTCTCTACGCATCGCTGGCCGAGCGGGTCGGCTACGACATCAACTATCACATCACCGGCAGCATCCGCCTCGCGCATTCACCCGAGCGGGTCGATGAGTTTCGCCACGTCGTCTCGCAGGCGCACGCGCAGGGTATCGAGTTCGAGATGCTCGGCCCCGCCGAGATCGCATCGCGCCACCCGTTCCTCACGACCGACGGGCTGCTGGCCGGACTCTACGACCCGTACGACGGCGACATCGACCCGGCGCAGCTGACGCAGGCGCTCGCCAAGGGCGCGCGCGACCGGGGAGCGGAGATCAACCGGAACACCAAGGTCACCGCGATCGAGCGCACGCCCTCGGGCGAATGGCTCATCACGACCGACCGGGGTGCTATTCGCGCGGCCAGCGTCATCAACGCCGCCGGCTACCGCGGCGGCGAGATCGCCGCGATGGTCGGCGAGTACCTGCCGATCGTGACGCTCTCGCACCAGTACCTCGTCACGGAGGACATCCCGGAACTCGTCGCGCGCGGTGCGCTGCGCCTGCCGCTGATCCGGGATCCCGACGTGAGCTACTACCTCCGGCAGGAGCGGCAGGGGCTGCTGCTCGGGCCCTACGAGTGGCAGGCGACGCCGCACTGGCTCGACGGCGTTCCGGCGGAGTTCGCGAACCAGTTGTTCGATGATGACGTCGGCCGGCTCGAGTCCTACATCGAGGCCGCCTGCGCGCGCGTACCGATCCTGGGGTCGGTCGGCGTCAAGACCGTGATCAACGGGCCCATTCCCTACGCCCCGGACGGCAACCCGCTCATTGGTCCGGCTCCCGGGCTCCCGGGATTCTTCCACTGCTGCGCGTTCACCTTCGGCATCGTGCAGGCGGGCGGGGCGGGCAAGACGATCGCCGAGTGGGTGGCCGACGGCCAACCGGAATGGGACATGTGGCCGCTCGACTCGCGCCGCTACCTCGCCTACGCGAATCACCGCTTCACGCATGCGAAGGCCGTCGAGACGTACCAGTACGAGTACGGCATCGGCTTCCCGGCCGAGGAGCGCGCCGCGGGCCGCCCCGCGAAGACGTCCCCGGCGTACCAGCGGCTCAAGGACAAGGGCGCGAAATTTGGCGCTCGCGGCGGCTGGGAGCGCGCGGTCTATTTTCCGGAGCCGGCGGATCCCCTCGTCCCGGCGCTCTCGTTCCGTCGCCCGGCCTGGCACGCGGCCGTCGCGCGCGAGTGCCGCGCCGTCGCCGAGCGCGTCGCGGTGCTCGACCTGCCGGGCTTCACGAAGTTCGAGCTCACGGGCAGCGAGGCGGCGCCGTGGCTCGACCACATGGTCACGGGCTCGATCCCGCGACCGGGCCGCACGGCCCTCAACTACTTCTGCGCGCCGAGCGGCGGAATCGTCACGGAGATGACGATCACGAACCTGGGCTCCGATCGCTACTGGCTCATCAGTGCCGCGGCCGGCGAGCGCCACGATGAGCACTGGCTGCGCGACCACCTGCCGGCAGCCGGATCGGCGGTCAGGATCGACAACCGCTCGGCCGAGTTCGGCACGCTGATCGTCGTGGGCCCGCGCTCGCGCGAGCTGCTGGCGCGGCTCACCCCGGCACGCCTCGACAACGAGGCGTTCCCGTGGCTCGCCGTGCGCACCATCGAGATCGGCTATACGCGCGCGATTGCGCTTCGGGTCAACTACGTCGGCGAGCTTGGCTGGGAACTGCACGTGCCGGTCGAGCACGTCCAGTCGATCTACGATCTCCTCTGGGAGGCCGGCGAAAGCCTAGGAATCCACGACTACGGCCTCTATGCGATGGACAGCTTGAGGCTCGAGAAGTGCTATCGCGCATGGAAGGGCGACCTGACGACCGAATACACGCCGCTGATGGCATCGCTCGATCGCTTCGTGAAGCTTGGGAAGCCCGCGGGCTTCATCGGCCAGGCGGCGCTGCAGCGCGAGGCGGCGGCGGGACCCAAGGAGCGGTTCGTGCCGCTCGTCGTCGAGGCCACCGATGCCGATGCGGCCGCAGTCTCGATCGTCTACCAGGGATCGGTGGCTGTCGGCCTCGTCACGTCGGGCGGCTTCGGCTACCGGATCGGGAAGAGCATCGCGCTCGCCTACGTGCACACGGACCTCGCGGTACCGGGCACGGCGCTCGAGATCGAGATCCTCGGCACCCGCCGTCGCGCCGTCGTCGGGCGCGAGCCCCTCTACGACCCGGACAACCTGCGGCTTCGAAGCTGAGTACTGAGTTAACCGGCATCGCGCCCGGGTCGGTTTGGAAGGGCGCGCTCCTCGACATTTCCGAAGCCGGACGGCGCGCCTACAATGGGCGGAGCTCGGGTAACGAGTCCACACAAGGTGACCCGATGAACGTTCCACTTCGCGGCGTGTCGAGAATCTGGCTGCTCGTGTACTGCCTCGGGTTGGCAACTGCGGCTCTCGCACCTGCGAGCGCGGCACCTGCCTACTCTCCGATCGAGCCCAGGCTCGCCAATCAGACGGTCATCCTGACGGGTCGCGACCTCTCGATCGATGACATCGTCAGCGCCGCGCGATTCGGCGCCAAGGTGGAATTGAGTGCCGAGGTCCGGCGGCGCCAGGCGGAAAACTTCGGCCTCATGCTCGAGGCCGCGACGGAGGGCATCGCCGTCTACTGGTTCAACCGCGGCGTCGGCGACCAGCGCGAGACGGCAATGTTCGAGGGCGACCCGTTGTCGCCAAAGAACCGCGAGCTCATCGAGCGCACGCAGCTCCAGCGATTCCGTGAAGGTCCCGCGGGTGGCCTTGGGCCCGAGGTCGGGGCGGAAGACGTGGTACGAGCGATGATGGTCGTGCGCGCGAACGCGATGGCATTCAATGCGCCGAGCCCGCAACTGTCGCAGATGCTAGTCGACCTCCTCAATCACCGGGTCACGCCGGTCGTTGCCTCGCGCGGCACAGTCGGGGAGGGCGATCTCGCACAGCTCGGTGCGATCGGCGCGACGATGGTCGGTACCGGGGACGC
Organism: Pseudomonadota bacterium; assembly: GCA_025356075.1. Classification (GTDB taxonomy): domain Bacteria; phylum Pseudomonadota; class Gammaproteobacteria; order Steroidobacterales; family Steroidobacteraceae; genus CAIKZZ01. The sequence goes on along the minus strand of JANXUT010000007.1, from coordinate 36,692 downwards.
CTACTTCGAAGGCGTGCGACTGCCGGCTGCGCAGGCGCTGCGTCGCGCCGGCCTCGCGCCTCTGAAGCCCACGGGCGCGGACGACAACGCTCTCACAAGCAGCAACGCCTACGCCACGGGCCAGGCGGCGCTCCTCGTCTACGACGCGCAACACGCGCTTGAGTGGGCGGACCTCATATACGCGATGGACTTGAACGGCATGAACTCGAGTGTCACGCCACTCAGCTACGTCGTGCAGCGCGACCGGCCGGAGCGCTGCCTCAACTGGCACGCCCGACGCACCCTTGAGACGATCAAGGGTAGCTACCTCTTTGATGATGACCCGAAGCGCATCATCCAGGACCCGGAAAGCCTCAGGGCCTCGTCGGTGCGACAGGCATCGACGTGGGAGGCGTGGGGGGCGCTGCGCGAGGCGGTCGTGTTCCAGGCCAATTCGTCCGATCACAACCCAGCGATCGGCGCCGGGCTCGGGCCTGAGGATTCGCCGGAGCTGGCGACTCCGCAGCTGATGCGCTACTACGTGAAGGGTGGCCCGCACAGCCACGGGCAGCACGGCTACATCGTCTCGAATGCGAACTGGGATCCGTATCCACTCGCGAACCAGCTGGAGAGCTTTGTGATCGCGCTCGCGAACATGGATGTCGCGGTTACACTGAGGATCGAGCGCTTCCGCAATCCTTTCTTCACGGTCGTCTCGGCCCCGGCGGTGCTGCACGTCGAGCAAGGCGATGACTTCGGCTACTCGCCCGTCGACCTGCAGCAGGAAATCCAGACGCTGATGAACCCGGTGGCACCCTCCGGCAGCGCGATCATCGGCACGGTCGAGGACCTGCAAGCGCAGACTCGCCTCAAGGTGCAGCGGGCGCGGCAGGCAGTCGACGTCACGATCGATCTCCTGGGCTTTGATCTCCTGCAGGCGAGCCTGTGGATGGACGTCAGGCGGGTCCAGGATCCGCAACGGTCGTTTGGCGTGGCACCGACCGCGGCCTGGGCCGCGCTACGCAAGCTCGCGCCGCTGGCGCGCGCCAAAAGCGACGGCGAGCGAAAAACCGATTCGGCGGTGGCCTCGGAATTCCTGCGAACGACACGTGCGGCGGCATTCTACGGCGACAGCGCACGCCTCGTGGAGTCCGCGGTCGAGGCGTGCGGGCCCAAGCGTAACTAGCGCGGGGCCCGGCTGCGCAGTGACTCGAGGATGAGGCCGGCGATCAGCAGCAACGCGGCGCCGCTGAGGACACCAACGAGGCCGGGGCCGGACCAGGCATCCATCGCGAGGCCGCCGAGCCCCGGGCCGACGACGCCGCCGGCGCAGTACACCATCACGAATACCGTGTTGGCGGCGGCTAGTTGCTGGACGGGGAAAGATTCGCCGAGCAGCGCAATGCCCTGGGTGTAGAACCCGTACATCGTCCCGCCCCAGAGTAGCAACAGCGGCCATTGCAGCGCCGGCACTCCGAGCGACGCCGTCAGGAGCAAGGGGCCGATCGCACTGACCGCGGCACACGCGGCCAGCGTCGGCCGACGCCCGAGTCGGTCGGCGATCCAGCCGATCGGCAGTTGCAGCAGCACGTTGCCGGCGAGAAACGCCGTTACCAGCAATAGCGACGCCCGCTCGTCGAAACCAGCGCCAATCCCGAGGAGGGGCAGCAGGGAGATGTCGGCCGATTCCACCAGACCAGCGACCAGCGCGGCTAGCATCACGATGGGCGCCAGGCGAACGAGTCCGAGCAGGTGCCGCAGCGGCAGGGGTTCGTAGCGGGCGGTCGGCACGTCGCGTACGAAGGCGAGGGGAACCGCAGTCAGTGCGAGGGCGAGCGCCCCGATCAGGAACGGCCACGAGCCGAGGGTCCCGGTGAATTCAAGCAGCACCGGGCCCGCGACCACCCCCGCCGCAAAAATGGTTGCGTAGATCGCCATCACCGTACCGCGCGACCGGTCAGTCGCCATCCGGTTCAGCCAGACTTCGCTCGCGATCCATTGCAGCCCGAGTGCACAACCGCTCACGAACCGCAGCGCCGTCCAGCTCGCGATCCCGTCGAAGGCGGGCATCGCGAGCAGGACGAGGAGCGCGAGGCCGACGCCGGTGACAATCGCACGGCGCAGGCCGAGCCAACCGATGATGCGCGGATAGGCCGGGCCGAGCAGGATCACGGCGATCGTGCTGATACCGGTGATTCCGCCGATTTCGGCATTCGACGCGCCGTGACGCTTCAGCACGAGCGCGATCAGCGGCGGCAGGAAGCCGAACAGCAGGCCGACGCCGAAGTTTGTCGCGAACACGGCGGCGAAGCCCAGCCGACGCGCCCGAACGCTGGCGGCGACGGCCGCGGGTGGCGCCGAGCTCACCGACACCGGCCGCCGGCGGCCGTTCGGGCCGCGGTCGCCGCACGCCGAGCGTGGGTGCCCGCCGCGGGCACCGCGCAATAAGTCTGGTCAGGCAGGATAACCCCCCCGAGATCATGCCATCGTCGCTGTCGCTGCGGCGCTCCGCCGTGGCACGCCGGGCGTGCGATCGTTCCGCGTACGCAGTTCAACACAGTTCCACGATCCCTGTCGCGCGTCGGGGCGCGCGTGTCGACAGCGGGAGTTGCGGCGCGAGGGCCGGCCGCGCCGTGATTCCCTGCGTCGCCGGGATAGATTAGTGTTACGCCTTCGGCGGCGCAGTGACCGCCGCCGACGCTCGTCTGGGGGACTTCGTGACCGCGCTTACCGCCTTCTCGCAGCTCAGCGCCCACCACCTAATTGGTGGCCGCCTGATTCCGGCGGCAGGCTCGACCCGCCGCGACGTCATCGACCCCGCGACCGTTGAACGCCTCGGCGAGATCGTCGATGCGACCGCGGCGGAGGTGACGGAGGCGATCGAGATCGCCAACGGCGCCCAGAAGCGGTGGCGCAAGACCAACTACCACCAGCGCTCGGAGTTGCTGCACCAGGCGGCGCAGGCGATGCGGCAAGCCCGGCCGCTGGTCGCCGAGATGCTCACGCGCGAGATGGGGAAGCCCTACAAGGAATCCGCCGACGAGGTCGTTTGGTCGGCGACTGCGACCGACTACTACGCGGAGGTAGCGCGGCACGAGGCGGGCCGCGTGCTGGGCCCGGTGATCGACGGCCAGTTCAACTTCACGAGCAAGGATCCGCTCGGCGTCGTCGTCATTATTCTGCCGTTCAACTACCCGCTCTGCCTTTTGTGCTGGCAGGCCGCCGCGGCGCTTGCGTGCGGCAACGCAGTTATCATCAAGCCGTCCGAACTCACGAGCCTCACGACCCTCAAATTCGTCGAAGCCTTCGCCGGGTTGCCCGCGGGCCTCCTGCAGGTAGTCGTCGGAGGCGGCCCGGTCGGGCAGCAGCTCGTTGCACACCCGGACACTCACATGGTCGCGTTTACGGGCGGCATCGAGACCGGGCGCAGCGTCGCGCAGACGTGCGCGGGCCTCTACAAGCGGACCCTGATCGAGACCTCCGGCAATGACCCGTTCATCGTCATGCCGTCGGCGCCGATCGACGTGGCCGCGCGCGGCGCGGCATTCGGGGCGTACCTCAATTGCGGGCAGGTGTGCGCGGCGGCCGAGCGCTTCTACGTGCACACTCGGGTGTATGACGAATTCGTCGAACGGCTCGTTGGCTATACGCGGCAGGTGCGCGTCGGTAACGGGCTCGGACGGGTCGATATGGGGCCCCTGGCCGCGGAGCGCGAGCTCGAGCGTTATCTCGGCAAGCTCGAGCGCGCGCGCCAGCAGGGCGTGGCGGTCGCCTGCGGCGGCGGACGCCCGTCGGACGCGGGTGCTGGCTGGTTCGTCGAGCCGACCGTGCTCAAGGACGTGTCGCCGGAGGCGGACATCGTCAACGGCGAGTCCTTCGGACCGGTAGCGCCGGTGTGCCGGGTGGCCGACCTCGACGAGGCGATCGTGCGAGCGAATGACTCGCGCTATGCGCTCGGTTCGACGATCTATACGACCGATCTCGCCGAGGCATTCCGTGCCGTCGAGGAGATCGAGGCTGGCATGGTGTGGATCAATGCGCCGCTGCTCGACAACGACGCAGGTCCCTTCGGGGGCCGCAAGCAGTCCGGCATGGGCCGCCAGCTGGGCGCGGAGGGCCTCGATACGTTTCGCCATACGAAATTCACGATGATCGACCCCACCGCCAAGCCCCACGACTTCTGGTGGTTCCCGTACGACGATGCCGAGTCGTTCCCCGGTCGCGGCAAGCGCTGAGGTGAATCCCGTCGGTACGGAGGCCAGCGCCGGACCGGTGGGCAGGCGCCTCCCGGTGGCTCGGTTCGCCGACGAGCTCGAGCAGCGCATCTGCGCGCTTGAGTCGCCGCTTGAGCCGGATCGCGACTTCGACGCGGTGAGTTGGTGGTGTATAGGCGCGCTCGGCATCGCCGTGCCGATTCTCCTCCTCGCGATCGGGTGGTGGCTATGATCGGTCGGCCGCTTCGCCGGAGTCGGCGTTGAGCGCCGGCGACGGCCCGGCGGCCGACCGAAGCGCCTGGCCGCTCCTCGCGGCTGAACGAAACTGGGGACCCTGGCGCCTCACGATCGCCCTCGCGACTGCGGCCGCCGCCACTTGGTGCTACCTCATCGGCGAGTATGCCGGCTACTACCTCGGCTTCGCGCACGCGGCCTTTGCGCTCACGGCGGGCAGCATGATCGGCATGGCACTCGTGCTGGTGGCGGCCGGCCCGACGTGCGTGCGCTTCGGGATCGACTCGGTCGCTTCGACCAAGCCCCAGTTCGGGTCCCGCGGGTGGGCGATTCCGGCGGTCATGCAGTTCCTGTCAATCATCGGCTGGAACTCCGTTCTGTTGATCTTCTTCGCGAAGTCGGTCGCTCAGCTGTTGATCGTCCTCGGCCTCCTTCCGCGAGGCGTCGGCGCTGCGCAGATCGTGCCCGCGACGACGTTGTTCGCCTGCGTGATCGTGTTCACCGTGCTCCTGCGCGGTGCCCGCGGCCTCAGCATCGTCTCGAACATACTGGTCGCGCACGTGCTGATCGGCCTTTGGATGCTGTACCTGCTGATTTCGCATCGCTGGCCGGAACTAATCAGCGCCCAGCCGACGCTTGCCGGTCCGGACCCCGTGTGGAACTACACGACCGGAGTCGAGATCGGGATCGCGACGCTGCTGTCGTGGTGGCCGTACCTCGGCGCGATGATCCGGATGGCGCCGAACGGCAGGAGTGTGGCGCTGCCGGTGCTGTTGGGGATGGGCGCGCCCGTGCCGCTCCTCAGCCTGATCGGCGTCGCCGGCATCCTCGTGCTGCACAGTTCCGACCCTGCCGAGTGGCTGCGCACGGTCGGTGGGAGCGGTTACGCAATCGTGGCGCTGGTATTCGTCGCGGCAGCCAACTTCGGAACGGCCATCGCGGGGATTTATGCCTCGGCGATTGGCCTTAGGAATTTCGCCGCCGTGGAAAAGTTGCCGTGGTCGACTCTGCTGCTGATCACGATCCTGCCGGTGGCCACCGTGGGGCTCTTCATTCCAGAGCTCTTCTTCGCGAAGTTTGGCGCTTTCCTTGCGTTCATCGGCGTCGGATTTGCGCCGCTCTGTGGCATCCAGATCATTGACTACTACCTGCTCAGGCGCCGCCGGATCGACGTTCGGGCACTCTTCGACCCGCGCGCAGGCGCTCCCTACGCCTTCTGGCACGGCTTCAACCCCGCGGCGCTGGCGGCCCTCGGCGCGGGCTGCGGCGTGTACGTCTACCTGCTCAACCCGCTCACCTACGTCTCGCATGGGCCGTACCGAGTGCTGACGGCGTCGTTGCCGGCGGCGGCGGTCGCTGCGGCCGTATTCGCCGTGTTGACCCGCCTCTTCATCGCGAGGGCCGGGCGCGGCGGCTACGACGCAGAGGGGACGGCCGCGGACGCGCGGGGCGACTCGGGAGTGTAAGCATGAGTTTCGCGGGCAAGACCGTCCTCGTCAGCGGTTCGACTACCGGCATCGGTGAGGCTTGCGCGCGCGTATTCGCGGCCAGCGGCGCAACAGTCATGGTGTCCGGCCGCAACGAGCCGCGCGGCCGCGCGGTCGTCGCGGGCATCGTCGCGGCGGGCGGCCGCGCCGAGTTTGCAGGCGCCGACTTACGTGTGCCGGGCGCGTGCGAGAGCCTCGTCGCGACGACGCTCGAGCGTCTGGGCGGGCTCGACGTGCTCGTCAACAACGCCGGGATTCTCTACACGGCGGACGCATTGCAGACGTCCGACGAGCAATGGCTCGAGACGATGGCCGTGAACGTCAACGCGGTGTTCTACCTCAGCCGTGCAGCGGTCCGCCACATGCGCGCTGCCGGTGGCGGCGCAATTGTCAACATCGCCTCCGAATGGGGCCTCAACGGCGAGGTCAACCACGTCGCCTATTGCGCCAGCAAGGGAGCGGTCATCCAAATCACGCGCTGCATGGCGCTCGACCACGCCCGCGACGGTATCCGCGTCAACTCAGTGTGCCCCGGCGAGATCCACACGCGCATGGTGGACGACATTCTCGCGCAGCAGGGTGGCGAGCCCGCTGAGAGGCTTCGCTCGCTCGCCGCGGGCATCCCGATGCGGCGCCTCGCGGCGCCGGCCGAAGTCGCGTGGTGCGTGCACTTTCTCGCCTCCGGGCGGGCAAGCTACGTGACCGGCGCCAACCTGCCGGTCGACGGCGGCAATGATGCGACCGCCGGGCCGTACCCTTAGCCGGCTCCGACCGCGCGCTCGGGCGGCGCCCCTCTGTCAGAGCAATTCGAAGGTGAAATCGTAGGAGGAGGCCTTCGCGTCGCGCGCGTGCAGCTTCATCTGCCCCTTCGCGCCGGCGTACTTGCCCGTTCCGCCAGTGACCGTCAGCAGCGAGTCGCCGGTGTCCATGAACGCGCCTTCGACCGTGATCCGGCCGTCCTTGAGGATCGTCGTCCAGTTGCACTCCCAGCTCTTGCCGACGGCAACGCGGACACAGAAGCCCTGATCGGTGCCGAGCTGGATCTTGTTGGCGGCGTCGTAAATCGGATTCAGCCATGTCATCAAGTCGCCGACGGAGTCGCCCTTGGCGCCAAGATCCGTCGTCGTGTCGGTGAGCGCGCGCTCGACGAGCTGGATCCGCTCGCCGGCGATGGATGCAGATCCGAATAGGAGCGCGAGAGCGCCGGCCGTGACGGGAAATAACGCGTTCATAGGGATTCCTCGCTATGGGGGTGAGTGGGATGGCGGTCAGTCGCCGATCGGGGCGCCGATTGCGGCTCGCAGGTGGTGCGCGTCGCCGGCCGGTGCCTGGCCGCGATCGTACGGCCGCAAGGCGACCATGTAGATGATTCCGAGCACGATCACGCCGACCGACGTCACGATCACGCCGTAGTTGTTGAACCACGGATCGGCGGGGCTGCGCGGCCACGACATGTTGACGATCGCGCTCAGCCCGTAGATCAGGGCCGCCACGTTCACCGGCCAGCCCCAGGCACCCAGCGTGAACGAACCGGCCGGGCGCCACCCGCGTGCGCGGGCGACCAGTGCGGCCAGCACGATCATCTGGAAGGCGATGTAGATGCCGACCGAGGCGAAGGTGATGATCGTCGCGATCGCGTTCTCGAGCCACAGTGCGGAAATTGCGATCAGCGCCGGGATTCCTCCGGCGACCAAGAGCGCCTTGACGGGTATGTGCCGGCCCGGCGACAAGTGGCGCAAGTGCTCGCTGCCGATGATCATCTCGTCGCGCGCATAGGCGAACAGCAGTCTACTGGCCGCCGCTTGCAGGCTGAGGAGCGCGGAGACGAACGAGACGGTGACGATCACGATGACGACCCTGAGGCCCGTGTCACCCATCGCGGTACGCAGCACAGTCACGACCGGATCCTTGTCTTTTCCGGACAGGACCGCGCCGACGTCGGGGACGGCCAGCACGAGGCCGAGGCAGACCCAGAGCGCGGCGACGCCGCCGACATAGATCGTGAGCCGCATCGATTTCGGAATCGTCCGGCTGGCATCCGGCGTCTCTTCCGCGACGTCGCCACAGGCCTCGAAGCCGTAGTAGCAGAACATCGCACCGAGCGCCGAGGCGAGGAACGCCGGCAGGTAGCCGCCGTCGATGTGCAGGCTGGACGGGTCGATCAATGAACTGAGTGGCTGGTGCCGCGCGAAGATCAGCAGGTAGCTGCCGACCGCGATCGCGCCGACCAGCTCGCAGATGAACCCGAACATCGCCACCCGCGCCAGCAGCCGCGTGCCGCGCAGATTGAGGACGGTCGTGATCGCAATGAGGATTAGAGCGATCACGGTCAATTGCACGGGCGTGCCTTCGAGTCCGAAGAGCTGCGCGATGAACGGTGCCGCACCGGTCGCAATCGCCGCGAGCGTGACAAACAGTGCCCAGCCGTAGACCCACCCGGCCATCCATGCCCAGCGCTTGCCATAGAGGCGGCGCGCCCACGGGTAGATCCCGCCCGAGATGGGGAACTGCGAGACGATTTCGCCGAACACCAGGCACACGAGCATCTGTCCCATGCCGACGAACAGGTAGGTCCACCACATCGGCGGGCCGCCAGCCGCGAATGTCGTCGCGAAGATCGTGTACACGCCCACGACCGGCGACAGGTAGGTGAATCCGAGCGCGAAATTCTCCCACATCGACATGCTGCGATCGAAGTGGGAGACATAGCCGAGCGAGCGCAGCTGGTCTGCGTCCTGAGCGGCCTGTTTGGCCTTGTCGTCAGTCATTCGTCCTCCGGCGACCGTGCGAGTCGAAGATCCAGTCAACGGCAAGCGAGCGTGCCAAAGTCACAGCTTCACCATGATGTGCCGTGGCACGCTGTAATCCTCGAGCGCGTAGACCGACAGGTCCTTGCCGTAGCCGGAGCGCTTGAAGCCACCGTGGGGCATCTCGCTGACCAGCATGAAATGTGTGTTCACCCAGGTGGCGCCGTATTGCAGTCGCGACGCAACGCGCAGACCCTTGGCGACGTCCTGCGTCCACACCGACGAGGCGAGGCCGTATTCGGTGTCATTGGCCCATGCGATGGCCTCATCCGGGTCCGAGAAGCGGGTTACCGACACGACCGGCCCGAACACTTCCCGCTGGACGATCTCGTCGTTCTGGAGTGCACCGGCGACGATCGTCGGCTCGTAGAAGAACCCGCCGCCCGCCCGCACTCGTCCGCCGCTCGTGATCTCGACGTGTTTCAGCGCCGCCGCACGCTCGACGAAGCCGGCAACGCGGGCCTGCTGTCGAGCTGAGATGAGCGGGCCCATCTCGACGCCGTCTTCGGTCTGCAGTCCGACCTTGAGAGTCGACACGGCACTGGTCAGGTCCGCGACCAGTCGCTCGTAGATCTTGGGGCCTGCGTAGATCCGGCAGGCTGCCGTGCAGTCCTGGCCTGCGTTGTAAAAGCCGAACGTGCGGATGCCCGCGACGACCGACTCGAGGTCGGCATCGTCGAAAACAATCACGGGCGCCTTGCCGCCGAGTTCGAGGTGCGTACGCTTGAGATTGCCGGCGGCCGCCGTCAGAACCTTCTGGCCGGTCGCCACATCGCCGGTCAGCGAGACCATGCGCACGCGCGGATGTCCGACGAGCGCGGCGCCGACGCTATCACCGTGTCCGCTGACGATATTGACGACGCCGGCAGGCAGGATCTCCGCCAGCAGCTCGGCGAGCTTGAGCGTCGAGAGTGGCGTCAGTTCCGACGGCTTGAGGACGACGGTGTTGCCGGCCGCAAGTGCCGGCGCGAGCTTCCAGGCGGCCATCATCAGCGGGTAGTTCCACGGCGCGATGGAGGCAACGACCCCGACCGGATCGCGGCGGATCATGCTGGTGAAGCCCGCCTGGTACTCGCCGGCGATGAGGCCGTGCTGGGTGCGGGCGGCCCCGGCAAAGAACCGGAACACGTCGGCGATTGCGGGCATCTCATCGTTGAGGGCGGCGCCAAGCGGCTTGCCGGTGTTCTGTGACTCGATGGCGGCGAAGCGCGCGGCCTCGGCGCTGATCCGGTCGGCGAGCGTGAATAGGAGCGTCGCGCGGTCCTTCGGCGTGGTCTGTGCCCAGCCCTCAAACGCCCGTTCCGCGGCGGCGACGGCCGCATCGACCTGTTCGCGGCCCGCCTCGTGCACCGTCGCGATCTGCTTGCCGGTTGCCGAATCAAGGACGGCCTCGGCGACACCGGTACCCTGAATGAGCTTGCCGCCGATCAGGAGCTTGGTCTGCATCAGTGCGGCCCCCGCGAAACGCTCATCCGGCTATTTTTGGCCTGCGACGGGAACCGTTCGTCCCCGGCCGGCCGGCCGCGTGCAAGCATCCCTATATGTGCCCGGCTCGACGGTCGGGCGCACGGCGGACGGTCTATGACCGTCCGCCGACCTGGCGTATCTAGAACTTGTACTGGACGTCGACGCCGACCGTCCGCGGCTGATTGGTCGATACGCGCGTGATCGCATAGGTCTGCCACGCGAATACCGTGTTATCGATCGTCAGCGCGGCGAGCTTGTTCGTCAGGTTCGTCCCGAACAACGCCGCCGACCAGACATTGCCGGCCAGCGTGAATCGCGCGTCGAGGTTGTTGTGGCTCGGCAGGACCTGCCGGTAAGCGGCTTGGTCTTCGGAATTGCCCGTCATGGTCAACGACACGAAGAAGATGCTGTTGATCGAGTCCGTGACGGCCGCCTGATAGTCGATACCCGCCGCCGCCTCGTACTTCGGTACGTTGATCACGCGGGTCCCCGGCGTGATGCCGGAGTTGATGGCCGAAACGGTTGGCTTGTTGATGACCGCCTTGGGGACCGAACCGGACAGGTTCAGCGACAGGCCCCCGACCACGCGGGCGGAAAACTCGACCTCCGGGCCGTACGCTTCCGCGTCGCCCGCGTTGGTGTTGTACGGGTAGCCGCAGCTGAGGGAGAGGACCTGCTGAATATCCTTCCACTTGATGTAGTACACATCGGCATTCAGCGTGAAGCGCCGATCGTCGAACTTCGCCTTCTCGCCGACCTCGAAGCTCCAGACCGAGTCCGGCGAGAAGCTTGGCTGGGACGTGACATAGACCGGCGGCGGCGGACCGGCGAGCGGGAGGCCGCAGTTGTACTGCGCGGGATTGGCGGTCAGCTGCTGCACCGACGGCAGCGGAATCGGCAGGTTGACTCCGCCGGGACGGGACCCCTTGGCGAGCGTGCTGTAGACAGTCAGGTCCGGGGTCGGCGTGTACGAAAGGTTGAGGCGCGGCAGGACGGCAGTGCCGTTCAGGCTCTGGTCGAGGATCGTCGAGTCCTGGTTGGCAGATGCCGTGCCGAGACCGCGCTGGTCGGCGTGGTTGTCGATCTGGAACTTGAAGAAGCGAATGCCGGCCGTCAGCTTGAGATCTTCGCGGAGCTTGTATGACGCCTCTCCGAATATCGCGCTCTGCTTCATGACGTTCGGATTGTTGTCGTTGAAGACAATGCCGTTCGGGTTCGCCGCCTGCGCGCTCGGGTACGGCGGCAGCGTCGCGTCGGGATAGCGCAGCGTGCTGTTCGGGTTGTACTGCGTCGCCGGATCGCAATGGCCGCCGACCGGGTTCGTTGGCGACGGCAGGCCGCAGGACATGGCCGTCGCAAAGCCCGGCGCCTGGTTGTTGGTGATGTAGCCGGAGTGCAGGTTCGCGAAGTACAGGCCGCCCTGCCACTGGAATGGACCGGTGCCGGTCGAAGTCAGCCGGAATTCCTGGCTGAACTGCGTGGTCGGATCCCTTTCGACATACAGGTTCTGGATGAATGTCGTCAGGTTGTTGATGTTCTGCAGCGCCTCGGTCGAGTCGGTCGACTGGAACACGAACCGCTTCCAGTAGCTGCTCGCGGAGGTCAGCGTCGCCGGGCCGAAGTCATAGGCGACCGTCAGGCTCGCCATCTTGAAAGAGTCGTAGTAAGGCTCGGGCTGATCGTACGGCTGGTAGATAGCTCGTCCACCGGGGGGCTGCTGGTAGCTGTTGTAGCCGTCCGCGTCGATGCGCTGGTACATCAGCGTCGTCGTGATCGAAAGCTGATCCGACGGCTTCACGAGAAGGATCGCGCGGCCCGACACGAAGCGCTCGGCGTTGGAACCCTTGACGACGCGAAGCAAGCCATCACGAGCAGCGGTCGCTGCAGCGCCAACCACGTCGCCCCGCTGACAGTAGTAGAAGCACACGACGGGATTGCTTGTCGCCCCCGGATAACTTTGGCTACCCGACGGATTCGTCGGGTAGGGGAATAGCTCGTTGCCGGAACCGTCCTTCGGCGGAATGATGATGCGGTCGATGAAGCCGCTGACGTACTTGTCCGTCGCGACGAGCCGCAGGGCGGCCCTGTCGCCGAGCGGCAGATTCAGCATCGCGCTGATGCCTCCGTTGGTGCCACCGTGCGACGTATTTGAAATGCTGAGGTCCGAGGCGCCCTCGAACACACCAAGCTTGGGGGCGTTGGTAACGAGCTTGATCGTCCCACCCATCGAGCCGGAGCCGTACAGGGTACCCTGTGGTCCGCGCAGCACTTCGACGTGGTTGAGGTCGAAGAGGTCCGGATCAATGACGGTGCGCCCGTTGAGTGCCACGGCGTTCGCCGACAGGGGCGTTTCGTCGATGTAGAAGCCAACTGTGGCCGCTGAGCCGCCGGCGGACGTGAGGCCGCGCATCTCGTACTCGGTCTGGCCGGGGCCAGCCGTGCGCATCGACACGCCCGGGACGGAGAACGCGACGTCCTCGAGCGTGATGAGGTTCTTCTGCGTGAGGTCGTCGGCACTCAGCGCCGAGACGCTGATGGGCGTGACCTGGACCGTGGCCTCGCGTTTCTCGGCGGTGACGACCACTTCAGCCAACTGGTCACCCGGCTTCGGGGTCTCGGCTGCCTGCACAACGCCGTGCAGGCTTGCAGCGACGGCGAGTGAAATTGTCGTTGCGCGCAAGAGGCGTCGCTGGAGCGGCAGCCGGAGTATCGGGCTGAGACCCATAACGGCAGCAGGTAACGGCGTGGACATGTGCGGCTCTCCCCTAAGAGCTTGAATCCAAAGAACACAGAAGCGGCAAGCGTCGGATTTTAGTAGTTCTTCGGCGAAACAGCGTCACCCCAACCGGCGTCGCGAACGCCCACCCCGAGCAAGCTCGACTCACTCAGTTCAATTGCCCGCAGGCAGCGCGCCCGGGCAGCCCCTCGGTCCACTCACCCGCACGCGGCTGAGGCGATCCGGAATCGTGTCTCGAGCGCAACATTTTGTCGGGCTCGGGTACGCGCACCGCACAACGACATCAGATTCGCAGCCACAACACGCATTGCGTGTGGATAAACAGCGTTCCGCAGGAATAGCACGCGAGTTCGTTCACGGTCAACTGTCCGCCGGTGACCGGTGTGGCGGTCCAACGACAACGACTACCGGGCAGCTCGACTGCGTGGGTCAGCCGCGGGACGGCCGCGAGCGTCGTTGCGGCTGAGTTACGATAGCTGCGGAACGGGCGTTGCGCGATCGGGTGACGCGCGCGCAGACCATGATCCCAGACGCTGCGGTGGACTCATGACGCAAGGCGGAAAGCGGCGGCCCGCGCGCGCGAAGGCGGTCCCGCGCACGCGGGACTCCGGCGGCGCGAAGTTGGGGCAACAGGTCGGTAAAGCCGTGCGCCGACTGCGCACGGCGCACGGTCTCACGCTCGGCGAGGTCGGGTCTCGCGCGGGCATCAGCCGCGCGATGCTGAGCAGGCTCGAGACCGGCGATGTGATGCCGAGTCTGGAGACACTGGCGGCGCTGACGACCGCGCTTGGCGTGAGTCTGTCGCAGCTGTTGCAGGGCTTCGGTGGCGACGCCAACCCCGCGCAGCTGGTCAAGCGTGGCGAAGGTCTCGAGGTCGTGCGACGCGGCACAAAGCGCGGCCACACCTACCATCTGCTGGCCTCCGATCGGGGCCCGCGCAAGGTATTCGAGCCGTTTCTCGTCACACTCACGGACAAGAGCGAGGTATTCCCGGGGTTCGAACACCCGGGAATTGAGTTTCTCTACGTGCTCGAGGGTTCGCTGACCTATCGATACGGCGATGAAAGCTATCCGCTGCGGCCCGGCGACGCGCTCACCTTTGCCGGGCACGTACCGCACGGCCCCGAGACTCTGTCGCGGCTGCCGATCCGGCTGCTGTCGATAATCATCTACCCGAGCGAAGCGGCTGAGGCCTCCCACCTCGCATAGCTGCGCGCGGCCGGCCGGATCGCCTGTGCCCAGTGCGCAACATACTTGCGTACAGGTAAACAGCGTGCTACAAAATTCTGGGTGCTGGCCGCGTGCCGAATTTAGCGCGGCGCGGCTGACGGCTGCGGTGGCGTTCAGCGGCTGCGCTTCGCGTCGGTGGCCCTGTCCCGAGGCGCTTTCAAGACCAACGCGGCGACTGAACCGGCCCGTCGCGTCGCCATGATTGTCGAGGAGAGATGCGAACAGTTCGCCGCACTGATCGTCCGAACCGCGTGCGCTGCGAACGGCTGCCGCGAAGCTGACGGCACGGATGCCACTTCGTCTGTTGCGGTTCGGCCTGTCGCGACGCCATCCGGAGCCGCGGATGTTCGCTGCGCACGCGCAGCTGCGCCCAAGCTACGACGTGGTCATCATCGGCGCTGGCGGCCACGGTCTCGCGTCGGCCTACTACCTCGCGCGCGACCACGGAATCCGCAATATAGCGGTGCTGGACAAAGGCTACCTCGGCGGCGGTAACACCGGGCGTAATACGACGATCATCCGTTCGAACTATCTCACCGCCGAAGGCGTGAAGTTCTATGACGAGAGTGTTCGTTTATGGAAGGACCTTGCGCAGGATTTCGACCTAAACCTGTTCTATTCGACGCGGGGTCACTTCACGCTCGCACACACCGACGCGGCCATGCGCACGATGCGCTGGCGCGCCGAGGTCAACAAGCACTTCGGCGTACAAAGTGAAGCGATCGATGCGCAGGCGGTCGCCGACGCGTTGCCGATGATGGACCTGAGTTGTGGGGGCCGTGCGCCGGTACTCGGCGCCCTCTACCATGCGCCCGGTGCAATTGCCCGGCACGATGCCGTCGCCTGGGGCTATGGCCGCGGTGCGGATCGCCGCGGCGTTGAAATTCATCAGCAAACCGCCGTGCGATCGATCGAGCTTGAAGACCGCGGATCGGGTCCGTCGGTCGTCGGGGTGGTGACGGACCGCGGGCGCATCAGCACGCGCAAGGTCCTCTGCGCGGTCGCCGGCGCCACGCCGCAGCTGCTGGCTATGGTTGGCCTTAAGTCACCAATCTACGTTCATCCGCTCCAAGCGATGGTGTCCGAACCCCTGAAGCCTTGGCTCGACCCGATCATCGTGTCGGGCTCGCTGCACGTCTACGTCAGCCAGACAGCGCGCGGCGAACTGGTTATGGGTGCTTCGCTCGATCCTTACGAGCTGCACTCGACGCGGTCGACGTTTGATTTCGCCGAATCGCTGTCGATGCATATGCTCGAGATGTTCCCATTCCTGAGTGACGTCAAGATCGTGCGCCAGTGGGCTGGGCTTGCTGATATGACGCCGGACTTCGCGCCGATTATGGGCACGACGCCGGTGCGCGGGTTCTACCTCGATTCGGGGTGGGGCACGTGGGGCTTCAAGGCGACGCCCGTGTGCGGCAAGACGATGAGCTACACCGTCGCCAGCGATGCCAACCATCCGCTGATCGAGGGGTTCGGCCTGGATCGCTTCCGCCGTTATGCCTTGACGGGTGAGAAAGGTGCCGCAGCGGTGGGTCACTGAGATGAAGCTGATGACATGCCCCGTCAACGGGCCGCGCCTGATCAGCGAATTCGTCTACGCCGGCGAGCTACGCCCCGCGCCCGATCCGGCGACTTCGGATGACGACACCTGGGCTGACTACGTCTTCAATCGCAGCGGGGTCGCCGGGATCAAGCACGAATGGTGGTGTCACTCGCCGAGCGGCGTCTGGTTCATCGCCGAGCGCGACACGGCGACCGACGTGATCATGCGGACCTTCCTGTACCGCGCGCCGGGGGCAGCGGAATGATGCGCCTGCCTCCTATCGCGGGTGAGTGGATCGATCGCGCCGTTCCGCTCACGTTTAGCTTCGAAGGTCACGAGGTACCCGGCTTTCGCGGCGACACCATCAGTTCGGCGCTCGCTGCCGGCGGCGTGCGCGTCGTTGGTCGGTCTTTCAAATACCACCGACCGCGCGGACTCGTGAGCTTCGCCAATCACGACGTGAACGCGATGATGCAGGTGGAGGCGGGCGGGCGCAGCATTCCAAACGTGCGGGCGGACGTGACGCCGGTTGAACCCGGCTGGCGCATAACGGCCGTCAATACGCGCGGTGGCGTTGCCAACGATCGCCTCGCTTGGCTCGACCGGCTCGCGCGTTTTCTACCGGTCGGTTTCTACTACAAGGCGTTCCACGGCAAGCGGCTGTTCCCGCACTGGGAGCGGATGTTCCGGGCGCTGACGGGTCTCGGGCGGGTCGATACCACGGCGCCGCTTCGCGCGACGGCCAAGCGCTATGATTTCTGCGACGTGCTGGTGATCGGAGCCGGGCCGTCCGGTCTGTCCGCGGCGCTGGCGGCGGCCGAAGGCGGAGCGGACGTACTGCTGGTCGATGAGAATGGTGCCGCCGGGGGTAGTGCGCTGTACGCGCGCGGTGGCGCGACGCAGCCCACCGCGGCCGTTGCTGCCCTCATCGGATCCGTCGCGGCCGAGGCGCGCGTCCGCACGCTGCTCGGCGGCTGTGCCGCGGGCTACTACGCCGACCACTGGGTGCCGGTCGTGACCGGCGAGGCTATCGTCAAAGTGCGTGCGCGCGCCGTGGTACTCGCTCAAGGCGCGAGCGAGCAGCCGGCGGTTTTTCGCGGCAACGATCTTCCCGGCGTGATGCTCGCTAGCGCCGCGCAGCGCCTCATCTACCGCTATGCGGTCGCGCCCGCGCGCCGGATCGCGGTCCTTGCCGCCAATGCCGAAGGCTATGCGGCGGCGCTCGACGCGCAGAGCCATGGAATCGACGTAGCTGCCGTACTCGATCTGCGATCGACGGTCGGACCTCGAACGCAGGTGTACCGCGAGCGGCTCCTCCAGAATGGCGTTCGCGTGCTCAACTGTGTCCGGCCGGTCGAGGCGATCGGCGGCGCGGGCGGGTGCGTCGCGCGGCTCGAATTCACGGCACCCTCCGGGCTGGAGTCCGTGAACATCGACGGCCTGTGGATGAGCGTTGGATTCGCGCCGCTGACGGGCCTGCTGCACCAGGCCGGCGGAACCGTTCGCTACGATTCGGGCGCTGAGCAGTTTGTTCTCGATTCGCTGCCGGCCGGAACCTATGGCTGCGGCAAGCTCACAGGCGCGTACACGCTCGCCGAATGTATCGAAGATGGGCGCGAGGCCGGGCGTGCCGCGGCGGCGGAGCTAGGGAATTCCGGTCGGCGCGAAGCAGGCCGACGGCCGGCTGGCGCGGAATGTTCCAATCACGCCTTTCCAGTGTTTCGCCACCCGAAGGGCAAGGAGTTCATCGATTTCGACGAGGATCTCCAGATCCGGGATGTCGAAAATGCCTGCCAGGAAGGCTTCGATTCGAGCGAGCTCCTGAAGCGCTTCTCGACGATGGGTATGGGCCCGAGCCAGGGTAAGCACTCGAATCTGAACGCACTTCGAGTGCTGGCGCGCGTACGCGGGGAATCGTTGGAGCAGCACTCGCTGACGACTTCCCGGCCGATGTTTCATCCGGTGCCGATGTCGCATCTTGCCGGGCGCGGGTTCGTGCCCGAGCGTCGGACCCCGATCGACCGGGAACACGCGGTCCGCGGCGCCGTCTGGATGCCGGCCGGAAATTGGCGCCGGCCAGAGTACTACGCACGGGACGGCCATACGCGCGCGCAGGCGATCGCGGCCGAGGTGGGGGCCGTCCGCGGTGCCGTCGGCCTCATCGATGTCGGCACGCTCGGCAAGGTCGAGGCGTTCGGACCGCATGCCGGCGAGTTCCTCGACCGTCTGTATACCGGCCGGTTCTCGAATCTCAAAGTCGGGATGACGCGCTACGGCCTGATGGTCGACGAGACGGGCGTAGTCATCGACGACGGCGTGATCGCGCGGCTCGGCGCAGAGTGCTTCTACTTCACGACTACGACCGGTAACTCCGCGACGCTGTTTCGCGAGTTCGGCCGGCTGGCCACGTGGTGGGGTATGCCCGTCGGCCTGGTCAACCTGACGGGGCATTTTGCGGCGTTCAATCTCGCTGGCCCCGCTTCGCGCGCGGTGCTCGCGGCACTGACCGACCTCGATCTTAGCGACGCGGCGTTTCCCTACCTTGCCGCACGCGAAGCGCACGTCGCGGGCATCGCGTGTCGGTTGATGAGAGTGGGCTTCGTCGGCGAACTGGGGTACGAGATCCATGTGCCGGCCGAATTCGGCGTCGAACTCTGGCGGGTTATCCTGCAAGCGGGGCAGTCGAGCGGCATTCGTCCGTTTGGGGTCGAGGCTCAGCGCATGCTTCGGCTCGAGAAAGGACACTTGATCGTCGGGCAGGATACGGACGGCGTGACCAACGCACTCGAGGTCGACGCGGCGTGGGCCGTCAAGATGGACAAGCCGTACTTCATCGGGCAGCGGAGCTTGGCGACGCTGGCACAGCGACCGCTGCGGCAGACGCTGGTTGGGTTTCGTCTGGCGGCTGGCGGGGCCCAGCGACCGCGGGAGTCCAACTTGATCATCGACGGTGGTCGCATTGCCGGCCGGGTGACGAGCATCGGGGTGTCGCCGACGCTCGGGCACCTCATCGGGCTCGCGCTGGTCGATCCGGCCGTGGCGGCTGCCGGAAAGCTCTCCCTGCGCGTCGACTCGGGCGCGCAGATCACGGCCGAGGTCGTACCGACGCCCTTCTACGACCCGCTGGGTGAGGCTCAGCGACGCAAGGAGGGCGCGTGAGCGTCGTGTCCGTGCCGGCTCGGCCTCTGCGTCGCTCGCCGATCGACGGCGGGCACGGCGTCGCCGCCGACCTGTCGTTCGTCCGCGAGGATATGGCGCGGCCGCTCCCGCTCGATCGCACCGTAGTCAGCGACGCGGCGGTCGTGCTCAAGGAAATGTCGTGGCGCCGCCGCTTCGGCCTGAAAGGCCCGGCGGCGGAGTCGTGGCTTGCGACGCACCATTTTCATGTGCCGTCGAAGGCGAACTCGTGGGTCGTGGCGGACGGCATCCTCGTTGCACGTCTCGCGACCTCCGAATTCCTGGTGGAGGCGCTCGAGGCAGGGCAGGCGCGCGTTGCCGTGGCGGCACGGGAGCTCTACGCGCACGACCGCCCATTAGCGGTCTACCCAGTGCCCCGCCAGGACCTCGTGGTGGAGCTGCAGGGCCCGGCGCTCAATGACCTGTTGCGACAGACCTGCAGTGTCGATTTCGCACCGCCGAGGGGGCTCCGGGCCAGCGACGCCGGCCCGCTCGTCCTCACGTCGATGATTGGTGTTGCCGTGATCGCAATACCGCGCGAGCTGTCCGGTCGACGCGAGTTGACGTTGTGGGTCGATCCGAGTTACGCGCACTATTTCTGGACAACGCTGCTGGCCGTCGCCGTCGACCTCGGGGGCGGCGTCCTGCTCGACCAACCACATGGCGCCTATGGGGACCACACATGACACCCGCTCAAGCCAAGAAGCTCTTCGCCGGCCAGCAAACGCGCTACGTGTTGGCGCAATTTGTTGATATCCATGGCGCGGCGAAAGCCAAGGCGGTCCCGGTTGCGCACTACGACATGGTGACCGGCGAAGGTGCTGGCTTCGCGGGATTCGCGGTGTGGGGCCTCGGCATGACGCCGGATGGCCCCGACTTCATGGCAGTTGGCGATCCGAGCACTCTCACCCCGGTGCCGTGGATGCCAGGCTTTGCCCGCATGGCCTGCGACGGTTACGTGCGCGGGAAGCCCTATCCATATTGCTCGCGGGTCGCGGCCCGGCGCCAACTTGCGCGACTGGCGGATCGCGGCTACACGATGTTCACGGGCATCGAACCGGAATTCATGCTGCTAAAGCGGGGCGCGGACGGGAGTCTCGGATTGGTCGACCCGACCGACCAGCTCGACAAGCCCTGCTACGACTACAAGGGGCTGGCACGCACTAGCGGAATTCTTGATGAGCTGTCGCGGCACATGCGTAGCGTCGGCATCGACGTGTACCAGATCGATCACGAGGACGCGAACGGCCAGTTCGAAGTCAACTACACCTACGCCGACGCGATCAAGTCCGCCGATCACTACATCTTTTTCAAGATGGCTGCCAGTGAAGTCGCGCGTGCACATGGCGCGATCGCGACGTTCATGCCCAAACCGTTCGCCAATCGCCCGGGCAACGGCGCCCATTTCCACATTTCGCTCGGCACGGCGAAGCAGAAGAATGCGTTCTATGACAAGAACGACAAACGCGGCATGCGCCTGAGCCAGCTAGGATATTGGTTCATGGGCGGGCTCCTCAAGCACGCACGCGCTCTGGCGGCGATCTGCGCGCCGAGCGTTAATTCCTACAAACGCCTGGTTGTCGGGCGGTCGCTGTCGGGAGCCACGTGGGCGCCGGCCTTCATTGCCTACGGCGACAACAACCGCACGGCATGCGTCCGGGTTCCGGGCGGCCGCATCGAGTTTCGCCTGCCGGATGGCGCGATGAACCCCTATCTGGCTACCGCCGCGATAGCCGCCGCCGGGCTCGATGGCATCGACAACAAACTCGATCCGGGCAGCCCGTTGAACCTGAATCTCTACGAACTGACGCTCGAGCAAATCCACAAGCGCGGGATCGGACTGCTGCCGCAGTCCCTGCACGAGGCGATCGATGCCCTCGAGCAAGACACAGTCGTCAAGGACGGGCTTGGTACCGAACTCGCCGCGGAATTCATCCGCGTCAAGCGAATGGAGTGGATCGAGTATTCCCGCCACGTCAGCGACTGGGAGTCGGACCGGTATCTCGAGATGTTTTAGGAGGCGCCATGTGCGGAATAGTTGGCCTGCTACTCAAAAACCGTGCGCTCCGGCCGCAACTGGGCGAACTCATGGTTCCGATGCTAATTGGCATGACGGAGAGGGGTCCCGACTCCTCCGGCATGGCGGTGTTCACTGATCGCGTTGCAGTCGGGGACCGCAAGATCAGCCTGTATTGCAAGGAACGGAACTTCGCGTGGCCAAGCTTCGAAGGCTTGTTGCGCCAGCATCACGGCGTGTCGCGGTGCGAGATCAAGGTCAATCACTGCATCGTCACGACGGATTCCGATCCGCAACAGGTCCGCGAATGGCTTGCGCGGGAATTTCCCGCGGTCCACGTGCTGAGCGTCGGCCGCTCCATCGATCTGTACAAGGACGTCGGGCTGCCCGCAGCAGTGGCCGACCGGTACGCGTTCAAGCGGCTATCGGGCACCCACGTAGTGGGACACACCCGCATGGCGACGGAATCCGCGGTCACGCCGGAGAACGCCCATCCGTACACCGCCGGCGAAGACTGGTGCCTCGTGCACAACGGCTCGCTCGCGAATCCGGGCAGCATCCGCCGCAAGCTTGAGAAGCTCGGCAGCCGCTTTGAGAGCGACTGCGATACGGAAGGCGCGTGCCGGTACCTGCACTGGCGTATCCAGTCCGGCGATACGTTGGAGACGGCGCTCGAGCACGCATTCGAGGACTTCGACGGCTTCTTCACGTTCCTGATGGGCACCGAGAACAAGCTTGCGGTGGTCCGTGACCCATTCGCGTGCAAGCCGGCGGTTGTTGCTGAGACCGACGACTACGTCGCGATTGCCTCCGAATTCCGTTCGCTCGCGCATTTGCCGGGGGTCAAGCATGCCGAGTTGTTCGAGCCGAAGCCGGCGGAGGTCTACTCATGGACGGTGCAGTGAACGCGAGTTCCCGATCCGTCGTGTTCGATCTTGCCCGGCAGGAATTGCGCGACCTAAACAAGTTCCTGCATGGCGACCTTCGCGGCGTCGGCTCCGTTACGGTCGAGAATCCCGATGGCGCGAACAGCATTGCCGTTGGCATCAACGCACCGGTTATGGTCGAGGTCAACGGACACGCCGGTTACTACGTGGCCGGGATGAACCAGGGCGGGACAGTTGTCGTGCATGGGAACGCCGGACCCGGTTGTGCCGAGAACATGATGTCGGGTCGGGTCGAGGTTACCGGTTTCGCGAGCGGCGGCGCCGGCGCATCGGCCCACGGCGGGCTGCTGGTCATCCGCGGCGATGCCGGGCTGCGCTGCGGAATCTCCCTCAAGGGTGGTGACATCGTCGTCGGCGGCGACGTCGGCAGCTTCTCGGGGTTCATGGCTCAGGCCGGGCGAATGGTCGTGTGCGGAAGCGCGGGCGAGGGCCTCGGCGATTCGATTTATGAGGCGGTCATCTACGTCCGCGGCACAGTCACCGCGCTCGGTTCGGACGCGCGCCTCGAGCCGATGGGGGAGGACGACCTCAGGGTCGTCGGCAAGCTGCTCGCGGATGCGGGGATGAGCCATTTGCCCAGTGAATTCAAGCGCATCGCGTCGGCGAAGACGCTCTATCACTGGAACGCCGACGCCAACCTGACCTACTAGCGCCCCCTGAGACCTAAGGATTCCCGCCATGGCCACCAAGCCTGAAATTGACCCGACGGAGCCGCGCGAACCGCTGAACTTGGAGGAGAGTGCGGGCCTGAATAGGCAGGCGATCCACTACATTCAGCGGGCGGCGGCGACGGGGCTCTACGAAATCCGCGGGCTTGGCGCGAAGCGCGCTCTGCCGCACTTCGATGACCTTCTGTTCCTTGGCGCGTCGCTGTCACGCTATCCGCTCGAGGGCTACCGCGAGAAATGTTCGTCGAAGACCGTCCTCGGCACGCGCTTCGCGACGAAGCCGATCGAGCTCGACATCCCAATCACGATCGCCGGGATGAGCTTCGGGGCGCTGTCGGCCCACGTCAAGGAAGCATTGGGGCGCGCCGCAACCGAGATGGGCACGTCCACGACGACCGGCGACGGCGGCATGACCTCCGAGGAACGCAAGTCGTCGAAGACGCTCGTGTACCAGTGCCTGCCGTCGCGGTACGGCTTTCGTCCGGATGACGTGCGAAGGGCGGACGCCATCGAGATCGTGATCGGACAGGGGGCCAAGCCCGGGGGCGGGGGGATGTTGCTCGGCCAGAAGGTGAGCCCCCGCGTCGCCAAGATGCGCACGCTTCCCGAGGGCATCGACCAGCGCTCCGCCTGCCGCCACCCGGACTGGACCGGCCCCGACGACCTCGCGATCAAGATCAAGGAGTTGCGCGAGATCACGGATTGGGAGAAGCCGATCTACGTGAAGGTCGGCGCGACGCGGGTCTTCCACGACGTCAAGCTCGCGGTCCACGCTGGCGCCGACGTCGTCGTC
This sequence comes from Pseudomonadota bacterium, assembly GCA_025356075.1. Classification (GTDB taxonomy): domain Bacteria; phylum Pseudomonadota; class Gammaproteobacteria; order Steroidobacterales; family Steroidobacteraceae; genus CAIKZZ01. The sequence goes on along the minus strand of JANXUT010000007.1, from coordinate 13,389 downwards.
GTCGACGGCATGCAGGGCGGCACCGCGGCGACCCAGGTCGCATTCATCGAGCACGTCGGGATCCCGACACTGGCCGCCGTGCGGCAGGCAGTCGACGCGCTCGAGGACCTCAACGTGACCGACCAGGTCCAGCTCGTCGTTTCCGGTGGCGTCCGCACAGGCGCGGACGTCGCCAAGGCGCTTGCGCTCGGCGCTACCGCAGTCGCGATCGGCCAGGGCATCCTGGTCGCCCTCGGATGCAATTCGGGGACCTACCTGCAGAAGGGCGAGCACCGGTCGGCGATCGCGGACTATCGATCGCTGGGGACCGCGCCGGGCTTTTGCCACCACTGCCACACCGGTCGGTGTCCGGTCGGTGTGACGACGCAGGACGCCGTGCTCGAGCAACGGCTGGAGCCGGCGGTCGGCGCCGAACGCGTCCGCAACTACCTCAAGACCCTCAATATGGAGCTGACGATGATTGCGCGTGCCTGCGGCAAGCACAACGTGCACCATCTCGAGCGCGAGGATCTGGTCGCGCTGTCGATCGAGGCTGCTGCGATGGCGGGCGTGCCGCTCGCAGGCACTTCGTGGATTCCCGGCCGGAGCGGCGGCGCCTGACGCGCTGCGCTGGCTGGGTTAGGGTGTCCGCTGCTGCGCAAGCCGACCATCGCCCAGACCGGTCGGGCCACAGTCGACGATGAATGGGTGTGAGTTCGGCCGACCCGATGGCGGGCTGCAAGGCAACAATTTTTTCAATCGGTGAATCAGAGAGGGGAAGCGTATGGCCCGGGATCCAAAACATGACGTGTTGTTCCAGCCGATTCAGATCGGCCCCAAGACGCTGCGCAACCGCTTCTACCAGGTTCCGCATTGCATCGGCGCAGGGTCCGATCGCCCTGGTTTCCAGGCGGCACACCGGTCGCTGAAAGCGGAGGGTGGCTGGGCCGGCATCAACACGGAATACTGCTCGATTCATCCGGAGTCCGACGATACTCATCGCCTATCGGCGCGACTGTGGGACGCCGGCGACGTCCACAACCTGCGCGCGATGACGGACCATATCCATCAGTACGGAGCGCTGGCGGGTGTCGAACTGTGGTACGGCGGCGCCCATTCTCCAAACATGGAATCGCGCGCGACGCCGCGCGGGCCGAGCCAATACGCCTCTGAGTTCGAGACGTTGACGTACTGCAAAGAAATGGACCTCGATGACATTGCTCAGGTCCAGCAGTACTACGTGGACGCGGCGCTTCGCGCCCGCGACGCGGGATTTGACATCGTCTACGTCTACGGCGCGCACTCCTACCTGCCACTGCAATTTCTTTCGCCGTACTACAACAAGCGCACGGATCAATACGGCGGCTCGCTCGAGAACCGAGCGCGGTTCTGGCTCGAGGCCCTCGAGAAGGTCCGCAATGCCGTCGGCAAGGACTGCGCCATCGCTACCCGCTTCGCTGTCGACACGTTGTATGGACAGAGCGGCGTCGAGGTCGAGGTCGACGGCGTCAAGTTTGCGCGGCTCGCGGATCCGCTGGTCGATCTGTGGGATATCGACGTCGGCGACATCGCCGAATGGGGCGAGGACGCAGGGCCGTCGCGCTTCTACCTGCAGGGGCACCAGGTGCCGTGGACGAAGTTCATCAAGCAGGTCGTGAAGAAGCCGGTACTCGGCGTCGGGCGCTTCACCGACCCCGAGAAAATGACCGAGGTCGTGACCAAGGGGATCGCGGACATCATCGGTGCAGCCCGTCCGTCGATCTCCGATCCCTTCCTTCCGAAGAAGATCGAGGAAGGACGCTACGACGATATTCGCGTCTGCATCGGCTGCAACGTATGCATATCGCGCTGGGAAATTGGCGGGCCACCGATGATCTGCACGCAGAATGCGACCGCGGGCGAGGAGTACCGACGCGGCTGGCACCCGGAAAAGTTCCGGAAGAAGGGGTCGAGCGACTCAATTCTCGTCGTCGGGGCGGGCCCATCCGGAGCCGAATCGGCACGGGTGCTCATGGAGCGTGGCTACACGGTCCACCTCTACGACACGGCCGCCAAGATCGGTGGCCACGTCAATCAGCTTGCGCAGCTTCCCGGTCTCGGCGAATGGGGCTACCACCGCGATTACCGGGAGACGCAAATCGGGAAGCTCGTGAAGCGGAACAAGGACTCGCAGGTTGCGCTCGGGCAGAAGCCGATGACCGTCGACGACGCGCTTGCTTACGGTGCCGACAAGATCGTGATCGCGACTGGTTCGTCATGGAACACGGATGGCACGAACTGCCTGTCGCACGAGGCGATTCCCGGAGCCGACGCGTCGCTTGCCGATCAGCTGACCCCAGAGCAGGTGATCGAGGGCAAGAAGAAGATAGGAAAAAAGGTTCTTATCCTCAACGCGGACACCTATTTCATGGCGCCGAGCCTAGCCGAGAAGCTTGTGCTCGCGGGCCACGAGGTATCGCTTATCACAGGCGTTCATCTCGCCAACTACATGCACTTCACGCTCGAGTATCCGAACATGATGCGGCGTCTGCACGAGCTGCACGTCCACGTTCACGACCACCAGTTCGCCTCACGCATCGAGGCGGGGCGCGTCCAGGTCTACAACATCTGGGGCGACGGCTCGAAGCGGACCTATCGGGGCCCCGGCCGGCCGCCGCGCGACGAAAACAAGTCGCATCACTGGCTCGAGTTCGACTCCCTCGTGCTCGTGACTGGCCGCCACTCGCACGACAGCCTGTACCGGCAGCTGAAAGCGCGGCGGGCCGAATGGACCAAGCACGGCGTCAAGGACGTGTACGTGATCGGCGACGCGGAGGCCCCGCGGCTCATCGCCGATGCAACCTTCTCCGGACAACGCCTGGCTCGCGAGATCGAGGAGGACAATGCGCAACTGCCACAGCCGTACAAGCGCGAGGTAGCGAAGTGGGGAGTCGCCCATCTCGCGGGCGAGAACTCGGCGGTCGAGTACAAGACCTGAACGCGCTGGAGGGTGGGATGCAGTCGACGGCCTGCGGCGTAGCGCCGGCCGTCAGCGGCGCCTTGGCAAGCAGATTACGACGATGATCGACAGTCAGAGCATCACGCGCACGTTGTTCGAGGACTTCCGGCCGCTGGCAGTGACGCTCTTCTATGGCGCCGGCATCGCGGCTACCGGGATCTTTCTTTGGGGCATCTGGATCCAGGTCCGCAAGTACCGACGCGGCGCCCGCTACGTGTTGGACGGGTCGCTTGCCGCTCGTTTTGGCGACATGGTCGGTTCGGTGCTCAGCCACCGTACGGTGCGGCGCCGCGATCACGCCGTGGGCGCGGCGCACGGTCTCGTTTTCTTTGGGTTCGCGCTCCTCTTCGTCGGCACTTCGACCATCACGCTCGAGTTCGATGTCCTTAAGCCACTGTTCGGCGTGCGCTTCTGGTACGGCAACTTCTACCTTTGGTTCTCGCTGGTACTCGACGTCGCCGGCGTGATGCTCACGGTTGGCCTCCTCTACATGATGTACCGGCGCGGCTGGCTGAAGCCGCCGAAGCTTGATTACGCCCGCCCGGACCGGTCGCCCACCGATCCGGATTTCGACCGCTCCGCGTATCGGATTGAGGACTGGACGTTCCTGTGGACGCTCATGGTGATCGGTGTCACCGGTTTCGTCCTCGAGGCGGCGCGCCTCGTGTGGCTGGCTGCGCGGCCCGAAGTGTGGAATTTTCGGTGGTGGTCTCCGGCCGGTGCCGTCGTCGCCTGCGGCCTACGGAGCCTTGGCGTTTCCGCCACCGCCGCCGGGCAGCTGCGGACCGGGCTCTGGTGGTTCCACGGTGTCCTGGCGCTCGCCTTCATCGCGCTGATTCCGTTCACCAAGGTCAAGCACATCTTTACCGCCAGTGCTTCGCTGATGCTCCGGGACCCTCTTGCCTCGCAACGGCTGCCGCGCGTGCCGGATTCCCAGGCCGCGCCCGGCTATCAGTACATCACGGACCTGAACTGGAAGCAGCTGCTTAACCTGGACGCGTGCACCAAGTGTGGTCGGTGCCACGACGCATGCCCAGCGCGCGCCACCGGCGCGCCGCTCTCACCGCGCGACGTGATCCTGTCGCTGCGCGAATTCGCGAACAAGTCGCTCGCTTCCGGCACGCTGCCCGACAAGGCGGAGCTCGACATCCACGGCAAGAATGCGGGCCAGGTCGCAATGGAGACCCTCTGGTCATGCCGGACCTGCATGGCGTGCGTCGAGATTTGTCCGGTCGCGGTTGAGCACGTGCCGATCATCGTGCAGATGCGGCGCAAATTGGTCGAATCAGGCGACATGGATCCGCTGCTGACGAAGACGCTGCAAACGATACACAAGACCGGAAACTCATTCGGCGAGTCGAGGCGCAAGCGTCCAGCGTGGACCAAGAGCCTGCCATTCACGATCAAGGACGCGCGCAAGGAGCCCGTCGATGTCCTGTGGTTCGTAGGCGACTACGCGTCCTTCGATCCGCGCAACCAGAAAGTCAGCCAGACATTCGCGACGCTGCTCCGCGATGCAGGGGTCGACTTCGGGTTGCTCTACGAGGCGGAGTCGAACGCCGGCAACGACGTTCGGCGAGTCGGCGAAGAGGGGCTCTACGAGGTGCTAGCCGACTCGAACGTCAAGGCAATGAGCGAAGCAACCTTCAAGAGTGTCGTCACGACCGATCCACACTCCTACAACACCATCCGCAACGAGTACCCGGACTTCGGCGGGCGCTACGAAATCGAGCATTACACGACGCTGCTGCGTGTCCTGCTCGCGGCCGGGCGGCTAAAGCCTTCGCGGCCACTCAATTACCGGGTCACATTCCACGATCCTTGCCATCTTGGGCGCTTCAACAAGGGCTACGAAGCCCCGCGGGAAATTCTGAAGCTGCTCGGCTGCGAGCTGATCGAGATGGGTCGGTGCCGCGCGAATTCGTTCTGCTGCGGCGCCGGCGGCGGGCGAATCTGGGTTGCCGATCCGGTCGGGGTGGAGAAGCCCGCTCAGAACAGGATCCGGGAAGCGGCGGCCATCGAGGGGCTACAGGTCTATGTCGTCTCCTGCCCGAAGGATCTGACAATGTTTGAGGACGCGCTGAAGACGACAGGGAACGAAGGACGCTTCGTCGTCAGGGAGTTGATCGAACTCGTTCACGAGGCGGTGGCCGTGCCAGCAGACGCCGCAGTCGCGGGCGCGTGACGGCAATTCAGGTGCGGTGGTGGGCGGCGCGCGCGCCCTTGAGGGGAATGCCATGGGGAGTGTGAAGGGATGCCGATGGAAGATACTGGTTGCCGTTAAACAGGTCTCTTCGCTCGAAGAAGACTTTGAGATACGGGCCGACGGCAGGGACGTCGAACCCGATTTTCTCGTCAGGGACCTGAACGAGTGGGACGAGTATTCGCTCGAGGAGGCAGTCAAGATCAAGGAGGCCGGGGCGGAGGTTGAAGTGGTAGCCGTGTCGGTCGGGCCGGAAGTGGCCGACGAAGCACTGCGCAAATGCCTCGCCAAGGGTGCCGACCGGGCGATTCGCGTCTGGGAGGACGCGGTCGCGGGGTCCGATTCCATCGCCGTTGCGCGTATTGTCGCGGCGGTTGCCCGGCGTGAGAAGGCCGACCTGGTATTTGCCGGCGTCCAATCGTCCGACCACTCGTTCGCCTCGACCGGGACGGCGATCGCGGGCTTCCTCGACTGGCCGCACGCCGCCGTCGTTAACCAGCTCGCCTATGTCCAGGGCGCGACCCGTGCCGAGGTCCGTCGCGAGCTCGAGGGCGGAGTGCTCCAGCTTATGGAAGTCGACTGCCCGGCAGTGTTCACGATCCAGCTAGGTATCAATGCCCCTCGCTACGCCTCACTGCGCAGCATCAAGCAGGCTGCGGCGAAACCCATCGAGACGCTCTGCCTCGGCGACATCGGACTGTCGTCGGCTGACGCCGGTGAGGCTGGGTCGCTGTCGCGGGTGAGGCGCATGTACGTGTCGGCCAAGGGGCGGGCACAGATGATCGACGGCACGCCGGCCGAGCAGGCGGCGCGACTAGCGGCGATCATCAAGAAATTCACGGGAGCTGGCGCATGAGCGGAATCCTCGTTATTGCCGAGCACCGCAGCGGCGAGCTGCGGCCTGTGTCACTCGAACTCATCGGTGCGGCACAGCCGCTGAAGGCCGTGACTGGCGGGCCGCTGGCGGTTGCGATCGTCGGTTCGGGGTCGGCTAATTTCGTCAAGTCGCTCGCAGTCGCAGGTGTCGACGAAATACTGGTGGTCCCGACCCCCGGTGGCGAGCCGGACCCCGATACGATGGCCGTGGCGATCGCGATGCTGATCGAATCCCGTGCACCGGGGCTCGTCTTGCTCCCGCACAGCGTCGATTCATTCGGGTACGCCGGCGCGGTCGCCGCGGCCGGCGGCTTTGGGTTCGCGACCGACGTGTTCCAGATCCGCTTCGACGAGGGCGGGTGTGTAGCCACCCGCGGCGGCTACGGTCAGAAGGTGAACATCGAGGTCGACTTTCCCGGTCGTTCGGTGGCCGTGCTGGCCGTGCGGTCGGGGGCGTTCAAGGCGCCTGAGGGAGAGTCGACACCTGCCGTCACGGTCGTTCAGATGGCCGCGCCTCGCGCACGCGCTCGGCCCATCGAATACATCGAGGTCGCCGCGGGCGATGACGTCGACATGACCACCGCCGAGTTCATCTTGTCGATCGGCCGCGGTATCGGCGAGGAAGCGAAGGTCGCCCAGTTCAAGGACCTCGCTGACGCGGTCGGCGCAACGCTGGGGTGCTCGCGTCCGATCGCCGACTCCGGCTGGTTGCCGAAGAGCCGCCAGGTAGGCCAGTCCGGCAAGACCGCGAGCGCCTGCAAGCTGTACGTCGCGATGGGAGTATCAGGAGCGATCCAGCATCTGGCCGGAATGAAGCACGTCAGCACGATCGTAGCGGTGAATTCGGATTCGGCAGCGTCCATCTTCAATGTTGCTACCTACGGAATTGTTGGCGACATTTTTGCGGTTGCCGAGGAACTCCGAAGTCATTTCTGAAATTGCAGCAGCCGCACTGCTCCGGACCGTGCGATGGCGTGAGCCAGTGCGAGAGCGCTGCGGCGGGAATGCACGATCGGCGCCGGACTGCATCGATATCGAGCGAACGTGAAGAGCTCAAAAAAAGGGAAATCGCGGTGACAACAGCCTCGGGTAGCGTGGATTCGACCGAAGCGGCGCAGGCGACGCCCGCGGGGCTTGAGCGCGGCATCGATTGGACCGGCGCTTTCTGGGTCGCGAGTGGTGTGCCGCCGCTCGTTCTCTTTGGCATCGGTGCTATCGCCGCCACCGTCGGAAAAGTATCGTGGGTCATCTGGATGGCGTCGATTGCGCTCGGCTTCATCCAGTCGTTTACCTATGCTGAGATCGCGGGGCTCTTTCCGAACAAGTCCGGTGGAACGTCGGTGTACGGCGCGATTGCTTGGGTGCGCTATAGCAAGATTATTGCGCCGGTGTCGGTTTGGTGTAACTGGTTCGCGTGGTCTCCGGTGCAGGCGATAGGCTCCGGACTTGCGGCTGGCTACATTCTAAACGGGCTATTTAGCCCGGATGCAGCGATTAATACGTGGCAGCTGACGCTTCTGGACCTGGGCGCCGTCAAAACGGGCCTCACACTGCGAATCAACGCGACATTCGTGCTTGGCGCGGCGCTGATGCTCGCGGTCAAGTTCATTCAGGACGGCGGCATTCTACGTTCCGCCAACATGACGAAGATCATCGGCATTTCGGCGATGATTCCGTTGCTGCTGATCGGACTCGTGCCGTTGCTGACAGGTGATGTCATCAACGCGCATTTCGCCGAGCGATTTTTTCCGTTGGTGCCGCTGGCTCACGATGCCGCCGGCAATGTCGTCGACGGCAAGTTCGATCTGGCCGGCATCACGCTGATCGCCGGCGGCATGTACCTCGCCGCCTGGTCCACCTACGGCTTCGAAACAGCCGTGTGCTACACGGGCGAGTTCAAGGATCCAAAGACCGATACGTTCAAGGCAATCTTCTATTCCGGGCTCCTGTGCGTCGTCGTGTACACGCTAGTCCCGTTCACATTTCAGGGGTTTCTCGGACTCGGCCAGCTGGTGACTCCGGCGGTTCTCGATGCGCACGGGGCGGTGCTGACGCCCGCGGTGTATAGCGGCATGCTGGCACCCGATATCTACAGCAACATCGGCGTCGCGCGAGTCATGGCGCAGATGGTCCACGCCGGCACGATCGGTGGCGCTGTCGTCGTCGTCATGCTGATCCTTGCGCTCGTCCTTTCAATCATGACCTCGATGGCTGGGTCGTCGAGGACGCTATATCAGTCCTCACTCGATGGCTGGCTGCCGAGGTACCTCTCGAAGCTCAACGCGCACGGCGCGCCGACGAACGCGATGCTGACCAATTTCGGCTTCAACCTACTGCTTCTGCTGATGTCCGACTACGTCTTCGTACTCGGCGCCTCGAACGTCGGGTACCTTATCTTTAATTTCCTCAACTTAAACTCGGGTTGGATTCATCGCCTTGACCGGCCGAACCAGCTGCGTCCTTGGCGCGCTCCGACCTGGATCATCGCGGCCGGCGCGGCGCTCTCCTTCGTGAACCTGGCATTCATGGGATTTGGCGCCGACAGCTACGGCAAGGGCACTTTGCTGACGGGTCTGGCATTCGCCTGCCTCATCGTCCCCGTGTTCGTGTGGCGGCACTACATTCAGGACCGCGGTTCGTTTCCGCCGGCGATGATCGAGGATCTGGAACTGGGCGAGGGCGGCAAGGCGGTGCGCCGCGCTGGCATCCGGCCCTACGCCGTGCTCGTGCTCGGATGTGCGATCGTGTACGTTACGCACCGGCTCGCCGTCTATTGACCGGGACTAGGGAAAGGGCTGCCCTGGCAAGTCCTTCGGGGAGTGGCACATGCTGATCACAGGAATTAAGAGCAAACCGGTCTACGCGCCGCTGGCAGCCGACGTCGGAGGTCGGTACCACGTGCTGGTTGGCCACGGTGTTGGCGCGGAGCAGCTGCTGCGGCTCGTCGATGAATTGCGCGCGTCCGGCGGCAGCAGCCGTGCGTCCCGGCGCATGTTGTATGCCACCGACCTGTCGGCGGCTCCCAATGCGATGGCGACCGTTCGGGAGGCCGACGTTGCCCACGTTCGCGTCTTCGAGAACATCCCGGCGTTGCTCGAGGACTTCCGGACTCTGCTTGAGACCTCCCGGATGGGCACTCGATTGTACGTGGCGGGTCCCGAGGCGTTCATGGGACTGGTGATGCGGATCGCAAACGAGTTCAACTTGAACCGCGACGAGATTCGAGCGGAGGAGTGTGGATCCCGTGCGCGTCGCGTGCACTGCATCCATTGCCGGGCCGCGACTGAATCGGTGACAACCAACATCGTCGAATGTAGCGGATGCCGGCGCTGGCTCGTCGTGCGCGACCACTATTCCCGTCGGCTGGCCGCCTACATGGGTGTGATGGTCGACGCCGAGATGCCCGGCGAGCGCCCGGCCGTCAAGGATGTGTTCGTATGAGCCATGCCAACACGATCCTCGTCCGCGTGAGCGCAATCGAGCCGCTCACTCCATTGATCAAGCGATTCGCGCTCAGCCCCGCCGCGGGCGGGTTTCTGCCTGCGTTTTCGGGCGGGTCGCACATCATCGTCGTAATGCGCGGCGCAACGCGGGTCCATCGCAATCCGTATTCGCTCCTGAGTCCGCCCAACCTCCTCGACTCCTATCAGATCGGCGTACGGCGCATGGAGGTGTCGCGCGGCGGGTCAATGTTCATGCACGATCACGTCCGGATCGGCAGTGAGCTCGAGATCACGCATCCGGTGAATCTATTCAACCTTGACAAGCTGGCGCGCAAGCACATCCTGATCGCGGGTGGAATCGGTATCACGCCGTTCATGGCACAGATGGAAGACCTGCGCGCCGGCTCGGTGCCCTACGAGCTGCACTATTCGGTGCGGGGGCCGGAGCATTCGGCGTTCCGCGATCGACTGCTCGAGCGCCACGGCGCGCGCATCAGGATCTACCACGACAGCGCGAACGACTTCATCGATGTCGAGGGGCTGCTCGGCAATCAACCGCTCGGTACGCACGTCTATGTCTGCGGGCCGGCCGGCATGATCGAAAAGGTCGTTGGCACGGCGCGCATCGCCGGCTGGTCAGGCAGCCACATCCATTGGGAACAGTTCAGCGCACCGCCGGTCGGCGACGCGTTCGATGTCTTCCTGGCGAAGTCAGGGGTAAGCGTGCGCGTGCCGCCCGACCAGAGCCTGCTCGAGGCCATCGAGGCCGCCGGCGTCGACGCGCCGTACCTGTGCCGCGGCGGAGTGTGCGGCGAGTGTCGTACGAAAGTCCTGGAAGTCGATGGCGTACTTGTGCACAACGACCACTTTCTGTCCTCGGAGGAGAAGGAGTCCGGACGCGCGATCATGCCGTGCGTCTCGCGCGCGCAATGCACGAAGCTGGTCCTCGATCTGTAGCGCTGCAAGGAGCTGCAATGAGTGTCGTATTCAAGGCAAACGAGACGTTTCGAGACGACTTCACGTTTCGCAATAGTCCCAAGGCGATTCGTCGATTTCCATTGCCGTTCGTTGACGACGAGTACATGTACTCCGTGAACATTGAACCGCACACACCTGGGCCGAAAGGCTCAGTGACCGAGTTCGCGATCGACGTCGATGAGCACTACATCGCCGAGTGCAAGGATCGCGAAATCGTACTTCTCGAGGACCCGCTGCGCTACCAGGCGCTGCCACACATGATGAGCGCTCAGTGGGATGTGCTCGAGTTGATCATGGAGTCGATGTCGCGGGATTACCCGGAGCTGTTCTCGCTGACCAAGACGGGCAACCGCTGGGCGTGGACCAATCGTCCGCTCGGCATCCACACCGAATTCACGTTCGGGGATGCAGCCACACTGCCGCGCGAGCCGCTCGACTACATCACCCGGCAAGTGCAGGGTGACTGGGTCGTCATGGATCAGCGCGAAGGCGACCTGTTCGCGGAAGCCGGCATGGTCACCACGCCGGCGGACTGGTCGCTCGATTTCGATATCGGCATGACATTCAAGGAATGGCATGGTCCGGTCCCGCTGGCGCACGAGCTGAGCGTATTTACCCGTGCGCTCAAGTTTCTGCTCAATCTGCGGCTCAACGAGCCGGTCAGGCGCCTCAATTGGACGATGACGATTCACCCGCGACTTGATACCTCGCCGGAGTTCTACTACCGCTGGGGCAAGGACCGTGCGTCCGTGACTCCGGAAAGCGTTGCGGACGATGCGCATCTGCGCGTCGAATTGCAAGGCCTTTGGCGGCTGCCGCGCAGCAACGGCATCGTATTCAGCATCCGGTGCTACCTGATTAGCATGCGTGAGCTCGCAAGCGTTCCCAAGTGGGCGCGACGTGTTCACCGGGTGCTGAAGAATCTTGACCCGGCGCTCGTGGACTACAAGGGACTGACGCGGTATCGGGATACCGTCGTTGACTGGCTAGCTCCGTTCGACGATGGCGCACCGACTTCACCCGGAGCGGGGCCCGATTGAGCTCATGCAGTCCACGGGCGAGGTCTACGACGATGGCTAAACTGCAAACGGCGTGCCGCGGCGCGCGCATATAGGGGAGAGACAGAATGGCACTCAGCTGGCGCACGACGGTTCTGGCGGACCGGCACCGGGCACTCGGTTCGAAGCTTGAAGACTGGAACGGGATGGGTACGGCCTGGACGTACGACAAAGACATCGCCGGCGACCACGCGGCTATCCGCACGAAGGCGGGCTTGATGGACGCGTCAGGTCTCAAGAAGCTGCATCTGGTCGGACCGCACGCCGCGGCGATCCTTCAGTATGCGACCAGCCGTGACGTCGGCAAGGTCTATCCCGGCAAGTCCGTCTACGCAACGATGCTCAACGAGGCCGGCCATTTCATCGAGGACTGTGTGCTGTATCGGACCGGGCCCAACGCCTGGATGGTCGTGCACGGCAGCGGCGCGGGCCACGAGACGCTCGCGCCACTGGTCGTCGGACGCAATGCGGCTCTCCTCTTCGACGATGATCTGCACGATTTGTCGTTGCAGGGGCCGGTGGCGGTCGACTTTCTTGCCAAGCACGTTCCTGGCATCCGCGACCTTAAGTACTTCCACCACATGCCGGCGACACTGTTCGGGCGGCCGGTGCTGATCTCGAGAACTGGTTACACGGGTGAGCGTGGCTACGAGCTCTTCTGCAAGGGTGAAGATGCGCCGATCATCTGGGACACGATCGTCGCGGAAGGCAAGTCGATGGGCATAGTTCCGACGTGCTTCTCGACGCTTGACTGGCTGCGAGTGGAAAGCTCGCTGCTATTTTTTCCGTATGACATGTCGCAAATGTATCCGTTCGAGAAGGATCCTCCCGGTGACTCGCTCTGGGAGCTTGGACTTGATTTCACTGTGAGTCCGGGCAAGGTCGATTATCGCGGCGGTGATGCGCACGCTCGCCTCAAGGGCCGTGAGCGGTTCAAGATCTTCGGACTGCTCGTTGACGGTGCGGTGGCCACTGATCTTGGAGATGAAGTCTTTGTGGGTGGCAGGAAGGTCGGCGTGATCACCTTCGGCATGTATTCATCGCTGACCAGGAAATCGATGGCTATCGCGCGGCTCGACGTCGGGATCGCGAGCCACGGCACGAAAGTGGAAGTGAGGGGCAAGAACGTGCGCGGGCCCGCCGTCGCCCACACACTCCCGTTCGACGATTCTGAGAAGAAGAAGCGCACTGCAATTGGCTGATCGGAGGCGGTAGCCGCCTGCTCGACCAGGCCCGACAGTCGGGCGTAGCGCAATCGCTTTAGCAATTCGGGCGGGCTCTGTCGGGGCTCGTCCACAGCGAACCCGCGTGTCGGGCAAAACGGCCGCAACTGGGTCCGTCTGCTGCATAATGTCGGCAACTGGCAGTCCATCTGCCTGGCTATCAACCGCTGGGCGTCGGGCGGCGTTCTCGATCGGTCGTTCGAGGACATGCGGCATCAGCGGCGCGTCCGAGTCAGGATCGAGTCGGTGCGCCTCGACGGAACTATCGCAAAAGCGTATCCCGACGGCACTGGCTCTCTCGCGGAGTATCTTGGTGGCACTCGGGTCGTTCTGCCGCTCTCGACGCGTGCCAAGCGTTTAAAATCAGTTAGGGCGCGATCCGCGGCAGCGGAACTGAGATCGAGCGCCCGTTCCACAGGCTCGCGGGCCTTCGCCGCATCGTCAGCCGCGGCGATATGCTCGACACCGCGTTCATCGAGTCCCTGTGCGTCACCTTCGCGGACGAAGCACTCGGTTTGCGTGAACACGCCGTCGCGGCGTTCTGCACGCCGGTGCCGCGGCTCAGTGCGCGGTCTTGATGCGCGTCCAGGTGCGCGTGCGGATCCGTTCCGTCGCCGCGCTCACCTCGTCC
>JANXUT010000043.1 GCA_025356075.1 Pseudomonadota bacterium | reverse complement strand
CGCCGAGATCGCCGCCGAGTACCTGCGCAAGGGCTCGCAGGTCTACATCGAGGGCCGGCTCAGGACGCGCAAGTGGCAGGACAAGAGCGGCAACGACCGCTACACCACCGAGATCGTCGCCAGCGAGATGCAGATGCTCGGCGGCCGCGGCGGCCAGTCGGGCGGCGGCATGGGCGGCGCCTCGGGCGGAGCAAGCTCCCGGTCGCAAGGCGCACCGGCCGAGGAATTTGCGCCGGCCGTGGCGGGGTCGAAGGGCGATGATGCACTCGATGACGATATCCCGTTCTGACAGCCGCCCGAGTGGCTCCGTAAACCGTTGAAAGACAAGCACTTAGTCCCGGCGCCTGCGCCGGGACGCCTTTATGTGGAGGCGCTTAAGCGGTACGCTTGCCCGCCTTCGCGCGTCCCCGTCCCATGCCCGGCTATCTCTACCTAAAAACCTTCGGCTGCCAGATGAACGAGTACGACTCCGCGCGGATGGCGGACGTGCTGCGCGCGGCCGAGGGGCTCGAACTCACCGATGACATCGAGCGGGCGGACGTCGTGCTCCTCAATACCTGCTCGATCCGCGAGAAAGCCGAGGACAAGGTGTTCTCGCACCTCGGGGTGTACGGCGAGCTCAAGGCGCGCCGGCCGGCGTTGCTGATCGGCGTCGGCGGCTGCGTCGCGAGCCAGGAAGGCGAGGGCATCCTCGAGCGCGCTCCGTTCGTCGATGTCGTGTTCGGGCCCCAGACGCTGCACCGGTTGCCGCAGCTCCTCGCTGCCGTGCGCAGGACCGGTCGCCCGCAAGTCGATGTGAGCTTCCCGGAAAATGAGAAGTTCGACCGGTTGCCGACGCCCAAGAGCTCGGGCGCGAGCGCGTTCGTCTCGATCATGGAAGGCTGCAGCAAGTACTGCAGCTTTTGCGTCGTGCCCTACACGCGCGGTGAGGAGATCAGCCGGCCGTTCGCGCAGGTGCTCGAGGAGGTCGAGGCGCTCGTCGGTCAGGGCGTGAGCGAAGTGACGCTGCTCGGCCAGAACGTGAACGGGTACCTGGGCGAGCTCGAGGATGGCGAGAGCGCGGACCTCGCGCTCCTCATCGAGGCGGTCGGCGCGCTCCCTGGCATCGAGAGGATCCGCTACACGACCTCGCACCCGCTCGAATTCGGCGAGCGCCTGATCGGCGCGTACGCGCGGGTGCCGAAGCTCGTGAACCACCTGCACCTGCCGGTGCAGTCGGGCTCCGACCGCGTACTCCAGCTCATGAAGCGCGGCTACACGGTGCTCGAGTACAAGCAGAAGATCAGGCGCCTCAGGGCCGTGCGTCCCGACATCGCGATCTCCTCCGACTTCATCGTCGGCTTTCCCGGCGAGACCGAGCGCGACTTCGAGGCGACGCTTGGCCTCATCGACGAGGTCGCCTTCGACCAGTCCTTCAGCTTCATCTACAGCCCTCGCCCCGGGACGCCCGCGGCGGCGCTGCCGGACGAAGTGCCGCACGAGGTGAAGCAGCGCAGGCTCGAGGCGGTGCAGGCGCGCTTGAATGCCCTCGGCCGCACCCGCAGCGAGCGCCTGGTCGGGACGCTCCAGCGCGTGCTCATCGAGCGGCCGGCGCGGCGCGGCGGGCGCCAGCTCGCCGGGCGCACCGAGGACAACCGCTGGGTGAACTTCGAGGGCCCGCTTGAGTTCATCGGCCGCTACGCCGAGGTCCTCGTCACCGAGGCGCTCACCAACTCGTTGCGCGGTCGCCTCGCCGTGGCGCCGCCGGATGCGGCAGCGGCCGCCGGTTGTGCCGCTTGAGCACGCCCGCGCCCGCCCGCGACTTTACGCTCGACCCCGCGGACAACGAACGCCTCGCGGCGTTGTGCGGCCCGCTCGATGAGCACCTGCGCCAGATCGAGAACCGCCTCGAGGTCAGCGTCCATCGCCGCGGCAATCGCTTTCGGATCAGCGGCGCGCGCGCCGAGGGCGCGGCGCGCATCCTCAAGGATCTGTACGCGCGTGCCGCGACGGGCGTGGCGCCGACCGACGTGCACCTCGCGATCCAGGAGGCCGGCATGAGCGGCGATGCGCGCCCGCTTGCGCCCGCGTCGGCGGACGAGGTGCAGGTGACCACGCTGCGCGGCTCGATTCGCGGGCGCGGTCCCAACCAGGTGCAATACCTCGCACAGATCCGAAGCGCCGACCTTACCTTCGGCATCGGTCCCGCCGGTACCGGCAAGACCTACCTTGCCGTCGCCTGCGCCGTCGAGGCGCTGCAGGCGGACCGCGTCAGGCGCATCGTGCTGGTGCGGCCGGCGGTGGAGGCGGGCGAACGGCTCGGCTTCCTGCCGGGCGACCTGACGCAGAAGGTCGATCCCTACCTTCGGCCGATGTACGACGCGCTCTACGAGATGCTCGGCTTCGACCGGGTCATGCGCCTCATCGAGCGCAACGTCATCGAGATCGCGCCGCTCGCCTTCATGCGCGGCCGCACGCTCAACGACGCGTTCATCATCCTCGACGAGGCGCAGAACTCAACGATTGAGCAGATGAAGATGTTCCTGACCCGCATCGGTTTCGGCTCGCGCGCGGTCGTGACGGGCGATGTGACGCAGACGGACCTCCCCGGCAGCCGCGTGTCCGGATTGCGGCACGTCATCGACGTCCTCGATGGCGTGGCGGGCGTCGCCTTCACGTTCTTCACCTCCAACGACGTCGTCCGCCATCCGCTCGTGCAACGCATCGTGCAGGCCTACGAGCGCGCCGGGGAGACCCGGTGAGCCTTGGCGTCGCGGTCAGCTACGGCACGCGCCGGCCGTGGGTACCGGCGAGCCGGCGCCTGGTCGAGTGGGCGCGGACGGCGGCCGGCCGCAGCGCCCACGGCCAGGAGCTCGCGATCCGCGTCGTGACGCCGGCCGAGAGCCGTCGCCTCAACCGCGACTACCGCGGCCTCGATCGCCCGACCAACGTCCTCAGCTTCCAGGGCCCGGGCGTCACCGCCGGCGACGAGGCGCCGGCGCTCGGCGACCTTGCGATCTGCGCCGGCGTCGTTGCGCGCGAGGCGCGCGCGCAGCACAAGACGCTCGCCGCCCACTGGGCGCACATGGTGGTGCACGGGACGCTGCACCTCCTCGGCTACGACCACGAGGACGACGTCGAGGCGAGGCGCATGGAAAAGCGCGAGCGCAGCGTGCTCGCGCGGCTCGGGTTCGCCGACCCGTACGGGGCCGAGCGTGGCTGAGGACGGCAAACCGGTCGAGCGGCGCGGCTGGCTGTCGCGCCTCAGGCAGCAGATGTCGGGCGAGCCGCAGGATCGCGCGGCGCTGCTCGAGGAGCTGCGCGAGGCGACCGAGCGCGGGCTCGTCGATGCCGATGCGCTCGAGATGCTCGAGGGCGTGCTCGCGGTCGGCGAGCTGCAGGTGCGCGACATCATGGTGCCGCGCTCGCAGATGGCGGTCGTCGAGCGCGCTGCGTCCCTTGAGCTGCTCCTGCCGGTCGTCGTCGAGTCCGGCCACTCGCGCTTCCCGGTGATCGGCGAGGACCGCGACCAGATCGCCGGGATCCTGCTCGCCAAGGACCTGCTGCGCTTCTACGCCCAGGGTGGCCGCGAGGAGTTCGACATCCGCGAGGTGGTGCGCCCGGCTGTGTTCGTGCCCGAATCAAAGCGCCTCAACGTGCTCCTCAAGGAGTTCCGCAAGAACCGCCACCACATGGCGATCGTCGTGGATGAGTACGGCGGCGTCGCCGGCCTCGTGACGATCGAGGACGTGATCGAGCAGATCGTCGGCGACATCGCCGATGAGTACGACGTCGAGGAAGACCAGTCGATCCGCCGCGACAGCGAGCGGCACTACACGGTGCGGGCGCTGACGCGGATCGAGGAGTTCAACCGGTTCTTCTCGACCAAGTTCAGCGACGAGGAATTCGACACGATCGGCGGCCTCGTCGCGCACGCCTTCGGGCGGCTGCCGAGGCGCGGTGAATCGGTGCGCATCGACGAGCTCGAGTTCAGGGTGCTCCGGGCCGACCGGCGCCGGATCGACCTCTTGCGCGTCGTCGCACCCCGCGACGTGATGCCCGCCGACGACGGTGGCGGATGACGGCGAGCGAGGGCACGCGCGCGCTGGTGGCGCGCGTGCGGCGCTGCGGGGCTTTCGCGGCGTTTCTGCTCGGCGCCGTCGCCTCGCTCGCCTTCCCGCCGTACGCGCTCATGCCGCTCGGGATAGTGTGCCTCGCGGGCCTGTGGTGGCTCTGGGCGGGCGCGAGCCCGCGCCGCGCCGCGCTCCTTGGCTTTAACTTCGCCGCCGGGCTCTTCCTCGCCGGGACCTACTGGCTCTACGTCAGCATCCACGTGTTCGGCCGCGCGCCGCTCGCGCTCGCGCTCGTGCTCATGGCTGGCATGGTCGCGATCATGGCGGTGCAGGGGGCCGCATGGGGCTGGCTGATCGCGCGCATCGCGCCGGCGAACGGCCTCGTGCGCGCGCTCGCCCTCTACCCGGCCGGCTGGGTGCTGATGGAGTGGGCGCGCGGCTGGCTCCTGTCCGGATTCCCGTGGCTCGCGCTCGGCTACAGCACGATCGACACGCCGCTCGCCGGTCTCGCGCCCGTGATTGGCGTCTACGGCATGAGCCTCGCGGGCGCCCTGACCGCCGGGATCCTGCTCGCGCTCATCGAGGCTGGCATGCAGAGGCGCCTGGTGCTCCTTGGCCTCGCGGCGACCGTGTGGGGTGGCGCCGCGCTCCTGGTGCGCATCGACTGGACGCGGCCGGCCGGTGCGCCGCTGGGCGTTGCGATCGTGCAGGGCTCGATCTCGCAGGACCTGAAGTGGCAGGAGGAGAACCGCGACCACACGCTTGAGGTGTACCGCTCGATGACGCTGCCGGCACTCGGTACGCCGCTGATCGTGTGGCCGGAAGCGGCGCTGCCGATCCTCTATCACGAGGCGGTGCCGTTCCTGACGCCGATCTACCAGGAGGCACAGGCGAAGGGCTCCGACCTCGTGCTCGGGCTGCTGCGGTACGACTTCGAGACGGAGCAGTACAGGAACGGCCTCGTCGCACTGGGTGCCGAGGAGGAGTGGTACTACAAGCGCCGCCTCGTGCCGTTCGGCGAGTTCTTCCCGGTGCCGTCGTTCATCCGCGCCTGGATGCGCCTGCAGAGCCTCACCTACGTCGACTTCCTCGCCGGCGCTGCCGAGCAGGGCGCGCTCGATGCCGCGCACCAGAAGCTCGGCGTCACGATCTGCTACGAGGACGCCTACGGCGTCGAGCAGCTCAGCGTCCTCAGGACCGCGACGCTCCTCGTCAATGTCAGCAATGACGCGTGGTTCGGCGATTCGAGCGCGCCGCACCAGCACCTGCAGATCGCCCGCATGCGCGCGCTCGAGGCCGGCCGGTGGCTGGTGCGGGCGACCAACAACGGCATCTCGGCCTACATCGACCCGCGCGGCCGGGTGGTGGTGAAGAGCCACCAGTTCGTGCCGGAGGTGCTGCACGGCACCGTCGTGCCCTACCAGGGACTCACGCCCTACGCGCGGGTACGCAACTGGCCGGTGCTCGGTACCTGCCTCCTGCTGCTCATCGGCGCCGGCCGGTGGCGGCGGCGCCGGCCTAGCCGCTGAGCGCGGCGCCGCGCCGCGCGCGGGCGCGCCGCGGGGCAATGAGCGGCAGTTCCGTCGTGCGCTTCAACACCGCGAGCTCGAAGCTCGTGTTGACCGCGCGCACGAGCGGCGAGCGCAAGAGCTGCCGGTCGAGGAAGGCGGAGTAGGCGGTGATCGACTCGACGACGATCCGCGCGAGGAAGTCGTAGGCGCCCGATAGCCTGACGCACTCAACGACCTCCGGGCGCCGGCGCACCAGCTGCTCGAACTGCTCGCCGGCACCGGCGCGGTGCGTCTCCAGCGTCACGAACGCGTAGGCGGCGACCTCAAAGCCCAGGCGCTCGCGGTCAAGCAGCGCCACGATCCGGCCGATGTAGCCCTCCTCGCGCAGCCGGCGCACGCGCCTGAGGCACGGCGCGGGCGACAGGTGCACCAGTGCCGCGAGTGCCTGGTTGGAGAGCGACGCATCCTGCTGCAGCGCGGCGAGGATGCGGACGTCGGCGTCATCGAGCGCGACGCCGGAACGGTGCAGGATCATGGCAGGCCTCCGGAAAGCGCGGGCCGGTATGGCCACCGGCGCGGGTGGCAATAAATTGCTCGAAAACGGTCGTTTGCGCAATCAAATGGCGCAAAGAGTGCGCGCAGGCCGTCCGAATGCAACGCCGTTGCCGTCCGCCGCCCGTGACCGGCGCTATGATCCCGGGCTCAACGGAGGGTCGTACGATGGCGGAACTTAACCCGATGGGAACGGACGGCTTCGAGTTCGTCGAGTACACCGCGCCCGATCCCGACCTCCTGAGGCGCCTCTTCGACACGATGGGCTTCCCCGCCCTCGCCAGGCACCGCCGCAAGAATGTGACGCTGCACCGGCAGGGCGACATCAACTTCATCATCAATGCCGAGCCCACCGGCTTCGGCCAGCAATTCGCGCGCGCACACGGGCCCTCCGCCTGCGCGATGGCCTTTCGAGTCAGGGACGCCGACCTCGCGTACCGACGCGCGCTCGAGCTCGGTGCGAAGCCGGGACCTGCGACTGCCGGTCCCATGGAGCTCAACATCCCCTCGATCGAGGGCATCGGCGGCAGCCTCATCTACCTCGTCGACCGCTACGGCGAGCGGACGATCTACGACGTCGACTTCGTGCCGATCGAAGGCGCCACCGCCGACACTGGCAGCGGCCTCGGCGTCATCGACCACCTGACGCACAACGTCAAGCGCGGCAACATGAACGTCTGGTCCGGGTTCTACGAGAAGCTCTTCAACTTCCGCGAGATCCGCTACTTCGACATTCAGGGTGTACACACCGGCCTGACCAGCAAGGCGATGACGGCCCCTGACGGCCAGATCCGCATCCCGCTCAACGAAGAGTCCTCGCGCGGCGCCGGCCAGATCGAGGAGTTTTTGATGAAGTTCAATGGCGAGGGCATCCAGCACGTGGCCTTGCTCACCGATGACCTGCTCGCCACCATCGACAGCCTGCAGCTGGCCGGCGTGCCACTGATGTCGGCACCCAACGCCGTCTACTACGAAATGCTGGCCGAGCGCCTGCCCGGCCACGGCCAGGACGTGGCCGAGTTGCAGACTCGGGGCATCTTGCTCGACGGCAGCACCGAGGCGCTGAAATCGGGCGGTGCACCTCGCTTGCTGCTGCAGATTTTTTCCGAGACCTTGTTGGGCCCGGTGTTTTTCGAGTTCATTCAGCGAAAGGGCGATGACGGTTTCGGCGAAGGCAATTTCTTGGCCTTGTTCGAGTCTCTTGAGCGCGACCAGATCCGGCGCGGGGCACTGACGCCAGGGAGTTGAAACATCACGAGGCTTGCTGCGGGCTGCAGTGCCCGAGGCATCAGCCCGCCTCTGGCAGCCGGATCAGAAGCCGTAGCCGATGACAAACACACCGGTGGGTGAAGTTGCCTTGCGGGTCAGCGGGCTGTCCTTGGCACCGCCTTGCAGTGCGCTTACCGACAGCGCCGTGGTGAATGTCACTTGCCGCGTCAGAAAGTAGTTCAGCGACAGGCTGGCTCTGACGTCGCGCAGGCCCGATCCCGGCGTATGGAGGGCATGTCCACTGGCTGCGGCCTGCGCCGGCGTGACGCCAAAGTACGACTGCATGTAGTCGGCATTGGCCAGCGTGGCGGCTGCGCCCACCGCCATGCGCCACTGCGGCGCCAACTGGCTTGCGTAGCCCACGCCCAGATCGACCACCATGCCGCGACCGTTGTTGCCTGCACCCAAGCGCAGCGATGAAGTCAGGAAGACCTGTGGCGATACGAAGTAGTTGAAGAAGGCGCCGGCCTCGGGCTTGATGTCGATGTCGCCCATGCCGCGCAGCACGCTTGAGCGGTCAGCATCCCGGCCCCGGTCAAAGGTCAGCCGCAGGCCGTACTGCATGTCCAGGCGCTTGCCGAACTCATAGCCCACACCGTTGCTGGTGCCGGCAAACCAGCCGTTGGTCCATTGGTAGTCCAGCAGCGGCAGGATCAGGTTGCGCCGCTCGTTGGAGCCTGCGTATTGGGTGCCCGCGATGAAGGCGACACCGGCGGTGCCTCCGTCCATGCCCGATGCGGCGCCGAACAGGCGCACCGCATCAAAGGCCTGGGCCCACGCGGCAGGCGCAGCCGACGCGAGGCCCGCGACTACAGCCAGTGCTTTGAGTGCTTGTGAGGAGAGCTTGGATGGCACGGTCATTTTGAAACTTCAGGGGTTGTATTGCACCCGGGCCAGCCGCGGGTGGGTGATTTGCCGAGGCGCCGGGGAGGGTTCGACGGCCGCAGCAGGCCTGCATTGCACCACGGCGGCAAGCCACGACTAGGATAAGGGGATGAATTGCTGCCCAACCCGCCTCACCCATTCGCCGGCGCGATGGACTCGCTGACCGCCTTGCAGTCGATGGGGCTGACGCTGCCCAGCCCGGCCTACATTTTTGGCGCCATCGTGTTCGGTTTGGTTGGCTTTGTCGCCTACCGGCGCGGCAAGACCAGCGGGCGCAAGCCGACGCTGTGGCTAGGCGTGGCCTTGATGGTCTATCCCTACGGGGTGTCGAGCACGCTCTGGCTGTACATCTTGGGACTGGGCCTGTGCGCCGGGCTGTACCTGGACCGGGCCTGAGGCTGCTGTCGCCGCAGGGCTCCAGCGCCCGCAGACCGTGCCGGTCCTCGCTGCCGGCGGCAGTTCAGAGGCATGACAATCAGCAATAGTTCATGCTAGAATTTTGAGTTCTATTCGAGTTGGGTCGTTAGCTCAGTCGGTAGAGCAGCGGACTTTTAATCCGTAGGTCGCGTGTTCGAGTCACGCACGACCCACCAATCCGAACTTTGTTGCATGTATCCAGTCTTGCGCAAGGCGATTTCGGGCTCTTAGCTCAGTTGGTAGAGCAGCGGACTCTTAATCCGTAGGTCGAGTGTTCGAGTCACTCAGGGCCCACCAAAAAGTAAGCGTTAAAGATCAACGGCCTAGCGAAAACGCTAGGCCGTTTTTTGTTGCCGGCGTCCGGGAAATCAGCCGATTTTTTGGACATTGGCACAAAAGTGGCACAGCCAGAGACTGGCGATGAACCGAACCAACGGGTCCATCGCACATGGCAACAGTCACCAAGCGCGGCAAGTACTGGCGCGCTCAGATACGCCGCCTCGGCTTCCCGCCGCAGCACAAGTCGTTCGATACGCATGTCAAGGCTGAGGCCTGGGCACGCGCTGCCGAGTCTGAGATGGATCGCGGCATCTTCGTGTCGCGGGCCGAGGCCGAACGCACGACCCTCGCCGAGGCGCTGGAGCGATACAAGACCGCGATCAGCAGCCGCAAGGCGCACCCGGCGCAGGACTACCAGCGCATCTCGCACTGGCTGCGCCAGCCGCTCGCCCACCGCTACCTGGCCAACCTGAAGGGCGCCGACTTCGCGCAGTACCGCGACATGCGGCGGGCGCTCGGCCGGGCCGAAAACACCGTCCGCCTCGAACTGGCTCTCGTGTCGCACCTGTTCGAAATCGCGCGGAAGGAGTGGGGCATGGAGAGCCTGCTCAACCCGCTCAAAAACATCACGAAGCCGTCCGGCTCGCGCGAGCGCGATCGGCGT
>JANXUT010000049.1 GCA_025356075.1 Pseudomonadota bacterium | reverse complement strand
GTGCAGCGGCACCTTGCCCGGGTTCTCGATGCGGTGCGTCGCGCCGATCGGGATGTAGGTCGACTCGTTCTCCGACAAGAGGAACACCTTGTCGTTGCAGGTGATCCGCGCGGTACCCGAGACGCAGATCCAGTGTTCGGCGCGGTGGTGGTGCATCTGCAACGACAGCTGCGCACCCGGGTTGACCGTGAGGCGCTTGACTTGGAAGCGCTCGCCCGCATCGACGCTGTCGTAGCTGCCCCACGGGCGGAAGACCTCGCGGTGCAGCTGCGTCTCGGGCCGACCGAGCGCCTTCAGCCGATCGACGAGGCGCTTGACGTCCTGGACGCGCTCGCGCGGCGCGACCATCACGGCATCCTTAGTCTCGACGACGACGTGATCGCGCAGGCCCACGGTCGCGATCAGGCGGCTGGTGCCATAGAGGAAGCTGCCGCGCGTGTCCTCGGCGATTACATCACCGCGCATCACGTTGCCATGAGCGTCCGGCACGCCGCTGTCCTTGAGCGATGACCAGGAGCCAACGTCACTCCAGCCGGCGGCGAGCGGCACGACCACGGCGGCGCGGGTCTTTTCTATGACCGCGTAGTCGATCGAGATTCCCGGGCAGCGCTCGAATTCGGCGCGGCCGAGCCTTATGAAGTCGAGGTCGCGCTTCGCGGCGCCAAGTGCCTCGCGGCAGCTTGCGAGCATCTCGGGCGCGAGCCGTCCGAGTTCCTCGAGGTAGCGGCGCGCACCAAAGAGAAACATGCCGCTGTTCCACAGGTACTCGCCCGAAGCCACGTACTCGGCCGCCCGCTCGGCATTGGGCTTCTCGACGAACTCGGCGATCGGGTACGCGGGACCTGAGCCCGCGGCGCGGCGGATGTAGCCGTAGCCGATTTCAGGCAGGTCGGGGACGACGCCGAACGTGACGAGCTTGCCGGCCGCCGCTGCGGCGAGCCCGTGACCGACGGCGGCGTGGAATGCCTTCACATCGCGAATCACGTGGTCGGCCGGCAGGACCAAGAGCACCGGGTCCTCGTGTTCGGCTCGCCCCTGCAGCGCCACGAGCGCGGCTATAGCAACCGCCGGCGCGGTATTCCGGCCGATAGGCTCGAGCACGATCGCGGTCGGCGGCGGCGTGCACTGCCTCAGCTGCTCGGCGACGATGAAGCGGTGGTGCTCGACGCAGACGACGATGGGACCCAAGGCGCCGAGCCCGTCGACTCGCGCGACGGTGTCCTGCAGCATCGTCTTCTCGCCGACGAGCGGCAGGAACTGCTTGGGGTAGAGCTCGCGCGACAGCGGCCACAACCGCGTGCCCGATCCGCCCGACAGGATGACCGGTATCAGCACGGTTGCATCCCGCCTCGTATCCGTCGTCATGCCCGGGACGGGCGCGGCGCACCCCGCCCGATCCCGTAGTAGGTGAAGCCGAACCGGCTCATCAGTGCGGGGTCGTAGAGGTTCCGACCGTCGAAGATCGCTGGCTGCTTCAGTGCCGCGCGGATCGTGTCGAAGTCGGGGCTACGGAACTCCTGCCACTCGGTCACGATTGCAAGCGCATCGGCGCCGGTGAGCGCCTCTTCCATGCTGCCGACGAGCGCGAGGTCGCTGCGCTCGCCATAGAGGCGCTTCACCTCCGGCATCGCGATCGGATCGTAGGCGCGCACGCTCGCGCCCGCGGCCCACAGCGCCTCCATCAGCACCCGGCTCGGCGCTTCGCGCATGTCATCGGTATTGGGCTTGAACGACAGTCCCCACAGCGCAAACGTGCGGCCCTTGAGCTCGCCGTTGAAATGCGCCGTGATCTTCTCGAAGAGGACCTGCTTCTGCCGCGCGTTCACGTCCTCGACCGCCGCGAGGATCTTCGACTCGTAACCAACGGCGCGCCCCGACTGCTCGAGCGCCTGGACGTCCTTCGGAAAGCACGAGCCGCCGTAGCCGACGCCCGGGTAGATGAAGCCGTAGCCGATGCGCGGGTCCGAGCCTATGCCAATGCGCACCTTCTCGATGTCGGCGCCGAGCCGCTCGGCGAGGTTCGCCATCTCGTTCATGAACGAGATCTTGGTCGCGAGCATCGCGTTGGCGGCGTACTTGGTGAGCTCCGAGGAGCGGATATCCATGACGACGAGCCGGTCGTGGTTGCGCGTGAAGGGCTCGTAGAGCGCGCGCATGAGCTCGGTCACGCGCGGGTTGTCGGCGCCGACGATGACGCGGTCGGGCCGCATGAAGTCGTTGATCGCCGCCCCTTCCTTCAGGAACTCGGGGTTCGAGACGACGTCGAACTCGACGCTCGCCGGGCGCGCCGCGAGGGTGCGCGAAATCTCCGCGCGCACCTTGTCGGCGGTGCCGACCGGCACGGTCGACTTCGTGATGACGACCTTGTACTCGTTCATGTGCGTCGCGATGGTGTTCGCGACTTTCAGCACGTACTTCAGGTCGGCCGAGCCGCTCTCATCGGGCGGCGTGCCAACGGCGATGATCTGGAAGAGGCTCTGGCAGATGGCCGTCGCCGCATCGAGCGTGAACTCGAGGCGGCCCTTGGCTTGGTTCCGGCGGACGACCTCATCGAGCCCGGGCTCGTGGATCGGCACGTCGCCGCGCTTCAGCCGCTCGATCTTGGCGGGATCGACATCGACGCAGACGACGTGGTTGCCCGCGTCCGCGAGGCACGCGCCCGTCACGAGCCCGACGTAGCCAGATCCGAAAATGGTGATTCGCATCGAAGGGTCTCAGCTTCCAGGGGCGGTTACGGTTGGCAATCCCTCTCCCGGGCCCTGCGCGGCCCGTCCGGTGGGGTACCGCCCGGAGCGCCGATTCGGGGTAGGCATGATACGGGCAGCCCCTCGCCCGTGCCAGAAAGCGATAGGCTACTTAAGGTAAGGAATGTAACTTATTGAGTCTTATTGTAAAACACGATGCCCATCACGGAAAAGCCGCCCCGCTCCTCAGTCGCACATGACGCGGCTCGCGCGGATCCGGCCATCGGGACCCTCCGGGGTACCGAGCCCGAGGAACCGGCCACCGTCGGCGTAGACGCGACAGGCGCGTGCCACCGCCCCCCCGCCCGCTGCAGCGCCCTCGGGCAGGACCGGCTGGCCCTGCAGGTAGCGCCTCGCCTCCTCGGCACCGAGCACGACGCGCGGGTAGTCGCCGAGCGCGACGTCGACGGGAAGCAGGCGCGCATCGAGCGACGCCTCATCCTCGCCGGATTGCTCGAGTTCCTCGAGCGGATAGGCGATGCGCCCGGCGAATGCGCCGACCTCCGTCCGGGTCAGCGCCTCGAGATGACCGCAGGTGCCGAGCCCGCGCGCGAGGTCCTCGCCGAGCGTGCGGATGTAGGTGCCCTTGGAGCAGGTCACCGTGATTTCGAGCCGCGTGGCGTCGAGCGGCTTGAGCGCGAGGGAGAGGATGCGGATCGCGCGCGGCGCGCGCTCGACCTCGAGGCCCTGGCGTGCGAGCGCATAGAGCGCCTGGCCGCCCTGCTTCAGTGCCGAGTACATCGGCGGGACCTGCTTAAGCTCGCCAGTGAACGCGCCCTGCACCCGCGCAAGCTGAGCCTGAGTGAGTGCCGGCACCGGCAGCCTCTCGAGCACCTCGCCCTCGCGATCGCCGGTCGCGGTGCGACTCCCAAGCGCGAGCACCGCGCGATAGGTCTTGTCCGAGTCGAGCAGCAGGCCCGCCACCTTCGTCGCCTGCCCAAAACAGAGCGGCAGTACGCCATCGGCGAGCGGATCGAGGCTACCGGTATGGCCCGCCTTGGCGGCGCGGTAGAGGCGCCGCGCGCGCTGCAGTGCCTGGTTCGAGGAGAGCCCGACGGGCTTCTCGAGCAGCAAGATCCCGTCGACATCGCGCCACTCGATCCGCGGCCGCGCGGGCCGCGGCATCACGTGGGCTCGTCCGCCGGCGGCGGCTCCTCCGCTGTCTCGGTCGCGGGATCGGCCGGATGCGCCGCCGCGAGCGCCGCATCGCTCCTGACGGCCGAGCTTATGAGCGAGGTGAGTCGCGCCGCCTTGTCGATGGTGTCATCGACGAGGAACCGCAACTCCGGCACCTGGCGCATCTGCAGGTGCTTGCGCAGCTGGATCCGGAGGAACCCGCTCGCGGACTTGAGCGCGTCGGCGATTTCATCCGCCGGGCGGGTCGAGTCGAACGGCAGGAACTGCACGGTCGCGTGCGACAGGTCACGGCTCACCTTGACGTGCGTGATCGTGATGGAGCCCACCCGGGGGTCGCGGACGTCCCGCCGGATCAGGTCGACGAGCAGGCGCTGGATCTGCTCCTCGACCCGTCGACTCCGGTAGAACTCGCGCGGCATGTCACAGCGTGCGGATCAACGTCACGCGGTCAGCGTGCGGACGATCGTCACGCGCTCGAAGCACTCGATCTGGTCGCCGGCGCGCACGTCGTTGTAGTCCTTGACCGCGATGCCGCACTCCGTTCCCGCGCGCACCTCGTTGACGTCGTCCTTGAAGCGCCTGAGCGACTCGAGCGCGCCCTCGAAGATCACGACGTTGTCCCGGAGGACGCGGATCGGGTTGTTGCGCCTGACGAAGCCTTCCATGACCAGGCAGCCCGCCACCTGGCCGAACTTGGTCGAGCGGAACACCTCGCGCACCTGCGCGGTGCCGACGATCTGGTCGCGGATTTCCGGGGCCAGCATCCCCGACAGCGCCGCGCGGATGTCGTCGATGGCCTCGTAGATGATGCTGTAGTACTGGATCTCGATGCCGTGATCCTTGAGCGCGGTGCGCGCCGCGGCATCCGCCCGGACGTTGAAGGCGATGATCCGTGCCTTCGAGGCGACCGCGAGCATCACGTCCGACTCGGTGATGCCGCCGACGCCGCTCGCGACGACCTTGACGTTCACCTCGCCCGTCGAGAGCTTCTGCAGCGCATCCTTGAGTGCCTCCGCCGAGCCCTGCACGTCCGCCTTGATGACGACCTGCACGGTCTGCGACTTGCCGTCGCCGATGTTGAGGAACGCATCCTCAGCCTTCGTCGCGGTGCGCGTCAGCTTCACGTCGCGTGTCTTGGTCTGGCGGTGGCCGGCAACTTCGCGCGCCTTGCGCTCGCTCTCGACCACCAGGAACTCATCCCCGGCGTTCGGCGCGCCGGAAAGCCCGAGCACCTGCACCGGGATCGAGGGGCCCGCGGTCGGCACCGACACGCCCGCCTCGTTGAACATCGCGCGCACGTGGCCGTATTCGTGGCCGGCGAGGACCGGGTCCCCTACTTTCAGCGTGCCGCGCTTGACGAGCACGGTCGCGACGGGGCCGCGGCCCTTCTCCATGCTCGACTCGAGCACGACGCCTGCGGCGGTGCCGTCGGTGACCGCCTTGAGTTCCATCACCTCGGCCTGCAGGAGGAGCGATTCGAGCAGCTTCTCGACGCCCTCGCCCGTGCGGGCCGAGACCGGCACGAAGATCGCTTCGCCGCCGTACTCCTCGGGGATCACGCCGTGCTTGACGAGCTCGTTCTTGACCCGATCGGGCTCGGCTTCCGGCTTGTCGATCTTGTTGAGCGCGACGAGGATCGGCACGTTTGCCGCCTTCGCGTGCTCGATCGCCTCGATCGTCTGCGGCATGACGCCATCGTCCGCCGCGACCACGAGCACGACGATGTCGGTGACCTGGGCGCCACGGGCGCGCATCGCGGTGAAGGCAGCGTGGCCCGGCGTATCGATGAACGTGATGATGCCGCGCGGCGTCGTCACGTGGTACGCGCCGATGTGCTGGGTGATGCCGCCCGCCTCGCCCGCCGCGACCTTCGCGGTGCGGATGTAGTCGAGCAAGGACGTCTTGCCGTGGTCGACGTGGCCCATGATCGTCACGACCGGCGGCCGCGGATCGCCCTCGCCGCTTTCCTCGGCACTCGTCTGCAGGGCTTCCTCGAGCGCATTGGCGTTCAATGCGGTCGCCGTATGGCCCATCTCCTCGACCACCAGCACCGCGGTGTCCTGGTCGAGCGCCTGGTTGATCGTCGCCATGACACCCATGTTCATGAGGGTCTTGACGACTTCGCTGCCCTTGACCGCCATCTTCTGCGCAAGCTCGGCGACGGTGATCGTCTCCGGGATCGACACCTCGCGCTTAATCGGCTGGGTCGGCATCTCAAAGCCGTGGCGACCATCGGCGCTCGGCGCGACGCCGCGACGCGAACGCAGCGGCTTCTTCTTCTTGTAACGCGAGCTCACGTCGGTGGTGACGTGCAGCTCCGAGCGACCGTAGCGGGTCGCCTTGTCATCGGCCTCGGCGGCGGGCCGGGCGACCGGGCGATCGACCGTCTTGCGGCTGCGATCGGCTTCCTCGCGCGAGCGCGCCTCGGCCTCGCGGCGGGCGGTGTCCTCGACCGAGCGGCGTGCCTCGTCCTCGGCCCGGCGACGGTTCTCCTCCTCGCTGCGCTTCCTCGCTTCCTCGTCGGCCTTGTGCTTCTGCTCTTCCTCGACCGCGCGCTTGGCTGCTTCCTCGGCCTCGCGCACCTTGTCGATCTCTTCCTGCGCGACCCGCGCCTGCTCCTCGAGCACGCCGCGGTTGATGTAGGTGCGCTTGGCTCGCACCTCGACGCTGACGGTTCGGGCCCGGCCGCGGTCGACGCTGACCTTGAGCTCGCTCTGGGTCTTGCGCTGCAAGGTGATCTTGCGGGGACCGGCCGTGGCGGCCTGCTCGGCCGAATGCCCGTGGGCGCGCCTGAGGTGCGTCAGGAGCTCCGTCTTGGCCTCGTCGCTGATCCTCGCGTCCGCGCCAGCCACGCGGATGCCCGCCTCGTCGAGCTGCTTGAGCAGCTTGTCGACCGAGACCTTCAGGACCTCGGCGAATTGCGTAACCGTTACGTCAGACATGAATCGCTCCTCATCAGGACGCAGCGCCTTCCACAAACCAGTGCGCGCGGGCCGCCATGATCAGCGTGCCGGCGCGGGCGCCATCCAGATTGTCGATGCCCTCGAGATCCTCGACCGACTGGTCGGCGAGGTCTTCGCGAGTGCGGATGCCACGGGCGGCAAGCCGCTTGGCGAGATCTTCGTCCATGCCCTCGAGCGCCAGGAGGTCCTCGGCGGGCGCGCCGTCGCTCGCGGTCTCCTCGCGGGCGATCGCCTGCGTCAGCAGCACGTCGCGGGCGCGATTCCTGAGCTCGCGCACGATGTCGTCGTTGAACTCCTCGATCGAGACGAGCTCGCTCGTTGGCACGTAGGCGATCTCCTCGATGCTGGAGAAACCCTCCTGCACCAGGATCGTCGCGACGTCGGCATCGACGTCGAGCGCCTTCATGAACATGTCACGGAGCACGGTCGTCTCGGCCTCGCTCTTTTCCTCGGCCGCCTGCTCGCTCATGATGTTGAGCTTCCAGCCGGTCAGTTCTGAGGCGAGGCGGATATTCTGGCCGCCGCGGCCGATCGCCTGCGACAGCTTCTCCTCCGCGACCGCGATGTCCATGCTGTGCGAGTCCTCGTCGACGACGATGGAAGTGACTTCCGCCGGCTGCATCGCGTTGATGACGAACTGCGCGGCATTCTCCTCGTGCGGGATGATGTCGACGCGCTCGCCGGCGATCTCGTTCGAGACCGCCTGCACGCGGCTGCCGCGCATGCCGACGCAGGCACCGACCGGGTCGATGCGGGGGTCCAGGCTCTTGACCGCGATCTTGGCGCGAACGCCGGGATCGCGCGCCGCCGCGAGGATCTGGATGAGCCCCTGGCCGACTTCCGGAACCTCGAGCTTGAAGAGCTCGATCAGGAACTCAGGCGCGGTGCGCGACAGGAAGAGCTGCGGGCCGCGTGGCTCGGAGCGCACTTCCCGAAGATATGCCTTGACGCGATCCTGGGTCCGGATCGGCTCGCGCGGGATCAGGCTCTCGCGCGGGATGAAGCCTTCGGCGTTGGAGCCCAGGTCCACGTAGATGCCGTTCCTGTCGACGCGCTTGACGATGCCGCTGACCATCGTGCCGAGACGGTCCTGGTACGCCTCGACGACCTGCGCCCGCTCGGCCTCGCGCACCTTCTGCACGATGACTTGCTTGGCGGTCTGGGCATCGATGCGCCCGAAGGACTCACTCGGCAGCGGCACCTCGACGTAGCCACCGACCTCGGCCTTGGGGTCCACGTCGAGCGCGTCCTCGAGCCTCAGTTCCTTTTCCGGAAACTCAAGCTCGCGCGAGTCATCCGCGAACACCTTCCAGCGCTGGTAGGCGTCGTAGTCGCCGCTCTTGCGGTTGATCGCGACGCGCGCGTCGATGTCATCGCCGTGGCGCTTGCGCGTCGCGGAGGCGAGCGCCGCCTCGAGGGCATCAAAGATGATCTCTTTGTCGATGCTCTTCTCGTTGGCGACGCTTTCGACGGCGTCGACGATTTCCTTCAGCGTTGTTTTCGTCATCTCGCTCACTCCCGGCCCGTGCCGTACTCGGGTACCAGCCGTGCCGTCTTGATCTCGCCAAGCCCAAAATTCACTGTCTCGCCGTCGACCTCGAGCCCGATGCCATCCGCCCCGGCGCTCGCGAGGCGTCCCGTCCAGCGCCGCCGCCCCGCCCTCGGGAGCGAGGTCTCGACGTGCACCCGGCTGCCCAGGAACCGCTCGAAGTGCGCCTGGGTCCTGAGCGGTCGGTCCAATCCGGGCGATGACACCTCGAGGGTGTATTCCGAGCGGATCGCCTCGCTCGCATCCAGGATCTCGCCTACCCGCCGGCTCACCGCCGCGCAGTCATCGACCGTCACGCCCTCCGTCTCGGCGGAACCCGGGCGGTCGATATAAAGCCTTAGCAACCCGCCGCCGTGCTGGGGGTGGAACTCAAGCTCGATGAGCTCGTATCCCATCGCCACCACGTCGCGCTCCAGGAGCTCCATCAGCTGGGCGCGCATCGCACTACTCCGGCCGGCCCTTCCAGACGCCCTCTGGCGGGCCCGGCCCCGGAAAATGGGCCAAAAAAATGGGCCCTCGGCCCATGATCTCGAAGGTTGCGGCCATTCGCCGCCCACCCAAACGAAAAAGCCCCCTCGGGGGCTTCATCCTAATCTCAGGGTTCCGCTCCGCCAGAGCCGGGACCCGCTAGCCGCCAGATTATACGGCAGTCGCGGGCTCCCGGAAAGCGCTTCGTCACTCCCGCCCGAGGCGATCGGCCGTCACGAACTCGGGCCGGATGTCGACCGGGACGTCGCCGAGCGTCGCGATGAGCCGCTGGATGGGGGGCCGAACGACCTGCATCCGGCCGATCCAGTCCCGGGCCTTCGCGTAGTCGCCGGTGGCCTGGATCGTCATGATCTCGTGGGTGAGCCCCTCGACCGCCTGGCGAACCTTGCCGAAGTCGACGTAGAGCTTCCCGTCCGCCCCCACCCCCACCCCGCCCGCATCGAGCAGGTAGTTGAGCTGTAGCGCCATCCCCCTCGCGTGCGCCTCGGTGGCCCCGAACCTGAGCGTGCGCAGTGTCGAGGCCAGGAACGTCACGTAGAGGCCGCGCTCGTCCGCCTTCGGCAGCACGCCCTTGTCGATGAGCTGCTGCAGCGCCCAGAGCCCCGCGGCATCCGCCTTCGCCTCCTCGAGGAGGCCGTTGAGCTCCTTCAGTTCCTGGCGCACCGTCGTTGCGCGGCCGGCGACGGTGATGGTCTGGGGACCCAAGCCATGCATGAGCTCGTGCATCAGCGTGTGCGTGAAGTACCGGTCGAAGGCGACCTCCCGCTGGTCGGACGGGGCGAGCACGCGCGTGGCGATCGGCGCGAGCACCTGGTTGAACTTCGCTTGCTGGTAGTTGTGCAGGAGGATCCGCTTGGAGCCCTTCTCGGCGACGACGCGCTCGTCGTTCGGCAGGTTGTACGCCGCCGTCTGCACGCCGATGTTGCCGTCGCCGGCGCCGAAGACGACGTTGACTACTTTCAGGGGCGCGTGGCCGCCGAGCTTCGCGCGCCGGAACCGGGGGTCGATCGGCAGGTGATCCTCGAGGCCCTGCAACTCGGCGTTGAAGCGCGTGAGCTTGGCGGTCTCGCTGGCATCGAGCACCGTGATGAATGCCTCGAACGCCGCCTTGTAGTTGAACCAGTTGTCCTCGTACACCTCGTAGGGCCCGATCGTCGGCTCGATCGCGGAGTCCAAGTCCATCCAGGCGACGTCGCTCGCGTAGTAGTCGTTGCTCTTGAATGCCGCGGCCCGCGTCTCGAGGAATTTCCTCAAGGTCGGTTCCCGGGTCAGCGCCGCCGCCTCGCCGAGGAGGCGCGCCGCCTTGAGGAGGTCGTTCTGGTACTCGAGGCTGTAAGGCACCGCGCTCAAGCCCCCGCCCGGGCTGCGCCTGATCGTCGTGAAGAACCCGGTCGCCGCCTCGCGCTCGGTGGCCGGCAGTCCCTTCAGCCACGACTCGACCTCCGCCTTGGTCGCATCGGCCGGATAGAACCCGCCCTGCTCGGGCTTCGCGCCGACGCCTGGCAGGAACGGCGCGTCGTGGTCGAGGCGCGACCAGGGACCCTTGTTGGTCAGGAAGTAGTCGAGCCGCGCGACCCCGAGCGGCGAGCCATCGCCGAGAAGAGCGATGAGCCGCGCGGTGTTGCCGGGCGCGATCTGCTCGAGCGCGATGCTGTCCATGAGCCGTGCGGCGGCCACGAGCTTGCCGAGCGCGGCACGCTCGAAGGCCGGAAGCGCCGCAAGGTCGACGGTCACCTTCACCGTCGCGAACCGCGCCGCCTGCCGCGTGAGTCCCTCGGCTGTCGTCGAATCACTGGCCGGCGCGGCAAGCGCGACCGAGGCAACGAGCGCGAGAATGAGCGCAGCGATGAGTGCTTTCATGGGGGTTGGCCGGCCGAGGGGCACGTTAAGTAAGAGGGCCTAAGCGTAATCCAACCGCTACCCGCCCGGTCTACCGGGGAGCGCGACGGCGCCCGGTCCCAAGGTCCTTCCTCGCCCGCCCGCCGGCTGCCCATTCCGGTACGGCCGTCACCGATGACATTGGCGGAGGCGGGACTATACTGCCCGGTCGCCGTACGCCCCCTCAGGCTGCACGAGGAACGATGGAACCGACCGACACGGGAAATCCCGACTACTTCCACAAGGTTGTCGATTGCCAGTGGGCGTGTCCCGCCCATACCGACGTCCCCGAATACATCCGCCTGATCGCTCAGGCGCGCTTCACCGACGCCTACCTCGTCAACCGCGAATCCAACGTCTTCCCCGGCATCCTGGGCCGTGTCTGCGACCGGCCGTGCGAGCCGGCCTGCCGCCGCGGCCGCGTCGAGGACAAGCCGGTCGCGATCTGCCGACTGAAGCGGGTCGCGGCGGATCACCGCGACGCGGTGGCCGCACTCCTGCCGAAGGCGCCGCCCAAGGGCAACGGCAAGCGCATCGCCTGCATCGGCGCGGGGCCCGCCTCGCTCACCGTCGCCAACGACCTCCTGCCGCTCGGCTACGCGGTCACGATCTTCGAGCGCTGGGGACTCTCCGGCGGACTCATGCGCACGAACATCCCGGCGTTTCGCCTGCCCGCGGCCGTGCTCGATGAGGAGATCGGCTACATCACCTCGATGGGCGCCGAGCTTAAGTTGAACTCGCCCGTCGAGAGCCTGAAGGCGCTCCTCGGCGATGAGGGCTTCGATGCGGTGTTCATAGGCTCCGGCGCCCCCAAGGGCAAGGAGCTCAACGTCCCCGGCCGCGCGGACAGCGACCGGGTGCACATCGGCATCGACTGGCTGCATTCCATCGCCTTCGGGCACGTCGAGAAGATCGGCGAGCGGGTCCTCATCATCGGCGTCGGCAACACGGCGATGGACTGCTGCCGCTCATCGCTTAGGCTCGGCGCCAAGAACGTGAAGGTCATGGCGCGCAAGTCGCGCGAGTTCTTCAAGGCCTCCGAGTGGGAACTCGAGGACGCCGAGAGCGAGGGTGTCGAGATCCTCGTCAACCATTCGCCGAAGGCGATCCAGACGAGCGCGGGACGCGTCACGGGCATGCTGTTCGACCTGCTCGACTACGACCTCGAGGGCGGCAGGATCACCAATGAGCGGGTCGTCGGCGAGAAGCTGATCCCCTGCGATGACGTGATCCTCGCCATCGGCCAGGAGAACGCCTTCCCGTTCATCGAGCGCGATCTCGGCATAGAGTTCGACAAGTGGATGGTGCCGAAGGTCGACCCGGCGACGTTCCAGTCGACGCGGCCGGGCGTCTTCTTCGGCGGCGATGCGGCCTTCGGCCCCAAGAACATCATCTGGGCGGTCGAGCACGGCCAC
Organism: Pseudomonadota bacterium; assembly: GCA_025356075.1. GTDB lineage: Bacteria > Pseudomonadota > Gammaproteobacteria > Steroidobacterales > Steroidobacteraceae > CAIKZZ01. Next base: position 5,119 of record JANXUT010000049.1, on the reverse strand, counting down.
CAGGCCGCGATCTCTATCCACCGCTACTGCGAGGGACGCGAGGTGACCGAGCGCCCCGCCCGCGGGGTCACGCTCGCGAGCCGCAAGATGGGCATCCACGAGTGGTCCTACAAGAACGACTACAACCCGGTCGAGCGGCGCCTCGTGCCGCACGTCGGTCTCGCCGAGCGGTTCAAGAAGATCCGCATCGAGGTCGAGCTCGGCTTCGACGCCGCCCAGACGGCGCTTGAGGTGCAACGGTGCCTCAACTGCGACATCCAGACGGTGTTCGCGGCGCCCTTGTGCATCGAGTGCGATGCGTGCATCGACATCTGCCCGGTCGACTGCCTGACGATGACCGAGAACGGCAGCGAGGCCGAGCTCGGGACGCGCCTTAAGGCGCCCCGGCGCTCGACGGAGCAGGCGCTCTACGTGTCCGCGCCCCTCAAGCAGACCGGGCGCGTGATGGTGAAGGACGAGGATCTGTGCGTGCACTGCGGACTCTGCGCCGAGCGCTGCCCGACGGCGGCGTGGGACATGCAGAAGTCCACCGTGCACATCCCGCATGCAAGTTTCGACGAGGCCCCATGCCAAGCGACGCCCAGCCGCAAGACCGCCTGAACGATTTCGTCGTCAAGTTCGCCAACGTCAACGGGACGGGCTCGGCGAGCGCGAACGCGCTCATCATGAAGGCGATCTTCAGGAGCGGCGTGCCGGTCATCGGCAAGAACTACTTCCCCTCGAACATCCAGGGCCTGCCGACCTGGTACGAGATTCGCGTGACGCGCGAGGGCCACATGGCGCGCGCCGGCCGCGTCGACCTGATGCTCGCGATGAACAGCGAGACCTACGCGGCCGATGTCCGCGAGGTCGCCGCCGGCGGCTTCGTCCTCTACGACTCGACCTGGCCGCGCTCGACGCTCCTGAGCCGCGACGACATCACGGTGCTTGGCGTGCCGCTCGCGCGCCTGTGCAACGAGCGCTTCGACGGGGTGCGCAACCGCATCCTCATGAAGAACATCTGCTACGCCGGCGCAGTCGCCGCGCTCCTCGACATAGACTTGGAGGTCATCCGCACGCTCGTCACCGAGCAGTACGCGAAGAAGCCCAAGCTCGCCGAGGCCAACATGGCGGCGATCGGCCTCGGCTACGAGTACGCGAAGGCGCACCTTCCCTGCCCGCTGCCCTTTAAGGTGGCGCGTCTCGACAAGACGGAAGGCCACGTGCTCATCGATGGCAACACGGCAGCGGGCCTTGGCTGCGTCTACGCCGGCGCCACCGTCGGCGCCTGGTACCCGATCACGCCTTCGACCTCGCTGATGGACGGGTTTCGCGGCTTCTGCGAACGGCTCAGGGTCGATGCGGCGACCGGCGAGCGGAACTACGTGGTGCTGCAGGCGGAGGATGAACTCGCCGCGATCGGCATGGTCATCGGCGCCTCCTGGAACGGCGCCCGCGCGTTCACGCCAACGAGCGGCCCTGGGCTCTCGCTGATGAACGAGTTCCTGGGACTCGCCTACTACTCCGAAGTCCCGTGCGTGATCTTCGACGTGCAGCGCGTCGGCCCCTCGACCGGAATGCCGACCCGCACGCAGCAGTGCGACCTCCTGCTCGCCGCCTACGCCTCGCACGGCGACACACGCCACGTGCTCCTCTTCCCGGCGAACCCGGAGGAGTGCTTCTACTTTGCGCGCGATGCCTTCGATCTCGCCGAGCGGCTGCAGACTCCGGTGCTGGTCCTCTCCGACATCGACATCGGCATGAACGACTGGATGTGCCCCGACTTGAAGTGGGACGATGCCTACGTGCCCGACCGCGGCAAGCTCCTCGGCAACGAGGAGATCGAGAAGCTCACCAAGTTCCAGCGCTACATCGACCACGACGGCGACGGCATCCCCTACCGGACGCTCCCCGGCGTCAATCCGAAGGGCGCGTACTTCACGCGCGGCTCCGGACACAACAAGTACGGCGTCTACACCGAGGACTCGGCCGAGTACCAGGAGGTCCTCGATCGCCTGACCCGCAAGTTCGAGGGCGCCAAGGCGCGCGTGCCGAAGGCGGTGCTGGAGGGCCCGGGCACGCGCGAGGTCGGCATCGTGAGCATCGGCAGCTGCGATGGCGCCGTGCGCGAGGCGCTCGGCACGCTTGCCAAGGCCGGCATCGCGGTCGACTACCTGAGGGTGCGCGGCTTCCCGTTCGGCGAGGAGGTCGAGGAGTTCCTCGCGCGCCACGCAACGCTCTTCGTGGTCGAGCAGAACCGCGATGCGCAGCTGAAGTCGCTCCTCACCCTCGAGACCCGCGTCGAGAAGGCGCGCCTCAAGTCCATCCTGCACTACGACGGCATGCCGCTGACGGCGGACTTCGTGGTCCAGGGCGTGCGGGCGGGCCTCGCCGCCGCGCTACCCCGCGCCGCGCTGGCGCGCTAGGAGCGGCAGACATGACCTCGATCACCAAGCCCAAGATCGCCCACCCCTCGCTGCCGAAGAACGAGCTCGGCCTCACCCGGCGCGAGTACGAGGGTGGCATGTCGACGCTGTGCGCCGGCTGCGGCCACGACTCGATCACGGCGGCCATCGTCGAGGCGTGCTGGGGGATGTCGCTACGCCCCGAGCAGCTCGTGAAGCTCTCCGGCATCGGCTGCTCCTCGAAGACGACGGCGTACTTCGTGAGCGGCGCGCATGGATTCAACTCCGTGCACGGCCGGATGCCCTCGATCGCCTCCGGCGCCAATGCCGCCAACCGCGAGCTCTACTACATCGGCGTCTCCGGCGACGGCGATTCGCTCTCGATTGGCCTAGGTCAGCTCGCGCACGCGATCCGCCGCAACGTCAACATGCTCTACCTGATCGAGAACAACGGCGTCTACGGCCTCACCAAGGGGCAGTTCTCGGCCTCGGCCGACATCGGCACCAAGTCGAAGAAGGGCGAGGCGAACCAGCAGCCGCCGATCGACCCGGTGCTGCTGGCGCTCACGCTCGGCGCGTCCTTCGTCGGCCGCGGCTTCTCCGGCGACAAGCGCCAGCTCGTGCCGATGATCCAGGCCGGCCTCGCGCACCCGGGCTTTGCGATCATCGACGTGCTGTCGCCGTGCGTGACCTTCAACGACCACGAGGGCTCGACCAAGAGCTACGCCTTCACGCGCGAGCACTACCACGCCGCGGCCGATTTCGTGCCGCCCAGCAAGGAGATCGCGGTCGAGTACGCGGAGGGCTCGGCAACGGTCGTGCCGATGCACGATGGCAGCCACGTGCGCCTGAGGAAACTCGAGACCGGCTACGACGCCTCCGATCGCGCGAGCGCGTACCAGTACATCGAGGCGAAGCTGAAGGAAGGCGAATACGTTACCGGCCTCATCCATGCCTCCGACGGCTCCGGCAACGAGATGCATGCCGTGAACCAGACCTCATCGACCGCCCTCAACAAGATTCCCTACTCGAAACTCTCCCCGGGCTCGGCCACTCTGGCTAAGCTCATGGACCGTTACCGCTGAAAGCGAGTCGACCATGAACAAAGTCATCGACGGCCTGATCGGCTGGCCGGAGCGCACCGCGCAGCACCTCGCCTGGCTCGGACCCCTGTTCGCGCGCTTCACTGTCGGCTGGGTGTTCATGTGGAGCGGCTGGGGGAAGCTCCAGAACCTGCCGCAGATCACCGAGAACTTCGTCAGCTGGGGAATTCCCTTCCCGCAGTTCATGACGCCGTTCGTCTCCGGCATCGAGTTCGTCGGCGGCATCTGCCTCTTGCTCGGACTCCTGACCAGGATCTCGGCCGGTGCGCTCGGCGTCACGATGATCGTCGCGATCCGCTCTGCCAAGTGGGGCGAGGTCGACTCGCTCGAGTCCTTCCTTGGCTTCGATGAGACCGCCTACCTCGCGATCTTCCTGTGGCTCGCGATCGCAGGTGCGGGGCCGCTCTCGATCGACCGGCTGCTCGCGCGGTTCACGCGGCCGACCTCGCGTTACTCCTAGGGCGCACCCGCAGTGATGAGTTCTACCGGCGGCGGCGGCGCGCCGTCGGCGGCCGTGAGCGCGAGCCTGAGCGGCGCGCCCGGCGCGAGCGGATCGAGTGTCACCGACCCCGCCTCCACCCGCATGCCGAGCCGCGACCAGAGCGCGGCGAGGTCGGTCGTGACCGGCCGCTCGCGCTCGAGCGCGTAGCGGGCCTTGAGGACTGTCGTCCCGGTCGCCGCATCGCCCACCTCAAGCACCCGCTCGATCGGCCACTCGACCCGCATGCCGCCGCTCGCGGCGAGGATCGCGCGCAGCGCGTCCTTGAGGCCGAGGCGGTTGCCGGTGGCCGCGCGGATCTCGACGTCGGCATTGAGCGAGAAAAGCGCGCCGCCCCAGTAGGTGCGTGCCCACGTCGGCGTGCGATCGAGACCTGAGTCGCCCGCCGTCGGCTCGCCCTTCGGCATCGACTCGGCGTACTCCTGCCAGAGCTCCTCCGCCGTCATGTTGCCGGCGGCGACGCGGGCCATGCCCTCGACGTAGGTCGCCAGTCCCTCGGCCAGCCAGTTGTGGCGCTCGGCGAGCTCCGGCAGCGCGAGGTGGATGAGTTCGTGGACGAGCACCCAGTCGTGCTCGAGCGCCTCGGCGGTCGTTCCCCGGCCGAGCGTGATCTCGATGCCGGGCCCGTTCCCCGGGTAGGCGTGGCCGGTGCGCACGCCCTCGCCCGGCGCCGCGACGATCTTGAGCCTAAGCACCGGCGTCGGAAACCGTCCGTAGTAGGCCGCGACGATCGCGGCCGAGCGCGTGATCCAGGTGTTGATGCCGCTCGCGCCGAGGGTGAAGGCGCTCGCATCGAAGCGCGCCTCGATGCGCGCGGGCGCGCCGGTGGCGGCGGCCGGAATCGCAGCCTCGCTCGCGCAGAGGAGGCCGAGGAGCAGCGCGAGGAGCGCACGCGCACTCCGCACGACCGGGGGCGAACTTGCGTTCGCCCCCGGCTTATCGGCGCAGGTGCCGATGGGCGCTTACTTGCCCTTCGCCTTGGCGGCGTCGCAGTCCTTCTTCGTCATCTCGGAGAAGCCCTTGCCCTTGCAGGAGTTCTGACCCTTGCAGGAGTTGTTGGCTCCCTTGCAGGCCGACTGGCCCTTACACGCATTGGCGCCGTCGCAATGCATCTTCGCTTCCTCGGCCGAGGC
>JANXUT010000046.1 GCA_025356075.1 Pseudomonadota bacterium | reverse complement strand
CCCAGCCCGGTCCCGCCGTACTTCCGGGTGGTGCTCCCGTCGGCCTGGGTGAACGGCTCGAACACGGCCCTGAGCTTGTTCGCCGGGATGCCGATCCCGGTGTCCGTGACGCGGAACCGGAGGCGGACCGCGGCCCCCGGCTCGTCCGCGCGCTCGCACCGCACCACCACCTCGCCGCGGTCCGTGAACTTGATCGCGTTCCCGACCAGGTTGGTGAGCACCTGGCGCAGCCGGTGCGCGTCCCCGACGAGCATGTCGGGCACGTCCGGGTGGGCGTCGCAGGCCAGTTCCAGCCCCTTCGCGTGCGCCCGCCCGGCCAGCGCCCGGAGCGTGTCGCCGACCGCGTCGCGGACCGAGAACGGGACCGGGTCGATGTCCAGCTTCCCGGCCTCGATCTTGGAGAAGTCGAGGATGTCGTTGATGATCTGCAGAAGCACCGACCCCGACTGATGGATCGACACCGCATAGCGGCGCTGACGGTCATCGAGCGCCGGCGAATGACGCAACAGTTCCGCCATGCCAAGCACGCCGTTCATTGGCGTTCGGATCTCATGACTCATGCGGGCGAGAAAGTCGCTCTTCGCGCGGCTGGCGCTTTCGGCGCGCTTCGCGGCTTCCTGGGCGTCGGCGACAGCGGTGTCGAGCTCAACCGTCCGCTCGCGCACGCGGCGCTCAAGCTCGCTTTGGTGCGCGCGAAGGTTGCGGTCGCGAGCCTGCAGCTCCGACATCAACTCGTTGATTCGGTCGACCAGCACGCCGAACTCATCGTCGCCCTCCCGATCGACACGGCGGGAGAAGTCCTTGGCTTCGAGAGCCTCGCCCGTCACGCGAGCGAGTGTCCGGACCGGCTGGAGCACGTTGCCCCGCATTCGACGCGTCAGTACCTGGGCGATGAAGCCAGCCGCGAGGAGGCCCACCAGCACGCCGCCGAGTGCATAGAGCGCCTCGGTCCAGGGCAGCGCGAGGTCGGCGTCCACCTTGAGTACGCCGACGCCATCGTCCAGCGTCGCGGGAACCGAGACGGATACCCGCGTCAGCTGGGACAGGAGTCCACCGGAGGCTTCGTGCCGCAACGCGGCGGCTCGATCGGCGGATTCTGACGACTCCGGCGCGTCGTAGTCGTTGAGCGGCAGATCGACGAATATCTCGCCGGAGGAACTGTAGATCGTCGCCCGGCGGATCGTGGGATCGACGCGCAGCGCCCCGAGCCCCGCCAGCGTTCGTGGCCGATCGGAGTACCGCATCGGCTGGGCGGTGACGGCAACTACCGCGTCGATGAGCACGGTGAGCTGACGAACGGCTGCGCGTCGCTGGCCGGCGATCTCGAGCGAGGTGTAGAGGCCGCAGGCCAGAACGATGGCGCCCGCGATGACGCCAACGGTCGTCGCGTTCAGCCTCGAGGTCATTCGGGATTGTCGGACCGCAGGTTTCATGGCATCGGGTTCGTGAGAAGCGTGCATTCGCCGGGCGACACCGGTCGGAACCGTTTCACCGTGCCTGGCCACCGACCGCTCTCGGCGCTCTCGCCCCGGACGCGGCGTCCGCCGGGCCCTGTTTCAAGAGCTTCGCAAGTTCCTCTATCGGCACGGGCCTGCCGATGAAGTAGCCCTGGATCTGGTCGCATTTCTGCTTGCACAGGAATTCGAGCTGCGCAGCATTCTCGACGCCTTCGGCTATCACTTTGAGCTTGAGCTCCCGCGCCATCGCGATGATGGCGGCGCAGATGGCAGCGTCGTCATCGCTCGTGTGCAGGTCGCGCACGAACGAGCGATCAATCTTGAGCGCATCGACCGGGAATTGCCTCAGGTAACCGAGCGAGCAGTAACCGGTCCCGAAGTCGTCAATCGACAGTCTGAAGCCGAGGCTGCGCAGGCGCTTCAGCGTCGCTGTCGTGCGGGTCACATGCTTCATCAGCAGGCTTTCGGTGATCTCGAGCTCAAGCCGCTCGGGCGCCACTTTGTGGTCGCGGACCGCCGCGAGCACGGAGTCGAGGAAGTCGGCACGGGCGAACTGCTGGCTCGATACATTCACCGCGATCGTCAGGTGCCCGAGGCCCTCGCGCGACCACGCCTGAAGCTGCCGGCACGCCTGTCGGATGACCCAGTCCCCGAGCGGAATGATGAGCCCGGTCTCTTCTGCGACCGGAATGAACGTGTCCGGGGGCACGATGCCGCGCGTTCCTGCGTCCAGCGCAGCAGTGCCTCGACGCCGACGATCGCGCCACTCGCGACCTCGAGCTTCGGCTGGTAGTGAATGCGGAAGTCTCCTCGATCGAATGCCTCCTGCAGCTCGTTCTCGAGTTGCAGGCGGCCAAGGGAGCGAACCGCGATGGACGCACCGAACCGGGCGTGGCCGTTCCGGCCGAGGTCCTTGGCCTGGTACATCGCCATGTCGGCCTTGATCAGTAGGTCGTCGACGTCCGTTGCGTCCTTGGGGTAGATCGCAATGCCGATGCTCGGGGTGACGACGAACCGATGGCCGTCGCAGTTGTACGGCTCACCGAGTACCCGCGCGAGGCGCTCCGCCGCCGCGACCGCCTGCTCCTCATCGGCCAGATTCGTGAGCAACACGACGAACTCGTCGCCCCCGAGCCGAGCGACGCGTGTCAGCGTCCGTGTGCCCGCAGCGCTGTCGGCCGGGGCATCGGCCGGTGTCGCGACCGCATCCTCGAGGCGGCGTGCCACCGCCTGGAGCAATGCATCGCCAACCGAACGTCCGAGGTTGTCGTTGACCCGCTTGAACCGGTCGAGATCGACGTGCAGGACTCCAATCAACTGGCCGGATTCCTTCGCGTCGCGGAAGGCCGCGGCGGCGTGGCGGACGAAGAGCTGCCGGTTCGGCAGCTTCGTCAGCACGTCGTAGAAGGCCATGTACTCGATGCGCGCCTTCGCGAGCCGCCGCTCCGTGGTATCCCGCGTGACGATCAGCAGGAGGCCATCCGCCTGGGGGCGAAGCCTGGCCTCAAACCAGCGTCGTTCCTTGCCCTTGCCGACCGCGTACTCGTGCGTCGAGGGATCGCGCTTGCCCGTGCTCGAGAGGCACGCGCGCGCGGCCTGAGCCACCGTCGGTGGCAAAATCTGTTCGAGCGGGCGACCGGCCAGGTTGCCCGGCTGCAGCTCATCGCTGCCAGTGAGATGCTCGAGCAGCACTCCGTCGTCGCCGACGACCGCGATCGAATCCGGCAGGGCCTGCAGCAGGGCGCGGTTCCGTTGCTCGCTCGAGCGCAGCGCGAACATGCTGTCGCGTGCGCGCAGGATGAATCCCACGCGGTGCGGCAACGTCGGCCAGAGCACGGGCTTGTGGATGAAATCAGTGGCGCCGACCGCGTAGGCCCGGGCGACCGAGGCGGTGTCGTCGTGCCCGGTGACCATCACGATCGGCACGCCGGCAAACCCATCGAGTGCCCGCAGTTCGACGCACAGGTCAAACCCGTTCGCACCCGGTAACTCGATGTCGAGCAGGACTAGATCGGGCTTCTGCTTGCCGCACAACGCGAGCGCCTCGGCGGCGGTCGCCGCGAGGCGGGTGACGAAGCCGGCCTGCTGAAGCGTCTCGCTCGCGAGTAGGCCGAAGACCGGATCGTCATCGACGATCAGCACGTGCCCCGGCTGCGCACGGTCCAACCTTGGCTGGGGTGCCCGGAGCGTCATGGGCGCCTGCCACGTCGGGTCGCGGCGACGCCGCCAAGACCCTGGCTGTCATTTGCATCGGCACGCGTTGCCCGCCGCGACGGCGCCGGGCTTTTCGAATCGAGGGATGACCTGTGCGGCACAAACTGGCTCTCTGGGCGAGGGCAGTCGGGCGTGGGCGCTCTCAGACAGACAAGCGCGTCCGCGACCGACCCCCAATGGCGGTGAGGTAAAGTAGCCCGACCCGCCCGGAATCAGGCTGCTACGTCTCGAAACTCCTTGGGCTGGGCGCGCCGGCCGGCGATAAATGTGGCCGAAACGAGAATTGCGTCACGGGTCCGCGGGCGGCCCCGAACTGGGGCCGATGCGCGGCGGACGCCCCCCCCCCCGGCTCCCAGGCCGGTGGCTCGAGTCGCTCACTCCCGACGCGCCCACAAGCGAAGTGCGCGGCCGCAACAATTGCCGGTAGCTCCTGGATTCCTCGATTGGGGAGCCACCCATTATCGGTCGAACGGCGGCTGCCGGGCGTTCAATGCGCCGGAGAGCTCGCCCTATATCGACCGGCTTGCGACGGCAAACAAGTCCTACATCGTGCAAAAATGTCGGCGACGCAGAGGGGCATTGCCGGCGAAGCACGCTCCGCTCGCGATGCTGGCGGCGCGGCGCCGGACGCTACAATTCTTGTCGCCCGCATCTTTCACGACCGGCGTGTACGGCTCAAGCAACTGGAAACTGTCCATGACCGACGACTTCGCCACCACCACGCGACTGCCCAGACTCGCTTCGGACGGCGCGCCCCGATGACAGCCGTCTCCGATTCCGAGCTGATCGACATCGCGATCGGCGCCGACAGATTCAAGGCGCGCTGGGAAATGGCGGCATCGCCGCACACCTGCGCGGCATTCCGGCGGCTGCTGCCTTACTCGCAGAAGATCATCCACGCCCGCTGGAGCGGCGAGGCGTGCTGGATTCCGCTCGGAGCGTTCGACCTGGCGGTCGGGCCCGAGCATCCGGTGACTCGGCCGGACCCGGGGCAGATCCTCTTCTACCCGGGCGGCATCAGCGAGACGGAGATTCTCCTCCCGTACGGCAGCACACGATTCAGCAGTGTCGCGGGCGAGCTTGCCGGCAATCACTTCCTGACGATCGTCGGGGGTCTCGAGCGCCTGGCTGCACTCGGCCGTGAGATCCTCTGGCACGGCAGTCGCGATATTCGCTTCGAGTTGGCGCGGGAGCGCCGCTAGAGGCGTGCCGCGCCGACATCGGCGTCACAGTCCCGACGATGGAGGCTCGTCCACATGCGTGAGGTCAGCCGAAGACTGTGTGACCGGGGTAGAGTGCTGTGAAGTCCTGGCATTTCCCTCAATTCAGATTGGCCTTCGCCAGTGTCCTGATGGCAGCGATTTCCGTCGGTGCACCATTGCGCGCCGCGCGGATCCGGCGCTGACGTTTTCCGTCACGTCGAAGCACGTGCCCGACTCTCGGTCGAAGGCCGAGCCCGCTCCCAAGACAACAGTCGAGGAATTCCCGCTCACCGTTACGCTTGGCCAGCACTACCCGGTGCTCGAGCGCCATGGCCATCGCACGGTCTTTGACTTCGAGCATCGACGGCTGTACGAGATCGATGTCGGCGCGCAGACGTACCGCGACAGCTCGCTGTTCACTGACATTGGCTTTCGCGTCGCCGCGTCCCGGAACCGACTCACGCTCGGCACCCAGCTTGCGGCGGGCGGGCTCAAGAACAACCCGATGCAGCCCGCGCTGATCGAGCACTTGCTGTCGTTGTCAGCGGACAGCGAGCACACGGTCGTCGATGGCGTAGCGCACCGCGATGAACGTGTGTTCAGCTGGAAGGGGCGGGAGTTCCTCGCCGTAAGTACCGCTTCCTCGCCGCTCGCCGCCGACTACCAAGCCGCCTGCTGGCGATTCCTGCGCTATTACGCCACCGGCCTCACGCTGGAGACTGCCGCGCACGGCGATCCGTACGGACGGATCGCGGCCCTTGCGCGCGACGGCGCGACCATGATTCCCGGGCGCATCGCGCCGGCGCTCTCGGATCGGGACGCCGCATTTGGTGAGGGCAGGTATCTCGATTCCATGCTGCGCCACTTCGAGGCATCGATTGAGGACGGCCGCGTCGCGCGGGACTGGATGGCAGCGCATCGGGAGCAACCGTCGGCCGACCCCGAATCGGGACGCTTCGCCGGTGCGCCAAGGCCGTCACGCGGGGATGAATCGGAAGCTGCAGTCAACGCGATGGAGGAGCTCAAGCGCGCGGAGCCTGCGCAACGCTATCTGCTCGACGTGTTCGAGGGAAACACTCTGTCGCGACTCGGGAGACGCGGCGAGGCCGTCACGCACCTGCTGAGCGCCTTGCACTCGAACCCGTATCTCGTCGGTGCGTGGTTCGATATTGGCGGCGCCTACTACGCTACCTTCCAGCCCGTCGAGGCGGGGGCCTGCTGGGACGCTGCCAGAGCGGACCGACCGGCGCACCCGTTCCGCGCGGTCCCCGACAAGCTCGAGCAGCGACTACTGCACGACCACCCCGAGTTCATTTGAGGGGCGCCCGGGGGACAATCGGGCATCCGAACTCACAACGGGTTCCGGGGACGGCCGATGCCAGTGATCTATCGGTAAGGCTCGTCGCGGACAATCGCTTCGGCTTGATCGGCCGCGTAGCACGCGGGTCGCTCCGCCGATTTGCACCGATTCCGATACGGTATACTTGGCGATGGTGTAGGTTAATCGGTTGATAGATAAGACGTTATTGGGGATATCGCTCGCTTGAACTGAACGCCGGCGATATCGACGCCGGCACGGACTTACGCTCCTAAACGTGGCGTCTCGCTATTTACTGCGTTCCAGGACAAAGCCGGGCGGGGAAGTCGGCGGACCGCCATCATCAGGCATGGCTCTGGCCGCCGGCACGCATCAGATGAGTTCGGGGAGCGAGGCAATGATGGTGGCGCTTACGGTGACTATCCGCTCATCCGCGCTGGCCATCCTGGCTGCACTCAGCCTCGCCGCCCTCGATGCACGCAGTGCCGTGCTACAGCCAGGGACAGCGCCGCCGCCGAGTGAGAACGCCCCGACGCACGAATTGACGCCGGCTGATGCGAATGCATGGCTCGACGGCTTCCTGCCCTACGTACTTGCAGAGGCCGATATCGCCGGTGCCGTAGTCGTCGTCGTGAAGGACGGACAGGTCATCACGCAGCGTGGCTACGGGTATTCCGACATCGCCGCCCGAAGGCCCGTCGACCCCGCGACAACGCTGTTCCGGCCTGGCTCGATATCGAAGCTGTTCACGTGGACGGCGGTCATGCAGCTCGTTGAGAAGGGCAAGATCGACCTCGATGCGGACGTAAACCAGTACCTCGATTTCACGATCCCACCGTATGGCGGCAAGCCCGTGACCTTGCGCAACATCATGACGCACACGCCGGGATTTGAGCCCGCGCTCAAGCACCTGATCATATTCGAAGGCCCGGTTCCGTCGTTGGGCCAGGCGCTGAAGGAGCGACTGCCGACCCGGGTCTTCACGCCCGGCTCGACCCCTGCCTATTCCAACTACGCCGTTGGAGTCGCCGGCTACGTCGTCGAGCGAGTCTCGGGTATCCCGTTCGAGGACTACATCGACCGCAACGTATTTGCACCGATCGGGATGTCCCAGGCGACCTTTCGGCAGCCGCTGCCCGCGCCGCTCGCGCCTTCCATGTCAAAGGGGTATCGCGTCGCGTCGGCCGATCCGGAACCCTTTGAACTGGTCACGCTTCCGCCGGCGGGCTCGAGCGCGGTGTCGGGTGCAGACATGGCGAAGTTCATGATCGCGCATCTCGACGAGGGCGCGGGCCTCATGCAGCCCGCGACGGCGCGGCTCATGCACGATCCCGCCTATGACGCGGTACCAGGCATCGACCGGATGGCGCTCGGCTTCTACGAGCAACGCGTCAATGGCCTGAGCGCGATCACGAACGCGGGCGATGCCATCAATTTTCACAGCAATCTGTGGCTCTTTCCAGCCGAGCACGTCGGTCTGTTCATTTCGATGAACAGCGAGGGGACCGGACGAGCGACCCACGACATCCGGCTCGCGCTCTTCCAGCAGTTTGGGGCACGGTATTTTCCGGCCGCCGCGACTACCCCGCTGACTGAACTGAGCACCGCCAAGGAGCACGCAAAGATGCTCGCGGGCAGCTACATCGCGAGTAGCGGCAGCTTTTCGAACTTCCTCGACGCGGCCAATTTCCTCGGCCAGGTGCGCGTTGGTCTCGACAGCGAGGGACGACCGCTCGTTGCAAGCTTCCCGAATCTCGCCGGCGCCCCCCGGCGGTGGATCGAGGTCGCGCCATTCGAGTGGCGGGATGCGAACGGGCCACAGCGACTCGCCGCGCAGATGGTCGACGGCCGCGTCGTCCGCTGGGGTATCGACGATGACTCGCCGATCAACCTCTTCATCGAAGCGCCCTGGTATCGTGACGCGGCGTGGTTGAAGCCCGTGTGGCTGGCCGCGCTCGCCATCCTCGCGCTCACGGCACTCTCCTGGCCGGTCGCGGCCGTCGCGCGTCGCCGCTACGGCGCCACCAACCCATTGACCGGCACGGATCTCAAGAGCTACCGACTGGTGCGGGGCTTCTGCTGGCTGACGCTCGCCGTGTGGCTGGGCTGGACGATGGTGCTCGTGCCGCGAACGATCATCATGGGCAACATCGATGGCATCTTGTGGATGCTTGAGATCGTCGGCGCTCTCGCCGGTTTCGGGCTGCTGGCGGTCACCGCCTGGAATTTCGAGCGCGCCTGGTCCCACTCCCGCCGCCGCTTCAGCACACTCGGCGCCGCGGCACAGGCTGGCGCCGCGCTCGCGCTGCTGTGGGTCATGCTGGCATTCCATCTGATCAGCTTCGGCACGAAATTTTGATGCGCCGACGTCGCGCGGACCTGGGTGCGATGGGCGCCCGCTTCGATCAGACCTCGAAGATTCCGTAAGCATCCGCGAACGCGGCGAATGGCTCGCCCACGGGCACGAATTCGTGGGCCACGTATCCGGTGAAGCCCGTTTCCGCAATCGCCTTCGCCACGGCCCGGTAGTTCAATTCCTGGCTCGCGTCGATCTCGTGGCGCCCGGGCACACCGCCCGTATGAAAATGCGCAATCCACGGAATGTTCTCCTGGATCGTCCGGATGACATCTCCTTCCATGATCTGCATGTGATAGATGTCGTACAGAAGTTTCACGCGCAGTGACCCGACCGCCTGCACGACGTCGACTCCGAACGCGGTATGGTCGCCCTCGTAGCCGGCGTGGTCGATCTTGCTGTTGAGGAGCTCCACGCAGATCGTGACCCCGTGCCGCTCGGCGAGGGGCGCGATTCGGGTGAGCCCAGCCACGCAGGCCGCCTTGTCATCGGCCTCGCTCGCCCCGTGCCGGTTCCCGAACATCGCGATCAGGTTGGGCACGCCCGCCTTCGCAGCGAGCGGAATGCTTCTTTCAAGCTCGGCCAGCAACATGGGGTGGTTCGCCGGATCATTGAAGCCGTTCTGGATGAAACGGTCGCGGCGCGCCGGATACTCGAGCGAGCAGGTTAGCCCCGCGGCGGCCGCGACATCCCATTCATCGGGTGTCAGGAGATCAATCGCATCGTAGCCAATCGCCTTCAGGCGCTGGCACAAGTCGGGCAGGGGGACGTCCTTCGCCGTCCAGCGCGCGAGCGACTGCTTGAGCCTGCCACGGTGCCGAGGGAGCGCGGGTAGTTTGAGTTCACGCAGGTAGGCGAAGCTCGCGGCAATGCTCGCGAGGGGCACCGCGGCTTCGTCGTGTTCGACGATAAAGTGCTCGGTGCCGGCCTGTCGGGCGGCCGCGAGCAGCGGGGCCCAGTTGACGATACCGGCGCCGACATCCCGCATCTGGTAGTCGGGGGCGGGAGCTGAATCCTTCACATGGACCAACCGACAGCGTCCGGGCCAGCGATTGAAATAGCGAAGCGCGTCGTGCCCGGCGCGCATCACCCAGTACAGATCGAGCTCGATGTGCACGAGGTTCGGATCCGTCGCATCGAGCAGCAGGTCGTAGGGCACCCGGCGCCCGATCGGCGCGAAGTCGACCGCGTGGTTGTGGTACGCGAATTGGACGCCGGACTTCGCTGCCACTTCGGCCGCGCGGTTGAAGCGCTGCGCGACCTGCCGGTAGCTATCGAGCGAGGTCCGCAGTTCGTCGGGAATCGACGGGACCACGACGTAGCGGCAGCCGAGCGTACGGGCATCGTCGATGACTGCGTCCCAGCCGGCATCGAGCGTGCCGAAGGGAACGTGCATCGAGGGAGCGGCAAGCCCGAGGCGATCGAGCAGTCGGCGCACGGCTGCGGGCGTGTGCCCCATGAGGCCAGCCAATTCCACTTCCCGGTAGCCGACGGCCGCTACCTTCGCGAGCGTCCCCTCCATGTCAGCCTGCAGCGCGTGACGCACCGTATAGAGCTGCAGGCCAATCGGATTGATGCCGGTGCCGACCCCTAGAGCCGCACCCATCGCGCGCGGAATGGCAAGCGACCCGAGGACAAGTCCCGACCGCACCATGAACTCTCGTCGGCTGTTCATCAGAGCTCCGCACGCCGCATCAGGGTCACCGCATGGTCGCATGCGCGCGCCGTGAGAGCCATGTAGGTGATGCTCGGGTTCTGGCAGGCGGAGCTCGCCATGCACGCACCATCCGTGACGAACAGATTGGGCGCATCCCAGGCCTGGTTGTAGGCATTGAGAACGCCCTCGGACGGCGCCCGGCTCATGCGAGCTCCACCCATCTCGTGGATGCAGTAGCCGGGCGGGTTGTGCACGGACTGGAGCGTGATGTCGCTGCAGCCGGCGGCATCGAGCATCTCCGCCGCGCTCGTCACCATGTCCTGCTCCATGGCCTTCTCGTTTTCACGCCAGCGAATGCTGATGTGTGCGGCCGGGATTCCCGATTTGTCCTTCGTGCTGGCGTCAATCGTCACGCGGTTGTCGGCGTGCGGCAGCGTCTCGCCCCAGCCGTGGGTGCCGAGTGTCCAGGGACCATGCTCCGAGATCAGCGACTGCTTGAACTCGGCCCCGTAGCCGGCCATCGTCGCGCCACGTCGCCAGTCCTTGCGACTTGCGCCGCCCTGGATGCCATAGCCACGCAGGAATGCCGGATGCTGCGATCTGACATTGCGGAAGCGCGCGATGTAAATGCCATTCGGCCGGCGCCCGAACGCCTTGCGGTCGTCGAAGCCGTGCATCGTGCCGACGGCACCGGAGCCGAAGTGATGGTCCATCGCGTAGCGGCCGAGGGTACCGCTCGAGTTGGCAAGGCCCTCCGGGAACCGGCTGCTCTTTGAGTTGAGCAGCAGCCGCACCGACTCGAACGCGGAGGCGCAGAGAAACACGACTCGCCCCGTGTACTCCGTGTCGCGGCCGCTAGTCGCGTCAACCACGCGGACGCCTGTCACGCGCGACCGGGCGGTGTCGAACAGAAGTTCGGCGACGACGCTGTGCGGTCGAAGCGTGAGCTTGCCCGTTGCCGCGGCGGCTGGCAGCGTCGAGCCGAGGCTGCTGAAGTAGGAATGGGTGATGCAGCCACGCTCGCACGGGCCGCAGTAGTGGCACGCCGCGCGGCCGTTGTGGTCCTTCGTCAGAATCGCGGCCCGGCCGATTGTCATCACGCGCTCGCCACCGAATGCCTTGTGAATCCGCTCGCGGGCGAAGCGCTCGGCGTCGGTCATCGGCATCGGCGGCAGGAACTCGCCATCCGGCAGCTGCGACAACCCTTCGGGCGCACCGGATACGCCGATGAAGCGCTCGACGTGCGAGTACCACGGGGCGATGTCGGCATAGCGGATCGGCCAGTCGTTGCCGTGGCCGTCACGGGCGTTGGCCTCGAAATCAAGATCGCTCCAGCGATAGACCTGGCGACCCCAGGTGTTCGAGCGCCCGCCGACGTGGCGCCCGCGGAACCAGCTGAACGGCGCGTCTTCCGGATGCGAGTACGGGTTCTCGAGGTCGTTGACGAAGAACTTCCGGCCGATCTCATCGCACGCGTAGCAATCGCTCTGGATCGGCTGCGTACCGCGGAACGGCGTGCGGTCACCCCAGGCACGAAATGGAACCTGGTAGGGCTGCACGTGCTCGACATAGTCCCGCGCAGGGTCGATCGGGCCGCCCGCTTCGAGGACGAGCGTCCGGAGCCCTCGCTCGGTCAGCTCCTTCGCCGCCCATCCGCCGGTGATACCGGAGCCGACGACGATCGCGTCGAACTCGTGCGGGTTGCTCATTTGGCGACCGGCGTCGGGATCGGAACGCTCGGATCGAAGCGGCCGGGGACAATGGGCACCTGGAGGACGTTCTTCTGGACCGGCTCGCTCGTGAAGTAGCCGAAGACGACGAGTTCCTTGAGCAGCGCATAGCCGCGCTCGGCCGGACTGAGGTTCTTCCGGCGGCAGGCGGAGTCGAGGCTTGTGACCACGCCGGCCACGACGCCGGCCGGCAATGACTCGAGCCGCCCCCCGCCAATCGACACCGCATGCTCGTCGATGGCCCCAATGCAGTCGAGAAAGTCGCTCCGCTGGACCGATGAGAAGTAGTCCGTCGCGACCGCATCGATCCACCCGATGACGCCGACGTCGGTCGCGCTCGGCGTGTCGGAGCGCGGCAGGATCGCGTCGGCGAGGAGGGCGATGAGTCTCGCCTGTGGGGATGTGAGAGTGCGGGTCGGTGCGTCGGCCGGGGTCGCCGCGACGGCTCGCCACGCGCCGGCAACGGCGCCGGGCACCAGTAGCGTCGCAAGCCCGCCCTGCCAGAGGCTCTGCATCGCCCGTCGACGGCCGATCGGGGAGAGCGGCGTCACGCGCGATCGCCCGTGGCGAGCCATCTCGCGCAGCGACTTGGCGCGGGGACGTCGGCCGGTCGCGCATCCGCTCCTCGGCGCAACGATGCCAGCCGACGCGGCGAACCACCAAGCGGGCATTGACGCACGTTCACCCCCACGCTGGCGTCCGTCGATCCAGCTCCGCCTATCTTCCGGCGCGAACGCGTTGCTTGACAAGGTCCGTCCGAGCGCCCGACCGACACGCGGTCGCAGCGCCTCACTGCCGTCGCAGATTCATTGCAGGACCTCCTGTTAATACGTTATAAACCAATGATATACGCACACCGCCGACGCTTGTGTGCGGACGGGTGCCGTCCTATTCAGTCCACTCTCAAGCGTGACCGAAACTGTCCGGTGGCAGCCACGCGGGCCCTAGGCCGGCCGATCGGCGGAGGTGCAGCGCGGGCGCGCGACGCGTCGTCATCGGAGCTCTCCGAGGCCTCAAGTCCGCTAAAATTGTTCGTGGCCGCCTCAACCCCGAGGCGACCGCGCTCCCCGCCCATCCTCCCGATCTGGATCGTCCAGCACCCCATGCCGTGCCGTTAACCGTCATCAGCCGAACGTGGCCCCTGTTGCTCGGCATGGGCGTCCTCATGCTGGGTGCGGGTCTGCAGAGCACGCTGCTCGGCGTCCGCGCGACGCTCGAGGGATTTCCGACGACGGTCACCGGCGCCGTGATGTCGTGCTACTACGTCGGCTATCTCATCGGGACCCTCACGACGCCGCGCCTGATCCACGGCGTCGGGCACGTCCGCGTCTTTGCCGCGCTCGCGGCCGTCGCCTCGACGGCGACGCTGCTCCAGGCGGGCTACGTGCACCCGGCTTCGTGGGCGGTACTGCGCCTGGTAACCGGACTCTGCTTTGCCGGCATCTACGTCGTGGCGGAAAGCTGGCTCAACGCCTGTGCAACCCGCGCGAACCGCTCGCGACTCCTCGCCACCTACATGGTCGTGCTGTACGTGGGTCTCGGTGGCGCGCAGTTCCTGCTGATCCTGTCGAGCCCGGGAACGGCAGCGCCGTTCATGCTCGTATCGGGACTCATCTCCGTCGCGATCGTCCCGATTCTCCTCTCGTCGCAATCGAGCCCCGCGGTCGTCGTGCCACGCGCCGTGGGCTTTCGCGAGCTCTACCGCGCATCGCCCGTTGGCGTCACCGCGGCGACCGTCGCTGGACTCATCACGTCCACGATCTTCTCCATAGGCCCTGTTTACGCGCGCCTCAGGGGCCTCGATACGACGGCCATCGCGACGTTCATGGGAATCAGCATCTTGGCGGGCGTCGCGACGCAGTACCCGGTCGGGACGCTGGCCGATCGCTTTGGTCGCCGCGCACTCATCGCGGCCGTCTGCGCACTCGCGACCGCGGCCGCCGGCGCGATCGTCGTGTTCGCGGATATGCCGCACGGGCTCTTCGTCATGCTGGCAGCCGTCTTCAGCGGGCTGGCCCTCACGATCTACTCGCTCGGTATTTCACACGTCAATGACAGGCTCGAGCCCGCGCAGATGGTCGCCGCGAGTAGCGCGCTACTTCTATTGAATGGATCCGCCGCAATCGCGGGACCCGTGCTCGCCAGCAGCCTGATGGCCGCGTACGGCCCATCGGCCTACTTTGCGGTCCTCGGAAGCCTGAGCGGAGCGCTGACCATTCACTGCCTCTGGCGGACCAGCCGGCGCGGGCCGGTGCCGCAGGGACAGCGCGGACCGCCCATCAATGCGCAACCGCAGCCGTGTGCGTCCGTCGGCGAGGAGCCTTGGGCCAACACCCACGCGCCGGTGCAGTCCACCGAGCGGAACTAGTCGAGGAGCGTCGACGGGGGGATCGGCCCGACCGCCGCGCGCGGCACGCTCGCTCCGGCCCCGCCTCAGTCCGCGGGCTCGATCCGTAACACGCGCCCGTCATCCTCATCCGTGCAGACGTACAGGTAGCCGTCCGGCGCCGCCCGCACGTCGCGAATGCGCCAATGTCGGTCGCTCAACAGCTCCTCCTGGCCCACAACCTCGCCGCGCTCATCGAAATGCACCCGCCGTAGATGCTGGAACGCAAGCGCCCCCACGAACAGATCGCCCTTCCATGCCGGAAACCGCTCCCCGCGGTAGATCGCAAGCCCCGACGGCGCGATCGACGGTGTCCAATAGATCACGGGCTGCTCAAGTCCCGGACGCCGGGTGTATGGAGACACGTAGGCGCCGGAATAGTCCATGCCGTAGGTGATCACCGGCCAGCCGTAGTTTCGGCCCGCCACGATGATGTTGAGTTCATCGCCGCCGCGCGGACCGTGCTCGGTCTCGTACAGGCGCCCGCTCGGCGCGTCGAAGAGCAGGCCTTGGGGATTCCGGTGGCCCCAGGAGTAGATCTCGGGTCGGACGGAAGCCTGCCCGACGAACGGGTTGTCGAGCGGGACCGTTCCGTCGTCATTGAGGCGGATCATCTTGCCGAGGTCGGAGGTCAGGTCCTGCGCCCGTTCCCGGTACTCGAAGCCTTCGCCCATTGTCAGCACGAAGGTGCCATCGGCAAGAAACGCGAAGCGGGCGCCGTAGTGGTAGTCCCCGTCCTTGAGCGGAGCCGCCTTGAAAATGACCTCAAGGTCCCGCAGCGCCTTTCCATCGAAATGGGCCCGAGCCACCCGGGTTCCGTTCGCCGCGGCGGTGCCTGCGGCATAGGTCAGGTAGAGGAGCCCGTTTTCGGCGAACTTCGGATGAAGCACGACATCGAAGAGTCCCGCCTGGCTCCCCGTGTGCACGGCCGGGACGCCCTGGATCGGCTCGGGAAGGAGGGCACCGCCGCGAATCATGCGCAACCGACCCACGCGCTCCGTCACCAGGATCGCGCCATCCGGGAGGAAGGCCATCGACCACGGGTGGTCGAGCCCCTTGGCGATCTCCACGACCTTGTAGCCAGTGGTCACGACCTTCGCTGGTTGCGGCGGGGGCGGTGGGGCGCGAAACGGCGGGGATGGCGCATCGGCGATCGACGCGGCGGCGACCGCCACGGTCACGATCGCGCCCAGCACCGACGACACGGCGCACGTGCGATGCTTCATCCTGGGATGTTCATTCGTTAGGATACGATTCTCCAAATCGAACTCCTGCCACGCCGCAACATAGGCACAGACGGACCAACATGCAACGCCGGATCGTCGCTTTCCTATTCGCCGCCGCCGTGATGATCGTGCTGGGCTCTGCCGCCCATTCGGCCTTCGTGCAGGCGGCATGGTCGACGGCCGCGGGCCTTGCCGATGGCGGATACCCCGTCGCGATTTCGCTCACCGATCGGCTGCGGTGGGCCGCGCACGATCTCGGCGGAATATTCCTGCTGTATGGCGGAACGACCTCGGTCGCGCTGCTCGTCGCGTTCCTGATCGCAGGTTGGACCGCCCGATTCACGGGCCGCCGCGAGATCGTCTTCGCGATTGCCGGTGCCCTGGCGATATTCACGATGTTCACGGCCCTGCGGCTCTTGCTCGGGACGGTCGGCATCTTCGGCGCCCGCGGGCCGTTCGGGCTCGCGGCGCAAATGGGTGTAGGGCTGATAGCGGGCGCGCTTTTCGCGCGCCTGACGCCGTCGGTCGAAGCACGACGCCAGGGTACTCGGGCCTAGCGCGCCGCAAATCGCAGCTCCCTCGAGAACCGCAATTCAATTCGCGGTGGACCGGCGGCCACGCGCATGTCGACCGCGCCTTGTAAGTTACGGAGCTGCCGGAGACTATAGGTCCATGCTGAAAAAAACACTTGCCCTCCTGGCGCCGTGCGTCCTCGCGTGCCTCGAAGCTCACGCCGCCGCCACGGGATCCGTCGCATTGGTCGGCGGCCGGCTGATCGACGGCTTCGGCGGCCCGCCGATCGACCACAGCGTGGTACTCATCGAGGGCGAGCGCATAACGGCCGTCGGCACGGTGGACTCGATCGCCATCCCCGCCGGTGCGAAGGTGATTTCGACCGCCGGGATGTCGGTGCTGCCCGGGCTCTGGGATGCGCACGTCCACACCTACCTCGCGGGGCATAGCGACTACGTTCACTGGGACAAGACCTACGGCAGCAGCCCGCGCCTCGCCAAGGAGATCATGCCGGCCTCGGCGCACCAGCTGCTGCTGGCGGGGGTCACGAGCGCTCGTGACCTCGGCGCGCCGCTCGAGGCGAGCATCGTCGTACGGGATCGCATCAATCGGGGCGAGATCCCGGGTCCCACGTTGTACGTCTCCGGCCCCTTCATCCAGCACGCGCCGTATCCCGGCACGGACTACTTCCGCTGGGGCGTCAATGGCGTCGACGACGCGCGCAACAAGGTGAAGAAGCTGGCGGCGGCGGGCGTCGACATCATCAAGCTCATCGACCAGGACCTGATGCAGGAGGAGGAGGTCAAGGCCGTCGTCGAGGAAGCGCACGCGCACCACCTGCCAGTCGTTGCCCACGCCCACCGGCTCGAGGAGATCCGGCGCGGCCTCAAGTACAACGTCGACTGCTTCGAGCACACGGGACTCGCAACGGCACCCGGCTATCCGGCCGACATCCTGTCGCTCATTGCCGAGCGCACGGCGAAAGGCAACCTGGGCCCACTCTTCTGGACGCCGACCGTCAGCGTCCTGTTCAACTACGAGTACCTGCGCGACAACTCGCTGCAGCTCGATGATCCGGCCTGGCAGCTCGACCTGTCGCCGGACATCGTGGCCGATATCAAGTCGTCCATCCGCTACCCGGGACAGTTGAGCTACTTCCAGAGCATGCCGCTGCGCCGCCCGACGCTCGAGACCAAGTTTCACCAGCTGCAGCACTCCGGCGTCATCATGCTGATCGGCACGGACAGCGGTGTGCCGATGAATTTCCACAGTAGCTCCACCTGGCGCGAGCTCGATACGTGGGTCAACAAGTTCGGCGTCGACCCGATGACCGCGATCCGCGCCGCGACCTACTGGCCCGCCGTGCAGATGAAGGTCGACAAGGACTACGGGTCAATCAGCGCCGGCAAGTACGCCGACATCATCGCCGTCGACGGCGACGTGCTTCGCTACATCGATCTGCTCCAGCACGTGAACGTGGTCGTCAAGCACGGCGTTCGCTACAAGTAGCCGGTTCCTTCGGCCGGGCGCACGGCAAGCCGCGGCAGTTCGCGGCGCAGACATCGTGGAGTCTTCAAATGAATGCAGCCACCGGCGATCCGGCCTCGGGCCTGCCGATCGGTCCGGAAGTGCACGCGCACCCGGCCGGCCGGCCCGCGCGGCAGGTCCTCAGCGGGCGCTTCGTTCGCCTCGAGCCGCTCGATCCGGAGCGGCACGGAACCTCGCTCTGGCAGGAGACCCACGGGCCGGAGCAGGCGCAGCGGTGGCAGTACCTGTTCGAGGCGCCATTCCCCGACGAGCGCGCATTTCGCGAGCACCTCGCCCGAAAGGCGGCGTCCGAAGATCCGTTCTTCTTCGCGATCGTGGAGCAGAAGTCCGGCCGGGCGGTCGGCTACGAGACGCTCATGCGGATCGAGCCGGCCCATCGGTGCATCGAGGTCGGGAACATCGTCTACGGGCGTAGCCTGCAACGCACTCCGGGCGCGACGGAAGCGCAATTCCTGCTGATGCGGTACGTGTTCGAGGAGCTCGGCTACCGGCGCTACGAGTGGAAATGTAACGCGCTCAACGCTCCGTCCCGCCGTGCGGCGCTGCGCTTCGGGTTCGCGTTCGAGGGTATCTTCCGGCAGCACATGATCGTCAGGGGCCGCAACCGCGATACCGCGTGGTATTCGATTTTGGACGGCGACTGGCCGAGCGCGAGCGAGGCGTTCCGTCGCTGGCTGGCGCCGGAGAACTTCGATTCGTCCGGGCACCAACGGAGTTCGCTGGCCGCCATCCGCGCGACGATCTGAATGCGGAGTCCGACGGCCGCGGACGGATTCCGGGGCCCGGTCGGAACCGCCGCCGAGATGAACGAGCGTTTCGCCCGCCGAGAGGTCCGATGAGCGTCCAGTCGAACGACATTCGCGATGGCGTCATTCCGGCGATCGGAAATACTCCGCTGATCCGGCTGCGACGGCTGTCGGAACTGACGGGCTGCGAGATCCTCGCGAAAGCTGAATTCATGAATCCCGGGGGATCGGTGAAGGACCGCGCGGCGCTTGCAATCGTGCGCGACGCGGAGCGCCGGAAGTTACTTCTCCCGGGCGGCACTATCGTCGAGGGCACCGCGGGCAACACCGGCATCGGGCTTTCGGTCGTCGCCAACGCGCTCGGTTACCGCACGGTCATCGTGATTCCGAACACGCAGTCGCAGGAGAAGAAGGACACGCTCCGATTGTTCGGCGCGACGCTTCACGAGGTGCCCGCGGTACCCTACAAGAACCCCAATCAATACGTGCACGTTGCAAAGCGGCTCGCCGCGAGCCTCGCGCTCTCGGAGCCGAACGGGGCCATCTGGGCGCAGCAGTTCGACAACCTCGCGAACCGCGAGGGTCACTACACGACAACGGGCCCCGAGATCTGGGCGCAAACGGCGGGGGCGGTCGACGGATTCGTGAGCGTCGTCGGTACCGGTGGCACCCTCTCCGGCGTCGCTATGGCGCTGCGGGAGCGGAAGCCCGGAATCAAGATCGCACTCGCCGATCCTCCCGGCGCCGCGCTCTACAACTACTACACCCGCGGCGAGCTCACCAGCAGCGGCTCGTCCATCACCGAGGGTATCGGCCAGGGCCGGATCACCGGGAACCTCGCCGGCCTCGCCGTCGACTTCGCCTACCAGGTCCCGGACGAGGAGACGGTGAAGGCCGTCTTCGACGTGCTCGAGCACGAGGGGCTCTGTGTCGGTGCCTCGACTGGCGTGAACCTGGTCGGCGCCGTGCGCCTCGCGCGCGAGCTCGGACCCCGCCACACGATCGTCACGATGCTGACCGACTCGGGCCTTCGCTACCAGTCGCGCCTGTTCAACCCTGAGTTCCTGCGGTCGCGCAACTTACCGGTACCGGCGTGGCTCGACCCGACACCGGAAACGCTACCTCCCGGGACGATGACGTGAGCGAGGCCTCGAGTTTTCGCCGCAACTCCGCGATCGGCGCCGCGCTGCGATGAGAGTAGCCGGGGGCTAGAGCGTCGGCCGGGGGCATCACACCGACCGTTTCAGCGCCTGCTGCCACGCCGCGCGGACACTTTCCGCCTCGCGCGTGCGCCACCCAGGGAATACCATTTCAGCACGCGCAGTGCGCGCAGCGTGTTCCACCAGCTTCGCTTGCCGATCCCCGGTTCCAGGTCGAACGTGAACCGGCGGGGATCGATTCGATTGAGGGGCCAGAGGCCGTTCTGGTGGCGTCGCTCATTCACGATGGCGATCGCCTCGGCCATGCGCTCATCGGGTTTGATGCCCGCGCTGCGAAAATAGTCGAGAGCTCGCAGCACGTCGTAGCGGTAGGACGGTGGAAACTGGAACCGCGCCCACGAGCGGTCGATCACCTCGCCCGTCCTGAGCGAGCGAAAGAGGCGCCGCTTCAGGAGGTAGTCCTCGGCCTTCGCCCGCGCCCTCGCGGTTCGCGGCGACCGGCCGCACGCCCGCTCGTACTCGAGGAGGCCCTCCGGCACGCAGAGCGTCGAATGGAAGGACGAGCACGTGCTTCTCGGCGCCTCGCAGTTCCACCCGCCATCGTTCAGCTGCTCACCCAGCAGCTGATCGAGCAGCCGCTTGCTGGGCTCGCCAAAATAAGCGCCGGTCGCCAGAATCCGGCCGTTGATGCACGCCTCGGTCTCGCCGTCGAAGTACGGTTTATCGCCAAACTCGCGCCACACGAAATGCTTGCGCACTCGCTCGAGGGCCGTGCGAACTCGCTTGGCCTCGGGGTCCGCTCCGAGATCCTTGAGTAGCGTGAGTGTGTGGACGGTAATCAATCCACCCCGGTCGTCGGCACCGCCCCAGCGACCGCGCGGCGACTGGCTGTCGAGGATTCGCTTGCCCCATCCTTCGGTCGCGACACGCGAGCGTTCGGCCAGAACCTCGGGCTCGCTCGCCTCGGCAAGGTCGCGCAACACCTGCCAGCGGATGGCCGGGTCCGAGTCCAGCAGCCACTTCATCGCGTTCATCGAACGACGCCCCTTCTTTACCGTCGCTGGCGCGGAGTCTCTCGCGCGAGCCAATCCGAGTCGCGCTACGCTACCGGGGGCGATCGGGTTTTGGCAACTTGCGGGGCTGTGTCGCGACAGCGCCAGCACGGACGGTGGACTGAATCCGGGGACGCGCATGCCAAGGGCAATTGGATTCTGGATTGGCGATTCTTTCGACGAGGGTCTCCCTGCGCCGCAGGAACTCGTCGGATCCATGCCACCTGAGAAGCGCAGCCGGCTCGCCGGGTACCTCGCGCTCGGCGTAAGCCGCGCGGAGTATTTCGGATGCGCGTGGTGCCGGTTCGGGTGCGAAATCGCCGATTCGGACATGGGCCATCGCGACCTCACCGACGGATGCTGGGTGTGGCCCGAGGGCCTCGCGCACTACGTCCGCGACCACGGAATCCTCCTGCCGGATGAATTCGTCGATCACGCACTCTCCCGGGTTACACCGGATCGGCAGGGCCTTCCGGAAAGCGCGGCCGGGACCGATTGCGGACCGCTCCCCGCGATCGACCACGACTACTGGGCTAAGTGGTGCTCGAGCCGACGCTCGCCGGCGTTTCTGGCAAGGCTGCGGGAGGGTCGGCTGACGGCCGCCGCCCTGATGCGCGCGGATCGAGCCGATCGGCTCGCGACGCTCATCCGGCAACGCGGCCTCGGGAACTCGAAGTGCCAGTGGCGCGACTGTCCGCATCGCGCGCTTGCGGAGACCTACATCTGCGCCGAGCATCACCTGAGCGACGAGTGCACCGATGATCCGCAGGGTCGCTTCGCCCAGGCGCTCCACGACGCCTTGGGGGAGCTGAGCGCGGCGCTCGGAGTGCACGCGGATTTCGATCGACCGCCGGTCGCGACCGCTGGCGCCGACTCGTTCCTCGCGCGGCTGGTTCGGACGCTGCGGCGAGCCGCGGCCTTCCCTAGGCGCGGCAGCCGCGTATGGCGCGCGGGATGATTGCGGCGGGCTGGACCCGCTGGAGCCGTGGCAAGGCCCGGGCAGAACCGGGCGTCCCTCGTCCCGAGCCGCGATCGCCCCACGAAGCAGCGCGGTTGGTGCAGCCACCTATCGTGTGCCAAAGTATCGGGCGTGGGCGCTGCACCGCCGGCACACTCTATCTTGATGAATATTAGCGACCTACCGACGCAACG
Source organism: Pseudomonadota bacterium (assembly GCA_025356075.1). Classification (GTDB taxonomy): domain Bacteria; phylum Pseudomonadota; class Gammaproteobacteria; order Steroidobacterales; family Steroidobacteraceae; genus CAIKZZ01. The sequence continues at coordinate 4,715 of JANXUT010000046.1, read as the reverse complement.
GCCCCGGCAATCAGCTCCGTCCCGCCTCGCATGACGGGACTGCCCAAGTCCACCCGTTTCCGTCGGCGTCGGCAGCTACTCCAAGGCGCACTCGCCGCTGCGCTGCCGGGCGCACTCGTGTCGGCGTGCTCCTCCGAATCGAAGCGCAAGCCGCTGGTCGTTGGCGGGCTTCCGGTCACCCGCGACTACCTGAACGCGCTCGCGCAAGCTAGCGACCTGTCTTCGCTCGATCTTCAGTCGCTGCACGAGGCGATCTATGAGTTCGAGCAAAGCGGCGAACTGCTGAATGCATCGGTCGAGGCGGCACTTGCCGCAGGCACGGTCGATCCGCTCCTCGCGGACCAGGTGAATCGCGGCATGATGGGCGCCGAGCGCAACTGGCTGAATCCGGCCGGCGCGCCGGGACGCCCCTGGTACAAGCACGTGCTGTATGCGTGCCGCCAGACCTACACGCACCTCGAGCTGCCGGGATTGACCGAAGCGGCCGAGAGCCAGAACCTCGCGACGGCCGGGCGGCAGGCGCGGATACTCGAAGCGGCGCTGGTCCAGAACCTGAACCGCGAACTCGCCTGCGCCGGCGGCCTCGTGAGCCGTGGAGTACCCCTTTGCCCGTCGCACTAAACCGAACCGGTCCCCCCAGCCGCCTCAACGAGGGTACGATATTGGAAATCAAACGATGAAAGACCGGGTAGCGCTCGTCACAGGGGGCGGCCGCGGCATCGGGCGGGAAGCAGCGCTCCTGCTAGCGGCCGCGGGTGCGCGCGTGATGACGGTGGCGCGAAGCGCGACCGAACTCTCCGCCGTCGGCCTCGACTACGTTGCGGCGGACCTCGGAACCCCCGAGGGCTGTGCACTCGCCGTCGCGGAGACGGAGCGGCGGCTCGGCCCTATCGACGTACTGGTCGTCAACCACGGAATCGGCTCCGCCCACGAGCGACTCGTGTGGGAGCAGGACCCCGCCGTCTGGCGCGAGACGATGCGCGTCAACCTGGATGGTCCCTTCGAACTCGCGCGGCTGACGGTCGGTGGCATGTGCAAGCGCGGCTTTGGCCGTCTCGTCTTCACGAGCTCGACCGCCGGCGAAAAGGCCGAGCGCTCCGGAAGTGCCTACACGGCCTCCAAGCACGGCGTCATCGGGCTCGCGCGCGCGATCGCCCAGGACGCGGGGCCGTTCGGTGTCACCTCCAACGCCGTGCTGCCGGGCTGGGTGCGGACGGCCATGGCGGAGCGCTCGGCGAAATCGGAAGCCGAGCGACGCGCGATTTCCGTCGAGCAGGTCTGGAAGGAGCGGGCGGCGATCTACCCGCAGAAGCGCGTGCTGGAACCGCGCGAGGTCGCGGAGGTGATTGCATTCCTCTGCACCGACGCCGCCGGCGGGGTGAACGGCGAAGCGATCACGGTTGCTCTCGGTGGCATATGGTAGGCACCCGACACGATTTACTGGCAGCCGCGGCAGGCGCAGCGCGCTCGACCGATTCGGTCAAGAGGACGCGACCATGACACAGGCCTCTCAGCCCGAATGGGAGATGGCGATCGTCCTGCCGCTTGGCGCCATAGCCAATCAGCTGCAGCGAATCGAGGCGCAGCTGCGCCTTCTCAACATGAAGGCGCTCGGATTCGCGCGGGACAGCGACAACCATGCGCTCCGCAGGCTCGTCGAAGGCCGGCTCGAGCAGATCGGCGAGACGCTCGAATCGGTCACGACCCTCGTATCGGACATCGGAGCAAACCTCCTGCCAGATCGCGCGAAGGTGACGCGGCTCTCGATCGATGAGGAGACGGCGTCAATCTCGGCGCATTCGCATCGAGACGATGCACGGCCCGCTCGCGACGAGCGCCGATCGGCGCACCTTGTTCGCAAGCCTCACCCCGATCGGGACGACTAGCGCGCGGAACGGGGTCAGCGACCGACGAGGCTATTCAAGAGCCGGGGATAGCGGTGTCCCCGCACAGTGAGATTCACCGCTACGCTCTCGATCTCACAACGGTCGTCGGGTTCGCGTGCTCGCGGAGTGGCGCGCGCCATTCGTCGAGGTGGGGGAGGCCGTACGGCCGGAGCATGGACCGCCGAGGTCGAATTGAACCCGCGCTCGGAAGGCGCTGCGGGACTGCGGAGAGCTCGCCCGGGCTTTGCGACTCAGTCCCGCGCCGCGGCGGCTACCTCATCCTTCTTCTTGATGCTGTTCCATACGGCAACGTCCCACGCGTTGTGGAGGCCGGTGAACAACAGTACGACCGAAATGACGGCGACACCGTGAAGGCCGCCCTCAACATCGCGCCAGCAGACGATCGCCATCGCAAGGAGGCCGAGGTACGCAAGCGCCGGGATGAGCGCATTCCACGTCCAGTCCTCGCCAACGGGCACGTAAAGCGTAGCGACACCGCGCATTGCGGCCGCGACGAACCCGACGTAAACAATTCCCGCTACCCCCGCGACGGCAAGTCCGATGCAGAGACTCATGACCGTCTGATGAGGTGCGCTCAGGTGCGCCGCAAGCGCCAGCACCGCGCAAAAGTGCACGATCGTGGGTGTCACGAAAGTCCTAAGGCCAAGCAGACTCACGCGCTCGGACTCGGCGGCCAGAGATATGACGACAAATGTCAGACCGGTGAGCCCCGCAGCAGCGGAGCCGACGATGACGTAGAAGTAGTCCCATTCGGCGAGTGGTGATGGAGACACCGCTATTCTCAGGTTCGGTGCATGGCCAGTCCGCCAGTCTCGCAGGGTGGAGCGCGGCCGGCGGCACGTCGTCACGTCACTGCGGATCACGACGAACGCAGCGGAGTGAGCGCTCCCCACAGCTCATCACAATAGTGGCTCGCTGTCGCTCTCCACTAAGCCACTGTTTCTAGGAACAAAGTGGGAGCGGGGCTCGGATTAAGATACGCGCTCACCCGTGCGAGCCACCTGCCTAATCTTCGACGTTGACGGAACCCTGGTCGACTCGACCGGGATTGATGACGCGCTCTACAAGGCCGCTATCCGCGGCGTCCTCGGCGATGTGTCCTTGCGTCGCACGTGGTCGGAGTACGAGCGCGTGACGGACGCCGGGCTGTTCCGCGAGATCTGTAGAGACAACGGGCTGGCGCTGGCCGACCTCGTGGCCGCCATGCGGCTGCGCTTCGGCGAGTTGATGGCCGCGCAGTTGGCGACGTGAGGTCGTTGCAAACCGATCCCGGACGCCATCGATGTCTGGAACCGGCTCCGTACCGAGCAGAGCGTCCGGCTCGGTATCGCGAGGGGCGGCTGGGGCCACACGGCCCGCATGAAACTCGATGCCGCGGGCTCTAACCACGGCGGTATCGTGCTCGCGTGCTCGGATGACAGCCACGAGCGCACGAAGATCATGGAACGTTGCTACGCGTCGTTGGGGTCCGTGGGTGCCCCGGTGACTTTTGGCGATGGGGAGTGGGATCTCGCTGCCGCAACCCGGCTTGGCTGGCGCTTCGTCGGAGTCGGGAAGCACTTGGAGGGACAGTGCGCAGTGTGGCTGCCCGACTTCCGGTCGATGGCTTCACTCGGCCTCATGCAAAGCTATTCGGCCGACTCGGCGTGAGCCCTGGGCGCCGACGGGAAAGCTGCGCCGAGTCCCCCCGACGTCCGCGCCCACTGCTCGTCATGAAATTGCCATGCTACTTACTCACCAGTCGCTAATATAGAGGACACGGCGGGAACTTGGCATCGCGTATGATTGTCCAAATGGACATGAAACGAGACGGCCGAGAATTGGATCATCAGACGCTGGAAGAAATACGGCGTATGGCGGTGCAGCGAGTGCGCGAAGGCGAGAAGCCGGCGGTAGTGATTGCTTCGTACGGCTTCAGTCGCACGGTCATTTATCGTTGGCTCAAAGTGGCATCGGGTCGGGGACGTGGATTGCGTGCGCTGCGTTCGACGCGCGGCACGGGTCGGCCGCGGAGCCTGACGCCGACGCAGGAGCGGCAAGTGTTTCGTTGGATCAATGGTCACGATCCACGCCAATATGGATTGGACGTTGGTCTGTGGACCCGCGCCATGGTGGCGTTGTTGATCAAGCGCAAGTTCGGCGTGTCGCTGGGGCTCACGGCCGTCGGGGAGTTGTTGGCAAAGTTGGGGCTGACACCGCAGAAGCCGTTGCAACGTGCTTACCAACGCGATCCGCAGCTGATCGAGCAATGGCAGAGCCAGACCTATCCGGCACTGGCCCGTCAGGCGAAGCGCGAGGGGGCGGAAGTTCTGTTCTGGGACGAATCGGGCTTTCGTGCGGATACCGTCCATGGCAAGACTTGGGGTGTGAGTGGACAGACACCGATCGTGCATCGCCCGGGGCAACGCCAGTCGGTGTCGGCAGCCTCTGCCGTGAGTGCTCGCGGCGAGTTTTGGTTCTGCACCTACAGCGGCGCATTGAATGGCGAGCGCTTTGTTGAATTGCTGCGTCGGCTGATGCATCGCCGGCGCAAGCCGGTGCACCTGATCCTGGACTCCCTGCCGGCCCACAAGCGCACGTTGGTGCGCGACTATGTGATATCCACCAAAGGCAAGCTGAGTCTGCACTTCCTGCCTGGCTATGCGCCGGAACTGAATCCGGACGAATTGGTCTGGAGCCATGTCAAGCGCACCGGCACTGCGCGCCGACCGTTGCAGAAGGGCGAGAAGCTCGACGAACGAATCGCTGCGCAACTCGCCGAAGTACGCGACAGTCCCGCGCTGGTTCGATCATTCTTCCAAGCACCTT
>JANXUT010000030.1 GCA_025356075.1 Pseudomonadota bacterium | reverse complement strand
CGTGGCTCGGCTCCTGGACCGACGATGGGTGGTTGTGCACGTTATGTGCCCCGCAACATAATGCACGAGGATCACGGCGGCCGCGTGCTTCTCGAGCGCCAGCTTCACGACCTCCCGCGGATGGACGCTGGCGCCGTCGATCGTTCCGCGGAAGAGCTCCACGTACTCGATGACCCGGTGTCTCGTGTCCGCTAATGTTGAGCTCCACATTAGCGGACTTATGTGCACCGACTGCTTATGTGCAGGATCGTCTTGGGTCGGCCGCGATACGCGTGTCATCGGGGGTCTTGCTGCACATAACTAACGGCCGGACGTACGGTGGTTTCCCCGCATATCGCGGGCACGGAGGCCACCATGCGCCAGGTCCTATTCCGCAAGTACTACATCTCTGACTACCGGGAGTCCCCGGTCGCCGATGTTCTGGGCGACTTTGAGGGTTGGCTTCGAGCAGCGCGCTACTGCATCAGTCGCATCCGCCGCCACATTGGGCACACCCGTCACGCTCTCGAACGCGTACCGGATCTGCCCGCGGATCGGCGCTTCGATGCCGAAGACCTCGATCGGATCTTTCGCTCGCCGGTCCGGCCGCGGCACTTCGCGGCGGCGCGCTGGGCGTTTGAGCAGTATCTACGGGCGCGCAGTCAGTGGATTGCGGCGCCGACGGTCGGGCCGCACCAGGCGCTTGTCGAGGCGTACGTTGCGCACATGCGTGACCTGCGGGGTCTCGCACCGGCAACCATCGAGCAGAAGGTCCGGGCAGCGCGCTCCTTCCTCGCGCTGTGCTGCCCGGCGCCACGCACTCCTGCGGACCTGACGCCGCACGACGTCGAGCGTTTCGTCGCTCGCTGTGCGCGGCGGTTCGGCCGCTCCACACTGCAGAGCACGGTGGGGTATATCCGGAGCCTGCTGCGGTTTTGCCACGAGCGCGGCCTGTGTCCTGCAGGACTCGACGTCATCGATCGGCCCCAACGGCACCGTGACGAGCAGCCACCTCGCGCGATCCCTTGGGTGCTTGCCCAGCGCCTGCTCGCCTCGATCGATCGCACCACGCGCGTCGGCTGTCGCGATCACGCGATGCTGTACCTGATGGCACATTTCGGGCTCCGGACTGGCGAGGTCTGTGGCCTGCGGCTCGCCGACCTCGACCTACGCGGTCGTGTGCTTCGTATTGCGCAGTCCAAGGTGCACGCGACGCTCGTTTTGCCGGTGCCGCGTCCGGCCGTCCAGGTGCTCGCTCGGTATCTCCGTAATGGGCGACCGCGTACGGACCGGCCAGAGCTGTTCCTATCGGTGCTTTCGCCACTCGGTCCGATGCACCGCAGCGGAGTCGCCGTCGCCTTCCAGCGCCACGTCCATCGGAGCGGTTTACCGCTCGCCGGGTACTCGCCCTATAGCCTGCGACACGCCTTCGCGATGCGGCTCCTCGAGCGCGGCGTCGGCATCAAGGCGATCGGCGATCTGCTCGGCCACCACACGCTCGAGAGCACCGCGGTCTATCTACGTCTTAACACCGAGGCGCTGCGCGACGTGGCCCTGTCCGTACCCGCGCGCGCGACCGGCGAACGGAGGGCGTCATGAGCCTCGTGATCCCAACCACCCCTTTTGAGCGAAGCGCGATCCGCTACGTCCGTCACCAGCGCGCGCTCGGCCGGCAGTACCGCAACGAACAGTGGCTGATCGGTCATCTCGCTCGCTTCCTCGGCCCCAAGGGCGATCTCGACGGCGAGCAGTTCGAGGCCTGGCTGCACCGGCAGCGGCACACCAGTGGCACTTCCCGCCGCGGCCGGGCGCTCATCATCCGCAAGTTCTGTCTCTATCGGCGTCGAACCGAGCCCGCCTGCTTCGTCCCCGATCCGCTCTATTTCCCGCGCAACGTTCCACCTATCCAGCCAGTCATCGTCGGATCCGCCGAGGTCGCGCGGATGCTCCAGGCGATCGACGCGTGGCCGCCTCATCCGCAGCTGCCGCTGCGCAAGGCAACGTACCGTATCGCCGTGATACTCCTTTATACGTCCGGCCTCCGACTGGGGGAGCTCACCCGGCTCACGCTCAACGATGTCGATCTCACGAGCCGAACGCTGAGGATTCGCGCGTCCAAGTTCCACAAGACACGCATCGTTCCGGTGTCCACGAGCGCCGCCCGGGAGCTGCGCCGATACCTCAAGGCGCGCCTCGCCGCACCGTGGGACATGACGGCGAACGCGCCACTCCTCGGTCACCAGCACGGGTCACCCCGTTTTCGCGCCTACGTGCCGCCAGCGATCGGTCATTCTGTACGCAAGATCTTCCGGGCGGCCGGCATCTGCGATCCGTACGGTCGCTTCCCGAGGGTGCACGACCTTCGGCACTCGTTCGCGGTCCAGGCCTTGCTCCGCTGGTACCGCGCCGGCGCCGACGTGCAGGCCAAGCTTCCGCAGCTCTCGATGTACCTCGGGCACGTGTCGATTGTCTCGACGGCCTACTACCTGCACTTCATACCGGCCATC
>JANXUT010000064.1:0-90000 GCA_025356075.1 Pseudomonadota bacterium | reverse complement strand
GTAAACGGCGGCCGTAACTATAGAAAGATGACCGGTTGTAGTTACGTAAATAAACTTGGCTATATGCTGGAAACTCCGTTGGATCCTCAGGTACTCGCCACCGTACAGTGGCAGTGAAAATTCTGAGGTGCGGACAATCAGCAGGAAAGGCTCTCGATTGTGGTGTTAAACACCAGCGAAATTCCGCAACAGATTGGACATTACCTGGCTGGCTTCGCCGACGGTGAAGGCAGTTTCAACGTAAGTTTCCGTCGACGAGCGGATTACGCGATGCCCTGGAAGGTGTCGCTGCGCTTCAACGTGTCTCAACGTGACAAGGTCGTTCTGACCGTGTTCCAGAGATACCTAAAGTGCGGCACGCTTCGCCAGAGGCACGACGGTGTTTGGTACTACGAAGTGAATACGTTTATCGCGATCGTCGAAAATGTCATTCCGTTCTTTGATTCGTTTGGGTTCCTGTCGAACAAAAAGCAACGCGATTTTGCGAAATTCAAGCAACTCGCCGAGCTGATTGCCGATGGGCGCCACTTGAGAAAAGAAGGGATCGACGAAGTCCTTAGGATTCGTCACGACATGAACGACGGTGGAGCGAAGCGTAGGAAGTACTCGAACGATGAGGTTTTGAAATCGTTCGGGCCGAGAGAATCCTCAGAGACTGCACGCCGAGCCACAGAGACTGTTCAAGTTTCCGTGGATGATACAGTCCGATCTGCATAGCGATATGCAGGGAGCTTGGGAGGCTCCGCGAGATCGTGAATGCCTGGCAAACACGAACCTCGAAACACACATGAACGGTCCTAAGGTGGAATGCCTGCCTTAGTAAAATTTGGCTAAATGCTGGAACAGCTGAGTATCTGGTGGTACCGCACGAGCGGTGATAATCCATCCAGTGCAGCCAATCAGCAGGAAAGACTGATCGACGAGATCAGAATCCTCAGAGACTACACGCCAAACACTCCTGCCTTATGTAGGGGTGAAGATATAGTCCGATCTGCATGGCGACATGCAGGGTGGGTGTTGAATCCACCGCTTCAGACGATTGAAGTAACACGCGTGAGCGAAATTCCTTGTCGGGTAAGTAACATTGCCCAGGGCGGGAGCGATCCCGTCTGTATGACCGGCTCAAATCGGTGAAACCCTCCCGGTGCTGCATGCAGGTGCACCGCGGGTAATACCGAGGGTAAGATCGTTCGCAAGAACGAATCCCGTAACGACTCAGGGACCTGAGAATCCCTGGATGCGCTCCTTCGAGGAACGCATAACACGCCGGCTCTGGTCTTTATCCGATGGACTTAGCTTCGTACATCTCTGGGTTTGTGGATAGCGAAGGCTGCTTCTGCGTTTCATTTCAACCGAGCCGGAGACACCGGTTTGGCTGGGAGGTTCGACCGAGTTTCTCGGTCAGCCAGAACGCCGAAAGAGCCCAGCTGCTCTATGAGCTACAGAGGCGATGGGAGTGTGGCTCGATCCGACCGGATCGATCTGACAAGACCATCAAATACGAAGTCCGGGAAGTGCGAAATCTGATCGAGCGAGTGCTCCCTCACTTTCGTAACTACCCGTTGATGTCGTCCAAACAGTCTGACGTGATGCGCTTCGATCGCATCTGCCAGCTGATGTATGAGCGGCGACATTTGAATCTCGATGGCTTGGAGCAGATCGTGCTGCTGGCCGTAGAGATGAATCCATCAGGAAAACGGAAATATTCCGGTAGCGACATCCTCAAGTCGCTGCGATCAGATGAACGTATAGTCTGTGCCACGAGTAATCGTGGAAAACATGAAGTTCCGACCTGCACGAATGGCGTAACGCTGGCCACACTGTCTCGACCAGAGGCTCAGTGAAGTTGAAATCGCTGTGAAGATGCGGCGTCCCCGCGGAAAGACGGAAAGACCCCGTGAACCTTTACTATAGCTTTACACTGAACTTTGACCTTGCTTGTGTAGGATAGCTGGGAGCCTTTGAAGCCCGGACGCTAGTTCGGGTGGAGGCAACGTTGAAATACCAGCCTGGTAAGTTCGGAGTTCTAACCTTGATCCATTATCTGGATTGGGGACAGTGTATGGTGGGTAGTTTGACTGGGGCGGTCTCCTCCTAAAGAGTAACGGAGGAGTGCAAAGGTACCCTCAGCGCGGTCGGTCATCGCGCATAGAGTGCAATGGCATAAGGGTGCTTAACTGTGAGACGTACATGTCGAGCAGGTGCGAAAGCAGGTCATAGTGATCCGGTGGTTCTGTATGGAAGGGCCATCGCTTAACGGATAAAAGGTACTCCGGGGATAACAGGCTTATTCCTTCCAAGAGTCCACATCGACGAAGGAGTTTGGCACCTCGATGTCGGCTCATCACATCCTGGGGCTGTAGCAGGTCCCAAGGGTTCGGCTGTTCGCCGATTAAAGTGGTACGCGAGCTGGGTTCAGAACGTCGTGAGACAGTTCGGTCCCTATCTTCCGTGGGCGTTCGAGAATTGAGGGTGAGTTGCTCCTAGTACGAGAGGACCGGAGTGAACGTATCTCTGGTGTTCCGGTTGTCACGCCAGTGGCACTGCCGGGTAGCTAAATACGGACGGGATAACCGCTGAAAGCATCTAAGCGGGAAGCCCCCCCCAAGATTAGTTCTCGCTGGGGACTTGATCCCCCTGAAGGGCCGTCGAAGACTACGACGTTGATAGGCTGGGTGTGTACGCGCAGTAATGCGTTCAGCTAACCAGTACTAATTGCCCGTGAGGCTTGACCATATAGCCCCAAGCTGTTTGAAAGCATGGTGGCGGTTTCTTTGATTGCGACACCATTTAAGTGTCTTCACGATATCCAGATTGCGGCGGCATGCCGCGGCTTCGGCCGCGAGCGCGTTGCTGAAAACGTATTCCCTGGCGGCCATAGCGAGCGGGAACCACCCGATCCCATTCCGAACTCGGAAGTGAAAACGCCCTGCGCCGATGGTAGTGTGGCCGTAGGCCATGTCAGAGTAGGTCGCTGCCAGGGTTCCCATCAAAGGCCCCGGAGACGCAAGTCTCCGGGGCCTTTATCTTTTCCGGATCGGTATCATCACCCGCATGGCCTGGTTTAAGACCGCCGAAGGATCGGTGATGCCAACGACGGCGACGGGAGTGCTGCTCGTCAACCTCGGAACACCGACGGCACCGACCTACGGCGCGATACGGCGCTTCCTGGCGGCGTTTCTTGGTGACCGGCGGGTCGTCGAGGCCTGCCCCGCCTACTGGTACCCGCTACTCCACGGGGTCATCCTCTCGACGCGGCCGCTCAAGACCGCTGCGCTCTACGAATCCGTCTGGACGACCGAGGGCTCACCCCTCCTTGCCGGATCGCAGGCGCTCGCAACGGCGCTCCAGGCGGCCCTCGGCCCGCCGTCGGAGGTGCGGGTCGAACTCGCGATGACTTATGGCAAACCCTCGATCTCGGCCGCGATCGAGCGGTTGCAGCTTGCGCGGGTCGGCAGGCTGATCGTCCTGCCGCTCTACCCGCAATACTCGGGCACGACCACTGGCGCGGTGTTCGATGGCGTGACGGCCGAGCTCAGGCGCTGGCGCCAGCTGCCGGCGTTCTCCTTCGTGTCGGAGTACCACCTCGAGCCCGCCTATATCGAGGCGCTCGCCGCAAGCGTGCGCGCGGTATGGGAGCAGCACGGCCGCTCGCACCTCGTCCTTTCGAACCATGGCATTCCGGTCAAATACGTCGCCGCCGGTGATCCGTACCGGCTCCAGGCCCGCGCGACGACCGCAGCGCTGGTCGCCGCGCTCGGGCTCAAGCCAGATGAATACTCCGAGTGCTTCCAGTCGCGGTTCGGACCGACCGAGTGGGTGACGCCCTACACCGACGAGCGCCTCACGGAACTCGCCCGCGCGGGAGTTTCAACGGTGACGGTTGTGACCCCGTCCTTCGCGGTCGACTGTCTCGAGACCCTCGAGGAAATCGGCATCCGCGGCCGCGCCGCATTCATTGCGGCCGGCGGGCGCGAACTCCATCTGGTCCCGGCGCTCAACGAGACCTCGGCCCACGTCGGCGCGCTCGCTGCTGTGCTGCGGCGGGCCGGCCTCTAGCGCCGGGTTCATTAAACTGTGATGCTTTCCCGAATCCACCGGCCCTCTGCGCTCGAATTTTAGGCTATGGATCGATGCCCGACTCAGTACTGATCCGCATTGCCCGGGGCGAATCCGCCGCGGTCAATGAATGCATCGACGGGTTCGGCGCGCTCGTCTGGTCGCTGGCGAGGCGCCTGTCGCCGAACCGTGACGATGCCGAGGATGCGGTGCAGGAAATCTTCATGGACGTGTGGAAGAGCGCGGCGCGCTTCGATCCGGCCCAGGGGTCGGAGAAGGTGTTCATCGCGACGATCGCGCGCCGCCGCCTGATCGACCGGCTGCGCCGCCATGCGACGCGGCCGCAGTTCGCGGGCGAGGAGGAGCTCGATGCGCTCGGCTTCGCCGAGCCCGGCACCCGCGGCGAGATCTCGAGCGAGGCCGAGCGTGCGGCCGAGGCCATCGCCCAGCTCGGCCCCGACCAGCAGCGCGTCATCGAGCTCGCGGTGCTGCATGGACTTACCCACAGCGAGATCGCCTCCCGTACCGGCATGCCGCTCGGCACCGTCAAGACGCAGATGCGCCGGGGTCTCATCAAGGCGCGCGAGCTCCTCGGCATCGAGGCAGCGGGCGATGGAGGTGGCGCATGACGGCGCCCTACCTCAACGACGAGCGGCTCGTCGACCTCCTCATCGAGCAGGCGACGGCGGGACTCGGTAGCGAGGAGCTGGCCGAGCTCGAGACGCTGATCAGCCGCTATCCGAACACGGACCGGACCGAGATCGAGCGGACGGTCGCGGCGCTCACCCTCGCGGGCGAGTTCAAGGAGGAGCCGCTGCCGGCGCGGGTTCGCGAACGCGTGCTGACGGCTGAGTCTGCGATGCGCGGCCGGGCGGCGACGAGCGATCTCACCGAGCGCGCGCGCTCGCGCACGCCCGCAGCCGCAGCTCCCTCGCGCGCCGGCGCCCAGGCGGGCTGGTGGGCCGCGGCGGCGGCGGTGCTCATCGCGATTGCCGGCTGGTACCCGCGACTCGCGTCGCGGCCGGTCGTCGCGGCCGCGGATTCCGGGCGTGCCGAGCTCATTGCCTCCACGCCAGGCCTCGTCCGGTGGGAGTTCGCGCCGCCGGGTGGGCCCGCCCCGAAGGCGGCGAGCGGCGATGTGGTGTGGGATCCGGTCTCGCAGCGCGGGTACCTGCGCCTCAAGGGCCTCGACGCCAACGATGCGCGGCAGTCGCAGTACCAGCTCTGGATCTTCGACGGCGAGCGCGACGACCGCTACCCGGTCGACGGCGGCGTGTTCGACATTCCGGCCGGCCGCACCGAGGTCGTGATCCCGATCGTCGCGCGGCTGCGAGTCGGCAAGCCCGCGCTCTTTGCAGTCACCGTCGAAAAGCCGGGCGGCGTCGTCGTCTCCGGCCGCGAGAGGATCGCCGTCCTCGCCAAGGCCGCCAGCACCTGACTTGAGGCTGCTGCGGGAACCCGCCACGGCGCCTTTGGTAGACTGAAGGTTCCCCGAGGGACGCCATGCTCGAGCTCGCCGTGAAGTCGCTGGTCGCGTATCTGGTCGGCTCCCTGATGGGTGCGCTGATCCTCGGGCTCCTGCGCGGCGTCGATATCAGAACGCAGGGCAGCGGCAACGCCGGCGGCACCAACGCGCTCAGGACCCAGGGCATCTGGTTCGCGCTCGGCGTCATCCTCATCGACGTCGCCAAGGGCTGGTTCGCCGCCGGCATCCTTCCCGGCCTCGCGCTGCCGGGCATCCCGGCCGATCCCGCCAACGATCGCGCCTGGCTGAACCTCGCCTGTGCGATTGCGGTGACGCTCGGCCACGTCTACCCCGTCTGGTTTGAGTTCCGGGGCGGCAAGGGCGCGGCGACATTGATCGGCGTGTTGCTCGGGGTCGCGCCGAGGCTATTGCCGCCGATGCTCGCGGTGTGGCTCGTGACCGTGATGCTGACGGGCTACGTCGGTCTTGGCACGATGCTGGGAGCCGCGACGCTGCCCGTCTGGCTCGCGGCGCGCGGTCCCCACGAGCCCGCGCTCCTCGTCTTCGCGGTCAGCATGGCGCTCTTCGTCATCTACACGCATCGCCTCAACATCACGCGCATGTGGAGCGGTACCGAGAACCGTGCGCGGCGCCTGTGGCTGCTGCGCGGCCGGTCGGCCGCGCGCTGATGAGCGAGGCGCCGACGCTGCTGCGGCTCCTCGCGGATGGCGCGACGCACGAGGAAGCACCGCTGATGCAGGCACTCGGGCTCGGCGGCACGGCGCTCGCGCGCGCGATCGATGCGCTTGCCGAGCAAGGTCTCGAGCTTAAGTCCCCGCGCGTGGGGTACGTGCGCCTGCCGCGACCGCTCGACCTCATCGACCGCCCGCGGCTCGAGTCGCTGCTCCCGGGCGCGCATCGCGCGCGCCTGGAGGGGATCGAGCTCCTCGATGAAGTCGACTCGACCAACGCCCGGCTGCTCGCAGCGCGGGGACCCGCGCACGGAACCGGGCGTGCGTGCGTCGCCGAGTTCCAGAGCGCGGGTCGCGGCCGGCGCGGCCGCTCCTGGCGGGCGCCACCGGCGAGCGGCGTGTGCCTGTCGCTCGGCTGGACGTTCGCCGAGCCGCCCGCGGCGCTCTCCGCGATCAGCCTCGCGGCCGGCGTCGCCGTGCTCCGGGCGCTCGCCCGCCACGATGTTCTGGGGCTCTCGCTGAAGTGGCCGAACGACATCCTGAAGGACGGCTGCAAGCTCGGCGGGATCCTCGGCGAGGTGCAGGCGAATGCGGACGGCAGCGTCTTCGTCGTCATCGGCGTCGGGCTCAACGTGCGCCTGCCGGCGGGCGCACGCGCCGCCGTCCTCGCGAGCGGTGGCCTCGAGCCTGCGGACCTTGTCATCCAGGGCAGCGCGCCCGAGCGCACGCCCCTGGTCGCCTCGCTCCTCGAGGCACTCGTCGCGATGGCGCTCGAGTTCGAGGCGCGCGGGTTCGCGCCGTTCCTGTCGGAATGGAACCGCGCGGATGCGCTCAAGGACCGGCCGGTGCGGGTGCTCGACCGAGACGCCCTGCGCGAGGGCGTCGCGCGTGGCATCGATGCGGACGGGGCGCTCAGGTTCGAACGCGGCGGGCGCATCGAGCGCCTCACTGCCGGGGACGTGAGCTTGCGGGCGGTCGCATGACGCTCCTCGTCGATGCCGGCAACACGTTCCTCAAGTGGGCGCGGCTGGAGCAGGGCGCGATCGGCCGCTCGACCTCGGTCGTGCACCACGGCGTGGAACCGTCCGAGTGGCAGGCGGCGCTCGCGGGCATCGGCCCTGCGCCGCGCCACGTCATCGTCGCGAACGTGGCGGGAGCTGCGTTCGCCGGGCGCCTACGCGACTTCGCGCGCGCGACCTGGCAGGTAGAACCGGAATTCCCGACGGCGAGCCGCAGCGCGCTTGGCCTCACCAATGCCTACCCGCGCCCGGCGGCGCTCGGGATTGACCGCTGGCTCGGCATGATCGCGGCGTGGGATGCGGCCAGGGCGCCGCTCCTGTGCGCGAGCGCCGGCACCGCGTTCACGATCGACCTCGTCGATGCGAAAGGCACGCACCGCGGCGGCTGCATCGTGCCGGGCGCACGGCTGATGCGCGAGTCGCTGCACGCGCAGACGAGCGGCGTCGCCGCCGCGGCGATGCTCGATCCCCCGGCGATCGAGGGGGTGTTTGGTGTCAACACCGCAGGCGCCGTCCAGCAGGGCGCGCGTCTCGCGCTCGCGGCGCTCGCTGATCGCACTGCCCTCGCGCTCGAGGCGACCGCCGGCGCTGCCGCACGGGTCTACCTCACCGGCGGCGCCGCCCCGCAGATCGCCGCGCTCATGCTCAGGCCCGTCGAGCAGGTGCCGGACCTCGTGCTGCGCGGCCTTGCGCTTTGCCTCAAGGAGCGTGCGCTGTGAAGGCATTGCTGCTCGCTCTCCTTTTCCTCAACCTCGCCTACCTCGGGTATTCGAGGCTCGGCGGCGAGGCGCTCGACACGAAGGAGCCGGCCGACGCGGGAGCGCCAGTGCCGCGACTGACGCTGGTGGGCGAGGGCGCGCCGAGCCCGCCGAAGTGCTCAACCGTGGGGCCGTTCGCTACGCAGGCGGGCGCGCAGCGCGCGGCCGCGTGGCTGCTGGGTTCGCACTACAGCTCGCGCCTGCGCTCGGCGGATGCGCCGGGGCCGTCCTCGTACTGGGTCGCGATCACGACGAAGACGATGCAGGATGCGACCAAGGTGGGCTTGAGGCTGCGCGCCGCGGGCGTGACGGACCTCGTCATCATGCCGCCGGAGTCGGGCGCGACCGATGCGATCGTTTCGCTCGGAATCTACAGCGAGCGCGACCATGCCGAGAAGCGGATAGCGGATTTGCGCCGCTACGCGGTGACGCCCAAGATCGTCGAGCAGCCGCACACGGTTACGACGTGGTGGCTCGATGTCGAGAGCGCGAGCGGCGAGGCGAGCCCGGAGACCGCCGGCATCGCGAAGGCGGCGGGCGAGTCGGGCGCGTTACACGCCTCGGAATGCGCGGCGGCGCCCGTGTCGGTCGCGCCAATTGCAGCTCCGGGTGCAACCGCCGCGGCTCCGGCGACGGCGCCATCCACCGCACCGCCCGCGGCCGGCGCTCCCGCCGCAAAGCCGCCCGAGCCCGCCGCCGCTGCCGCGACGGCCTCGAAGGAACCGGCTCCCAAGCCCTGAGGTCGGCGCTCACGCCGATGCCGTCAAATCATTGTTTTTGAATGCGTTAATCCCGCGAATCGGGCGCGGTCGCGGGAATGGTGCCGGGTGAGAGGATTGAACTCCCGACCTTGGCTTTACAAAAGCCCTGCTCTACCGCTGAGCTAACCCGGCGTCGGGCCGCGAGTATAAACGAGGCCTGCGCAGTCTCAAGCGGGCGCGCGCTCCTGGCGCGAACCGGCCACGGTTGCGAGGCGGCGGCGGCGGATTGCCGGCGGGCATTCACTGCTAATCTCGAGACGGATCTCCCCTCATCGCTGACATCAGCCGCCGCCAGGAGCCCATCTGCCGTGGAAGTCCACAAGCCCAAGCCGATCCACACTTGGCGCGAACTCGCGAGCGAGGTCGGCGTCATCATCGTCGGCATTGTCATCGCCCTCGCGGCGGAACAGTTGCTGCTCGGGCTCGAGTTGCGGGAGAAGGTATCCCGCGCCGAAGCGCAGATGCGCTTCGAGATGGCCAACGACGACGGCCCGGAAGTGATCCAGCGCATCGCATTGACCGAATGCTTCAGCGATACGATCAACGGCATCCGCGCCAGCATCGAGGGTGGCTCTGACCGCGCCGCCGTCATCGCGGCGATTGCGCTCCTCGACATTCCGCGGCACACCTTCGACAGCGACGCCTATCACGCGGCGGAATCCGCTGGAATTCTCTCCCGAGTTGAGCCGAAGCGCCTCGACCAGTGGATCTACTTGTACGCGACGATGCCGGTCCTCGACCGGGTCGCCGAGCGGGAGTACTTCGACGCCGCCTCGCTGCACGCGATTCGCAGCTCCGGCGGGCCGCTGAGTGAGCTCGAACAGCTGAAGGTGCTCGAGGCGGTCGAGAACCTGAAGCGCGAGAACCGGGACATCGTTGTCCAGGCGAAACAGGCCTACGAGGGGATCAAGACGATTGGCATCGAGTTCGCGCCGCAGCGGATGCACCTGATGCTGGATGAAGCCCTCGAGCGGCCGGCGGCGAGGCCGTGCGTGGCCAAGCTCAAGTCGATGTACGACTTCCGCTCGTAGGCCAGTAGCGGCCCCGGCGCCGGGTCAACTACGCAGCGAAAACGGCGTGAAGTTCGTGTCGCGGTCGTAGTAGTCCTCGCGCTCGGCGCGCTTCAGGAACCCGACGATCGCGTAGGTGAGCGGCGTTGCGAGGACTTCCCAGCCGCCCTTGAGGAAGTACTGCGTCAGCGTCCGGTCGAGAAGCTCGGTGCTCGTCCAGATGCCGTAGAAGGCGATCGTGCAGAAGAGGGTCGAGTCGACGAGCTCCCCGCACAGTGTCGAGCCGATCGTGCGCATCCATAGCCACCGGCCGTTGGTCCAGACCTTCATCTTCGCGAGCACGAAGCTGTTGACGAACGAGCCGCACCAGAAGGCGATGATCGAGGCGGCAACGATGCGCGGCGTCTGGCCGAAAATCGACTGGACCGCCGCCTGGTTCGGCGCCCAGGACTTGGCCGGCGGCAGCGCCACGATGGTCGCCGCCATGATCGAGGCGAATATGAGCGCGCCGAATCCCGCCCACACGACCCGCCGGTCGCGGCCGTAGCCGTAGACCTCGGTGAGGATGTCGCCGAAGAAGTAGGAGATCGGGAAGAAGAGCACGCCCGTCAGGTAGTCGTGCTGGCCGAAGAAGGGCAGGTCGACCGTCGAGACCTTGGCGGCGCCGATGAGGTTGGCGCACAGCAGGATGCAGACGTAGGCCGCCATGATGAAATCGTAGTAGCGGTAGCTGCGTCCGGCGGCGGGCGGGGCGCGGTCGGCGGCGGTCATCGGGGGCCTCGCGGGCCCATCGACCGGACCCCTAAATAAAAGAGGCGCCGAGCCTTGCGACTACGGCGCCACCGACATGGAACGTCCTCGTGGCTGCGTCCGGCTTCAACGGCCGACGTAGCTCTCCATCCTGAGCCCGGTTCCGCCGCGCGACACGTGGGCCACGATCGCGGTCCGGCGGTGAATCTTGGTAATGGCGCCGAGGTTGATCGCGAACGCGAGTTCCACGACCGAGCCCTTCTGCAGCCCCAGATTCTCCGTCTCGACAAATACACCATTCGCACTCAGGTTCCGGGCGCGGCACAGCTTGCCGCGGCGTCCTGGAATCTGAACGTAAACCGTAGTGCGCGCCCGGTGGCGCGTATGCAGCCGACGCTCCATGGATATCCCCGTCTCAGACTTGTTATATCGACCGTAGAGCGAGAAGAAGTATGCCCTACGGCCGGAGGGGGACGGACGCACCCGGCGCTCCGGAGAAGAAAAAAACGCAGCGCAACAACCCGATGCCGAGGCAATCGAGCCTATAAAATCGATAAAAATCAGCTAGTTAGACGCTGTCGACGTCTTTACGGCGGATGGCGAGCTCGGCGGGTGCATTGATGCCCATCTTGACACGCTTGCCGGTTCCGCCTAGCAGCGTGATCTGGATCGGGCCGTTCGCAAAGAGCTCCGCAAGCGTCATGCGCGTGTCGGTCCCGTCCGCTGGCTGGATCAGGATCGACTCATCGGCGCGACGGCTGAGTACCAGCATGGCGGCGACCTGCTCTTCAAGCCTTCAGACGCGCCCGAGCGCACGAGCGGCGGCGGCCGCGAGTCCCGGCATCTGCCCGCGACCGTAGGTGAGCTCGTCCGGCCGCCCGGTCCTCAGCACATTGAGCGTCTGGGTCGCACGCCGGCTCTGCAGGCCCACGATGAGGCCGTTCCGCTGGTTGTCGTCGCGGCAACGCTCGATGAGCGCGACGATCCGGCGCCAGCGCGTCGCGATCGGACCGGCCCGCCGTGCGGCTTCGGAATAGCGCGGATCCTCGACGGCGCGGATCAGGTTATTCATGTCGGCGCGGCTCGGGCCGTAGCCGAAGCGCGCGAGGTACTCGCGCCGCTCGGCATCGAGGCGGTCGAAATCACCCGCCAGGCGCTCCTTGTCCCGGGTCGCCGCCTCGAGCGCCGCAACGTCGAAGCCAGAGAGCGCAGAACGCTCGGACTCGAGGCCCGCGAGCAGGGCATTCCCCGCCGCGGCTTCCCGGTCGAGCAGGGCGCCAAGGGCCGCGACTTCGGATGCGTCCATGCTTGGCGTCCCTTAGTTCGCCAGTTCGCCGTCGGCGGCCAGGAGCTTCGCCGCGACTTTCAGCGCATCCACCTTGTAGGTGTTCTGCGCGATGCGGTTCTTGACCGACTCGACGCGGCCGCTGTCGACGATCGGTGTTGCCGCGATGGCATCACCGAGCTTCTGCAGCGTCCGGGCGGAACTGGTCAACGTGACGGAATCGCCCGCCTGGGCGCCGCCGCCGGTCTTCGGGGTATCCCCATGGGCAGCTGGCGTCGGCGCGGTGCGGTTGCCACCGGTCACCACCGTCGTCGTCGGCCCATAGCCCGTGATCTTGTTGGTCATCGGAATCGCTCCCGGAGCACGTAGCTCCTCATGCACCGTATCGTCAGTGAAAAGCCGAACTTTAGGGAAATATGTGAACTCGGACCGTGTTTCCTCGCGCCCGAACGCGGAAAGGGAGCCCCCGCGCGGCGAGCCGCCCGGGAGGGCCTCCGGGACGCGCGACCGGTCCCGTCATTCGAGCGACACCTCGACCGTATCGGCGGAGCGGACCACTCCTTCAACGAGGCGCGAGGTCTGAGAGTTCTTGACCCGGACGCGCTCGGCAAGGCCTGCGTCGGCAAGCGCGGTACCGCTGGTCCTGACGCTCAAGCCCCCGCCGCTCACGAGGAGCGTAACCGACTGGCCGCGATGGACGAGCGGCGGCGCGCGGACGGTACCCGGCGAAAGCACCTCGCCCGCGCCGAGATTGCGCTGGGCGAGGTGGCCGACCACATCCTCGGCGCGGCGAAAGTAGCCGGCCGGGAGCGAGGCGAGCTCGCGCGGCAGCACCGTCACGTCCTCGGCCGCCACGACCTGCAGGCGCGCGAGCGCGCGGGTGGCGATGACGACTTTTTCCTCCGCCTGGACCCGCACCACCACGTACTGGCGCCAGGGCGGTAAGGCGCAGTACACCTCGATCGTGAGTTGCGCCGCGGAGCGCGCGCCCGGCGTGAGCCGGCCCGCGGGGGCCCCCTCGCACTCGGCGAGATGCAGGCGCGGATCGAGCGGCGCGACCTCGAGCTCCGCGGCCGGCCGGCCGGTGCTCGCCGCCGCCGTCGCGCGGGCGACCGCGCGAACGCGCGCAAGCGATTCGATGCCCTCACCCGCGCAGGCTCCCGGCACGTAGCCCAGGCCGACGGCGAGGCCGAGCGTGCACGCGGTCAGGAGTGGCGGGAGCGGGCGCATCACGGTTAAGAGTGCACGCTTCATGCCACTCGCGCTCGGCCGCCCAAGCCGTTGCGCCGCCGCGCATTTTGGCCGCCGGCGGCGCCGGGATCGTCGCGCCGTCGGCGCCTGCGCCCGTGCGTCCGTCAAAACTTCGTCGCTTGGGCGGACGGGCGGCGGTGAGGCGCCGGGAGCAGGGCGGGCCGGAGCGGCCAACTCTTGCCGCCTGGCGCTCGCCAACGGGCGGCCCATTGCCGCTTCGTCCGTCCAACGAGTGTCCGCAGCCCCGCTCGAGGCATCGCCAGCCACTGGCACGGCTCTTGCTCTAGTCCAGGCGAGTCCACTCAAACGGTCCTCGCCATGTTCGCCAGCATCTTCGGTATCCACGAGCGCGCACTGATCGCCGCGGCGGACCGGGTTGGCGTGCTCGCGACCAACATCGCGAACGCCGACACGCCGAACTACAAGGCGCGTGACTACGACTTCGCCGGGACGCTTGCCGAGGTGAGCCCGGGCGGCGCGCTCCCCATGATCCGCACGCACGTCGGCCACCTGCCGGTCGCGACCGGCGGCACGACCGAGGATGAGCTCAAGTACCGGATTCCGTTCCAGCCCTCGCTCGATGGCAACACCGTCGAGTCGCCGGTCGAGCAGGCCAAGTTCGCGGAAAACTCGGTCCGCTACCAGACCAGCCTCGATTTCATCAACCGCCAGGTCGCGGCCCTCCAGCTCGCGATCACCGGCCAGTAGTCTTCACGGCCGCACGCGCGGCGGAGCCAAGCGACCCATGTCACTCCTCGGTGTCTTCGATATCTCGGGTTCGGCGATGAACGCCGAGTCCATGCGCCTCAACGTCACGGCGTCCAACCTCGCGAACGCCGATTCGGTCTCGAGCAGCGAGAAGACCGCCTATCGCTCGCGGCACCCGATCTTCGCGACGCAACTGAAGCAGTTTTCCGCGAACCCCGAGCTCGATGAGCCGGGCGTCGGTGTCAGGGTGCTCGATGTGATCCAGTCGGGTGCCGCGCCGCTCAAGCGCTTCCAGCCAGACCATCCGCTCGCCGATGCGAACGGCTACGTCTACGGCTCGAACGTCAACCCGGTCGAGGAACTCACCAACATGATCTCGGCGTCGCGCTCGTTCCAGGGCAACGTCGAAGTCATGACGACCGCGCGCGACCTGGTCCTCAAGACGCTCTCGATGGGCCACTGAGGAGGAGCGCCATGACCATCTCGACCAATCCGATCTTCAGCCCCTCGCTGCTGTCGCAGCTGAACGGCACGAACTCGAGCTCGAGCGCAGCGACGCAAAAGACCGGTGCGGGCTCGGGCTCTCTGAGCCAGCTCGACTTCCTCAACCTCATGATGCAGCAGCTGCAGAACCAGGACCCGACCAAGCCGATGGACGAGTCGGCGATCATGGGCCAGCTCGCCCAGTTTGGCACGGTTTCCGGCATCGCCGACCTCAACACGTCGTTCTCGACGCTGTCCTCGCAGCTCGTCTCGAACCAGGCGCTACAGGCCTCGAGCCTCCTCGGCCACAACGTGCTCGTGACAGGCTCCGCCGTACCGCTCGCCGCCGGCGGCAGCGTCGCGGGCGCGGTCAACGTCCCGACCTCCGCCAACGGTGTCACCGTCGAGATCGTCAACGCGGCCGGCGCGGTCGTCAAAACGATCTCGCTTGGCAACGAGGGCGCGGGGCTCGCCAACTTCACCTGGGACGGCAGCACCGATGCTGGCACCACGGCGCCCGCCGGTACCTACGGCGTGCTCGCCGGCGGCTCGGTCGCGGGCAAGGGCCAGCAGTTCGGGACGCTCGTGCAGGCGCAGGTGACCAGCATCACGCTGAACGGCGCGAGCGGTTCAGGGGGGCTCACCCTCCACCTCGCCGGCATCGGCGACGTGCCCTTCAGCGCCGTGCAGCAGATCAACTGAACCCAAGCGCAAGCGAACCTAAGACCATCAAAGGACCCGGAGACATCCCATGCCATTTCAAGTATCGCTGAGCGGCCTCGACGCAAGCTCAAGTGCCCTCGACGTCGTCGCCAACAACATCGCGAACTCCCAGACCACCGGCTTCAAAAACTCGCGCGTTGGTTTCGCCGACGTCTACGCGACCGGCTCGCTCAACCTGAGTTCGCTGCAGACCGGCGAGGGCGTCGCGATCGCCGGCATCAACCAGCAGTTCACCCAGGGCAACATCACCCAGACTGGCAACAACCTCGACCTCGCGATGAGCGGCCAGGGGTTCTTCACGCTACACGATGCGAGCGGTTACTCCTATACGCGCAACGGCACGTTCAGCGTCAACAACACCGGGTTCGTTGTCAACGCTACCAATCAGCGCGTGCAGGTGTACCCGGCGCTCGCCACCGGCGGCTTCAACACCGGCGCTCTCGCGGACCTGCAGCTCAACACCTCGCAGAGCGCGCCGAACGCGACCTCGAACGCCGCCGTGAACCTCAACCTGCCCGCGAATGCGACGGCCCCGGTTAACACGCCGTTCCTGCCGACAGACCCCGCGAGCTACAACAACACGACCTCGACCGCCGTCTATGACTCGCTCGGCAACCAGCACACAGCGACGTTCTTCTTCATCGCGACCGGGACCCCCAACCGGTGGAACGTAGCGATGACCATTGACGGCACGCTCCTCAATGCCACCGCCGCCAACCCGACCGGTGTGCAGCCCTTCAACTTCAGCTCGACCGGCACCGTCACGACCCCGGCCAATAGCACATTTGTGATCCCTGCCGCGGGCTCAGGCGCCGCTGCTTACCAGCCGACGACCGGCGCGAACCCGATGACGCTGACGATTAACATGTCGGGGTCCACGCAGTACGGCAACCAGTTCGGCGTCAACACGATTACGCAGGACGGGTTTTCGACCGGCCAGCTGACGACAATCGCGGTGAACGGCACCGGGATCGTCTCGGCCAAGTACACCAACGGCCGCTCGCTCGAGCTGGGTCAGCTTGCGATCTCGAGTTTCCCCGACCCTCAGGGCCTAGCGCCACTCGGAAACTCCAACTGGGCGGAAACCTTTGCCTCCGGCGCGGTCATCCACGGCACCGCGCAATCAGCGAATTTAGGCACGATCAAGTCAGGTGCGCTAGAGAGCTCTAACGTCGACCTCACCAAGGAGCTCGTCAACATGATCACCGCGCAGCGTGCTTTCCAGGCGAATGCACAGATGATCACCACCGACTCCCAGATAACGCAGACGATTCTGCAGATCCGGGCGTAACAGGTAACCCGCCATGGATCGCTCTCTGTACGTCGGCATGACCGGCGCCTCGCAGATCCTGCAGGCGCAGGCCGTGCAGGCCCAAAACCTCGCCAACGTCAGCACGATGGGCTTTCGCGCGGACCTCTACTCGTTCGAGGCGACGCCGGTCGTGGGTCCCGGGTTTGCAACTCGGGTCAACGCGGTCGCCCAGAACAGCGGGTTCTCGGCCGCGACCGGCATGCTCTCGCAGACGGGCGCGCCGCTCGATGTGGCGATCCGAGGCGAGGGCTGGCTCGCGGTGCAGGCGAAGGATGGCAGCGAGGCCTACACGCGCGCCGGCGACATGCATATGACGCCGGACGGCCTGCTGGTCACGGCGACGGGCCTGCCGGTGCTCGGCGACGGAGGCCCGATCTCGATCCCGCCGTCCGACAACGTCGTCGTCGGCACCGACGGCACGATCACCGTCATTCCGCAGGGCGTGGGTCCGAAAGGCGCAGGCCCGGTCGGGCGACTGAAGCTCGTCAACCCGCCGGTTGCGCAGCTCCTCAAGGGCGCGGACGGGCTCATGCGGCAGAAGAACGGCTTGCCGGCGGCCGCCGACGCGACGGTGCAGGTCGAGAGCGGCACGCTCGAGAGCAGCAACGTGAATGCGCCGCGCGCCCTCGTCGAGATGATCGAGCTCTCGCGCCTGTTCGACATGCAGACGCGGCTCATGAACAGCACCGACCAGAACGAGCAGGCAGCGCAGAAGCTGCTGGCCCCCAATTGAGCGCGGCGATGAACGCGCTCCTTACACACGCTACCGAGGCATAACGCAATGACTCCCGCACTGTGGGCCGCCAAGAGTGGACTCGATGCGCAGGACACGCGCATGGCGGTCGTCGCCAACAACATCGCCAACGTGAACACGACGGGCTTCAAGCTGAGCCGCGGCGTGTTCCAGGACCTCCTCTACCAGAACGTGCGCCAGGTCGGCGCGCAGTCGACCCAGGACACGCAGCTGCCATCGGGCCTGTACCTCGGCACCGGCGTGCGGGTGGTCGCGACGGAGAAGCTGAACACCCAGGGCAGCCTCTCGCAGACCGGCAACTCGCTCGACATCGCGATCCAGGGCAAAGGCTTCTTCCAGGTACTGATGCCGGACGGGACGCTCGCCTACACGCGCGATGGCTCGTTCCAGGTGAACTCGCAGGGCCAGATGGTCACGAGCTCGGGCTACCAGTTGCAGCCGGCGATCACGGTGCCGGCGAACGCGACCTCGGTGACGATCGGCGCCGACGGTACGGTCGGTGCGATCCTGGCGGGCTCATCGGCCCCGACCACGATCGGCCAGCTCACGATGGCGGACTTCATCAACGAGGCGGGCCTCGAGCCGCGCGGCCAGAACCTCCTGGTCGAGTCCGCCGCGAGCGGCGCGCCGCAGACCGGCGCTCCCGGCATCAATGGCTTGGGCACGCTCCTGCAGGGAAACCTCGAAGGCTCGAACGTGAACATCGTCCAGGAGATGGTCAACATGATCGAGACGCAGCGCGCCTACGAGATGAACTCGAAGTCGATCCAGACGACCGACCAGATGCTGCAGTACCTGACGAGCAACCTGTGAACGCCGACTTGCTCGCCCACACGCGGGCCATCGCCGGTCGCCTCGCGGTCGCGCTCGCCGCCAGCCTCGCGCTTGGCGGCTGCGGCACCGACCTCTTTCGTACGCCGCCGCTGCCGCCCGCCGCGGTCGGCCCGGCGTACCGCGCGGCGCTCAGGATGCCCGCCGCGCAGGAAGGCGCCATCTACCAGGCGGGCCGCTCGACCTCCTACTTCGAGGATCCGCGCGCGCACCAGGTCGGCGATGTGATCACGATCCGCCTGCAGGAGGCGTTCAACGCCACCAAGACCGCGAGCACGCAGACGGCCAAGGAATCAAGCGCCGCGCTCAACGCCCCGCTCGTTGGCGGCTGGTCACCCTTCGGCGATACCACGATCGGCGGCAAGCGCGCCTTCACCGGAAATGGCACGAGCTCGCAGCAGAACCAGCTGACAGGAAGTATCACGGCGGTCGTCACCGAGGTGCTGCCGAACGGCAACCTGCTCGTGTCCGGCGAGCGGGCGCTGCAGCTCAACCAGGGCGAGGAGTTCGTGCGGGTCACGGGCGTCGTCCGCGCTGTCGACGTGCAGCTCGACAACTCGGTCACCTCCGACCGGATCGCGGACGCGAGGATCAGCTACAGCGGCCGCGGCGCCCTCGACGCGAGCAACCGCCAGGGCTGGTTGTCGCGCTTCTTCAACTCGCCGATCACGCCGTTCTGAAGGCCGCCATGCAAGCTCACCGTCCCGGTGCCGCCGCAACGCTCGCGAAGTGCCTCTTCACGCTCGCGGCGGCGCTCACCATCGCCTCACCCGCCTTCGCCGATGCGAACCCGACCCAGCGCATCAAGGACCTCGCGAGCGTGCAGGGCGTGCGCGCGAACCAGCTCGTCGGCTACGGCCTGGTCGTCGGCCTCGACAGCTCCGGCGACCAGACGAGTCAGGCGCCATTCACGGTGCAGGGTCTCAAGAACTGGCTCGAGCAGCTCGGCATCACGATCCCGGCGGGCTCGACCCCGCAGCTCAAGAACGTCGCGGCCGTGTCGGTGCACGCGGAGCTGCCGCCGTTCGTGAAGCCTGGCCAGACGATCGACGTCACGGTGAGCTCGATCGGCAACGCGAAGAGCTTGCGCGGTGGCGCGCTCCTCGTGACGCCACTCAAGGGCCTCGACGGCCAGGTCTACGCGATGGCGCAGGGCAACCTCGTCGTCAACGGCTTCGGCGCGCAGGCCAACGACGGCTCGAAGGTGACCGTCAACGTGCCGACCTCGGGACGCGTGCCGAACGGCGCCACCGTCGAGCGGCTCGTGCCGACCACGTTCGGAAGCGGCGATACGCTCACCTTGAGCCTGCACACGGCCGACTTCACGACGGCGACCCACCTCGCCCAGCGCATCAACAAGGAGCTCGGCGAGGACACCGCCCAGCCGATCGATGCGGTCTCGGTGCGGGTGCGGGCTCCCGCGGATGCCGGCCAGCGGGTCGCATTCCTGTCGGTGCTCGAGAACCTCGACGTCAACCCGGGCGAGGCAGCCGCGCGCGTCATCATCAATTCACGCACCGGCACCGTCGTCATCGGCAACCACGTGCTGGTCACCGCGGCGGCCGTCTCGCACGGCTCGCTCACCGTCACCATCAAGGAAGACCTCCGCGTCAGCCAGCCCGCGGCGCTGTCGCAGGGCGGCCAGACGGCCGTGACGCCGGACTCCACGATCGACGTGCAGCAGAAGGGCAGCCGCATGTTCCTGTTCGAGCCCGGCGTCTCGCTCGATGAGATCGTCCGCGCAGTCAACCAGGTGGGCGCGGCTCCCGGCGACCTCGTGGCGATCCTCGAGGCGCTGCAGCAGGCCGGCGCCCTGCACGGCGAGCTCATCGTGATCTGACCATGACCGCCAACATTCCCATCCAGCCGATCGCGCCCATCACGCCGACAGCAACCGACGCCGGCGCGCAGAACTGGCTCGACCTGCAGGGCCTGCAATCGCTCAAATCCGCCGCCAGCGCCTCGCCGCACGATCCCGCGACGCTGAGGGCGGTTGCGCAGCAGTTCGAGTCGATGATGATCAACATGATGATGAAGTCGATGCGCGAGGCGAAGCTCGGCGACGGGCTCTTTGACAACGACCAGACGCGCCTTTACCAGGATCTCCTCGACCAGCAGCTGTCGCTGACCTTGTCGCAGGGCCGCGGCCTCGGCATCGCCGACCTTCTGGTGCGCAGCCTCACCCCGCACGGCGCCGCCGCCGCGCACGCGCTCGAGCGCTACCAAAAGCCGCTCCGGCGTGCGCCGGTGGGTGAGGCCGCCGCGATCGCGGATGCGCTTCGCGAGGCGGGGGCGCTCGCGCCCGCGGAAGCGGCGCCGACGGCGAGTGGCGGCAGCGGCGCGCTCGCGGCGACGCCTGAGGATTTCGTGGCGCTCGTGCTCCCGGATGCCGAGGCCGCGGGCGCCGAGCTTGGCGTCGACCCACTCGCACTCGTCGCGCAGGCGGCGCTCGAGAGCAACTGGGGGCGGCAAATCCCGGCCGCCGACGGCAGCTCGAGCTTCAACGTGTTCGGCATCAAGGCGGACGCGGGCTGGGCCGGGCGCCGCACGGTCAAGGAGACGCTCGAGTACTCGGGCGGCGTCCCCGAGCGCCGGCGGGAGCCCTTCCGGGCCTACGAATCGGTCGCCCACAGCTTCGAGGACTACGTGGCCTTCCTGAAAGGCAACGCCCGGTTCTCTGGTGCGCTGCAGCAGGGCCAGGACGGTGAAGCGTTCGCCGTTGCGCTACATAGGGCGGGGTACGCTACAGATCCCGCCTATTCGACGAAGATAACCGCAGTATTGCGCTCATCGACCCTCCGGGACGCCGTTGCCGCCCTCAAGAAGCCCGAGGACGAGCCGATCTTCTGACCGTACGAGACGGGCTTACGAACCTGAAGGGCGCCTGGCGCCCGACCGACGAGACCCATGGCCAACGTATTCGACACTGCCGTATCGGGCCTGATCGCGTTCCAGAACGCGCTCGCGGTCACGAGCAACAACGTCGCGAACGCGACGACGCCGGGATACAGCCGGCAGCTCGCAAGCCTGACCGAACGCACGCCCGATGCGACCGCCGGCACCTACATCGGCAATGGCGTCGACCTCACCGGCGTCTCGCGCGCCTATGACCAGTTCGCGGTCAACCAGCTGAGGACCGGCACGGGTGTCCTCAGCCAGCAGACCGCCTACCTCAACATCGCAAACCAGGTCGACACGCTGGTTGGTGGCTCGACCAACGGCGTCTCGAGCGCCATCACGAGCTTCTTCAACGCCTGGCAGACGCTCGCGAGCAACCCAAGCTCGGTCAGCAACCGCCAGAACGTGCTGTCGCAGGCGCAGGGGCTCGCGAGCTCACTCAGCCAGACCGCGAGCCAGCTGAACGCGCTGAATGCGAACGCGAACAGCCAGATCCAGTCGACCGTCGGCACCATCAACAGCCTTGCCGCCTCGATCGCGAAGCTGAACCAGACGATCGCGGTCGCGACCGGGGCAACCTCGGGCTCGAGCCCGAACGATCTGCTCGACCAGCGTGACCAGCTGCTGACGCAGCTGAGCGCGCTCACCTCCGTCAAGACCAACCTCGAGAGCAACGGTGCCATCGACGTGTTCATCGGCAACGGCCAGCCGCTCGTCATCGGTACCCAGACGACGCCGCTCGCGACCGTCCCGAACGGCTATGACGCCACCAAGCTCGACATCTCCTACGGCGGTGGCGCGGCCAAGCAGGTCATCACGAGTTCGCTGACCGGTGGCCAGCTCGGCGGCCTGCTGCAGGTCTCGAGCCAGTTGATCCAGCCGACGCTGAACGCGCTCGGCCAGGTCGCGACCGGGGTCGCGGTGCTCGTCAACAGCCAGCAGGCGCAGGGCTTCGACCAGAATGCGAAGCTCGGCCAGGCGATCTTCACCGTCGCTGCGCCGCAGGCGCTCGGCGCCGCGAGCAACACCGGCACCGCGACGCTGACGGCGAGCGCGCTCACGAGCGCGACGATCGGGCAGCTGACGACCAACAACTACGTGCTCCGCTACCAAGGCGGCGCGTGGAGCGCGCAGGTGGCCGGCAGCGGCCCGAGCGTTAGCCTGAGCGGCGCCGGCACCGCCGCGAGCCCCCTCAGCTTCGACGGCCTCTCGCTGGTCGTCGCCGGTGCCCCCGCCAACGGCGACTCCTTCCTGATCGAGCCGACCGCGACCGCGGCGACGAGCCTCAAGGTCGTGCTCACCGATCCCGCCGGAATCGCGGCCGCGAACCCGCTGCAATCGGCCGCCTCGCTTGCAAATGCGAGCAACGCGACGGTCGGTGCCCCGCAGGTGCCGAACGCGGCCGACACCAGCCTGCTGATGCCGGCGACGATCAACTTCCTCTCAGCAACCACCTACACCGTCACGACGCAGACCTCCGCCGCGACCTCGGTTACCTCCGCCGTGCAAACGCTCGGCGCGAACGGCGTGATCACCGCCCCCGCGGTCGCCGGCCTCGCGGGCTCGGGCGGCGGCTGGACGGTCACGCTGACGGGAAGGCCGGCGCTGGGCGATCAGTTCACCGTGGCGCCGAACACGACCGGCTCCGGCGACAACACCAATGCGCTCGCGATGGCCGGGCTCCAGTCCCGCACCTCGCTCGCCGGCGGCACGCTCGGACTCGGCGCCGCTTACTCGAACCTCGTCAACGTCGTCGGCACCGAGACCCAGCAGGTCACGCAGGCGCAAAGCGCCCAGCAGTCGCTCGTCGCGCAGGCGACCCAGACCGTGCAGAATGTCTCGGGCGTCAACATCGACGAGGAGGCCGCCAACATGCTGCGCTGGCAGGAGGCCTACGCCGCCACGGCCAAGCTGGTGGCGACCGCCGACTCGATGTTCCAGACGCTGATCCGTGCCTTCGGAGGTGGCTAATCGTGCGTATCTCCTCGAACTACATCGCCCAGCTCTTCATCGATTCCCAGAACCAGCAGGAAACGAGCCTCGCGCTCCTGCAGCAGCAGATCACGACCGGGCTCAAGTTCAGTGAGCCCGCGCAGGATCCCGTCGGCGCGAGCCAGGTGCTGTCGCTGCAGGCGACGCTCGAGCAGACCGCGCAGTACGCGACCAATGCGAACCTCGCGCAGAGCCGCCTGTCGATCGAGGACAGCACGCTCGGCAGCGTCACCAATACGCTGCAGAGCATCAGGAGCCTCGCGCTCGAGGCAGCGAACGCCACCCAGACGACCGAGACGCGCGCGACGATCGCGACGCAGATCAACCAGCAGCTGCAGAGCCTGATGCAGCTCGCCAACACCCAGGACGGGAGCGGCCAGTACCTCTTTTCGGGCGGGGCGACGAGCACTGTCCCGTTCAGCCAGACGAGCGCCGGCGTCGCCTACAACGGCACGCAGTCGCAGCGATTCGTGCAGATCGGCAGCAACCGCACCGTCGCCGACAGCGACAGCGGCGCCGCCGTGTTCCAGCAGATCCGGAACGGCAACGGCACCTTCGTCGCGAGCGCCGCGAGCACCAACACCGGCAGCGCCGTCCTCGGGACCAACTCGGTCACGAACCCGGCAAGCTGGGCCGCGGGCTCGCCGCCCTACACGATCACATTCTCGACGCCGGCCGCCTACACCGTCACCGACTCGACCGGCGCGACGGTGCAGGCGGGCGCCTACACCGACGGCCAGACGCTCGCCTTCAACGGCGCCCAGCTCGAGCTCGACGGCACGCCGGCGGCGGGCGACACGTTCAGCGTCGCCCCGAGCAGCAACCAGGACATGTTCACGACGCTCAGGAACCTCGTCACCGCGCTCACGACCTCGAGTGCCGCCGGCCAACCCGCGGCGGTCAACGGCATCAACCGCGCGGTCGAGGCCATCGACCAGTCGCTGACCAACGTCTCGACGGTACGCTCGCAGGTAGGCGCGCGCCTCTCCGCGATCGATTCGCAGACGACGACCAGCAGCGCGCTCACGCTGCAGCTCAAGAGCACCATGTCGAACCTGCGCGATCTCGACTACGCATCGGCGATCACCAAGCTCAACCAGCAGATCACCGGGCTCCAGGCCGCCCAGGCGAGCTACGTGAAGACGCAGCACCTCACGCTCTTCAACTACATCTAGTAGCCCTGGCGCCCGATGACTTGCGCCGCGAGCGCGGCGCCCCAGGCAGCGACGAGGATGAGGAGCGCGAGGCGCGCGGCGCGGCGCTGCGGCCGGCCGGGCGAGGGCGCGTAGCGCCTGAGCGGCACGGCGAGAAGCGCACCGGCCGCAAATCCAAGCGCATGGGCACTGATGTCGGTGTGCGCATCGCCGGTACCGAGGAGCGCCAGCAGCACGAGCGCCGCGACGATCGGGGCGCCGGCGAGACCCAGGCGCGCGCGGCGGGTTGCCGCCGGCCAGCGGTGCACGGCCAGCGCCCCGAGCGCCGCGAACACGGCGGTCGAGGCCCCGAGCGAGCTGCGCCAGTCGGGCATCAGCGCCCCGTTGGCGAGGTTGGCGAGGGTTGCGGCGATGAGGATGAGGAGCCAGGCGGCGCCGGCGCCGTAGACGCGAGCCGCGAGATAGCCGAAAAGCGCGCCGAACCCGGCATTGGCCGCGAGGTGCGCGAGATCGGCGTGCAGCGTCAACGCCGTGATCGACCTCCAGTACTCGCCGTGCTGGAACCGCGCGCCGTCGAGGATGCCGGCGCCGTACCAGTCGAAGCGCCCGAGCGAGCGGCTGCTCGCGACACCGACCAGGAAGAGGATCGCGACGTACGCCGCCGCCCCGCCAAGCGCGCCGCGGTGCAGCTTAAGGGGCAGCGGACGCGGCCGCGGGCGGTTCTCGAGGCGGTAGCGTTCGAGCTCCTCGAGCGCCCGACCGGCGTCGCCCTGGCCGACGAGGAGGCTGAAGCCGGCGGGGCCCGCCTCGACGGTGCCCTGGATGCCGACCGCGAGGAGCACGAGCGCGCGCTCATCGCACGCCGCCGGCCCCACCGACCGGAATACCTCGAACCAGGGGGGGTCGCTGTCCACGTCCGGCCAATCTGGCGCCGGACGGGGCGGACTTCAACCGGCCAGGCGGGCCTCAAGAACGCGGCGCCTTGACCGATATATAGAGTACGAGCGCCGGAATGCCCGGCCGCCGCCCGCCATTACCACCTGCCGCCCCGCCGAGACCGTGCGACACGTCTCACTTCCGCACCCGGGCAGCAGCTCTCCTAAAGATCCCGGACCACCAACCGATAAATCACCTGAGTCGATTATTCGGTCCGCCTGGCGGGCCTAGGGACCAACACCCGAGCCCCCAGGAATTGCCTACGGCCGGACCGTCACCAGGAGCCAACAAATGTCACTTGTCATCAACACCAACATCGCTTCGCTGAATGCGCAGCTCAACCTGTCGAACAGCCAGAAGTCGCTGGCGACTTCGCTGCAGCGCCTGTCTTCGGGCCTGCGGATCAACAACGCTGCCGACGACCCGGCGGGACTTGCGATCTCGGACCGGTTCACGACCCAGATCAACGGCCTCACCCAGGCCTCGCAGAACGCCAACGACGGCATCTCGCTCGCGCAGACCGCCGAAGGCGCGCTGCAGCAGGTCACCAACAACCTGCAGAGCATTCGCCAGCTCGCCGTCGAGTCGGCGAACGCGACGAACAGCTCCTCTGACCGCAAGGCGCTCGATGCGCAGGTGCAGCAGGACATCGCCGAGATCAACCGCATCGCGACACAGACCTCGTTCAACAACCGCAACCTGCTCGATGGCACGTTCGGCAACGCGACCTTCCAGGTCGGTGCGAACGTCGGCCAGACGATCTCGGTCGGCCTGAGCGTCAGCACGAAGACCAATGCGATCGGCGCGTTCGTCAACAACACGGGCACGGTCTCGCAGACGGTCGCCCCGACGGTCGCGGCCGAATCGGTGGCGACGGCTGCCTCGCAGGCCTACACCGGCGTCACCGCGACGGCGTTTGACGGCTCCTCGACCTACTCGATCACCCCGAACGGCGGTGCCTCGACCACGATCGCGGCCACGGCCAGCTTCGTCGGCACGCTCTCGGGCCAGACGGCCGACAGCGCCTACGCGAAGGCTGCTGCGGTCAACGGTTCGGGCGTCGTCGGCGTGACGGCGAGCGCGACCAACGTGCTCTCGCTCGGCCAGCTCGGTGGCAACTTCGTCGCCGTGACCGGCAACGTGGCTGGCACGCAGGACTACAACCTGCAGATCAACGGCGTGTCCGCGCTCGACAGCGGCAACATCACCGGTGCCGGCACCGTGACGATCGCCTCGGCGATCACGCAGATCAACGGTGTCAGCAGCCAGACGGGCGTCATCGCCTCGCAGGATTCCTCGGGCGGCCTCGTGCTGACCGCGGTTGACGGTCGCAACATCGCGCTCAATGAGACCGTGACGGGCGCCGGTACCTCGACGTCAGCTGGCGTCGTCTCCTCGGTGCTGTCGACGACGACGTCGACGGGCGCGGGCAGCCCTGCGGCAGGCACGACTTCGGCCGTCTACCGCGGCCAGGTCACGCTCGACTCCAATGCGAGCCTGCAGCTCAACGCCGGTGCTCAGGCCGCGCTTGGGTTTGCGGCATCGAACCAGCAGGCGGCGAGCAGCCTGGCTGCGCAGAACGTGCTCACGGTGAGCGGCGCCAACAGCGCCATCCTCGCGGTCGACTCGGCGTTGACCTCGATCGACTCGCTGCGCGGCACCTTCGGCGCGATCCAGAACCGCTTCACCTCGGCCATCGCGAGCTTGGGTACGACCACGACCAACCTCACGGCTGCCCGCAGCCGGATCCAGGACGCGGACTTCGCGGCGGAAACCTCGAACCTGACCCGCGCGCAGATCCTGCAGCAGGCCGGTACGTCGATTCTGGCGCAGGCCAACGCACTGCCGCAGGGCGTGCTGAAGCTGCTGCAGTAAGTTCGGAGTCAATAAGTCCGGCTTCAAGAGGAGGCCGCTAGGAAGATCGAGCCATCGACGGATGATTCCGCCTCAGCATGGCGTCCCGGGCACGGATAGCCCGGGCAGCTGAGGCGGACATTCAGTCCGTCGACCCTGTCCGAAGGACAGAGGGGTCGAACATGGCGAATGTCATAGTTTCGGTCGGGCCGGCACCGCCGGCGCCGACGGTACCGGTGGTAGGGGTGGGCGCTCTTCCAGGCGCGCCACCGGCCGCGATTGCAGCAGTCGCACCGGTTACGCCGGTGGCGACGGCGGGTTCTGGCGGCAACCGCTCGCCGGCCGGCGGCGAATCGCTGCCGGTCGCGGCAGCGCAGCCGCAGCCGGATGTGATTCAGCTGACGGCGGCGGTCGCGGGCGTCAATCGCTTCTTGCGCGACAGCCAGCGGCAGATGTTGTTTCAGTACGATCCGCAGAGCGGCAAGGAATCGGTCACGATCGTGAACCCCGCGACGGGCGAGGTCATCCGGCAGATTCCCTCCGCGCAGGTGCTGTCGACGGCGAACAATCTCCAGGAGGCGGGCATCCTGCTCCCGGGGCTCTTCATCAACGACACAGCCTGAGCTGCACGCGAGCGGCCGGCGCGGGCTGGTACGGATATTGCTAGGTAGTGTGGCGAGCCGCGAGGGCACATGAGCAGCATTCTTTCGGGTACACCGGCGTCGAGCACTGGCACGTCCAGCGCCTCGAGCATCGGCCAGTCCGCCCTGACCGACCTCGGTGCGCAGGGCACGATCACCTCGACGGGGCTCGGCTCCGGCCTCGACGTCAACAGCATCGTCTCGCAGCTCGTGGCCGCCGAAGGCGCTGGCCAGACCAAGCTCCTGACCACCCAGAAGACGAAGCTGCAGACGCAGATCTCGGCCTACGGGCAACTGCAGGCGGCGATCGCCGGCGTCCAGGCGGCGCTCGCCAGCCTCTCGACGCCGCAGCAGTTCGAAGGGTCGCTCGCGACCGTCGGCGACAAGACCATCGCGAGTGCGACCACCGATTCCGCCGCGAGCGCCGGCACCTACACGCTGGGCGTCACGCAGCTCGCAACCGGCACCAAGCTCTCCTCGGGCCCGATCGCGAGTTCCACGACCGCCGTCGGCACCGGCACGCTCACGATCAGCGTCGGCACGAAGCCCTTCAGCGTCGTGATCAATTCGACCAACAACACGCTCTCCGGCATCGCCGGGGCGATCAATGCCGCGGCGGCCGGGTCTGGCGTGACGGCGACGCTCGTCACGGCCAACGACGGCGTGCGCCTCGTGCTCAGCAGCGTGACCACCGGTGCCGCGAACGCGGTGACGGTCACCGTGAACGGCGGCGACGGCGGGCTCGCAGGCTTCGCCTATGACCCGGCGAACTCCAACACCAAGCTCACGAAGTTGCAGAGCGCGCAGGACGCGATCGTCACGCTCGACGGCAACACCTACAATAGCGCGAGCAATATCGTCACCGGCCTGCTCACCGGGGTCACGCTCAACCTCACCGGGGCGACGGCGACCGGCGCCACGGCTTCGCTCGTCGTGTCGGAGGACCAGACCGGCGCGCGCACCGCGGTGCAGACGCTGATCACGAGCTACAACACCCTGCAGCAGAGCGCCGCGACGCTCTCGAACTACAACGCGAGCACGGGCGCCGCGGGCCCCTTGCTCGGGGACTCGCTCCTCAACAACCTGCTCAACCAGGTCAACGAGGCGATCAACAGCCAGGTCAAGCTGCCGAGCGGCACGCCGTTCAGCGCGCTCGCGGGCCTCGGAATCGTCGCCAACCCGGACCGCACGCTGTCGACGAACTCGACGACCGTCAACGCTGGCTTCACCAACAACTTCGGCGCCGTCGCGCAGCTCTTTTCAGGCCCCGATGGCATCGCCACCAAGCTGAACGCGGTGCTGAACCAGTACACCCGGCCGGGCGGGGTGCTGGCAAACCAGAATACCTCGCTGCAAAAGGGCCTCTCGCACGTCGCCTCGGCGACGATCGCGCTCAACAAGCACCTGGCCGTCGTGCAGGCGACGCTGCTGGCGCAATACAATGCGATGGACCTCTTGGTCGCCCAGCTCAAGAGCACGGGCACCTCGCTGCTGGCGCAGCTCAATTCGATCTACTACCCGGGCAAGGCGAGCGCAGCCGTTCCCTAGCCGAGACGACCGACGGAGTTCGCTGACTATGAGTGTTGCCGCCGAACAGGCCCTGAAGAATTACCAGTCGATCGGCGCGCACTCGTCCGTGGCGGCCGCCGACCCCTACCGGCTGGTGCAGCTGATGCTCGAGAACGTGCTGCAGCGGATCGCCGCGGCGCGCGGGCACCTCGAGCGAGGCGACGCCGCGCGCAAGGGCGAGCAGATCTCCAAGGCGATCGCCGTCGTCGGCGCGCTCAATGCCAGCCTCAACCTCGAGCAGG
Organism: Pseudomonadota bacterium; assembly: GCA_025356075.1. GTDB lineage: Bacteria > Pseudomonadota > Gammaproteobacteria > Steroidobacterales > Steroidobacteraceae > CAIKZZ01. The sequence goes on along the minus strand of JANXUT010000064.1, from coordinate 60,853 downwards.
GCGGGGAGATCGCGGCGAACCTCCGGGACCTCTACGACTACTGCAGCGTGCGTCTCGTTAAGGCGAATGCGGCGAGCGACGCGGACGGGTTCGACGAGGTCATGACGCTGGTGCGCACGATCAAGGATGGCTGGGACGGCATCGGTGCCGAAGTCCGGCCTGCCGCCGCGACGGGGGCCCGATGAGCGCACAACTCGCCGAGTCCGGTGCCGGCCGGGACCTTGACCTCGAGCGGCTGCTCGCCATCACTAAGGCGCTGCGGGCGGGATTCGAGCGCGACGAGTGGACCGGCGCCGGCGACCTCGAAGCCGAGCGGCGCGCGATCATCGAGCGCGTCTTCGACGAAGTGCCGACCGCTGCGGAGCTGCCGCGGCTGACGGCGACGCTCAGGGAGGTCGTTCGGCTCAACGAGGAGCTCATCGGACTCGCCGAGCACCGCCGCCGCGCGCTCGGGCGCGAACTCGACCTGAAGGCGCTCGGCGGCCGTGCCGGGCGCGCCTACCTCGACAACAGTGGACCCCCGCGCGGCCTACGGCCGTGACCGCACGCTTCGATGGCCTCGGCTATGCCGACGCCTTGCCGCTCGGGTTTGAGCGCCTGGAGAGGCTCCCCGAAGGAGCCGCCCTCGCCGGCATCAACCAGGAAACCCAGCAGGTACTCGTGGCGGACGCCTCGCTCGATGAGCAGCGCCCGCACACCGAGAAGAAGACCGACGAGGAACACGAGCTCGCCGAGGACCTGCAGCGCGTCGAGTTCAAGGTCAATGTACTGATCCAGCTGGTCGCGCGGCTGCTGATGCGCGACGGCGACCTGCCGCCGGTACGCAGCCTCAGGCTCCACGCCCACGGCATCGACTGGCTGCTCGATGGCGAGGACGTGCTGCCGGGCGTCGGCGTCGTCGCCGTGCACGTGAGCCGGCATTTTCCGCAGCCGCTCAAGCTCCCGGGCCGCATCGTCGGCAAGCACAGCGATGCCGAGGGCACCTGGCTCAGGTTCGCGTTCGAGGGCCTGACGCCCTCGGTCGTCGAGCTCCTCGAGCGGCTCGTGTTCCGTCACCACCGGCGCCTCGTCGCGGGAACCCGTACGTCCTCGCGCGGATAAATCGCACGCCGCGTGCAGTGTTTTGACGCGCCCCCCGCTCAGGGTGCTCCTACTGAACTATTAAGGGCTTCCCCGAAATGAATTCCGGGGAGCTGACCTATATCGAGGGAGGCCTCCAATTCCTTAGTATCTGTCGCAAAGCTAAGACAGGTAAATTGTTTCAGGCGCTTACGTCGATAACCTAGAACGCAGCTGCAATGACGCGGCGCGGCGGCCGAGGGGCCAGGGGACCAGGAAGGGTGGGGGATAGAAAGGTGCTGGTGGTCGAGTCGAAGGCGGCTCGGGCGCTCGAATGGCAGGCGGCGCTGCAGTTTCTGGACTGCGAAGCCGAAACCGTCGCCGAATTTAGCGAGATCGAGTGGCCGCTGCCGGGCGCGATGCACTGGTCGGCCGTCATCGTCGGTACCGATATCCCAGCCGCCAACCTCCGGGCGCTCGCCGAGCGCAGCTGCGCCTACGCCTCGCCGCTGCCGCTCCTGATCGCGGGCGCCAGCGTCGATCTCGCGAACCTCGGCAGCGCCGCGGCCGTGCGCATCCCGACGCCAATCCGTTACCGCGACCTCGCCGAGGCGCTCGCGCAGGCGGCTACGTTGAGCGCGCGGCCGCACGTGGTACCGCCGCTCCTCTCGATGTTCCGCCCGAGTGGCAGCTCCTCCGGCGTGCGCGCCGTGCACCGGCTGGTCGAGCAGGTCGCGCCCTTCGACACGAACGTGCTGGTGCTGGGTGAGTCCGGCACCGGCAAGGAAATGGTGGCGCGGCACGTGCACGAGCTCTCGGCGCGCTCGGCCAAGCCCTTCGTGCCCGTCAACTGCGGCGCGATCCCGGCCGACCTCCTCGAGAGCGAGCTCTTCGGCCACGAGAAGGGCGCCTTCACCGGGGCCATCGCCGCCCGCGTCGGGCGCTTCGAACTCGCCGCCGGCGGCACGCTCTTCCTCGATGAGATCGGCGACATGAGCCTGCACATGCAGGTGAAGCTGCTGCGGGTGCTGCAGGAGCGCACCTTCGAGCGCGTCGGTGGCAACCGCACGATCCGCGCGGATGTGCGCATCATCGCAGCGACCCACCGCGACCTCGAGGCGGCGCTCGCCGCCGGCCAGTTCCGCGAGGATCTCTACTACCGCCTGAACGTGTTCCCGATCCAGATGCCGCGGCTGCGCGACCGGGCGGAGGACCTGGCGGCGCTCGCCGAGCAGCTCCTCTCGCGGCTCGAGCGCCTCACCGGTTCGCGCATCACGCTCACGCCGCGTGCGCTCGCGGCGCTTGAGTGCTACGCGTGGCCCGGTAACGTCCGGGAGCTGGCCAACCTGCTCGAGCGGCTGGTCATCCTCCACGGCGGCCGCGATGTCGATGTGCCCGACCTGCCCGAGCGCTATCGGCCGCTCGCGAGCAACGTCACGCGCCTGCCGGGCGCAGCCTCGAGCACGCTGCCTGCCGACGGCTTCGACCTCAAGGACCACCTCACGCAGCTCGAGCAGCGCTACATCCGCGAGGCGCTGGCGCGCGCGGACGGCGCGGTGGCCGGTGCCGCGCGGCTCCTTGGCATGCAGCGGACGACGCTGGTCGAGAAGCTGAAAAAGTACCGCCTCGCGACCCTGGACGTCGCCTGAGGCGTCAGAGCACCGACGCCGCGGGCGCGAGCACGGCGCCGGGACCTTGACGAAGCCCCGCGCGGCTCCTCGTAAGGCACTGATTTGAAACACTCTACGGGGCAGGCACAGAACTTGCTCTAACTCCTGCGGGACCGTGTCTTTGGAATCCCGCCATGGCCGCTGCGCTAGCTGAATCGAACCTCACGGATGCATTCCAGGCGTTCAACACGCTCTCGGGTGCACTCGAGGCGTCGTACCGCGACCTCGAGACGCAGGTCGCGCGCCTGAACGCCGAGCTTGCGGAGGCAAGGCTCGAGCGCCTAAGGCAGGAGCGGCTCGCGACGCTGGGCGAGATGGCCGCGAGGCTCGCGCACGACGTGCGTACACCGCTCTCGGCCGCTCTCCTCTATGCCTCGCGCCTCGGGCTCGAGGGCATCAGCGACGACGACCGGCGCGAAATCGCCGCGCGCATCGTCGCGCGCTTGAAGCACCTCGAGGGCCTCGTCGCCGACATGCTCGCCTTTGCGCGCGGCGGCGGTGGCATCCTCGCGCGTTGCGACGTGAGCGCGCTCCTCGAAAGCGCCGCGCAGAGCCTCGCCTCGCGCCTCGACGGACGCGCGCGCCTGACGATCCGCACGCTCGCGCCCGGAGTTGCCGTGTTCGGCAATGCCGAGGCGCTGGTCGGCGCGATCGTCAACCTTGCGACCAACGCGCTCGACGCCGCCGCCGCCACGCCCGATCCCCTCGTCGTGATCGAGGCGAGTGTCGCCGCCGGCAGCGCGCTCATCCGCGTGCGCGACAACGGTCCGGGCGTGCCGGGTGCCGTGCGCACGCGGATCTTCGAGCCCTTCTACACGACGCGGCCGGGGGGCACGGGACTTGGACTTGCGGTCGTCCGCGCGGTCGCGCTCGCCCACGGCGGCAGCGTGCGGATCGAGGATTGCGCCGAAGGCGCCTGCTTCGTACTCGAACTCGACCGGCTGGAGGGAGGCGCATGAGTGCCGTGGCTATACCGGTCGAGGCCGCACGCCCGGGCGACGTCCGCCACGTGCTCGTCGCCGAGGACGATGCGGCGCTGCGCGATGCGCTTGCCGATACGCTCAGGTTCGCGGGCTTTCGGGTCACCGCGGTCGCCGACGGCAGCGCGGCGCTTGCTGCCCTCGAGGCGGAGCCGCCCGGCCTCCTCCTCACCGACGTGCAGATGGGGCCGGTCGACGGCCATGAACTCCTGTTGCGTACGCGGGCGCGCTGGCCGGAAGTGCCGGTCGTGCTGATCACGGCCTACGGCTCGATCGAGCGGGCGGTCGGGGCGATGCGCGATGGCGCCGCCGACTACCTGGTGAAGCCCTTCGACGCCGATGCGCTCATCAGCCTCGTGCAGCGCCTCAGCCGCTCGAGCGAGCGCGCCGACAGCGAGGCCGACGCGCCGGTCGCGGTCGACCCGCGCTCGCGCGACACGCTCTCCCTCGCCCGGCGCGTCGCCCGCACCGATGTCACGGTGCTGATCACTGGCGAGAGCGGCACCGGCAAGGAAGTGTTCGCGCGCTACCTGCACGCGCGCTCGGCGCGCCACGCGGGGCCCTTCGTCGCGATCAACTGCGCGGCAATCCCCGAAAACATGCTCGAGGCGATGCTGTTCGGGCACGAGAAGGGCTCGTTCACGGGCGCGAGCGCCGCGCACGCCGGCAAGTTCGAGCAGGCGCAGGGCGGCACGCTCCTGCTCGATGAGATCTCCGAGATGGGCCTGTCGCTGCAGGCGAAGCTCCTGAGGGTGCTGCAGGAGCGCGAGGTCGAGCGGATCGGCGGCTCCAAGACGATCGCGCTCGATGTGAGGGTCATCGGCACGAGCAATCGCCTGTTGACCGCCGAAGTCGCCGCGGGCCGGTTCCGCGAGGATCTTTACTACCGGCTGAACGTGCTGCCGCTCAGGCTCGCGCCGCTGCGCGAGCGGCCGCACGACATCGTGCCGCTTGCCGAGCGGATCCTGACGCGCCTCGCGGCACCCGGGCAGGCGCCGCTCGCGCTCTCGGCGGCGGCAATCGCGAGTCTGCAGTCGCACAACTGGCCCGGCAACGTGCGCGAGCTCGACAACGTGCTGCAGCGCGCGGCGGTGCTGGCCGGTAGCTCCATACTCGAGCCCGCCGACCTCGTGTTCGTGACCGACGGCACCGCTCCGGTGGCGTTCGCCGAGCGCGCGGTCGCGGGCGCGACGCCCGTCGCGGCGGCGCTCGAGGACGGGCTCAAGGTGCACGAGCGCGACCTCATCCTCGATGCGCTCAAGGCGACCGCCGGCAGCCGCAAGCGCGCCGCCGAGCGGCTCGGAATCAGCGCGCGAACGCTCAGGTACAAGCTCGCGCAGCTGCGCGCCGTCGGCCTCGTCATTTCCTAACGCCCTACCGAGAAAGCCATGCCTGCCATCGACTCGACCCGCCTGATGATGGAGCTGCGCTCGCTCGCCGCCGAGGCGCAGCGCTCGCCCTCGCTCGGCGGCATCGGCCAGCCGGCCGGCGCCGGTGCCGCCGGCGCGCCTGATTTTGCAGCGCTCCTCAAGGACTCGCTCAACCAGGTCAACAACATGCAGCAGAGCGCCGCCGATCTCGGCACGGCGTTCGAGCAGGGTGCGCCCGGCGTCGACATCACGCGGGTGATGGTCGAGGCGCAGAAGGCGACGCTGGCGTTCCGCGCGATGACGGAGGTGCGCAATCGCCTCGTCAGCGCGTACCAGGAAGTCATGAACATGACGGTCTGAGCGGCGACGATGAAGGACGGATACTCGAATGGCTGATGCGATCGCCCAACGCGGCGTGCTCGAACTCCCAGGGCTCCGGCAGCTCATCCTGCTGGTCGGCCTTGCCGGCGCGATCGCCGCGGGCCTGTGGCTCGTGTTCTGGTCGCAGGGTCAGAACTACGCGACCCTCTACAGCCAGCTCTCGGAACGCGAGACCGCGCAGGTCGTCGATGCGCTGCAGTCGGCCGGCATCCCGCACAAGCTCGAGGGCCCCTCGGGAAGCGTCACGGTGCCGGAGCCGCAACTCCGGGAGGCGCGCATGCGGCTCGCCGCGCAGGGCCTGCCGCAATCGGACGCGCTCGGCGTCGAGATGATCCAGAAGGACAATGGCTTCGGCACGAGCCAGTTCATGGAAACCGCGCGCTACCAGCTCGCGATAGAGACCGAGATCGCCCGCACCATCGTGAAGGTGCAGGGCGTGCAGAACGCCCGCGTCCACCTCGCGCTGCCGCGTGCCTCGGCGTTCGTCCGCGACCAGCGCCACGCGACGGCGTCAGTGATGCTGCAGCTCTATTCGGGGCGCCGGCTCGAGCCCGGCCACGTCGCCGGCATCGTTCACCTGGTCGCCTCCTCGGTGCCGGACCTCGATGCCAGCGATGTCACGATCGTCGACCAGAACGGTTCGCTGCTGTCCTCCCCCGACGGCAACGACCCGCTCGCGGTGTCCGGCCACCAGCTCGAGTACACCCGCACGCTCGAGGACAACTACTCGCACCGCATCGAGGAACTTCTGACCCCGCTCGTCGGCGACGGGCGGGTTCGCGCCGGCGTGACGGCGGATCTTGATTTCACGATGACCGAGCAGTCGAGCGAGAACTACGACCCGCAGAAGCAGGTGGTCCGAAGTGAGCAGACCGCCAACGACCAGCGCATGGCGGGCGACCTCGCGATGGGAATCCCGGGCGCCCTCAGCAACCAGCCGCCGGCGACGAGCCCCGTCCCGGCGGCGCCGAAGCAGCAGCCCGCCGCCGCGACGACGCCGCCTCAGCCGGTCGCGACGACCAACCGCGCGACCCGGAACTACGAGATCGACCGGACCGTGAGCCACGTGCGGCAGGCCACCGGCACGATCAAGCGCCTCTCCGTCGCTGTCATTCTCGACAACAAGCTCGTGCCGAGCGCGGATGCAAAACCAACCTCCGAGCCCTGGAGCGCGCAGGAGATCGAGCGCTACACGGGACTGGTGAAGGAAGCGGTCGGATTCGACGAGAAGCGCGGCGATCGCGTGCAGGTCATCAACGCCTCGTTCTCTCCACCCGCCGCGGCGGGCGACCCGGCGCCGGCGGAGCCGTGGTATGCGAGCCCGACGCTCAAGCAATTCGGCCGGCAGGGGATCGCGGTGCTCCTCGTGCTGGCACTCGCGCTCGTGGTGCTTCGTCCCATCATGAAGACGCTGCTGCAGCCCGCGCGCGGCGGGCTCGGAGCGCTCACCGGGGGCGCCGCCGGCGACCTAGCCCGCGACAAGGTGACGCTGTCGGGCGGCGCCACACCATTGCCCAACTATGAGGCGCAGGTCGCAGCGGCCCGTAGCCTCGTTACGCAAGATCCCAAGCGGGCAGCCCAGATCGTGAAGGAGTGGGTGAGCACCGATGGCAGATAGGAGCGGCGACCTGTCGGGGCCCGAACGGGCCGCGATCCTGCTGATGTCGCTCGGCGAGCAGGATGCCGCCGCGGTGCTCAAGCACATGGACCCGCGCGACGTCGAGGCGGTCGGCATCGCGATGTCGAATCTTGCGGCGGTACCCAAGAATCGCGCCGAGGTCGTCGTCCAGTCGTTCGTCGAGAAGGTCGACTCGGGCGGAACGTTCTCCGGCGACAAGTCCGACTACGTCAAGAAGATCATGGCGGCGTCCTTCGGCAAGCAGCGCGCCGAGGTCATGGTCGACCGGATCCTCGCCGGTCCCGCCGGCGGTGCCGGCATCGACGCGCTCAAGTGGATGGACCCGCGGGCGGTCGCCCAGCTCGTCGGCGATGAACACCCGCAGGTCATCGCAAGCCTGCTCGCGCAGCTCGACGGCAAGCTGTCGGCGAAGATCCTGCCGCTCCTGCCGGAGAAGCAGCGCGCCGACGTGCTGATGCGGATCGCGACGCTGGAGGAGTTGCCGCAGTCGGCATTGCAGGAGCTCGACCAGATCGTCGGCAAGCGCGCTGCCGGCAACACGCAGGTAGCGTCCCGTCGGATCGGCGGCACGCGCACCGTCGCCGACATCATCAATGCGATGGATCGCGAGACGAGCCAGGGCGTCCTCACCGAGATCGAGTCGCAGAACAGCGAGCTGCACCACAAGATCAAGGAGCTGCTGTTCGTGTTCGACGATCTCGTCGACGTCGACAACAAGGGCATGCAGGCAATCCTGCGCGAGGTGTCGAGCGACATCCTGTCGGTGGCGCTCAGGGGCGCGGACCCGACCGTCGCCGACCGGATCTACTCGAACATGTCAAAGCGCGCGGCCGAGATCCTCAAGGAGGACATGGAGGCCCGCGGTCCCGTCAAGCTGACCGAGGTCGAGGCGGCACAGCGCGAGATCATCACGATCGCGCAGAAGCTCGCCGAGGACGGCACGATCATCATCGGCTCGAGCGCCGGCGAATATGTCTAAGATCATCCGCGCCGCGGACCTTGGTGAGGTCGCGGCCTGGGGCCCGCCGTCGGTCGATGCGCCGGGCGCTACGCGCGGTGGCGCCGTCACTGCCGGGGTCCTCGAGGACCTGCAGCAGGAGGCCTACCACGAGGCCTACCAGCAGGGCCTCAAGAATGGTGCCGCCGCCGGGCGCGAGCAGCTGCGCGCGCAGGTCGAGCACATCGACAACCTGCTGACCGACCTCGCGCGGCCGCTCGCGGAGCTCGACGGTACGGTCCAGAACGAACTCCTCGCGCTTGCGATGGCGCTCGCCCGGCAGATCGTGCGGCGCGAATTGAAGCTCGATCCCACGCAGATCATCGGCATCGTGCGCGAGGCGGTAGCGCAGCTGCCGGTCGCGGCGCGCGACGTGCGCGTGCAGCTGCACCCGCAGGACGCGGCGATCGTGCGTGAACATCTCGCGCCCGCGGAGCGTGAGCGCGCCTGGGCACTGGTCGAGGACCCGATGATGATGCGTGGCGGCTGCCAGGTGATCTCGGCGAGCTCGCGCATCGATGTCAGGCTCGATACGCGCCTCGGGGCGCTCCTGACCGAGCTCATGGGCGGTGAGCGCGAGACGGATGCCGCGCGCTCGGGCGAGCGCGGATGAGCGCGACGCCGGAGCTCGGCGAGCTGCAACGACACTGGGGCCGGTCGCTCGGCGAAGTGCGCGCGCGCGTGACGCCGCTCAGGCCCCTGCAGGTCGAGGGCGTGCTGTCGCGCATGGTTGGCATGACGCTCGAGGCCGTCGGCTGCGAAGCGGCGGTTGGCAGCCGCTGCCTGATCGAGGCGGCCGAAGGGCGCACCGTCGAGGCCGAAGTCGTTGGATTTCACGGCGAGCGGCTCTTCCTGATGCCGACCGGCGACATGCGCGGGCTCATGCCGGGCGCGCGCGTGCTTCCCGCGCACTCCTCCTCCGAGGTTCACGTCGGCGATGCGCTGTTGGGGCGCGTGCTCGATGGCACCGGTCGGCCGCTCGATGGCCTGGGGGCGCTCGACTGCCGCGATACGCAGCCGCTCATGGGCACGCCCCTCAATCCGCTCAAGCGCTGGGCGATCCGCGAACCGCTCGATGTCGGCATCCGCTCAATCAATGCGCTCCTGTCGATCGGCCGGGGCCAGCGCATCGGGCTCTTTTCGGGCTCCGGCGTCGGCAAGTCCGTGTTGCTCGGCATGATGACGCGCTACACCAATGCCGATGTCATCGTCGTCGGTCTCATCGGCGAGCGTGGCCGCGAAGTGCAGGAGTTCGTCGCCAACACGCTTGGGCCCGATGGCTTGAAGCGCGCGGTCGTCGTCGCGACGCCGGCCGATACGCCGCCGCTCATGCGCCTGCACGGCGCGTGGGTGGCCCACGCGATCGCCGAATATTTCCGCGACCGGGGCCAGAAGGTGCTGCTGCTGCTCGACTCGCTGACCCGCTTCGCACAGGCGCAGCGCGAGATCGCTCTTGCGATCGGCGAGCCTCCCGCGACCAAGGGCTATCCGCCGTCGGTGTTCGCGCGCCTGCCGCAGCTCGTCGAGCGAGCCGGCAACAGTGATCGCGGTCCCGGCTCGGTGACGGCGTTCTACACTGTCCTCGCCGAGGGCGATGACCAGCAGGACCCGATCGCCGATGCAGCGCGCGCGATCCTCGACGGGCACATCGTGCTGTCGCGCTCGCTCGCTGAATCCGGCGTCTACCCCGCCATCGACGTCGAGGCGTCGATCTCGCGCGCGATGCACCTCGTCGCCGATCGCGACCTCATGTCGCTGGCGGTGCGCTTCCGTCAGATCTACGCGCTTTATCAGCACAACCGTGACCTCATCAGCGTCGGCGCCTACCGGCGCGGCACCGACCCGCGCATCGACCAGGCGATTGAGTTGTGGCCGAAAATGACCGAAATCCTGCGGCAGGACATGTACGAGGCGGTCGATATCCGCACCGCGCGCGAGCAGCTGCGCACACTCCTGGCGGCGGCGACCCACTGATGCGGCGACACGCGCGCGCCCACTACTGTCCCTAATTCGAGCTGAACGATGACACGATCGAAGCGCATGGAACCGGTCAAGAGCCTGGCCGAGGAGCGCGAGCGCGAGGCCGGAGCCGAAGTCGCGCGCGCCCGGCGCGCGCTCGAGGACGCGGAGCGCCAGCTGACGCAGTTGCGTGCCTACCGGGCCGAGTACCTGGAGCGGAAGAGCCAGGGGGATTCCGATGGCGTGCGCATGCAGAACTACCACGCCTTCCTCGGACGCCTCAGCACGGCGATCGAGCAGCAGGACAAGGAGGTCGTGGTCGTGCTCGCCGCCTTGGAGCGTGCGACCGACGCGTGGCGCGAGCGGCGCATCGAGGCGGCGTCGATCGGCCGGGCAGTTGCGAAGTTTGCAACCGGCGAGCGGCGCAGCGCCGACCAGCGCGCCCAGCGCGAGGCGGACGAGCGATCCATCCAGCGGGTCATCCTGAACCGCGAGCCTCGATAGCGGCGAGTCCCCGGGGGAGCAGGCGGCTGGCACGCCGCTTGCAAACTCCTTCGCATGGCTACGCTCACCTCGATTGCGCCACCCCCCACTGTCTCGGCGACACCCGCCGCACCGCCGGCGCCCTCGACCGACGCGCGCTCCCCGGCTGCGCACGCTGACGGCCCTCACCGCGGCTCCTTCGCGAACGCGATGTCGCGGGCGGACGGCCGGCATGCGGCCCCGCGGGCCCAGCAGCCGGCGCCCACGCGCGGGGATCCGGCGGCACCGGCTCCGGGAGTCGCCGGAGCCGCCGCGTCCGCCGCAAAGGGCGGCAAGAAGCCCGCGAGCCAGGGCGGCGATGATTCGCCGCCCGACGGCAGCGCATTGCCGCTCGTCGATGCGCAGCTCGCCGCCGCGGCCGGCCTGCCGCTGCTCGCGTCGGCTATGCCGGTGGCGCCGACGAGCGGCGGCGGCGTCGCTCCTTGCGCGGACGGGACAGTCGCCGCCTCCGCCGCGGCAAATGCGGCGCCAGCCGCACCCCAGGCGGTGACCGAAGCGCCCGCGAGCAGCGCGGCCCCGACGGACACGGGTCCGCCCCCGGCGGCGCCCGCTGCGGCGTCCGGCATCGCGCGACCGATGCACGCCGTGCCGACGGCGGGCGAGTTCCGCGCGGTGACCGAGTCCACCGCCGCGCCGGTAGCCCAGCCGGCGCCAGCAGTGCCCGGGCCGGTCGTCGCCGCGGCCGTGCCGCCGCCAACGCCGATGTCGGTCACCGACGAATTCTCGATGAAGACGACGCCATGGACGCCGACCGCGGCAGGGACAGATGGCGCCACCGTCGCGACGACGACTGCCCGGGCACTCGCGCCTGTGCTCGCGACCGACACCGGCAACGGCGCGAACGCCGACGGCGGTTCGACGGCCGGCGACACGAAGCCGGGCGCGAGCGGCGCAATCCTGGCGGCGCTTGCGCCGCCGATGCCGCCATCGCTACCTGCCAGCCCGGTCATCGCCCAGGTGGCAACGCCGGTCGGCTCGCCCGACTGGCCGCAGCAACTCGGCGATCGCCTCGCCGTGCTGGTCAACCAGAACCTCACGAACGCGCAGATCAAGCTCTCGCCCGCGCACCTCGGGCCGCTTGAGATCCGCATCGCGGTCAGCGACGGCCAGACGAACATCGCCTTCACGAGCCACAGCCAGGTGACGCGCGAGGCGCTCGAGGCAGCGGCGCCAAAGCTGCGCGAGATGCTGAGCGGGCAGGGGTTCGCGAACGTCAATGTCGACGTGTCGCAGCAGCAGTTCCGTGATCGTGCGCCGCAGACGACGCGCTACGAACCGGAGTTCTCGTTCGCGGCCGGATCCGCCACCGCGGCCGCATCCGCCGGCACGTCGACGACCGCGCGCGCCGTCGCAAGTTCGCTCAGGCTAGACGCCTACGCGTGAAACCGCCTCAGCGGCGGGGTGCCTCGGCCTTCGGCGCATCCGGCACGTCGCGCACAAATTCGCGCAGCTCCTCGGTCGCACTGCGCCACAGGTCGAACTCGACCCGATTGCTCGCATCGTCGGTGAGCGTGACGCGGCCCGGCGGGTCCGCGGACAGCGCCCGCAAGTCATCAACCGAGAGTCGATACCAGCTTTCGCCCGTGTAACCGCTCGCCGGGCGAAACGGCGCGGCGCCGATGCCGAGCGTGCGAGGCTCGTGCGTAACGGGCGAGAATTCGTGCGCCTTTCCCGCGATCAACAACTCGACGCGCCCCGGGATCGCCGGCGGCGTTGCGCCCGGGCGTTGCCGGTCGATGGTGCTCCAGGACACGAGCGCGAGGTAGTGGACCCGCTTGCCCATGTTGTTCACTTCGACGAGACCCGCCGACAGGTAGTCACGGGCGTTCGCCGCGAGCTCCGGCGCGTCGTGCGAGAACACGATCGGGGCTGCTACGGCGCGGATTGTTACCGCCGTCTCGGGATCCAGATATTCTGTGACGCGCGTAGCAGAATTGTTGGCACATGCCGACAAAACAAGCACCACCGCAACGCTTGTGAGGAAGCGAACCATCCGGTCTCCCTAAGGTGGTCGACTTAAGCTAGTGCCGCAGAGTCTACGCGCAGCCCGCATGCACGCGCCGACGCTTCAATTGAGTCTAGCCCTAAGTTTACTACCTAGAAACCCGCCAATCTGTCGCCCGAAACCGACGAGTAAGTCATTGTGTTTGGCGGTCCAGCAACTAAGATAAAGTCAACTACATAAGCGTTTGACCCGCGCTAGGAGAAATCCAATGCCGCTACCGGGCTACCCTCGCCCCTCGCGTCCCGCAGCACCTTTCCAAGGAATTCGGTGACCCGAATCTCCTCCGTCGGTCGTGTTGCCGTCGGCGCGCTTGCGCTGCTCGCTGTCGCGTTCGCGTTCCTCGCGCCGCGGCCGGCGGTCGCGGCGGCATCGACGTTCGATCACTTCACGACCGGATTCGAGCTCGTCGGCGAGCACCGCATGGCGCCCTGCGCGTCGTGCCATGTCGGCGGCATCTTCAAGGGCACGCCGCACGAGTGCAGCGCGTGCCACACACCGGGTTCGCGCATTGGAGCTACGGCCAAGCCGGTCAAGCACATCGTCTCGAGCACGGATTGCAGTCAGTGCCACACGCCGTTCGCGTGGAAGCCCGTCGCTAATTTCAATCACCTGAACGTTGTCGGAACCTGCAGCTCCTGCCACAACAGCGTTCAGTCGATCGGCAAGCCCAGCACCCACATACCGACGACCGCCGAATGCAGCAGCTGCCACCTGCCAATGCTGTCCTGGCGGGCAGCGCATTTCGCGCACACCGGGATTACCGGCAACTGCGTGAGCTGCCACGACAACGTGCACGCCCCGGGTCAGCCCGCCAAGCACGTGCCGACCTCGGCGCCGTGCGAGAGCTGCCACGCTCCGACCAATTTCACGACCTTTGCCGGCACGGCGATGAATCACGCCGGCATCGTCAACAATTGCCAAGCCTGCCACGAGACTGGCATGAGCTGGTATGGCCTGACGATGGTCGACCGGCCGACACCGGCGCAGGACGCGGCGCATCCGCTCGCGACGGCGCCGAACGGCGCGGATTGCTCGACCTGCCACCAGGGATTCAACGTCGGTGATTTCAAGCTCAACTCCAAGCCCGCCAACCACATACCGGTTGCCACTAGCTCGACCTGCCAGAACTGTCACACGACCACCAATTTCGCGACACTACCGACGCTCGCCAACATCCACCTGTACGCGCCGAGCAAGACCAGCAACTGCACGCAGTGCCATGGCAGCGCTGCGGCATCGTTTGCCATTCCGGCGGCGGGCTTCTCGATCGTAGGATTGCCGAGCGGGCACGTGCCGACCACGGCCTCGTGCGAGACCTGCCACGTCGGTGCGGGTTCGAGCATTGCCGCGACGCCCGTTTCCGACGGCTCGACGTTCAAGAATTCCGCGATGAGCCATGCGGGCATCACGTCTGGCTGCGCGACCTGCCACGGGCCGACCATCACCGGGTCGACGTTCGCGGGCATCACAAAGATCATCGTGATGCCGCCGACCTCACCCGTCGGCGCCAACTCGCACGTGCCCTCGGGCACGGTCTGTGAAAGCTGCCACGTCGGCTCGACCCCGTCCGGGCTCGTGCCCGCCAACGCGACCCTGACCGCGCCCGGCACGAAGTTCGCGACACCGATCCCGACGACGGCCCAGATCCATACGGGCATAACGACCGGTTGCGCGGGTTGTCACGAGACCAACGATGTCTGGATGGGGATGGCGAGCTATCCGATCGTTCCAGCGACGCTGAGCGGAAGCTCATCGACCCAGTACCTCGGATTCAACACCCGGCCCGCCAAGACCGCGAGCTCCCCATTCACGATCGCCGACGGTGCCCACCCCACGAGCGGTGACTGCGGGCAGTGCCACACCGGAACGACTTATTTCGCCGGCAACGTTAAGCCCGCGAACCATATCCCGACCGCGGCGACCGCGACCTGCGAGAGCTGCCACAAGGGCGCGGATTTCTCGGTGATGCCGGCGCTCGTCGACATCCACGCCAACGCGCCGAGCACGACGAGCAACTGCTCGCAGTGCCACGGCAGCGCCGCCGCTTCGTTCGCGATCCCCTCGGCCAGCTTCTCGATCGTCGGTCTGCCGACCGGGCACGTGCCGACGACGGCCTCCTGCGAGGCCTGCCACGTCGGCGCCGGCTCGAGCATCGCCGCGACGCCGGTGCCGAATGGCGCCAAGTTCACGAACTCCGCGATGAGCCACGCCGGCATCACGACGGGTTGCGCCACCTGCCACGGACCTGCGATCACCGGCTCGACCTTCACCGGCATCACCAAGATCATCGTGATGCCGCCGACCACTCCCGCCGGCGCCAGCTCGCACGTGCCCTCGCGCACCGTCTGCGAGAGCTGCCACGTGGGCTCGACGCCTTCCGGGCTCGTGCCCGCGAACGCGACGCTGACGGCGCCCGGCACCAAGTTCGCGACACCGATCCCGACGACGGCCCAGATTCATACGGGCGTCACGACCGGTTGCAGCAACTGCCACGAAAGCTTGAATGTCTGGATGGGGATGGGCAGCTACCCGATCACGCCGAGCGCGCTGACCGGCAATGCCAGCACGCAGTACCTCGGGTTCAACGTGCGACCTGGCGCCGCCGCCGGCACGTTCACGATTGCGGACCCCGCGCACCCGGCCTCGGGCGATTGCTCGCAGTGCCACAGCAGCACGGCCTATTTCGACGGTAACCTGCAGCCGAAGAACCACATTCCGACGGCGGCCACCTCGACCTGCGCGAACTGCCATACGACCAGCAACTTCGCGACGTTGCCGACCCTCGCGAACATTCATCTATATGCGCCGAGCACGACGAGCAATTGCACCCAGTGCCACGGTAGCGCCGCCGCCTCCTACGCGATTCCGGCAGCGGGCTTCTCGATCGTAGGTCTACCGAGCGGACACGTCCCGACGACGGCGTCCTGCGAGGCTTGTCACGTCGGAGCGGGCTCGAGCATTGCCGCGACGCCCGTGCCGAACGGCGCGAGTTTCAAGAACTCGGCGATGAGCCACACCGGCATCACCACCGGCTGCGTGACCTGCCACGGCCCGACGATCACAGGGGCGACCTTCGCCGGGATCACCAAGATCGTCGTGATGCCGGCGACTTCACCTTCCGGGGCCAATTCGCACGTTCCGTCGGGTACGACTTGCGAGACCTGCCACCTCGGCTCGACACCGGCGGCTTTGGTGCCGGCGAATGCGACGCTCACCGCGCCTGGCACCAAGTTCGCGACGCCCATACCGACTACGGCGCAGATCCACACGGGCATCTCGAGCGGCTGCAGCAGCTGCCACGAGAGCAACTACGTCTGGATGGGAATGACCTACTACCCCATCTCGCCGAAGACTCTGTCCGCCAACCAGGCGACGCAGTACATCGGCTTCAACACTCGCCCTGGAGTTGCGGCCAGCACCTATAGCGTTGCGGATGCCGCGCACCCGACTTCCGGCGATTGCGCCACCTGCCACGGCGGCAACTTCAACTACTTCAGCGGCCAGGCGGAACCCAGCAACCACATCCCGACGCTGACGCAGGCGTGCTCGGTCTGTCATACGACGGCGGGCAACTTCGCCGTCTATACGACGAACCTGACCGCGCTCCACTCGGTCGTGACGACTGCCTGCAGCACCTGCCACGCCGATGGCAAGGGCCCCTTCGCCGGCGTCGCGGGATTCACGATCGTGCAGATGTCGACGCGCGGCCTGCACATTCCGATCACGAAGTCGGGCGTCGCGGTCGAGTGCAGCGGCTGCCACAAGTCGGTCACCGCGTTCTCGGGCACGATCATGAGCCACGCCGCGATCGGCGACGCCGGCACCTCGGCGGCGGGCAACGCTTGTGACGCGTGCCACGAATTCGGCATGCGCAACAAGTGGTTTGGGCTCTCGACCTGGCAGCGCGATTCAGCTAACCACTACTACTGCGCGCCCGGCGGTACCACGATCTGCGCGAACGGCGGTGCGGACTGCACGACCGGCTGCCACCAGCACAGCGTGTCCTCGAAGTACGCGGCCGCGCCGAAGCCCGCGGTCAAGAAGCAGACGGGCGCGAGCGTAGCGGCCGCCCTCGCCGCAGCGCCGGGATCGCACTTCGACCACACGACGGTCGCGGACCGCTGCATCAGCTGCCACGACGGCTCGCGCGCGGTGGCAAAGCCCGCCAACCATCCGGCGTCGGGCATCAACTGTGACCGTTGCCACACGACGAGCGCGTGGCGACCGGCGGCCTTCGACCACTCCGGGGTGGGCGGCGGCAATTGCGTCAGTTGCCACAAGGCGCCGACGGCGACGGCGACGGCGAAGCTCGCCCGCCACGTCGTGACGACGGCTTCGTGCGACTCCTGCCACTACGTCCTCGCCTGGACGCCGGTCAAGCCTGCGAACACGCGGACGCCGGCGACCCAGCCGACGACTCCGGCGCTGCGGCCCGTTACGCCGCCGCGCCGGCCAACAGTACCGCCGCGCCCGGGCACCACCACACCGTCCGCGCGTGCCGCGGACCCGCAGGCGCCAGGACCGTGACCTCGCGCGAAGAGCTGTGCCGCCCGCCACCGATCAGCACCCGGCGGCGGAGGTGGGCGGAGCATTTCGGCTGCGGTTGGCGCCGCGGCGCCTGGGCGCTCGCCGGCCTCGGGCTTCTGCCGGTCCCGGCGCTGGCGGACGTCCTGGACCAGCTCGCGACCGATGCGGGCTCGGTGGTCATCCAGTTCACTTGCCCGATGAGTTACGTCTCGAACTACCCGCTGCGCTCGGGCGACGAACTCAGGATCGAGCTGCAGCCGCTGCCCGGCTGCCCGCCGCCCACCGGCCTCGGCGAGACCCTTCCCGTCGCGAGCGGTAACCCCGCGGGACTCGTCGATGTGCGCCTCGAGCAGTCACTCGGCTCGCGCCGCGCGCTCACGCTGCACTTCGCACGGACCGTCGACTTCCTGATCCGTCCGCGCGCCGGCCTCACCGGCATTGAAATCATCCTCGCGCGTCGCGCCGGGCGCACCGAGGCGGCTCCCGCGGGCCCGCCGACGGTCGCCTCGCGCGCGCCGGTACGCGCATTGCCGCCGCCCGGTGACCTGGAGAAGATGATCGCCGAGGCGCGTACCGCGATGCAGGACCGCGACTACGACACGGCGATCCGCCTCTACACGCGGTTGCTCGAGTTTCCGGAGCATCCCGCCCGGCCGCAGGCCCAGGAGTACCTAGGGCTCGCGCGCGAGCGCAAAGGGCAGTTAGCGCAGGCCAAGCTCGAGTACCAGGAGTACCTCAACCGCTACCCGGACGGAGCCGACGTGGAGGCGGTCCGGCAGCGCCTCGCGGCGATCGTGACGCTCGATGGCGCCAGCAAGCCGGGCGGCGAGGGCCCCGACGGGTCGCGGTGGCGGGTCAACGGCGCACTCGTGCAGGAATACCGTCACGACACCAACACGGTGACCTCGAGCGGTATCACGGCGAACGGTGTCGGCCAGTCCGCGATCGACACCGACGCGGACCTGCAGCTGAAGCGGCACGGCGACGTCTACGACTTTTCGGCACGTGTATTCGCCGGCTACGTACGCGACCTCTCCAGCGTCGACGGGCTCGCGCCCGGGCAGGCGCGGCTGCCGCAGGCCTTCGTCGAGGTGGATGACACGCGCAGCCATTGGGTCGCACGGCTCGGCCGCCAGTCGCAGAGCACCGGCGGCGTGTACGGCACCTACGACGGTGGCTACTTCGGCTGGCGCGTGCAGCCGGGATTGCGGCTCGGTATCGCGGCCGGCGCGCCGCTTGAGACCTACGATGCCAGCTTCAATCACCAGCGCGTGTTCGGCAACTTGAGTGCGGAGTTCATCGGCGTGCTGCCTGGCCTCGACGTGAGCACGTTCCTGTACCAGCAGAACGCGAGTGGCGTGCTCGACAGCCGGCAGGTAGGGCTCGAGGCACGCTACTACCAGAACGGCCACTCGCTGGTGGGACAGGTCGACTACGACGTCAGCTACCGCGTCCTGAACGCCGCGACGCTGGTGGCGAGCTGGGCGCTGCCGGGTCGCTGGGTGCTGACCGCGATTGGCGATCACCGCAAGAATCCATTCGTGGCGACCTACGATGCGCTCATCGGCCAGCCGACCACCTCGCTCGACCTGCTGATCCAGACGCTTGGCATCGACGCCGTGCATTCGCTGGCGCGCGATCGCAGCGCCACGAGCGATTCAGCGACGCTCGGGCTGCAACGTCCGATCGGTGACCGGCTGCAGTGGGGCAACGACGTGTCCTTCAGCCGGGTCGGCCCGACGCCGGCCTCGGGCGGCGTTGCCGCGACCCCGGGCTCGGGGACCGCCATCAGCTACTCGACGCAGCTCCTTGGCGGGGGCTGGATCGTTGACGGCGACATGAACGCGGTCGGGCTCAGCTACGCCTCCCGCGCCGGTACCAAGGGGGCCTCCATGTTCGGCAGCGCGCGCTACCCGATTGGCGCGGCCGTGCGGTTCGGGCCGCGGCTCCAGTTCGGGTACACGAGCGGCAACGATCCTGCGACCGGGACTAGCGCGGGCTGGTCCGCCAGCCCGTCGATCCTCGCCGACTGGCGCTTCAAGCGTGGCCTCGTCCAGTTCGAGGCGGGCTACGAGCGGGCCAACTTCAATGCGAGCCTGGCGCCCGGCGTGCCGATCGACCCGAATGCACCGACGCCGACGCTGCTCGACCAGCAGACACGCCGGTTCTGGGTCAGCCTCGGATACAACGTCAGTTTCTAGCGAAGGCGCGCGGGATGCGCGCCATCCGTGCGCCGGGGACCGGCGCCAGGCCTGCCGCTAGCCCAACTTCCGCAGTTACGAGGGTACGGAGTAATGCCATCAAGGACTTGGTGTCCGAGGTTGGCACTACATTTGGGGTCGGAGGTGGGGCGGCTTGAGGCGCTCGGGGAGGCGCAGGCCGAGCCGATCGAGCAGCGCCAACTGAGCGCGATCGGGCCGGGCGACGCAGCGGATGCGCAGTTCGCGTGGTGGCGAGGTGGCGGTCGGCAACACGACGTCGGTGCTGTGGATCGCACCGAGTTGATTGATGAGCGTGCGCGGGCTGTTGCCGAGGCCGGCGCGGCTCTGCCACTGCTCGAGGGTTTTCCACAGCACGTAGGCGAGGAAGCAGACCAGGATGTGGGCCAGCACCCTGTCCTGGCGCTGATGCCAGATCGGGCGCATGGACAGCTCGGTCTTGTGGATGCGGAACGCGGCTTCGGCTTCGGACAGCTGGATGTAGGTCTTCCACAGCTCCTCGGCGCTCCAGTCGCGCACGTTGGTGCGTAGCACGTAGCAGCCTTCGCTGTGGCGCGACCAGTCATCCCACTCGGGCCGCACCGACCACTCGAGCCGCAGCCGGCTGCCGAGGGCGGGATCCTCGACGAGGTGGATCGCGTAACGTGCGGCGCCGCGCGAGTTGACGCCGAGCAGCCGGCCGATCTGGCGCTCGGTGGCGCTGCGCTCGATCGGGCTCCTGGCGGCCTCGAGCCGCCGCGCGAGGCTGGTGAGGCCGGCCTCGATGCGCTCGCAGAAGCGCCGGTGCATGGCCTGTTCCTTCTGCTTGCGATCGGCCGAGCGCACCAGCAGGAACGTCTCGGCGCCCTCGGGACCGGCGCAGACCTTGGCCTCGATGCCGTCACGCACCTGACGCCAGTGCCGCGCATCGGTCAGCTGCGGTGCCAGCTTCTTGAGGTCGCTCTTGAGCCCGCCGATCAGGTAGCGCCGCGCGCCCGCCTGCAGCCAGGCGATGTTGTCGGCGCTGGCCATGCCTCGATCCATGACCCAGACCCGCTGCGCCTTGCCATAGCGCGCTTCCATCGTGCCGACGATCTCCTCGACGGTGGTCACGTCGACCCGATTGCCGGCAAACACCTCGTAGCCGAGCGGCATGCCGTCGCGACTGACCACCAGCCCGATGCACACTTGCTTGCAGTCCGGCCGGTGGTCGCGGCTGTGGCCACGCCGGGCGAGTGGGTTACCCTCGGCCTGGCCTTCGAAGAACGTGCTCGTGACGTCGTACAGCAAGAGCTCGTAGTCGAGCGCAAAGAGCTCGCCCAGCCGCTGCTTGAGATGCTCCTCGAGGGCCCGCTTGTGCGGCAGGATCGCATCGAGCGCCCGGTACAGCGGGTCGTCGTTGACCTGCTCGGGCGCCACCCCGAGCAGGTCCTCGAGCGCCGTGCGCCGGTACCAGTCCTCGGCGATGTGCAGCTCGCTCGAGGGCTCGCACAGCCGCGCGATCACCAGGATCGCCGCCATCGTCGACCACGGCACCTGCTCGCGGCCCTCGGCCAGCGTCCCGGCACAGAACTCATCGAGCCTGAGCGCCCGCCACAGCGTCAGGGCGAGCCACCCGTCGCCGAAGCGCCGCGAGCGTTCGACCCGCACCTGCTCGAGACGGACCGGGACCGGCGCCGTGAGCGCGGCGAACAGGTCCGGCTCCGTCGCCCGCCCGGTGATCGACTGCGCCAGCATCCGCGCGCTGGCCCGGCCTTCGGCGTCGAGCTCACCCAGCCGCGCGACCGTCTCCTGCACCACCTTGCGGCCGCGGCGTACAGAGCGCACCAGACGCCAGTACGTGTGCGTCTTGCCGTCCTTGCAAACCGTGCTGTGCCGCAGGTACAGGTGCGCGACCTCCGACCCCAAGATCGCACGCGACAAGCCTATGAACAACGAGCAAAGTTGGCACTACATCGGTATCCGCGGCTCACCACCTCCGTGCCCGCAGACGCGCCTCGGCCGATCAATGCCTTGCAAAATCGACTCGGCGATCGTCGCCCGAAAAATAGTCCATCACCCCTTCAACTGCGGAAGTTGGGCTAGCGATACGCGGCGACGAACCGGACGTCGCTCGCCATCGCGTGCTCAGTGGAGTGCTCCGCCGACAGCACGCCACTCTGAAGCGCGAAGCGCGTGACGTCGGCAACGTTGTGCAGCCCGAGCTTGCGCATCAGGTTGGAACGGTGCTTCTCGACGGTCTTCACGCTGCGCTTAAGCGTCTGGGCAATTTGCTTGTTCGATCGGCCGCTCGCGATCATGGCGAGGATCTCACGCTCGCGACCCGTCACGCCGGCAGCGAAGCTCCGCGCCGCGGGCTGCTCGCCGAGGTAGGTCCGCATCACGTACGCCGATGAGCGCGGACACAGATGGCGCTGGCCCGCGAGCACCGCGCGCAACGCGTGGATAAGTTCGGCGCGGGTCGCATCCTTCAGGACGTACCCGTCGGCGCCGGCCGAGAGCGCGGCGCGGATGTACTCCTCCGTGCTGTGCACGGTCAGCACCAGCAGGCGTGCGCGCGGGCAGCGCTGGCGCAGCTCGATGATTCCCTGCACTCCGGTCGCGCCGGGCAGCGAGATGTCGGTGACGATCAGATCCGGGTCGATGGACTGCGCGACCGCGACTCCATCGGCGACCGAGCCCGCCTGTCCGACGACATGCATGTCGGATTCAAGCTCGATCAGCGTCGAGAGGCCTTCACGCAGAATCGCGTGATCGTCGATGAGCAGGATGCGCGCACGTCGCGGCTTGTCGGCAGCGGCAGGCGTCGCGGGCGCGTCGAGTCGCGCGGGTGTAGTCGTATCGCCGTCTACCGAGTGACCCTGGTGCATACGTCCCCTGTCTTCTGTTTCGGTTGGTGTCGTCCGGGACACAATCGCTTGGTCCATCTTAGGCAGAAACCTGCCTCGAGCGTCGGCGTTTCGCGACATAATGCGACAAATCTTCAGCGCGTTCCTTGCGCGTCCTCACTCTCTACTTATATAGCCGAATCCGGCGGGCGGCGCCCGGCCGAGCGCACCCGCTCTACACGTTCGCCCTACCTGCAGCGTCTGGACGCCGGTCGTAGAGTGTCGGCATGCTCGCCCGATCCCTGTCCGTGCTCGCCCTTCTGCTGGCTGCGAACGCCGAGGCCGCCTCCGGGGATATCTTCGCGTACACCGACCCGTCAGGTGTGACGCACTTCACGAATGTTCCGATGGACAGCCGGTATCGGCTCGTTCAGGCGGCACCGCTCGAGCCGTCCGCCGATCGGCCACGCGCGAGCGTACCCCGCGAGGTGGACTGGGCCGCACGCGCCGGGACCTATAGCCACATGATTGATCGGGCAGCGAAAAAGAGCGCCCTGCAGCCGGCACTCCTGCGCGCCGTCATCGCGATCGAGTCCGCCTTCAACCCGCGCGCTGTTTCCTCGGCCGGGGCGCAGGGGCTCATGCAGCTCCATCCGGATACGGCGCGTCGCTACGGGGTCGGCGACGCGTTCGACCCCGAGCAGAACCTCTCCGGTGGCGCCCGGTATCTCAGCGACCTGATGCGGCGCTACCACAACAACCTCGAGCTCGTGCTCGCCGCGTACAACGCCGGCGAGCAGGCCGTCGATCGCTACGGCCGGCAGATCCCGCCGTATCGCGAGACCCAGGCGTACGTGCCGGCTGTGTTGCGCCTGTACCGGCAGTTCCTGTCGAATCCAGCGCGATCTACCTAGTAACCCTACTCGGCGCTACCCGCTAACTCGCGCTGGCGCCCCGGCGCGTGCCGACTGTCGGTCGGCGCCCAGCAGGACCACGATCGGTTCCTGACCGTGGCCTCCGGGGTGTGTTCGTGCGTAGCGTGATCGAGCTGATTGCCAGTGTCACGCGCGGCTGTCACGAATCCGTGACGCTGCGCGACGCGAGCCGCATTGCTGCGCAGAAGCTCGTCGCCCTCTTTCCCGGCTCGTCGGTCATCGTCTTCGAGAGGGAGCCCGGCAAGAACACAATCCGCGCGGTCGTTGGCGCCAACATGCCGAGCTCCTGGCACATGCGCGCCGTCACGCTCGCCGAATTCCCGATGCTCGAGCGCGCACTGCGACGGCCGCAGGCGCTGACGCGTGGCACCGCCGTCAGCCGCGAGCGCTGGGGGGCGCTCGTGACACAGCAGGCGATCTGCGCGGCGATTCCCGATCCCGGCGGGCCCCAGTACGCGCTCATGTTCCTCGGGCCGACCGATACGACCGATGGGGAGCTGCGCGAGACTGCACTCGAGGCCGTGCGTCACCTCCTTAGCGCGAGCGCGATCCTCGCCAATGGCGACGCGACGCGACCCAGGACACTAGCGGCGATCCATCACGCCAAGCTCGAATGGGAACAGATGGCCGACGCGCTGCCGGAGGTAGTCGGCCTCCTCGACCGCCGCGGCCGAGTCGTCCGCGTCGGCCGCGGCCTCGAGCGCTGGGGTCTCGGCAATGTCACCGTCGCGATCGGCCGCGACCTGCACTCGATCTTCCATCCGGGCTGCGGCGCCGGCGACTGCCTGTTGCGTGGCGCGATCGCCAAGGCGTGGCAGGACTTCGCGACCGCATCGTCGGCGAAGTTCGAGTGCGCCGATCCGACGCTCGGCATGGACCTCGCCGTCGACCTGCAGCCCGTGCCGCAGCTGGCGGGCTCCACGTCCGCGCCGCCGTGGCATCGGGTGGCGTTCACGGTCGCGAACGTCACGTCGCTGCGTTGCGCGGAGCGGGAACTCACTGCGCTCAACCAGACGCTCGAACAGCGCGTCGAGGAGCGCACGACCCAGATCAATGACTCGAACCACGCGCTCAAGCAGGAAGTCGCGCGGCGCCGCGAGGTGGAGCGGTCGTTGCGCAAGTCGAAGGTTGAACTGCAGGGACTCTCGGAACGGCTGATGAGCGCGCAGGAAGAGGAGCGCAAACGCATTGCCCAGGACCTGCACGACACGATCGGACAGTCGCTGAGCGCCGTGAAGTATTCGCTCGAGCGCGCCCAGGAGCTCGGGCGCCGGAACGAGACCGCGAGCGTCGATGAAACCCTGAGCGCGGTTATCCGCCGGGTACAGCGCGTCCTCGACGAGGTCCGCGGCATCTCGATGAACCTGAGGCCCGCGCTGCTCGATGACCTGGGAGCGGCTTCGGCGGTGCGCTGGCTGTGCCGGGAGTGGCACGACGTGTACCGCGACATCGCGGTGGAGGCCGACATCGAAGTCGCCGACACCGAGATCCCGCCGATGCTGGGCACGAGCGTATTCAGGTCGGTACAGGAGCTCCTCAACAACGTCGCCAGGCACTCGGCCGCGCAGAGCGTCTCCGTGCGCATGCGTCTGGAGTCCGGGACCTTGTCGGTGAGCGTTGCCGACGACGGCACCGGCTTTCAGGTCGGCAACGACGGCCGCACGCGCGCAGGAGAGCCGGGCCCCCAGGGGTTGCGTGGCCTGCTCGAGCGGGCCGGCCAGACCGGCGGGCGCTGCCACGTCGAAAGCTCGCCGGGGCGCGGGACGACGGTCCGGCTCGAGTGGCCGGTGGCGCCCGGCCTTGCCGCGCGCGAGGCGAACGTGATTCTGAATTGACCGGACTCGACCGGCAGGGGAAGGGGAGAGCGAGGGGGGATAGGGAGGTCGCGTGCGGCGACCGGGTGCGGGCTACGCTCGTCGCGATCCGCACCCGGCCGCGGCCGCCGCCTCAGTGTCGTAGCGGCGCGCCTACAGCCGCGCTGGAGTGCCGATGCGCGTGCGTACCGTAAAACCCGCAGTCCGGCTACCCAGAACTGCGCGGAGCGACACCCTCAACAGCCGACTGTCACCGGCGAGCCGCACCGCGCAGCATCGTAGTCAGCGGGCCTGTCTCTGCAGCGACCGCGACGGGGGAATTGCCGACATGTCGTACTGCCAACGGTCGATCGCGCGCGCCGGGCGGGGGTTCACCCTGCTCGAGCTGCTCGTTGTCATGGTGATCATCGGCCTGTTGGCTGGATTCGTCGCCCCGCGGTACTTCGCGCAGGTCGGCAAGTCGCAGGTGAAAGTGGCGCGCGCCCAGATCGACGCGCTCGACAAGGCGCTCGACCAGTTTCGTCTCGACGTCGGTCGCTACCCGACGACCGAAGAAGGACTTGCGGCGCTCACGACTGCGCCGAGCAACGAGCAGAGCTGGGCCGGCCCCTACCTCAAGAAAGGGGTCCCGATGGACCCGTGGGGCCGGCCGTACGCCTACCAGCAGCCGGGCACGCACGGTGACTTCGACCTGCAGTCCTTCGGCAAGGACGGGCGCCCGGGAGGGACCGGCGAGGACGCCGACCTGACCAACTGGTAGCCCAAGCATGCGTTTCAGAATCACCGCCCTCGATACAGCCCACGCGGTCGCGACCCACGAGATGGACGCGATCGACGAGGCCGATGCGCGCCGCCAGGCGCTGGCGCGAGGCCTCCGGGTGCTTGCGATCGAGGTGGCGCGCCTGCGCCGTGCCGGCCGCGCGCGCCTGTCGCTGGTGCAGTTCAGCAACGAGCTCGTCGCACTGCTCGATGCGGGCCTGTCGCTGGTCGAGGCCATCGAGGCGCTGACGGAGAAGGAGCGCGACGTTGCCGTGCGCAACGTCCTCGAAGGGATACGCAGTCGGCTCTACGAGGGCAACAGCCTGTCGGTTGCGCTTGGTGAGTTCCCGAGCAGCTTCCCGGCGCTCTATGTCGCGACGGTACGAGCGAGCGAGCGCAGCGGCGTGATCTCCGAGGCGCTCAAGCGCTTCGTCGCCTACCAGGAGCAGATCGACCTCCTGAAGAAGCGGCTCATCAACGCCTCGATCTATCCGGCGGTGCTGCTCGGTGCGGGCACCGTGGTGGTGCTGTTCCTCGTCGCCTACGTCGTACCCCGGTTCTCCGGCATCTACGAGGAGATGGGCGGGGAGCTGCCGTTCGCTTCCAGGATGCTGATGAAGTGGGGGCAGCTGCTCGACGCACACGGCGGCGCGGTGCTGGCCGCATTCCTGGTGTTCGTCGGCGTCATCGTGCAGATCATCCTGCGGCCGAGCTTTCGCGCCGCGGTCGGCCGTGCCTTCACCCGCATTCCGACCATCGGTCGCCAGCTGCAGCTCTATCAGCTGGCGCGGCTCTACCGGACGGTCGGGATGCTGCTGCGCGGCGGCCTGCCGGTGGTGACCGCCTTCGAGATGACCCGCGGCCTCCTGGCCGCCGCTTCGCAGCCGCGCCTCGCGGCAGCGACGCGCGCAGTGCGTGAGGGCCAGTCGCTGACCGAGTCGCTCACCGCCCAGGGCCTGACTACGCCGGTGGCGGAGCGGATGCTTCGCGTCGGCGAGCGCAGCGGCAACATGGGCGAGATGATGGAACGCATCGCCTCGTTCTACGACGAGGAGCTGTCGCGCTGGGTCGACGTCGCGACCCGCCTGATCGAGCCGGCGATGATGACGGTGATCGGACTCGTCATCGGCGGGGTCGTGGTGCTGATGTACTTCCCGATCTTTGAGCTCGCGGGCAACATCCGATGAGCGCCGCGATGTCCGACGCGCGCCCGGTGCCGCTGGTCGGGGATCCGGTCCCGGAGCTCAGCGACGAGCTCTTGCGCAAGGCCCACGAGTCGAGCGCGAACGGCGGACGGGCGCCGCTCGCGGTGCTGGCGGAAACGAGCGGCCTTGACGGCGAGCAGCTGGCGGCAGCGCTCGGCGCCAAGTTCCGCTTTCCGGTGCTCGACAGCGCCTCGTTGATGGCGCTGCCACCGGCGTTCAACCTGCTGAGTGCGGGCGAGGCGGCGAAGCGTGGCTGCGTGATCGTGAGGCGCAACGGCGTCTATCTCGCCGTCATGAGCGACCCGTTCGATGCGACGCTGCGACCATGGCTCGAGCTGAAGGTGCAAGAGCCGCTCGCCTGGCACCTGGCGGCGGCGGGCGAGATCACGGCGTACCTCGCCAAGCACGAGCAGGGCCTGCGGGCCATGGATGCCGCCGCGCTCGGTACGGCCGCTGAACTCACGCCCGACTCCGGCATCGAGAACTTGTCGCTTGCATCAATCCACGCCGACTCAAGCCCGGTCGTGAAGCTTGTGCACTCGACGGTCTACGACGCGCTCAAGGCCGGCGCCAGCGACATCCACCTGGAGACCCGCCCCGGCGGCCTCGCGGTTCGCTATCGCGTCGATGGCGTGCTGGTCAGCGTCGCGACGCTCGGTGGCAGCGAACTGTGCGAACAGGTGATCTCGCGCATCAAGGTCATGAGCGAGCTCGACATCGCCGAACGCCGCGTGCCGCAGGACGGCCGCTTCAAGCTCGCGCTCAAGGGCCGGCCCATCGACTTTCGCGTCTCGGTGATCCCGAGCGTTCACGGCGAGGACGCGGTGCTGCGCATCCTCGACAAGCAGGCGCTGACCGACGAGCTGCAGGGCTTGAGGCTCGACGCGCTCGGGTTCGATGAGGACGTGGTCCTCAGGATCCGGCGCCTGTCGCAGCTGCCCTACGGCATGCTGCTCGTGACCGGGCCGACCGGCAGCGGCAAGACGACGACGCTCTACGCGGCGATCTCGGAGACCAACACCGGTCACGACAAGATCGTGACGATCGAGGACCCGGTCGAGTACCAGCTGCAGGGCGTGCTGCAGATTCCGGTCAACGAGAAGAAGGGCCTGACCTTCGCGCGCGGCCTGCGTTCGATCCTGCGGCACGACCCGGACAAGATCATGGTCGGCGAAATCCGCGACCCCGAGACCGCACAGATAGCGATCCAGTCCGCCCTGACCGGGCACTTGGTGTTCACCACGGTGCACGCCAACAACGTGTTCGACGTGCTCGGCCGCTTCGCCCACATGCAGGTCGACGCCTACGCGTTCGTATCGGCGCTGAACGGCATCCTGGCGCAACGCCTGGTCAGGGTCATCTGCGAGCAGTGCGGCGAGCCGGTGCAGCCCTCGGCCGATATCGTCAACCAGTCGGGCCTGCTGCTGCCGGCTACCTCCGACTGGCGCTTCCGCGCCGGCCGTGGCTGTTCGCACTGTCGCGGCACGGGCTACAAGGGCCGCAAGGCGATCGGTGAACTCCTGGTGCTCAACGATGAGCTCCGCGAGGCGATCGTCGCGCGGGCACCGGCGCGGCGCCTCAAGGAGCTCGCCGAAGCCAACGGCTCGCGACTCATCCGCACCGCGGCGCTCGACCTCGTCAAGCGCGGCATCACCACCTTGCTGGAGGCCAACCGTGTCACCGCTCTGGCGTGACGAGATCGCGATCTACGTCGCGCCGCGCAAGATCGCGCTGGCGCGTCGCGAGCGGGGCCTCAAGCCGCGCGTCGGTGCGGCCACCGAGGTTGCGGTGCCCGGCGGCAACGCCAACGACATTCGGCCCGCATTCGCCTGCCTCGCCAAGGTGCTGGCCGAGCCGACCTGGCAGGACGCCGCGGCCCGCGTCGTCATCGCCGACCCCTGGGCCCGCTACGGCATCGTCAGCTGGCCGACCACGCGGCTCGATGCCGACGCCCGCTTGACCCACGCGCGCTACGTGCTGGCGGATACCTTCGGCGAGGGCCTCGTCGACTGGGCCGTGACGCTCGCCGACACGGCACCGGGACGCTCCTGCGTCGCCTGCGCGATGCCAGGACAGCTGCGCAGCTCGCTCGAGGACGTGCTTGCCGGCGCGCGGCTGAAGCTCGCCTCGCTGCAGCCGCAACTGGTCGTGGCTTTCAATGCCTGGCGCCACCGCCTGCCGCCGGACGATGCCTGGTTCGTCAGCCTCGACGATGGCTCGCTGTCGGCGGTGCACCTCTCGAACGGCGCCTGGGACCGGGTGCACATGGCGCGACTGTCCGCCGACTGGATGATCGAGCTCGAACGCCTCCAGGCGTTCGGGCGGATGACGCGCGCTGCCGGTGCGGTCAACCGCATGTTCGTCGATGCGCCGGTGTGGATGCGCGCGGGCACCGCGCTCAAGGACAGCGAGCTCGAATGGCTCGAGGACGACGGGCACGCGAACGGGGCCACCCACGAACTTGCGCTCCTGCAGCGGGTGTACGCGTGAGAGCGCCAGGGCGCCTGCGGCTCGATTTCGCGGCCCCGGTTCACCGTGCGCCGTGGGCGGGCGCTGCGCTGTGCGCGATCGGGGTCGCGGCCGCGATCGGCGTCGGGGTTGCCTTCGACGCCAAGCTCACCGAGCGCAACCGGCTTGATGCACGCCTCGGCGCGATCGCGACTCCGCACCGGGCCGTCAACCCGGGCGACCAGAAGGCGGCCGAGGAGGCCGCCGCCGTCGCAAGCGAGCTGGCGGTCCCGTGGACACTGCTGCTGTCGGAGCTCGAGAGCGCAAGCCACGACCTGTCGGACAAGGTCTCGTTGCTCGAGGTTGCACCGGACCCGTCCAAGCACACCGTCCGGATCACGGCGGAGGCCCGCACGCTGCCGGATGCGCTCGCGTACCTCGTGCGGCTCCAGCAGAGCAAGGTGCTTCGCTACCCGATGCTCGAGAGCCACGAACGCCGCAAGGACGACCCGGAGCATCCGGTGCGCATCAAGCTGGCCGCGGAGTGGCGGACATGAGCGAGACGCGCGCCGTCACCCCCGCGGCGATCTCGCCGGCGAGCGCCGCGGCGAACGCGCGTGCGCCGGCGACGCGGCGGTCCGATGCCCTCGCGCCGCTCGGCAGGCTGGCCACGCGGCTCAACCACGAATGGCTGCCACAGATCGCATGGGCGGTCAGCCGCACCGGCCGCACCGGACTCATCGGGCTCGCGCTGCTGGTCGCGAGCGGCCTGTTCTTCGTTTCGACGCACCTGCGGATGATCGATGAGGTTGCGACGATGCGGGCCGACCTCGCGACCGCGAGCAACCAGGCGTTGAGTGCGCCGCTGGCGGTACGCTCGGATCCGGCGGCGGCGCTCCGAACTCTACCGACTCGCACCGAGATGCCCGCGTTGCTCGCGGTGCTGCTGCAGCAGGCCGATGCCGCGCGCCTCTCCATCGATACCGGCAAGTACGAGGCCAACGCCACCAAGACCGGCAACGTCGTGCGCTACAACGTCAGCTTTCCGGTCACCGGCCCCTATCCGCAGGTGCGTCAGTTCATCGATGCGACGCTGAAGGCCCTGCCGAGCGCGGCGATCAGCGAGCTGTCCATCGAACGGAAGCTCGTGGGCGATGGCGTCGTCGAGGCGAACCTGCGCCTGACCTTGTTCACGCGGAGCGCGCCATGAGCACCGTGCCGACAGTGACCACCTGGAGCCTGCCGGTACCGGTGGCGGGACTGGGTCCGCGCACGAAACGCCGGCTCCTGTTCGCGCTCGCGGCGGTGCTGCTCGCAGCACCGCCCGGATACCTCGCCTACCAGCGGCTGCGACCGCCGACCCTGAGCGCGACCGCGCAGGACGCCGAGCTCGCCGCGGCACGCGCCCGGGCGCTCGCGCGTGCGGGCGCACAGGCCAAGGCGCGGGCCGCGGTGGTCGCCAAGCCCACGCTGCTGGGGCAGGCCCGTGTCGCCGACTCATCCAGCGCCGCCGACCTCTTTGCGCGGCACAGTTGGTACGTGGCGCCGCCGCCACCACCGCCCGCCAAGGCAGAGCCGCCACCACCGCCGACCGCTCCGCCGTTTCCGTACACGGTCCTCGGCAGCTACGCGCCCTCCGGCGCGCAGGCGGTCTACTTCCTCGCGCGCGGCGACCGGGTCATCGATGCGCACGTTGGCGACCGGCTTGACGGCGTCTACGAATTCAAGAGCGCGGCGAACGGCCAGCTCACCTTCAACTACCTGCCGCTGAATATTGAGCAGGCGCTTTCAATCGGAGCCTCCCAGTGAACTCGACGCCGAAACGCATGGCGACCCTACTACTGCTGGCGGGCCTCGCCGGCTGCGCAGCGGACCAGATTCATCGCGACGGTCTCGCGGCCATCGACCGCGGGGCCTACGAGGAGGGCGTCGCCAAGCTCGAGCAGGCGGTCAAGAACGAACCCAGCAATTTGGAATTTCGGCTCGATCTCCGGGCACGCAAGGAAGCGGCCGTGCAGAAGCTGATCGCCGATGCCGACAACGCGCGGGCCGCAGGCCGCGCCGAGGACGCACGGGTGAGCTACCGTCGCGTGCTCGTGATTGAGCCCGGCAACGAGCGGGCACGGCGTGGCCTCGAGGGGGTGGACGCGAACAAGCGCCACGCCGAGCGGGTGGCCAAGGCCGAGCAGCTGCTCGCCACCCACCAGCTCGACCAGGCGGACGCCGAGGTGCGGGCCGTGCTGGCCGAGGACCCCGGTTTCACGCCGGCGATCGCCGCCGCCGGCAAGATCGACGTCGCGCGTGGGCCCATCAACGTCTCGCCGCGCCTGCATGGCGCCGACAGCCGACCGGTGACGCTGCAGTTCCGCGATGCGCCCACGAAGATGGTCTTCGAGGTGCTGGCGCGGCAGACCGGCATCAACTTCATTTTCGACAAGGACGTGAAGTCAGACTCAAAGACGACGATCTTCGTGAGCCAGGTGCCGGTGGAGTCCGCGATAGACCTGATCCTGACCCAGAACCAGTTGGCACGTCAGGTGCTGTCCGAGAACATGGTGCTGGTGTACCCGAATACGGCGGCCAAGCAGAAGGACTACCTCGACGAGATCGTTCACACGTTCTATCTCACCAATGCCGCTCCGAAGGATGCCGAGTCGATGCTGAAGACTGTCCTCGGCGCCAAGACGCTCTACGTCGATGAGCGGTCGAGCACGGTCGTTATGCGCGACACGCCCGAGCACATCCGCATGGCGGAGAAGCTGATCGCCTCGCTCGACGTGTCGGAGCCGGAGGTCATGCTCGAGGTCGAGGTGGTCGAGATCACGCGCAGCCTCGCCGACCAGATCGGCATCAGCTATCCCGCCGGCGTGTCAGCCAACATCTCGGTGCCGAACAGCACGGGGACGGGCACCGGCACGATCGGCACGACCTCCTCCTTGAGTCCCGTGCCGCTGACGACCCTCAACCACATCAACCCAAGCACGATCCTGATCTCCGGCTCCTCGCTCAAGGCGGGGCTCGACCTGACCAAGACGACGAGCCTCGGCAACGTGCTCGCGAGCCCGCGGATCCGCGCGAAGAACAAGGAAAAGGCTAAGATCCTGATCGGCGACCGGGTCCCGGTGATCACGCAGGGCACGACCTCGACGGTCGGCGGCGCGTTCTCGACCAGCAACGTCCAGTACCTCGAGGTCGGACTGTCGCTTGATGTGACGCCGACCATCCATCTCGATGGCAATGTCGGCATCAAGCTCGGGCTCGAGGTGAGTTCGATCACCGATACGGTCAATGTCGGGTCGACCACCGCCTACAAGATCGGCACGCGCAACGCCAACACCACGCTGGAGCTCAAGGACGGCGAGACCCAAGTGCTTGCCGGCCTCATCCAGGACAGCGACCGGCGCACCTCCTCGCACATTCCCGGCCTCGGCGACCTGCCGATCCTCGGGCACCTGTTCGGTACCAAGGGCCGGTCCATCGACAAGAACGAGATCGTGCTGTCGATCACGCCCCGGATCATCCGCGCGCAGAGCCGCCCGTCGAGCGACATGACGGAATTCTGGTATGGCACGGAGTCCGGCACGCGCGCGGCACCGCTCGCGAGCGGGGCGGCATACGTCGCGCCGACCGGCGGGACCGGCAATTCCGCGACGACTGGCGGCGGCCTCAGCTTCCAGAGCGCCGGCGCCAGCAGTCTGCAGGCACCGCCGCCGGCAGCCCCGCACGCGGCGCCCGCACAGCTCGCCTCGAGCGTAGTGGCGCCTGCCGCGGCGTCGGAAGCAGGTGCCGAGCGCACCGCCGATGCGGCCCCCCAGGCACCGCCCGGCAAGCCCGTGATCACGACCGAGGGCCCGGACT
The DNA here is from genome assembly GCA_025356075.1 of Pseudomonadota bacterium. Lineage (GTDB taxonomy): Bacteria > Pseudomonadota > Gammaproteobacteria > Steroidobacterales > Steroidobacteraceae > CAIKZZ01. Next base: position 27,678 of record JANXUT010000064.1, on the reverse strand, counting down.
CGGCCAAGGTCGGCGAGGAGATCGAGGTGGCCCTCAAGCTTTCCTCCGCCGAGGCGCTCGGCCGGGTGCGCGCGCAGGTGCGCTTCGATGCAAGCGCCCTGCAGCTCGTGAGCGCGGAGCCCGGGGATCTTGGCTCCTCGGGCGACTCGCCGAAGGTGGATCTGAAACCGGGCGGCGTGCAGTTGGAGCTTGCCGGCACGGCCGATGCGCCGGTCGCGGGCGGCGGCACTTTGCTCAGGATGCGCTTCAAGGTGGTTGCCGCTCGCCCGGTGTCGATCAGCTCGCAGGTCGTTCTGGTGGGTGCCGACGGTGTCGCGATTGCCTCGACGCCGAGTACGCCGCTCAAGCTCGCGGTCACGCAGTAACCGAGTGCCGGTGCCGCGGACCATGAGCCCTATGAAGAGCCGCGGCTTCACGATCATCGAGCTTGTGATCACGATCGCGATCGTGGCGCTGCTCGCGACCGCGGTCGTGCCCTCGGCCCAGCTCATTTACCAGCGGCAGCGGGAAACGGAGCTCAAGCACGCGCTGAAGACGATCCGCGAGGGCATCGACGCCTACAAGCGCGCCTTCGACGACGGCAGGATGAAGAAGGAGATCGACAGGACCGGCTACCCGCCGGACCTTGGCATCCTGGTCAGCGGCGTCGAGGATGTGACCAGCCCGAAGGAGGGCGCGAAGCTCTACTTCCTGAGGAGTATTCCGCGCGACCCCTTCTGGCCCGACGCGAGCGCACCGGCCGCCGACACCTGGGGGCTGCGCAGCTACGCAAGTCCGCCGGACGACCCGCAGTCGGGTGAGGACGTCTACGACGTCTACAGCCGCTCCTCACGAACGGGCCTCAACGGAGTGCCATACCGTGAGTGGTAGGCGTCGCTCGGGCTTCACGCTCCTCGAGCTCCTCGTCGTGATGGCAATCATCGCGACGCTGCTCACCATCGCGGTGCCGCGCTACTTCAAGTCGCTCGAGCGCTCGAAGGAAGCGGTGCTGCGTCAGGACATTGCGACGCTGCGCGAGTCCATCGACAAGTTCTACGGCGACACCGGCAAGTATCCGGAGACGCTCGCGCTGCTGGTCGATCGGAAGTACCTGCGTTCGATCCCGGTCGATCCAATCGCCAAGGTCGCGGACAAGTGGGTCGTCATCCACGCCGAGGAACCGGAGGACAACGGCATCAGGGACGTCAAGAGCGGCGCGGAGGGGACCGCCGAGGATGGCACGGCTTATGCGAGCTGGTGACCGCAGGCCCGGCCGCGAGGGCGGCTTCACCTACCTCGGACTGCTGTTCCTCGTCGTCCTGATCGGGCTCCTGCTCGCCCGCGCCGGCGAAGTCACGCGCGCAGCCATCCAGCGCGAGCACGAGGGCGAACTCCTCTGGATCGGCCACGAGTACCGCGCGGCGATCGGTCGCTACTTCGCGCACTACCAGCGCTATCCGACGGAACTCACCGAACTGGTCGGGTCGACTCCGGCCGACGGCTCGGTGGCCGCCGGCCCCGACGTGCTGCCGTTCCGGGCGATGCGGCGCTTGTATCGCGATCCGATGACGAATTCGATGAACTGGACGCGCGTGCCGGCGCCGGACGGCTCGATCATGGGCGTTGCCAGTCCTTCGAGCGGCGTGCCGTTCAAGGTCAAGGGATTCGAGCTGACGGACGAGGATTTCGATGCGGCGAAGACCTACGCCGACTGGAAATTCGCGTTCGACCCGTCGTTTCGCGCCATCCACGGCACTGAGCGCCGTCCGAACTAGCCGACCGTGTCCCGCCCGCGAACTATCGTCCGGTCCGAGCGAGTCCTCGAGGCTGCGCCGCGGCACCCGTTGACGGGCCGTGAACTGGCGCACGAAACGAGCCGACGCGGCCGCTGTTGCCGCGCGTCTCGGCAAGCGGCTTAGCCGATCTACGGTGACACCCTACTTTTTGCCTACGCTGCTGCACCCGCGAAAACGGCGGCTACACCGAATCGATATCGAGCTCGGAAAATCGCAATCTGCATGCCATGCAGGGGAGTCCGCGCCACAAGCGGAACGCGACTAGGGGATAGGAGAGCCTTTGTTCAAGGACCGGATACGTGGCATCGGGGCTGCGGCGACAGGAGTCGCCGTATGCCTCTGCGCTGTTTTGACGACCCCTGCCGCCGCCGCCGAGGCGATCGACATGCATGCGCACCATCACGTCGATGCGTCGCAATCAACCGTTTCGCGCCTGACCGGCAGCTATGAGATACCCGCCGTCGAACTCGTGCGCGAGGACGGCACCCGCGTCTCGCTCCCTGATGAGCTCAACGACGGCCGCCCGGTAGTGCTCGCGTTCATCTACACGAGCTGCACGACCGTCTGCCCGCTGACGAGCCACACGCTGTCGGCGCTGCAGAGCCGGCTCGGCGGCGCGCGCGATCGCGTGCACCTCGTGTCGATCTCGATCGACCCCGAGCAGGACACCCCGCAGCGCCTGCGCGAGTATGCGCAGCGCTTCCACGCGGGCCCGGAGTGGAACCACTACACCGGTACGCTCGCCGCGAGCGCCGCGGCGCAGCGTGCGTTCGGCGTCTATCGCGGCAACAAGATGGACCACGTCCCGGCCACCCTGGTGCGTGCAGCGCCGGGCGCTCCGTGGGTGCGGCTCGAGGGCTTCGCGACGGTCGAGCAGCTCGTGGCCGAGCTCCCCGATGTCAGGGCCGCGCGATGAGCGCAGCCGCCGCGATGGGCATCGGTCGATTTTCCTGGCTTTCGGTACTGGCACGGCGATTCACCCGGGCGGGGGACATCCGCCAAAGTGACGGAGGACTCGACATGTTGAGCGTTTCACATCTCGTTCGACTGCTGCCCGTAGTGGCGCTGTCGCTCTTCGCACTTGATGCCGGCGCGCAGAGCATGCGCGTGCAGTGCCCCAAAGGAACGACGCTGCATCCGAGCACCGACCCATCGCCAAACTACACGGGCACGACGATTATCCCGTTCACGGCGACCGACGGGACCAACATCCAGTACAAGTCGAACGGCGGCGCCATCAAGTGCCAGCAGATCTCGGGTGGCGATGGCTACGCGACGATGGCCGACGGCACCCAGACCTACCTGTTCGGCTTCGGCCCGCTGTCCGGCCTCGCCGACATCGCCAACGGCCTGCCGGGCACGCAGCTCGCGACGGTGTTCAACACCTCGAACGTGAGCAACGGCGGCGTAATCCCGGCCATCTGGGTCGGGGCACCGGTCACGCAGGCGACGAACTCCATCGCGGGTTACTCCTTCAACGGCGCCATCGGCCTGGTGCCGAACGCCGAGGCGAACGGCGGTACCGCAGCCGGCGCGCCGCTCGACGGGCACGTCGATCCGGGCATCATCATGAACGTGGGCGTCATGAACGCCAACCAGCCGGCACCGCTCATTGCGATCGATGAGGACGACGAGCTGTTCCTGACGCTGACGAACGTCGGCATGATCATGCGGCCCGACCTCTTCGAGGCGCACACGGTCCACTTCCACGGCTACCCGAACGCTTCGGCGTTCTACGACGGCGTGCCGGATGCGAGCATTTCGATCAGCATCGGCGGCAGCTTCACGTACTACTACCTCGCGCCGGACGCCGGCACCTACTTCTGGCACTGCCACATTTCGCCGCCCGAGCACCTGCAGATGGGCATGGTCGGGCAGCTCTACGTGCGCCCGCGACAGAACCGCGTCCCCGTGGGCAACAGCCTCTGGACCGCGCTCGCGGTGAAGCAGCAGGCCGACCAGCGCACGGCCTGTGCGACTGAGGGCATTCTCTGCTCGACGCCAGTGCCGACCTCGAACTCGGTCAATCAGGCCAACGACCGGAGCGGCACGCCCGCCAAGTACGCCTACAACGACGGCGACGGCACGACGCGCTACGACGTCGAGTACCCGATCCAGATCCACGGCTTCGACCCGAACTTCCACTTCGTCGGCATGACCTTCAACCCCGAGTCGTTCTCCGACATGAAGGACAAGTACTTCCTTCTGAACGGTCGGAGCTACCCGGACACGGTCCAGACCGGGACGATGACGACGCAGGCTGCCGACGGAACGCTCCACGCCTCGCAGCCGCTGCCGACGATCATCAACATCCCGTTCAACGGCCGGGCGCTGCTGCGGCTCTCGGACCTTGACGTGACCGAGTACCAGACGCTCGCCACGCTTGGTATCCCGATGACGGTGGTCGGCTACAACGCGCGCCTGCTGCGGGACCTCGCCGGCAACAACACCGCCTACGTCACGAACTCCGTGACCTTGGCCGGCGGTGAGTCGGCCGACGTGATCCTGGATGCAACGGGGCTTGCGGTCGGGCAGAAGTTCTACCTCTACACGCCCAACCTCGATCACCTGTCGAACGACGCCGAGAACTTCGGCGGCCTGATGACCGAGATCAATATTTGTAGTGCGGTCGATCCGTCGACCAAGCAGTGCAGCTAGGAGAGCAGCGATGCGCGCAACGAACACTCACATCGTGCTCCGGCAGCTGCTGCGAGCCGCCCCGGTCGCCCTGGTCGGGCTGCTTGCCAGCAGCGCGTACGCGGCCGCGCCCGGGCTCGATGGCACAACCACGCCGTCGTTCAACCTGACCGCGACAGACGCGCACATCAGCCAGCCTGATGGTGCCTCGATCTATTCGTGGGGCTACGGCTGCGCGAGTTCGACCGGGCAGGGCTACCTTCCCGCCGCCATCGGCGGCGCGAACTGTCAGACGATGCAGCTGCCAGGTCCCACGCTGATCGTGCGCCAGGGCGCGAGCGTCTCCGTGACGCTCACGAACCTGCTGCCCGCGGCGGCCGGCAGCACGTCGATGCTGTTCCCGGGATTCAACGTGACCGCGGCGGCGGCGGCGGTCCAGCCGACTACCTGCACGGCGACGACGCCGGCGCCGGTGGGCACGCTCACGATCGAGGCGGCCCACGGCTGCGCCGTGACCTACACGTTCACCGCGACGACCGAGGGAACGCACTCCTACTACAGCGGCACGCAGGGTGACCTGCAGGTCGAGATGGGCCTTTTCGGCGCGCTGATCGTGCTGCCGGCGACGGCGCAGACCGCTTGCACCGCGGTCGGCAACGTACCGGCGCACTACATCGCACAAGGCAACTCGGCGGAGGCGGACTTCCGACTCGCCTCGTCGGCTTTCAGCCACAGCGCGACCTGCTACGACCGCGAGTACCTGTTCCAGTTCTCCGAGATGGACCAACGGATCCATACGCAGGCTGAGGCGCAAGTACTCGCCGACAACAACAGCTGCGCGAAGACGGGCGGTTGTCTCGCCGTCAGCACGGAGCCGTACCACGCGACGTACTTCATGATCAACGGTCGCTCGATGCCGGATGACATGGATCCGAACTACGCGAGCCAGTACATCCGTCAGCCCTACAACGGCAACCCGCACATGCACCCGGGTGAGCTGACACTGCTCAGGATCATCGGCCAGGGCCGGGCGCAGCATCCGTTCCACGAGCACGGCAACCACGTGCGCATGCTGGCCCACGACGGCAACCTGATGCTCGCCCCGAACCTGGTGGCCGCGGAGACGGAATACCGACTCGCGGGCCCGCTGCTCTTCACGACCACGACGACGCCCGGCCAGGCCATGGACGGGATCTTCCAGTGGTCCGGCAAGGGCCTCAACTGGGACGTCTACGCGCACGGTGAGGCCGGCGATGGAAGCTCGTGCACTCCGGATGTGAACGGTTTCCACAGCGTGAAGACCGATCCGAACTACTTTGAATGGTGCGCGGACCACGACAAGCCGCTTGAGAAGAACCCGTTCGGTGCTGTCGGTGGCGGTGGCCCGACCACGCTCCCCGATCCGAACATCGTGAGAAACGGACCGTGGTACAGCGGCACGCCGTACCTCGGTCCCGATGCATCGGTGCGCTCGGTGGGCCCGACGCCGATCCCGCCCTCCGGCACGATCGCGAACCCGGGCGGTGAAGCGGGCTTCGCGTTCATGTGGCACTCGCACAACGAGCGCGAGATCACGACGGACAACATCTTTCCGGGCGGCATGTTGATGATGATGCTGGTCGATCCGCGTGCCTACCAGATCGACGAATCGCTTTAGTACTGGAGAACTGCAATGCGAGCCATTTCGTCAACGGCGAGTCTGCTTAAGTCGGCAGTCGCCACCTCCGTTCTCCTGCTGGGCGCGAGCACTGCGCTCGCACAGACCGTCAATCTGACGGCAGCACCCACCCAGGCCCTGCTGCCCGACGGGCAGTCGGTCCCGATGTGGGGGTACACCTGCGGCACAGCGGTCGTCGGCGCCACGGCCGCGACAACCGCGACCTGTGCGGCCACCAACACGCTGGCTGCGGTCAACTGGTCGCCAATCGTCATCAGGGTCCCGTACACGGGCACGGGCACCAGCCTCACGATCAACCTGACGAACGGTCTCACATTCGCTGCCGGAACCAGCATCAACGCCGTTCCGACCTCGCTGGTCATTCTCGGCCAGCTCGGCGGCGGCCTCGGTGGGACACCCACGACGACGCTGAGCCCGGTGCACCCCGCGCAGGGCGTGACCTGGTTTGCGTCGGGCCCCCCGGACACGAGCGGTCAACCCGGCGGCGATCCCACTTCCGCGGGCAAGCCCACCTTCAATCCGCCGGCGCAGCCGGCGCGCGTGCAGTCCTTCGCGACCGAAGTCGCCGCGAACGGCGTCACCGCCGTCGCGCCGCAGGTCGCCTCCGGCAGTGCTCTGACCTGGAGCAACCTGCGGCCCGGCACCTACCTGATCGAGTCGGGCACGCACCCCTCGATCCAGGGCGCGATGGGGCTCTATGGCGTGCTGATCGTCACCGACAACACGACGGCCACCGGCACCTTCTGTGCGTACCCGGGCGCCGCTGCGGGCACCTGCGCCGTCAAGTACGACGCCGACGTCCCGATGCTGTTGAGCGAGATCGACCCGGTGCAGAACCGCGCCGTCGCCGCCGCGGTGACGACCGCGGGCTTTGCCGAAACGACCGTGTGGAGCGGCCAGCCCGGTAAGTGCGGCGACCTGCCGCCGTCGCTGACCTCGGCGCCCGGCGTTGCCGGCACCTGCTATCCGCCGGCCGTCAACTACAGCCCCGCCTACTACCTCATCAATGGCGTGTCGTTCGACCGCACGAACCTTGCAGCCTCGACGCTTCAGGCTGCGACGCCGGCGTCCGGCACGGCCCTGGGCTCAACCGTCACGGGGCAGGTACTCGTTCGCTTCGTGAACGCGGGCCTGCGCATGCACGTTCCGTCGGTCGTCAATGCCGCGCTCACGCTCTACGCCGAGGACGGCAACCTGCTGCCCGGCCGCGCGCGCGTGCAGAGCGAGGTATTCCTCGCCGCCGGCAAGACCTATGACGTCGGCATCCAGGCCGCGCCGACGGGCACCTATGCCGCCGCCACCTATGCGGTCTTCGACCGGCAGCTGAGCCTCTCGACCAACAACAGCCGCGACGGCGGCATGCAGGCCTACCTCGCGATCTCGGGTGGCGCCACTGCCGGCGTCGGTTCGAGCGCCGCGCAAGCGAAGCTGAGCGCCGCTGCCAAGAACTACTACTGCGTCAACGGCACGACCTTGGTCGTTGCCGATCCGGGCCAAGGCCTCCTCGGTGGCAGCACCAGTGCGAACGGCGTCGCGCTTGTCGCGGGCTCGCTCGCGCCGACCACCGCCGGGCTCAACCTCCAGTCCGACGGCACATTCACGTACTCGCCGCCGGCGAGCGGCACCTGCGCGGGCTCCTTCAGCTTCACGGTCAACGGCTCCGCGGCGAACACGTACACGGCGACCATCGCCGAGTGCGACGCCGCCAATGCTGCTAGTGGCGGCGCTTGCCACGGCGGCGTGCCGACCGCGAACCCCGACAGCTACTCGAGCACCGTCGGTCCGCTCGGCGCGCTTGCCGGCCACATGCACATCGGTTCGCCCGGTGTCCTCGCGAACGATACGGATCCGATGGGCCTCCCGCTCGTCGTCGATACGGCCGCCGCTCCGAGCTGCTCGGGTCCCGGCACCTGCAACGTTGCCCTCCTTGCCGACGGTTCGTTCACCGCGACGGCCACGGCCGCTGGCAGCTACACATTCTCGTACTCGATCAAGAACTCGCAGGGCACGAGCGGCGCGGCGCCCGCCGCCGTCACGCTGACCTTCCCCACGGCCAGCAATCTCGTCGTGAGTCTGATCGATTCGATCAGCGGCAAGCCGCTCCAGAGCCAGGACTACCGCTGGATCATCGAGGAAGACCGGACGTACTACGTCGATCCGGCCTGCCAGGTGAACTCGACCGACCCGACGGTCCGTCCGCCCAGCTGCCCGCCGCTGCCGGTCGGTAGCCTCGGCTACAGCTTTCACTCGGCGAACATGCCCGTCGTCGCGACCGGCTGCGTTGGCCCGGTTGCCTGCGAAGGTGGCCAGACGCTGCTCGGCCAGCCCACGGCCTGTGATCAGGGCAACGGCGTGTGCACGTCCGCTGGCGTGAAGACGCAGAAGGACCCGCTCGACCCGAGCCAGGTCGCTCTCGATCCGGCCAAGCGCTACTACATCTCCGTGGCGCCGGCCGATGGCATCAACCCGACCATCAACGGCGTGGGCCAGCCGATCGACCCCGGCACGGGCATCCTGCGTCCGTTCCAGACCGTCGGCATGCAGAACAACCTCTTCGGTGACACCGTCGGCACGGGCGATTGCACGAGCTTCCTCGCCTCGACGGATCCGACCGGGGTCGGCAACTGCGGCCACACCATGGGTGGCGCACAGGTCTCCGGCCAGCTGGTCGCGCTCGACAACACTGCCTATGGCAAGAGCACGCTCAACATCCGCGTGCAGCGCACGCCGCTGCCGACCGCGCAGATCACCGCGTTCGTCTTCGAGGACGACTCGCCGCTGAATGGCGAGAACGATGCCGGTGGCCCCGCGGGGCCGAACGGCCCGGCGCCGAACGAGCCGGGTATCGGCAACTTCAACATTGAGCTTTTCGACCAGGCCGGCGGCCTCGGTGACAACACCGGTCAGCCGACCTACGACATGTTCAACCAGCCGCTGACGAACTCCCTCGCCGGCATGATCGATCCGCTGACGGGCTACAACGCCTGCCCGCTGACGAGGAAGGCCGACAACATCATCGGCATGATCCCGGTGTGTCCGAAGTACGAGGACGGCGTGGACGGGTCCGGTAACCCGGTCCTCTCGCCGCTCGTCGGCCAGGCGATCATCAAGAACCTGTATCCCGGCCTCTACGAGATCCAGGCCTACCCGGCGGCCGACCGCATCGCCGCCGGCGAGGAGTGGCTGCAGACGAACACCCTCGACGGTGGCAAGCCGCACGAGGCGTTCATCATGCCGAACGAGCCCGCCTACTTCCAGGAGTTCGGTCCGGGCGGCTTCCACGTCGCGATCGGCTTCGCGAACCCGAAGATCATCAACCAGCGCCTCGCCAACACCTGCGCGGCCGCGACCCAGAGCGGCGTCACCGGCAATCCGTGCCCGGCGAACCTGTTTGGTCAGGTGACCGGCACGCACATGAGCCGCACGCCCGACCAGCGCACGTACAGCTCTGGCGACTACACGATGTACGGCTTCACGCAGTGCTACGTCGCGATCAGCCTTCCCGACAGCGACACCTTCGGCTTCGCCAAGTGCGCGCCGGACGGTACGTTCTCCTTCACGGGCATCCCGGAAGGGGACTACATGCTGAGCGTGTTCGACCAGTGGAACGACATCATGCTGGACGGCTTGGTGTCGACCGTGTGCGTCGGTCACCACGCGCCCGGCACCACCGGTCCGGGCGGTGGCTGCAACGTGGGATCCGACGGTGTCGTGCTCGGCTCGACTCCCGCAGATCCCATCGTCTTCCCGGTCACGCAGTGGCGCACGAACCTCTACACCCGCACGTTCATCGACGTGAACGGCGATGGCGTGTCGAACACCGACTCGGCCGGCAATCCGACCGAGCCTGGCCTCGCGCTCGCCTCGACCAACATCCGCTACCGCGACGGCAGCTTCGGCTTCAAAAACAACACCGACCTCAACGGCTTCGCCGGCTGGAACGAGGTGTTCCCGTTCATGAACTGGCTGGTCGTCGAGACCACCAGCACGCGCTTCAAGCAGACCGGCACGCACACGGTCTATGACGCGGGCGGCCAGGTCGACGGCACGACGGGCTGCTCGTTCACCACGCTCGCGCCCTGCGGCAACTCGACGATCGCGGCCTCGCTCGCGAACACCGCCGAGCGCGTGTCGCTCCCGGCGGCGCTGCGTGCGCCAGGCTCCGTCTACTGCACCGACGCCGACTGCACGGGTCAGTCCGTCCAGCAGGGCGGCTTCCTGAGCGGTACGCAGACATCGTCCGGTCCGACGGGCGTTAAGCTGTCATCCGCGCGCATCGATCCGCCGGCGCCGTGGGGCACTACCATGGGCTTCCAGGGCCTCCTCGGCCAGAGCCTGTTCGTCGAATTCGGCATGCGGCCGATGGCGGAGGCAAACCCCGCCACCAACGCGCCGGCTGAGAATGGCGGCATCCAGGGTCACGTCGTCTACGCCTCGACGCGCCCCTTCGACGACCCGTCACTCCTCCTGCAGGCGCAGTGGGAGCCGAACGTGCCGCGCGTACGCGTGAACCTCTATCAGGAGAGCACCGCCGCCGACGGCGAGCCGACCCTGAAGCTGGTCGACACGACGACGACCACGAGCTGGGACGACTGGGCGCAGGGCTTCCGTCGTGATGCGAACGGCACCCTCATGACCTACACGTACACCGATGCGGCCGGTACGGCGCATACGGGGTACATCCCGAACATGAACTGCCCGGGCCAGGATCCGGGGAGCCCGTTCTATGCGGTGCTCGCAGGCAGCACGCAGTACCTCGACGATCCGGCGTCGCACCCGACCATTCCGGGCAAGCTGCCGCTCGCGGCCAACGCGCTGTTCAAGTGCTACGACGGCTGGTCGCAGCTGAACCAGGTCCAGCCGGCGCCGTACGACGGCAAGTACACGCTGCCGAGCGTCGTGAACGTCGACCCGGTGACCGGCCGCCCGGCCGGCATCGGCAAGGCGGTCTCCTCAGGCGGCGGCTCGATGGCGGGCTCCAACTGCACGATCTGCGTGCCGAACCCGGTGGATGGCACGCCCATGCTGCCGGCCGGGAAGTACGTCGTCGAAGTCGTGGTTCCGCCCGGCTTCGAGATCGTCAAGGAAGAGGACAAGAACATCCTGATGGGCGACATCTTTGTCGCGCCGGTCAATGTCCAGTTCCCCGGCATTGGCGGCAGCGTGTTCATCCTGCCGGACCAGGCCGCGGTGAATGCGAGCTACAACAAGAACAATCCGCTCAACATGACGAGCGACCTGGGCTCGAAGTCGTACCCGCGCCACGAAGGTGACACGGGCTCGATCGAGGCCTACTGGCCGTGCGTCGGTGCGAAGCGCATCGTTCCGGACTTCAACAGCCTGTTCCCGGGCGCACAGCAGAACGCTCCGTTCGCCGGCGCCACGCGCTCGCTTTGCGATCGCAAGGAAGTCACGCTGCAGGCGCAGTCGACCGCGCTCGCGAAGTTCTACGTGTTCACGTCGGCGCACATCGCCGGTCACTTCACGGGCCTGATGACCAACGACTTCGCGTCGGAGTTCGACCCGTTCTCGCCGCAGTTCGGCGAGAAGTTCGGCCCGCCGAACCTCCCCATTGGCCTCCGGGACTTCTCGGGCAACGAGATGAGCCGCGTCTATGCCGACCAGTGGGGTGTCTACAACGGCCTGTACTTCTCGAGCTGGGAAGTGAACCCGCCGAACCCCACCGGCTACGCGCCGCAGATGTCGATCGCCTGCATGAACGACCCGGGTCCGATCCCGCGCCGCAACGTGCTCGGTCAGTACCTGAGTGCGGGCGGCACCGTCGTCGCGACCCCGGATCTGGCCGACCAGATCACCGATCCGTCGTACAGCCCGGCGTACAGCAACTTCTGCTACGAGCAGCCGTTCATGCCGGGTGCCACGACCTACATGGATACGCCGGTCGTCGCGACGCAGGCGTTCGCGGACGGCTATAACCTGCCGGACGCGGAGTACCCGGACCAGACTCCGGCCGTCGACAGCGTGATCGGCGACGTGGCGGGCCCCTGGGTCAGCGCCGCGGGCACGAGCATCACGATCACCTGCCTTGGGCACAACAACGCGGACCCCTGCAGCAAGGCCGTCCAGAACCCGGACTTCTCGGGCCCGGGCTCGATCACGCCGCCGTACAACCAGAAGACGATTCTTCGTCACTATGGCTTCGGGTCGACCGCGGGTACGGTGACGATCGCGGGTGTGCCGGCGAACTGTAGCTCGTGGACGAATACCTCGCTCACCTGCGCGGTGCCGACGATCCCCGCGAACTACAATGCGACGACCGCAGTCGGTTCGACCTGCGCCTCGACGTCGACGCCGGGCACGGGCCAGACGCCGCGTCAGGCCTCGGCGACGTCGGCGCAGAACAACTTCTACCGCTGCGGTGAACTCGTCATCACGGCCGCGAACGGCAAGAAGTCGATTGACGCGGTGACGGTGACCGTCGCGGGCAAGCCGCCCGCGGTCGTGCAGCCGACGTCCGTCATCACGGCCAATTCGTACGGCGCAAGCGTGCCGAACCCGGTCCAGACCGCGATCGACACTGCCACTCCTGGCGACCTGATCATCCTTGCTCCGGGCACCTACAAGGAGAAGCTGATCATGTGGAAGCCCGTGCGCCTGCAGGGCGCGGGTCCGGGATCTGTCATCCTGAACGCCGACGCGCACCCGGCCGGCAGCCTCGATTCCTGGCGCCGCCAGATCGACTGCTTGTTCGGCCTCTCGACCAACGGCGTGCCGATCAGCCCGGATACGCACGAGACCCAGTTCGACGCGGTCTACACGTGCCCGGCCTCGCAGTTCCTGCGCTCCGACCGCATTCCGTTCGAGCCGATCGTCGGCTGGGATGCGACCGGCAACGGCAACCTGGCGCAGGTGCTGCAGGAGCCGACGCTGATGGGTGCCTACGAAGGCGCCGGCATCACGGTCGTCGGCCGCGGCGTGAAGATCCCGGGGAACAGCACCGACTTCTGGGGCATCCAGGCGTCGCTCGTCACGGGCATCGCAGGCGCTTACCCGGACGGCAGCACCTACCTCGACGGGAGTGTCACGGGCGACTGCACCGCGCCGCCCGGGGGTGCGCAGACCGGTCGTGACTATGTGACCGGCAACTTCAAGTGCAACCCGTCGCGCATCGACGGCATGTCGATCCTGAATAGCTCCCAGGGTGGCGGCGCCGTGTTCATGCACGGCTGGGCGCACAACCTCGAGGTGGCCAACACACGGGAATCCGCGAACCACGGCACCCTGTCGGGCGGCATCAACCTCGGCAACGGCGAGACCCCGCCGCTCAACGTGTACGACAACACGATCTGCGGACCGGCCGTGCCGAATCCGCAGCCGCTGTGCCCGCCGTTCTCGGTCTTCGGCCCGAATGCGGTTGCTCCGGGCGGCGCGATCCCGTTCCAGCTGAACGTGAACGTGCGACTGCACCACAACGACATCTACAACAACGCGAGCCTCGGTGACGCGCTCTTCTCCGGCACGCCCTCGGGCGGCGGTGCCGTCACGATCAGCTCCGGTGCCGACAACTACCGCCTCGACCACAACTGGATCGCGGGCAACCTCAGCACGGGCGACGGTGGTGGCGTCGAGCACAGCGGCGTGAGCTTCAACGGCCGCATCGACCACAACGCGATCGTGTTCAACCAGAGCACGAACCCGACGCTGCCGACCAACGGCGGTGGCATCGGCGTGATCGGCGCTGCGAACCCGCGCGTCTACCTGACCGGCCCGCTGGCGGGCCAGGAGTGCGGCACGCTGACGGACGCCGATTGCCCGCCGGGCCTCGGTGACGGTACTGGTAACAACCTCGTCATCGACGCGAACCTGATCCTCGGCAACAGTGCCGAGAGCGGCAGCGGCGGCGGCCTCAGGTTGCAACAGGTGAACGGCACCGAAGTCACTGCATTCCCGCGCAACGCGGATTCGCAGTGGTACTCGGTCGCGGTGACCAACAACATCATCGCGAACAACGTCGCGGGCTGGGATGGCGCCGGCGTGTCGCTCGAGGACACGCTGAAGGCGAGCATCATCAACAACACGATCGTCTCGAACGACACGACGGCCTCGGCCGGCGTGCTCTTCAAGACGCTCGCGGCCGCGAACGCCTCCTCGCCACCGCCGGGGTGCACGCCGACTACGGACCCGACTCAGCTGCAGAATTCGAACTGCCTGAGCCCCAACGCGGCCCACATTCCGCAGCCGGCGGGCCTCGTGACGATGAAGAACACGCCGAACATGGTCGATGCGATGAACCTCGTCGCGCCGGCCACTAACGGCACGGTCATCCGTTGCCCGACGGGCTACGGCTACGTCGGCCCGAACGGCACCGACACGCTGAGGGACGGCAACTGCCGCCTGCTGTCGCTGCCGAACCTGGTCAACAACCTGTTCTGGCAGAACCGTGCGTTCCACATCGAGATCAGCGGGGCGGGCACGGGCCTCATCTCGCAGCAGAACCTGGTGGCGCTCGTGCCGCTGCTGAACCAGACCTCGACCGGGATGTGCGCCGCCGGCGGCTCCTCGGCCGACGGGACGGCGCAGCTGGCGACCAACTACTGGGACGTGGGCGTGCGTGACGACCAGAATCCGAACGACGGCCAGGGCGGGGCGCAGCTCACGCTGACGAACTCGATCCTGACGCCGATCGGCGCTGCGGTTTACAACGGCAACAACAACGTCTACCCGACGGCGTCGCCGGTCATTGCCCAGTACTGCAACGGCTCGCGCGTACCGCCCGAGAACGGCGGCCACGGCTACAACGCGCCCCCGGGCGCCGCGGAGACGACCGGCCTTGCGAGCGTGTTCGTGTTCAACAACATCACGCCGGCAGCGACCGTCGACGAGGGCCATAACTGGATCAACCTCACCTACGGCCCGTTGACGCTGTTCTCGGAGGCGAACAAGGCGATGCTGGCGAACGGCACGGTTGGACCCGCGCTCGCGGCCTACTCGATCCCGGGCACCTCGCCCGCGGTCAATGCGGGCGTGAACGCGACCGGCGTACCGAGCCGCGACTACTTCGGCAACGCTCGCGGTGGCGGCAGCGGCAATGGCGCTCCGGACATCGGCGCGGTCGAGTACCAGTCGGGGACCGTGCAGCCTGCGATCGCGATCGTGAGCCCGGCGCCTCTCGCCTTTGGTCAAATCGCGACCAGCACGACGGCGACGAAGACGCTGACCCTCGCGAATAACGGTGGCGCGGCCCTGACCGGCATCAACATCGTTGTCGCCGGCACGTCGTTCTCGCGGCCGAACGGCGCTGCGGGCGGCACCTGCGGCGGGACGCTCGCGGCCAATGGCAGCTGCACGATCAACGTGCTCTATACCGCGCCCGCGACGGCAGGCGTGGTGGCGACGGGCACGGCGACGATCACGGGCAGCGTGGCGGTGATCAACTCGCCGGTCGCGCTGAAGGCGACCTCGGCGACTCCGACGCGCTCGGCGCAGATCGGTCCGAACCCGCTGGCCTTCGGCAACTGGGCGGCCGGTACGAGGAGCTCGACGCTGGCGCTGAACGTGGTCAACACGGGGAACACCACCCTGACGGGCCTCGCGTTCACGCCCGGTGGCGGGACTCCGCAGCCGTTCGCACTGAACGGCGGCAGCTGCGGCACGACGCTGACGGTCGGCTCGACCTGCACGGTCCTGGTGCAGTTCGCGCCGGCATCGACGACGACGGCGAACACGGCGTTCAGCCGGACGCTGACGGTCACGGCTGCCGGCGGCGCGGTGATCACGCACACCGACGGCACGACGGGCCCGATCACGCTGACCGGTACCGCACTTGCCGCGACGGCCCGTGCGCACGTGGCGATGGCGCCGAATCCGCTGACGATCACGCTGCCCCCGGGCGTGAATGCTCTGGCGGGCGGCGTCACGATCACGAACACGGAGGCGGCGGGCGGCGCGCAGCTGTACATCACGAACGTGACGGCGAGCAAGCCGGCGACGGCGACGTACAACTGGAGCGCCGGTGCGACGGCGGGCCCGGATACCTGCACCGGGGCGACGCTCGCTCCGCAGCAGTCGTGCGTGGCGACCGGCCGGTTCAACGTCCAGACGTCACCGCGAAGCGCCGCCCATCCGGGCTCGCTGAACATCATCGACAATGGTGTTCCGGCGGGCACGGACGCGGGCACGGGTGCCGCGCGGACCAACGGCCAGTCATTCCCGGCGGCGGGAGTGGCGCTGCAGGTGGCCTTCCGCGATGGGCTCAACAACGCGACCTGCGGCGGTGCCAACATCACGACGCTGAGCTTCCTCGACGTCTCGGCCCCGCATGCGATCTGCGTGGTCAATACGGCGACGGCGGGCAACGTCACGCTGACTGGACTCGCGACGGTGACGAACACCTTCAGCAACCAGTTCAGCTGGACGGGTGGCACCTGCACGGCGACGACGACGCTGAACCCGGGGTCGTTCTGCACGGTGATCGTCACGCGGGCGCGCCCGACGGTGGGGCCGTTCGATGCGACCGGCAACCTGACGTTGACGGACACCGGTGCCGCGGGCTCGCCGCAGGTGCTGCGGATGCTCGGCAACTGAGCTTCATCGCCAGCGGGCCGCTCGTGGTTTCCCCACGGGCGGCCCGGCTCTGGCAAGCTGGCGGGTACTTATGGGACGAACTACACTGATTGATGCCATCCAGGGCCGGCCGCGCGAGCGGTCGGCCTTGGCATCTGCAGAGCGCGCCCGCCCGGGCGTCGGCCACCTGATGCTCGCGCTCCTCGGGAGCGCATGGCTCGCGGCTCCCGCCGTCTCCGGCGCGGACGAGCAGCCCGCGACAGCGCCCGCGGTCGCGGATGCTCCAGTCGCCGCGACGACTCCACTCGCGGATGCGTCGTCGACGGAAGGACCGTTGCCCGACAAGCCCTACGGGCGCCCACAGGCCGTCCGGCCCCACGGGCAGACGCTCGAATACCGCGTAAAGCTGCTGACGACGGAGCTGAAGCTCGACGCAGGGCAGCAGCTCGAGGTCCGCAAGGCGCTCGAGGACCAGCGGGTACAGATTCAGGCACTCTGGAACACTGCGGAAATGCCCGCGGGTCAGCGGGTAAATGCGACCAAGGTCATCAGCGACAAGACGGCCGAGCGCATTCGCGCGCTCCTCACCGAGGAGCAGCGCAAGCGGTACAACATCGAGCGCAAGCCGCGCTCACCCGGCGACAGTGCGGGTAAACCCGACGTCGAGCACTGGATGGAAGCTACCCGGCCGAAGTAGGCTGGCATCGCATTGCCGGCTTTCACGCGTGACCGGAGGATGCCTCCCGACGCGTACCGCCCGAAGCGTCGGCGCCTGGGAACTCCGCCCGCACCGCCTGCTCAAATCGAGGCCCTATGAAGCAAATCCACCTTCGTTGCGACCATGACCTGACGGCCCCCCCGGGTCGCCGGATGCGCGCGCGGCGGGCGAGTTTCTGGCTCGCGGTCGCGGCGCTTGCGATCGCCGGTGCCGCGGTCGGGGCGCCGCCGTCTGCGGCCGCGGCGAACCCGGCTTCAAAGCCAGCTGCCAGCGCCGTCGCGCCAGCCGCGACCAAGTCAAAGGTCGCGCCGAAGCCGAGGGCGGGCGGGGCCAAGCTCCGCGTCTCGCCGTACGCTAAGTTCCGCCACGAACGGGAATCCGCCGATCGTGCCAAGGGGTCGGCGCCGCACCCGGGCTCGGACCGGCCGGCCGGGCAGAGCCCGGCGCGGCGGAGGCCGAAGTGAGCGCCGGGCGAACGACGACCCTGTGCGGCACGTCGCGAGTCCGCAAGAGCCGTTCGTGTACCGTGTCGACTGCATGAACCACACGCCCGCTAGAGGTATCCTGCTCGTGGTCGCGAGCTGCGCGCTCGGGATAGCCCTGCGCTCGGCGCCTGCCCGGGCCGCCGAGGATCCGATCGTCGCGCCCGTGGCGCCAGCGGCTACGTCCCCGCCTGCGACACCGGCGAAACCCGCCAAGCGGACCGCGCCGCCAGCGTCGCCGGCGGCGGCCGCTAAGTCTCATAAGGTCTCGCCGTATCACACCCAGAAGCTTGCGGAAAAAGCCAAGCAGATCTACGCATCGGTCTGGGGCATCCAGGAGCCGAGGGTCTCCTCGACCTCGGCGGGCAACCTCATTCGCTTCAGCTACCGCGTCGTCGACGTCACCAAGGCGAGCGCGCTCTCGGATAAGAAGCTGACGCCGTACCTTTACGGGCAGACGAGCCATGCGCTCCTCTCGATCCCCGTCATGGAGAAGATTGGACCGCTCAGGCAGGCGATGCCGCCCGAGGTCGGCCACGACTATTGGATGGCGTTTTCAAACAAGGGTCATCCGGTCAAGCCGGGTGACCGCGTCGACGTGATCATCGGCTCGTTCCGGGCCGACGGACTCCTCGTCGAGTGATCACCGTTGGAAAGGGCAGGACCATGAAACAGTTCCGGATCGTCATGTGCGCGTTGGGCGCGATCGCCGCGCCGTCGGCCTTCGGCGCGGGGCTCAGTGCCACGCAGGTCGTCGAGCGCAACGTCACCGCCCGCGGCGGGCTTGCGGCGTGGCAGGCGGTGACGAGTATTAAGTTGACCGGGCAGATGGACGCCGGCGGCACCGAGAACGCGCGCCTGCCGTTCGAGATGACGCTCGCGCGCCCGAACAAGAGCCGCCTCGAGCTCAAGTTCCAGGACAAGACCGCCGTTCAGGTCTATGACGGCACGCAGGGCTGGAAGGTCCGGCCGTTCCTGAACCGCGATGAAGTCGAGAATTTCACGCCCGCCGAAGCCAAGGTGGCGGCGGCCGCGGGCGAGCTCGACGGCTTTCTGATCGACTACGCCCGCAAGGGCTACAAACTCGAATCGCGCGGCACGGAACCGGTCGAGGGCAAGCCCGCCTACAAGCTGCTCGTCACGGGTAAGAGCGGCGACCAGCACACGGTGTGGGTCGACGAGGCTAGCTTCCTCGAAGTCAGGATCGACGGCGAGCCGCGCAAGATCGACGGCAAGCTGCACAACGTGCTGGTCTACTACCGCGACTACAAGACCCTGAACGGTCTCGCATTCCCGCACACGCTCGAGACGGTCGTCGACAAGGTTGCCAAGCGCCACAAGATGACCATCGAGACGGTGGTCGTGAACCCGCCGGTGGCAGCGACGCTTTTTGCGAAGCCGCAGTTGCCGGCGGCGCACTGAGTCGCCGGTCGCGCACGGGACGACCGCCATGACACGCATCTTCGCCTGGCTTCTCGCCACGAGCCTCGCCGTTACCGCGCAGGCACAGGTGCAGGCGCCGGCGGCCGCGCAGGCGCAGCCGCCGAAGCTCACCGCGGCAGAGATCATCGCGCGCAATGCCAAGGTTCGCGGCGGCAACGATGCCTGGAAGAAGGCCGAGACGATGGTCTGGTCGGGACACACCGAGAGCTCGTCGAACCCGGAGCGCAAGCTGCCATTCCTCCTCGAGCTCAAGCGTCCCGATCGGACGCGCTTCGAGATTGCGACGGCCTCGGGTCGCTCGCTCAGGATCTACGACGGGACCAATGGCTGGAAAATGCATCCGGACGTTCGCGGCGTGCCGACCGTCGAGGACTACACGGCGGAGGAGCTCAACTACGCCCGCGGTGCCCAGGTCATCGACGGCCCGCTCATGTACTACGCAGCGCGCAAGGCGACGTTCAGGGTTGCCGGCCTCGACACCGTCGACGGCCATGATGCGTACGTCCTGACGGTCCGGCTCTCGACCGGGGACGGCGGACAGCTGTGGGTCGACGCGACGACTTTCCTCGAGCTCCGCTTTGATCGCGAAGTACGCTCTTCCGCGGGGCGCGCCGCGACTACCTCGATGTACTACCGCGACTACCGCGAATTCAAGGGCCTGACGCTCCCGGTCATCATCGAGACGGCCGCGGGTGCTAACAAGGTCTCCAACAAGCTAGTAATCGAAAAAGTCGCGATCAATCCGCCGATCGATGACAAGACCTTCGAGAAGCCGGTGATCCTGCCGAAGCGCCGCGGCGCGATCGTGGTCGATACGCGCGGCGTCGCGTCGGCCGCGCAGGCGCCGCAGGGGCGACCGCTGCCCCAGCCCACGCCGCCGCCGCCCGCGCAGCCTCCGCCACCGCAGCCGTAGCGCGCACGATGCGTTTCGCATCGCCGATCTTCTGCGCGCCGGTCGACGACGGAGGGGGCCTCGCCCAGTTCGTGACACCGAGGCGAAGCCTGCGGCACGTGGCTCTCGCATTCGCGTTCGTCCTCACAATGCCCGCGCTTGGCGCGCCCGCAGGCGGGACCGCTACCGAGCTGGCCGCGTCCAATTCCGCCGGCGAGGTGATTTTTCGCCGTGGCCTGCTCGGATCGGGGGAGCCGATCGTGGCGCTGCGCAGCGGCGCGGCAAACGCCGAGGGCGCTACGGCGGCCTGCGTCAACTGCCACCAGCGCAGCGGTCTCGGTGGTCCCGAAGGCCGCACGACCGTGCCGCCGATCACCGGCCGCTACCTGACCAGGCCGCTGCCGAAGGACGGCGACGATGGCGACCTGCCGTTCGTCGAGGGCATGCGCGGCAACCGCTCGCCGTATTCGGACGAGCTCCTCGCACGCGCAATCCGCGAGGGAGTGGATCCCGACGGCCAGCGGTTCAGCTACCTGATGCCGCAATACGCACTCGGCGACCAGGACATGGCGGCGTTGACCGGCTACCTGAAGCACCTTGACCAGCAACGCGTGCCGGGTGTCACGGACTCGACGCTGCACTTCGCGACGATCATCACGCCGGACGCCGATCCTGTGAAGCGTGCCGGCGTCCTCGACGTGATGAAGCATTTCTTCGCCGATCGCAACGTCCGGCAGATGGTCCCGGTGCCGGCGATGCGCACCTCCGCGAAGACCGCCTACAGCCGCGCGATGTTCATGGTGCACCGGCGTTGGGAACTCCACGTCTGGGAGCTCACCGGCCCCGCGTCCGGCTGGCAGCAACAGCTCGAGCGGCACCTCGAGCGCGAGCCCGTGTTCGCGGTGCTGTCGGGACTCGGCGGCGGCAACTGGGCGCCGGTACATGCGTTCTGCGAGCACGCGGGCGTGCCGTGCCTGTTCCCGAACTTGGAGCTGCCCGTCGTCAATGAAAGCGATTTCTACTCGATCTATTTCTCGCGCGGCGTGCTGCTCGAGGCCGGCCTCGTCGCCAAGGCGCTGCGCGAGACGACTGCCGGTGCCGTGCCGCAATCGGTGACCCAGATCTATCGCGCGGGCGACGTCGGCGAAGCCGCGGCAGCCGAGCTCGCCGCATTGCTCAAAGACAGCGGCATCAAGGTCTCGAGCCAGGTGCTCACCGGCTCCGCCGGTGCGGGCGTTGCCAATGCCGTTCATCGAGCGGGGAGCGCCGAGCGCCTGGTGCTGTGGCTGAGGCCCAAAGACCTCGCTGCGCTCGGTGTCGCGCCCGCGGCGAACCGCGTCTACCTCTCGGGGCTCCTGGGGTCCCTCGAACGCGCCCCGGTGCCGGCAGCCTGGCGCGAGCGGACGCGGATCGCGTATCTCTTCGACCTGCCGGATCGCCGTCGGGTCCGCGTTGATTTCGCGATCGGCTGGTTCATGGCTCGCCACATCCCGCTGGTGGCCGAGCAGTCACAGGTCGACACCTATCTCGCGCTCGGCCTCGCATCCGAAGTGCTGAAGCACATGGGCGACGCCTTCGTGCGCGACTACTTCGTTGAGCGCGCGGTGCTGCAGGTTGAGCACCGCATCGTGACGGGATACTACCCGAGGCTCGCCCTTGCGACGGGTCAGCGCTTCGCCTCGAAGGGTGGATTCCTCGTCAAGTGGGCGACACCAACCGGTAACTTCGTCGCGCCGGACGGAAACTGGACGATTCCGTAGGCGGCGATTGCCCACGACTCAGCGAGGCGGCGCGGCGGGTTTGGCAGCCGGAGCCGCTGCCGCCGGCTTGCTGGCGCCCTTGCGTAGCAGCAACGGATCGACG
This sequence comes from Pseudomonadota bacterium, assembly GCA_025356075.1. Lineage (GTDB taxonomy): Bacteria > Pseudomonadota > Gammaproteobacteria > Steroidobacterales > Steroidobacteraceae > CAIKZZ01. The sequence goes on along the minus strand of JANXUT010000064.1, from coordinate 5,666 downwards.
GGCGGCGCCTCGACCTTGATGAGTTCGAGCTCATATAGGATGAGGGCGCCGGGAGGAATTCCCGGCGGTGAATGCGCATCGTAGGCGAGTTCCGGCGGGACCCACAGCTGCCACTTCGAGCCCGGGTGCATTTTCAGGAGCGCCTCCTGCCATCCCTTCAGCATCGATGTCATCTTGAAAGTGGCGGCCTCGGCATGCGCATCGGAACTGTCGAATGTCGTGCCGTCGAGAAGCGAGGCACGGTAGCGCACGGTGACCTGATCCGCGGTCCGGGGCGTCGCGCGTAACAGGTCGCCGTCGCTGATCACCCGGTACTCAAGTCCCGACGCGGTCGTTTGCACGCCGCTTGCGGCCTTGTTCTTGGCAAGAAAGCCCTTCGCCGCCGCTCGGTTCCGGTCCGCGAGCGTGTCGCGTGCGCCGCGCATGAACTGCGTCGCCTGTGCGCGCTCCTCGGCAGAGACCGGGGCGCCGGCGAGTCCCCGTCGCATCCCGCGCACCAGCGCGTCGAGCTTGACCTTGCCGGCGAGTCCGCTGTGCTCGAGCTGATTGCCGAGCACGAGGCCAAGGTTGAAGCTGGGATCGTCCGACGTCGCGGCGTCCCGGACTGGCGCGGGCGGTGCGGGCGGTGCGGCGGGCGGGTTCGCGGCGGCCGTCAGGGGGGCCGCGACACAGCAGAGCGCGAGTGCGACAAGCGGAGCGAAGCGACACATTCTGTCGGTCGTCATGGGCGGTCCGTGGCGGCGGGCGGTGGTAGCGAGGCTAGTATATCCGCGCGACCGGCGACGCCTCGATCGGTGCTTGACGCAAGGGTGCTCGCGGCCTGGCGAGCGGCACGAGCGCGCCCTGGCCAGCGGGAGACACGGACGCTGCCGAAATACGCCGCGTGAAGCGGCGCGCCGGGGCCGCCACCGCGGTAAGCTCCGCGAACCGTTTTCCTAGGAGCTACGATGAGCAAGAATTCAGGAGCATTCCGGCTGCCGACGCTGGCGGTGGCCTTCGGCGTAGCAGCCGCGGCGATCGTGTCGCCCGTGACTGCCGGCGCCGCCGCGCCGACCGCAAAGACCGCCGCGCCGGCGGTGCAACCGGCGCCGGCCGCGGATGCCCCGAGCTACAGCCTCGGCCTCATGATCGGCAGCCAGTGGCATGACTCGGGCCTCACGAGTGCCGTCTCGGAGGCGGCGCTCATGCGCGGCCTGCACGACAGCATCGGCGGGAAGAAGCCGAGCGAGGAGGACCGCAAGGCCGCGACCGAGTTCGTGCGTAACGCGGTCGCCGCGTTCGGCGAGCACAACCAGCAGGCCGCCCGTGAATTCCTCGCCAAGAACGGCAAGGACCCGAAGGTCACGACGACAGCATCGGGCCTGCAGTACACGGTCGTGGTGCCGGGCGCGAATCCCGCGCCGACGGCGAGCCCCAGCGACCGGTACACCGTGCAATACCGCGGGCGGCTTCTCGACGGGACGGAATTCGACAGTTCCTATGCGCACGGCCAGCCGGCCACCTTGACGCCGAGCGGAGTCATCGCGGGCTGGCGTGAAGCGCTCGGGCTGATGGGAAAGGGCGCGCAGTGGAAGCTGTTCGTGCCGCCCGAGCTCGCCTACGGCTCGAAGCCACCGCCGGCAATTCCGCCGAACTCGTTGCTCGTCTTTGAGGTCGAGGTGCTCGACATCGAGCCTGTGAACGCAAATGCGGGCGTGATCTCAAAACCAGCACCAGCACCAGCGCCAGCGCCGAAGTAGCCGCCATCGTCGCGAGGTGGTCGAGGAGGAGCCGCGCATCCCGATTCGCGGTTAGGGCCGGTTGTTCGCCGTTCTCATGAAAATCCTGCGCCGCCGCGCGATTGCGCCCGGCGAGCGCATGGTGCTAGCTACGCGGGGGCGAAGCGGGCTTTGCCTACCGCCTTCGTGCCGGTGATCCCTGGCGTCGCGTCCACCAGTCGGATTCACCATCGCCAATCGCGACGGGACACGGGGGCCGTGACTTCTGGGGTGCGGGGTCCGGGGCGAGCGCCAAGGCGAACGATGCGATCGATCCCACGGACCGGTGGCGTCCGAATGGCATCCTGGACGGACATCGAGCCACGGCGCCCGAACCCGGTCATTGGGGGGCGCCGCTGGATGTGGGATGAACGGCGCGTCCTGACGTGGGCCTGCGGGCCCCGCAGCCGCGGACATAATGAGGACGCGGCCCCGCCAATGCGACCCGCCGCCACGATCGAGGGTGACAGCGTAGTCCATGCTAGCGTGGTCATCAAAACGGGGTCCGGCCACACTGGCGCCCCGGTGGACCAGGGATTCGACAGATGCCATACCTACACGACCTACTCTTGCGCGCGAGGACGGTCGTCCTCGCTGCCGTCGTGGCGACTTTCGCATCGTCGGCCGTGCGCGCCGAAGATCACCACCACGGAAGCGACTCCGACTGGCTCGTCTTCCTGACCGGCCAGGAGCGCGTCCGCTCCGACTCCGACGTTGCACCACAGAAGGATTTCGACTACGTCAGCGCCGACGTCCTGTACTCGCATTCCACTGGGCACTTCCGGATGCTGGCGGAGACGTTCATCGCGACCAACGAGCTTGAAGTCGAGCGGGCACAGTTTGGCTGGGAGTTCGGCGAGAACACGCTGATCTGGGCGGGACGCTTCCACCAGCCCGCAAGCGCCTGGAACACGCAGCACCACCACGGACAATTCCTGCAAACCGCGATTACGCGGCCGAATATCGAGCACTGGGAGGATGAAGGCGGGCTAGTCCCCCAGCACATCGTCGGCGCACTCCTCGAGACGCGCGGTTCGCTCGGGTCCACCGGCGGTCTCACGCTCTCGCTCGGTGGGGGCGCGGCGCCGGTCATAACAGACGGAGCGATGTCCCCGATCGGCGTGTTCAAGTCCAATATCGGCGGCCACCGCGCGTCCTGGTCAGGGCGGGCGAGCTTCCTCCCGGATCTCCTCGGCGAGGACGCGGTGGGCATCGTCGCGGCGCGACACGACGTCAACGTGCGCGACGCTGGGGTTGCGGCGCTGCTGCAAGCGGACGATGTAGGACTCAACGTAGTCGGCGCCTTTGTGACGCTCGATCGTCACGACTGGCGCTTGCAAGCGACCTGGTACGACATCGACGTCGACCTCAACTCAGGCCCGCAGACGCGGCACGAGAACTTCGGGGCCGGGTACCTGCAGGCGGAGCGCACGCTGCCTCACGCGCTTCGGGTCTACGGCCGCGTCGAGACGTCACAGAAAGCCGGCGCGTCCACCTACCTGACGTTCCAGCGGCGCGAATTCGAGTTGCGCCGCAAGCTCGTCGGCCTGCGATGGGATGTGGCACGCAACCATGCGCTGACGCTCGAGGCCGCGCGCGCTACCAACCTGGCCGGCGACTTCAACGAGATACGGTTGCAGTGGAGCGGCGTAGTGCCGTGAAGATCGCCGTCATAGCGACGCTCGCGGCGCTCATGCTCTGCGCCGGACCATCGGCGCGGGCCGATGAAAGCCTCGTGCTATTCGTGAGCGCGGACAGCCCGGTCGCGCGCCTCGAGACGATCGAGGTGCGCGAGCTGTTCCTTGGCCTGACGGTGATTCGAAACGACAGGACGCTACGCGCCCTCGACAACTACAGCGACAGCCGCGTGCACGAGGCGTTCCTGCAAAACGTCATCGCCATGCCTGAGAGCGCCTACGTCCGCAGGCTTCTGCTCATCACGCTGCAGCAGGGCGGCCGGCGGCCGGCGGTCTACAACTCCAAGACGGAGTTGCTGAACGCGGTGGCGGGCGATCCGGCCGCGGTCAGCATCGCCTGGGCCAAGGATGTCGCCAACGACCGGCGATTCAAGATACTGCGCGTGCTATGGCGCGACTGACCTCCACGCTCGCCTCGCGAATCTCGCTGCTTATGCTGCTCGCGCACGGCGTGCTGCTGCCGTTGCTCTTCTTCGGCGTCATGCACGTGGTCGAGCGCAGCCAGGTCGATCAGTTTCTCGAGCAGGTACGGGGATTCGCCCGCGTGGTCGCCGATCAGTTCGAGCTTGGCGATGCGCTCGACTCGCCGGAACGTTCGAAGGCACTGCTCGACTCGGCGATCCTGCGTGGCGATGGCGCATACGCGGAGCTTCGCGCCGGCGGCCGCGACATCCGCAGCGAACTCGGCCTCGCTGGCGTGCAGCGTCCGCCGCACCAGGACCTCGATGTCGGGCAGGGCGACGACGAGGTCTATTTCATCATGCTGCCGCTTGACCACGCCGGGCGCCAGGCGGAACTGTGGCTCGGCTTTGACGAGCGCACGCTCACGGCCGAGATTGCCGAGGCCCGCTCGCGCGTGCTCGCTGTGCTGGCGGCTTACTTCGCCTCGACCATGGTGTTGGCGCTCCTAGTCGGCCGCTGGCTCTCCCGACCGCTGACCGAACTACAGCAGCGTTCGCGCCGGGTCGCCTCCGGGGACTACGCGCTGCACCTCGCCGCCACGACTTCGCTGCGCGAGGTCGTGGAACTTGGCCGCGACCTCGACCGGATGCGTGGCGAGCTCGTCGGTGTCAGCGAGCGCCTTCGCCAGGAGATAGTGGCCAAGGAGGCGGTCGAGTCGGAGCGGCGCACGCTCGAGGTGCAGTTGCGACGCCGGCACCGTCTCGAGACCGTCGGCACGCTCGCGGGCGGCGTGGCGCACGAGTTCAACAACGCGTTGGTGCCGATCATCCTTTACACCGAGTCGTTGCTGCTCGATGCGCCTGAGGGCAGCTCCGACGCCGAGCAGCTGCAAGGCGTGCTCTCGGCCGCGAAGCGCGCGCGCGATATCGTGCGCAAGGTGCTCGTATTCAGCCGCGACTTCGACTCGACTCGCCTGGGGCCCGTCAGGCTCGAAAGCGCGGTCGACGAAGCGCTCAAGCTCTTCACGGCACTCGTGCCCGCGAGCATCGATGTCCGGCAGGAGCTCGCCGCCGACATCCCGACGGTGCTCGCCGACCAGGGCCTGCTGACGCAGTTGATCATGAACCTCTGCACCAACGCGTTTCAGGCCATGCAGGCGACCGGCGGCGTGCTGACGATCGGCGTTCGTGTCGATCGATCCGTCGTCCCGCCGATCGTCGAACTCTACGTCGCCGACACCGGGCACGGCATGGACTCGGCGACGGTCGAGAGAATCTTCGAGCCTTTCTTTACGACGCGCGAGGTCGGCTCCGGCACCGGCCTCGGGCTCGCGGTCGCCCACGGCATCGCGACGAGCTTCGGCGCATCCATCGTCGTCGATTCGAACCCCGGCGAGGGAGCCACGTTCCGGGTCCGATTCCCGACCGGTCAGAGAGCCGATGCACACAATTTGGCCGCGGAGCCAGAGCCTATGAGGAGCGCCCGATGAGCAACAGCCCCACGAGTCTGCCAAAGTCTCGGCCGGTACCCGGATCGCTCGGGCGCCTGCTCATCGTTGATGACGAGCCCGACGTGCGCTCGGCGATGAGCCGCGTCCTCGAGCGGGCGGGCTACGCGGTGCGCGTCGCGGCCTACGCCGAGCAGGCGCTCGAGGAGCTGCGTGCCGAGCCGGTCGAGCTCGTGATCACCGACATGATCATGCCGAAGGAGAACGGCGCGGCGCTGATTGCGGCGGTGAAGGAGGAATTCCCCGCCGTTCGCATCGTGGCCATCTCCGGCGGTGGCAACTTCTGGCCGCAAGGCTACAAGA